>NZ_AKJF01000019.1 GCF_000282475.1 Pseudomonas sp. GM78
CCCCCCCCCCTCTTTCCTGCCTCCCTCCCAACCCCCTCCCATCTCGGGAGGGTTAAGCGTTGTGCAGTCAATGTTTACTTGTCCGGCCAGTCTCTGGCGGCCGGGGTGGTTGGGGAGGGAGGTTTTTTCACAGGGAATCCAAGAGCCAAAGAGTGGTGGATTGAACCGTAGCGTCGGGATTATTTAGGAATGTGAACAATGATAAGAATAAGTTCGCCACAAACAGGCTTTGTCCGGCATCAGCTTGGTCAGGCAGTCGTGCTTGGAATTCTCGGAGTGGGCGCCGGCAATGCCCAGGCATTCAATTTTGATACCGAGAGCGGTTGGTCGGGGAGCCTCGACACCACACTTTCCGTTGGCAGCAGCTGGCGCGCCGAAGGGCGCGATAACGAGTTGTACAGTCGACTCGACGGACAGGTGATCGGCAAGAACGACGGCCTGGGCGGTTCCAATACCGATGGCGGCAACCTCAACTACGATCGCGGCGACCGGTTCTCTACCATCGGCAAGTTCCTCACCGAACTGAACCTGCACAACGGCGACATGGGCGGCATGCTGCGCGTGAAGGGCTGGTACGACCAGGCGCTGGAAGACGAAGACGTGCATTTCGGCAACCAGGCCAATGGTTACCAGAAAAAGCCATTGTCCGATAATGGCTTTGACGACCTGCAAAGGAACAAAGGCGTTTACCTGCTCGACGCCTACGTCTACGACACCTACCACCTGGACGATCACCCGCTGCAGGTGCGCCTGGGTCGCCAGGTGCTGAACTGGGGCGAGAGCATCTTTGTTCAGGGGCTCAACCAGATCAACCCGATCGACGTTCCTTCACTGCGCCGTCCGGGCACCGAGGTCAAGGAAGCGTTGCTGCCGGTGTGGATGATTTCCAGCAGCTTCGGTTTGAGTGACGGGCTGTCGCTGGAAGCGTTTTACCAGTTCAAGTGGGAACCTACTGCCGTTGAGGGCTGTGGCAACTACTGGTCGACCACCGAAACCATCATTTCCACTCATCCGGGTGGTTGCACCATGGCCACATCGCTGCCTAACGTCAGCAACCCGGTCGGCTTTCGCAATGGCATGAACGTCCCACTGAGCACTGGCGATGAAGCCCGGGATTCGGGGCAATGGGGGGTGGCGCTGCACTATCTGGTCGAATCGATCGACACGGAGCTTGGTGCCTACGCCATGACCATCCACTCGCGTACGCCAATCATTTCCGCCCAAAGCGGCGATTGGGGCCGGATTCCCGCCGGGGCGCGCGCACCATTCCTCAACCCGGTGCAGGTCCATGAAAATCTGCCGTTCGGTGCGACCTCGACGACTGCCTTCTGGGAGTATCCCGAAGACATCCACCTGTATGGTCTGAGCGCCGCCACAACGCTGGCCAGTTGGTCGGTCGGTGCGGAACTGAGCTACTCGCCAAACACGCCGGTACAACGTAACGGCAACGACCTGCTTGCCGCCGCTGCCCAAGGGGTGGGGCCGCAAGGCGCGGGCGCGCGAGCCGCTGGCCCGAATGCCTATATCACCGGGTATGACCGCTTCGATAAAACCCAGCTGCAGATCAACGGCATCAACCTGTTCCCCAACGTTCTGGGCGCATCGAGTCTGCAGGTGGCCGGTGAAGTGGCCTTCCAGTGGAACGACATCCCTCAGGGTGACAGCGACATTCGTTACGGTCGCGGTTTCATCTTTGGCCCGGGTTCGGCGCCCAGCTATGGCGGGAACCTCTGCGGCACTGCGACCAACCCGCAACCCGACGGCTGCAAGAACGACGGTTACATCACCGACTTCGCCTGGGGCTACAGATTGCGAGGGCAACTGGAGTACCCGGACCTGTTGGGCGTAGGCGTCAGCACTTACCCGAGTTTGTTTCTGGGGCAGGACGTGGAAGGGGTTTCGATGGACGGTCAGTTCAACGAAGGCCGGTTTACCGTCGGTGCCGGAGTTCGTTTCGACTACCTGAAGGCCCACAGCCTGGAGTTCAACTATGTGACGTACAACAACGACGCCAAGTACGACCCGTTGCGTGACCGGGACTACTACTCGATGAATTACAGCTACAAGTTCTGATGAGGAACAAGGCATGAAAACAATAAAGACTTGCCACACCCCGCGTGCCCTGGCTATTGCCATCGCACTGTTGCTTGGCGGGAACGACGCTTTCGCCAAATTGACCGACGCAGAGGCTGCGCGCCTTGGTAACGACCTCACTCCGGTTGGCGCCGAGAAGGCCGGCAATGCCGATGGCAGCATTCCAGCCTGGCAGGGCGGCCTGACGGCTCCTCCGGCAGGCTGGAGTCCGGAGAAGGGCTACGTTGATCCGTTCCCGCAAGACAAACCGCAGATGGTGATCACCGCGGCCAATGCCGATCAATACAAAGACAAGCTGTCGCCCGGCACCCTGGCTTTGTTGAAGAAGTATGACAACTTCAAGATGCCGATCTACCAGACCCGGCGCACTGCCGCACTGCCGGCTGAAGTCACCGCCAAAGCCAAGACTCAGTCCACTCAGGTCGAGTTGCAGGGTTTCGGTCTGAGCAACCTCAATGGCTCGAACATACCGTTCCCGATCCCGAAGAACGGTCAGGAAGCAATCTGGAACCACTTGGTTCGCTACTTGGGCGGTGGCTTCGAGCGGACCTATCACTGGTTCCCGGTACGTAGCAGCGGCGAGTTCTACAAGGTCGGGTTCCGCGAGAACCGCGTGTTCGACCAGAACATGGATCGCAGTATGGACAACCACCTGTTTTCCTTCCTGGGCTACTTCCTCGAACCGGCCACGTTGCAGGGCACGGTCTACCTGGTGCGTGAACCGGTGGACCAGGTCAAGGAAGCGCGCTCGGCCTGGATCTACAACGCCGGTGCACGTCGTGTGCGCCGCGCGCCGGATCTGGCGTATGACAACGTCAGCGATGGCACCGAGAGCATGCGGGTGACCGACCAGTACGACGGCTATAACGGCGCGCCCGACCGCTATGACTGGAAACTGGTTGGCAAGCAGGAAATCTATGTTCCGTACAACGACTACAAGTTGTCCGATAAGTCGCTGAAATACGAAAACATCCTGCAAAAAGGCACCGTCAATGCCGACCTGATGCGCTACGAACTCCACCGTACGTGGGTTGTCGAGGGCACGCTCAAGGCCGGGCAGAAGCATATCTACGGCAAGCGCGTGATGTATCTCGACGAGGACAGCTGGACCGTGTTGCTCGAAGACGCCTACGACACTCGCGGCCAGCTATGGCGCATTGGCGTGCACCCGATGATCCAGTTCTATGACGTCGGTGTGCCGTGGTACCGCGCCAACATCTTCCATGACCTGAGCAACGGCAACTACATGGTCTCGGGCTTGGACAATGAGGTCAAGCAACCCTGGAAGTTCGGCGTCAAGGGGCGTCAGGCCGACTTCCAGCCCGATGCCCTGCGTCGCGCTGGTCACTAAGCCCTCAGGCAGTCTCAAGGCGACCCGATTGCGGGTCGTCGATTACAAATACAAGAGAGGAGCGGCCAATGGCTATTTTGGGCAAGTCCGTTCACAGGGTGTTGTGGGCGGCACTCATCGCGGCATCTGCTGTACATGCCGAGACGCCTGGCTCGATCCAGACCGGGATCAATTCACAGCGAATCATCCTGCTCGATATCCAGCGTGTGGGCAGTCAACTGTTCAGTGCCGGCGAGCGCGGCTGGATCCTTCGTTCCGCGGACGATGGGCAACATTGGCAGGGCATTCATACGCCAGCCGATCGAACGCTGACCGGGCTTGCGTTCGCCAACGACCGACTGGGCATCGCCGTTGGACATGGCGCGACCCTGTTGCGCACCACCGATGGCGGTCAGCAATGGACAGCCGTAGGGGTGGACGGTATCGGTCATGATTCGCTGTTCGGTGTCACCTACCTGGGCGGCCAGCATTTCGTCGCCTATGGCGCATTCGGTCACTATCTGGAATCCGTCGACGCTGGCTTGAGCTGGAGCAAGAAAACGGTGATGGGGGAGAACTTTGATCGGCACATCGCCAAAGTGCTGAAGGTCGGTGGTGACCTGTTTCTTTTCGGCGAGTCCGGCACCTTGCTGCGCTCGCGTGACCTGGGGCTGAACTGGGAAGCGTTGCAATCCCCTTACGAGGGTTCTTTTTTTGGCGGACTGCAGACGCCAAGTGGTGCGCTGTTGGCTTTCGGCATGCGCGGCAATCTGTATCGCTCAAACGATCAGGGAGATACCTGGCAGCTGATTCCCCTGGACGCCAAGGTTGCACTGCAAGGGGGGCAGGTTTTGCCTGACGGGCGTATCGCCCTGGTCGGCAATGCCGGGCTACTGGCACTGAGTAACGACGATGGCAAAAGCTTTGAGCTGAGTCACACCGCCCGTGGCGGGCTCTCGCAGATAGTTGCGGTGACCGGCGGTGCCCTGGCCGTGGGCGATGCCGGTGTTCAGTCTCTGAGCTTGACGCAAGCGACAGCCAATTGAGGTTTCTATGAGTAAGTACCACGACAATCAGGGGCTCGAGCTTGTGGGCGACGTTCAGGTGCTCGACCGCCACCACTTCTCCCGTAGTCTGGTCGGTCAGGTGTCCTGGTGGATTTTTCACTTGCGTCGCCCGCTTCTGATTTTTTTCATTCTATTGACGCTGCTGTTTACCTTCACCGCCACACGGCTGCGTGTGGAGGCGGGCTTTTCCAAGATGATCCCGCTGCAGCATGAGTACATGCAGTCCTTTCTCAAGTATCAGTCGGTTTTCGGCGGCGCCAACAAAGTATTGCTGGCGTTGAAGAACGAAAAGGGCGAGATCTTCGACCCCGGATTCATGGAGAGCTTGCATCAGGTCACCGAGGAAGTTTTCTACATCAAGGGCGTCGAGCGTAGCTCGGTCACTTCGTTGTTCACCTCCAATGTGCGCTACAACGAGGTGGTAGAAGACGGCTTCAGGGGCGGCAACATTGTTGCGGCCGACTTCTCCGGTACTCCAGAGCAACTGAAGGCGGTGCGCGAAAATGTGCTGAAGTCCGATTGGGTCGGCCGTATCGTCTCCAATGACTTGAGCGCCGCCATGGTGGTGGCGAACTTGCAGGAAGTGGACCCGGAGACCGGCTTACGCCTGGATCTGCAAGCTGTCAGCAAGTCCCTGGAGGCGATTCGCGCCAAGCACGAAAAAGATGGCGTCAGCGTGCACATCATTGGTTTCGCCAAGTCGACCGGGGATATCGCAGACGGTGCCGCCGGGGTGCTGCTGTTCTTCGCCGTGGCCTTCGTGATCACCGCACTGTTGCTTTATTGGTATTGCGGTTCGCTGATGCTGACGTCCTGGGCGTTGGTTTGCGCCATGGTCCCGGTGGTATGGCTACTGGGTCTTCTGCCGCTGTTGGGGTTGGCCCTCGACCCCATGTCGATTTTGGTGCCGTTCCTGATTTTCTCCATTGGTGTCTCCCATGCGGTGCAGATGACCAACGCCTGGAAACTGGAGGTGTTGCGTGGTCACGACAGCATTACCGCTTCGCGCAATTGCTTCCAGAAACTCTTCATTCCAGGTGCCATGGCACTGCTGGCCAATGCACTGGGTTTTCTGGTAATCGCCTTCGTGCAGATCGAGATGGTGCGGGAACTGGCCATCACCGCTACCTTGGGGGTCAGCCTGATGATCCTCACCAACAAACTGCTGTTGCCGATCCTGCTGTCTTACATGCGTATTTCGGCCAAGGATGCCGAGCGCCTGCGGGGCAAGGAAACCTCTGGGGACTGGTTGTGGGAGCACCTGGGGGGATTGGCAACCCGCAAGGGCAGTGTGCCGGTCATCCTGATTGCGATGGTTCTGCTCGGCGTCGGCATGTGGCAGGCGGGAAAGTTGAAGGTGGGAGACACGGGGCAGGGTGTCCCGGAGCTGCGTGCCGATTCGCGTTATAACCAGGACGTGGCGATGGTCACCCGTAACTTCGCCATCGGCGTTGACCTGTTGCAGGTGGTGGTTGAGGCAAAGGGCAACGAGTCGCCCTGTGTTGATCGCAACATTCTGGGCAAAGTCGAAGATTTCGAATTCGAGATGAAGCAGACCCCGGGTGTCGGTACGGTGCGAGGGCTGGCGGGCTATGTCGGGCAGATCACCCAGGGCTACGCGGAAACCTTCATCAAATGGCGCACCATTCCGGAGGAGCAGGCGCAAATTGCCCAAGGCGTGGGGTTCGCTACGCGCCTTGGCAATGAACTGATGAACTCCACCTGCAGTGCCATGCCGATCTCGCTGTACACCGAAGATCACCAGGCCTCGACTATCAGCAACATCATCGAACGGATCAAGGCGTTCAAGGTAACCCACGACGGCGATGACCTCCGTTTTCAACTGGCCAGTGGCAATGTCGGGGTAATGGCCGCGACCAATGAGGCGGTCGAGGCGGCGGACAAGTGGGTGAACCTCGCGCTTTTCGGCTCGGTGACCTTACTCTGCCTGCTGAGCTTTCGCTCGCTGCGTATCACCCTGTGCATCATCCTTCCACTGGCGCTGGTCACGGTGCTGTGCAACGGGTTGATGGCATGGCTGGGTATTGGTCTGAAGGTCAACACGCTACCGGTGGTGGCACTGGGCGTCGGGGTCGGCGTGGATTACGGCATTTACTTGTTCGAGCGGATCAAGCACGAAATGCATTCACGTCATTCGGACCTGCGTCAGGCGTTTGTCGAAGCGCTAAAGCAACGTGGCACTGCCTCGTTGTTCACCGCCATGACAATGACGGTGTCCGTATCCACATGGGTGTTTTCCACCCTCAAGTTTCAGGCTGACATGGGCGTACTGTTGGCGTTCATGTTCCTGGTCAATGTTTGGGGCGCCATCCTGTTGCTACCGGCACTGGCGGCATGGCTGCTACCGCCGGTGCACGCCGGCATGCATCCTGAGCAGCCACCCGCAAACTAACTCCATGCAGTACTTTGGCGGCCTTCGGGCCGTCTTTTTTTGGGGTGCGCCAGGCATGGCGCGTTGCGCGTAAGCGCAGCCAGCTTGGCTGTGGTGGCCAGGCTCGTGACTTGGAGGTGCAAGTCCTCTCACACCCGGCAAGGGGAAGTGTTAGCCAGAGGCAAGGGTGTCGCGGGCGACTGCGAATCTGAAGGAAGCCCGAGGCAAAATGCTGGCCTGACGAACAGGAAGCGGATAGAGGCGGCGCAGCGGGGTGAGACGGCCCAAATCGTCAAAGCCCAATACTTGCACGGGACGCTGTGACGTAAATCCGACAGGCATAAGCAGGAAGGTCGCGCGAATTACCCTGGGAGATCTGCACGTTTGCCAGTGTGCTACCGAGCGTCGAGAGGCGACGGGATGAGCGTGCAGAAGTCAGTCGAAGCCGTAGTAAGTGGCGAATAACCCCGCCACCAAGGGCTGAACAGGTTATGCCGCCAGTAGGCGTCAGAGTCTCGTCGAATGCTGAAACGCAGAATATTCTCCAAGAGAAAACTGTTACCCCAAGTCCCGGACGGTATCCGAAGATGACGGCTGACAGGGCGCAAGCATCGACGGCGTCTGTGACGTGGACGAACGCGGAGCCGGACACGCTGATGGCGCGGGTGCTTGCACCCGCCAACCTCAGGCGTGCGTATCAGCGCGTAGCCAGCAACAAGGGTGCACCGGGTGCCGATGGCATGACGGTCGCCGAATTGGCGGGCTACGTGAAACAGTATTGGCCGACCCTCAAGGCCCGGTTGCTGGCCGGCGAGTATCACCCGCATGGTGTACGCGCCGTCGAAATCCCCAAACCCAAAGGTGGAACACGGCAACTGGGTATTCCCAGTGTCGTGGATCGCCTGATCCAGCAGGCTCTGCTGCAACAGCTCACGCCGATCTTCGACCCACTGTTCTCGGATTATAGCTACGGCTTCCGTCCGGGCAGAAGTGCTCATCAAGCCATCGAAACCGCCCGCGCCCATGTGGCGGCGGGTCACCGCTGGTGCGTGGAACTTGATCTGGAGAAGTTCTTTGATCGGGTCAACCACGATGTATTGATGGCCTACATCGAGCGTCAAATCGAAGATAAACGTGTGCTCACGCTGATCCGTCGTTATCTCGAAGCGGGAACGATGTCAGACGGACTCGTCAGCCGCCGGGAGGAAGGGACGCCGCAAGGCGGCCCGCTAGCGCCGGCAACAATAGAGCAAACTACTCTCGGATAAAATGGGGGCTGCGCATCGCAAGGGAGAGTTTTGCTCCGAGGTATGCGGGATGCCCCGACGTCGAGATTGTTCTCGTCATTGAGGTCATCGCCCCCACTGACGGGAGACTTCAGTCATGAGCCGAAAACCGCGGGTCTGGCGTATTCGCTTGGCTTTTGAGCCAAATCGATTCTCTTGTGAACAGCTCGAGAGGGTCTATGAGCAGCTAAAACCGACAGAAACGCGGGTTTCCTCAGAATCGCCACAATCTCAACCCTCTGTCAAAAAACATCGTGCTGCCAAGCGAGGTGAGCAATGAGCCAGGCTGTGATGGTGGCGTTCTATGCGAGGGTATCCTCTGATCAACAGGCTAAACGCGGCACGATTGAAAGCCAGATTGCCGCGTTGACAGAGCGGATCTGTGGCTGATGGAGCCCAGGTTGCTGAAGACATGCGCTTTGTCGACGCAGGCGTTAGCGGCGCGACGCTGATTCGCCCACAATTGGAACGGCTCAGAGACCGCGCGGCACTTGGCTTGGTCGATCGTCTCTACGTCCTGGCCCCAGACCGGCTGTCGCGAAAATATGCTCACCAGGCCTTGCTGATGGACGAACTATCGGCGTGCGGCGTAGAGGTCGTGTTCCTCAATCATGCCATTGGCGTCACGCCAGAGGAGTCGTTGCTGCTGCAGATGCAGGGCATGATTGCGGAGTATGAGCGTGCCAAAATCATGGAGCGCCATCGTCGCGGCAAGCTTCATGGCGCCAGACGCGGCAGCATCAATGTGCTGTCGACTGCGCCGTACGGTTATCGCTACATTCGTAAGCAACTTGATGGCGCACCGCACAGTACGTTATCGACTTGGCGCAAGCAGCGACGGTCAGAGCCATCTTTCAATGGATTGGGATGGAGCGGCTGAGCATTGGCGAAGTGGTTCGGCGTCTTGGTGCTACTGGCACCGTCACCGCTTCAGGTAAACCGTATTGGGATCGCAGTACCGTGTGGGGGTTATTACAAAATCCAGCGTACATGGGACGAGCTGCTTTCGGTAAAACACAGGCGCGTGATCGTTTACCTCGGATACGCGCGCAACGCCACAGTGCGGAAGTGCCCAGGAAGGGGTATTCAACCGTACGTACGGATCCAAGTCAGTGGGTCGAGATATCCGTACCGGCAATCGTCAGCGAAGGGTTATTTCAGTCGGTTCAGGAACAGCTTACCGAAAATCGCAAATCGGCTCGTCAGCGCGGTCATGGTGCAGTTTACCTGCTTCAGGGCTTGACCGTTTGCGGCCATTGTCACTACGCCTATTACGGTAAAAAAGTCAGCAAGGCAGCGGTCAAAGGCCAACGTCGGAACTATGCCTATTATCGTTGCATTGGAACCGATGCCTACCGCTTTGGTGGCGAACGCGTCTGTGATAATCAGCAAATACGAACGGATCGTCTTGATGAACTGGTGTGGCGGCAGGTTGTTGAGCTGCTCGCCCATCCTGGAAGAGTAAAGAATGAATATGAGCGTCGGCTGGGAATCCTCGAAGAAAGAGAAAAAACAGATCCTGATACTGCCACACTGGAACGACAACGACTGCAACTCGAGAAAGGCAAGTCCCGGCTCATCGATAGTTATGCCGAAGGTATGATCGACAAAATGGACTTTGATCCAAAGATGCGAAACTTGAAGAGCCGTCTGGAACAGCTTGATCGGCAGATTCAGGACTCACGGCGTCATCAGGTGGGTCAACGCGAGCTGTTTCTCGTCATTAATCGTCTCGAAGAGTTTGCCGCTGCTGTCCATGACCGATTGGGTGCTGTGGATTTCGTCACGAAGCGCGAGGTCATCCGTGGCCTGGTCAAACGAGTCGAAATTCATAAGGACGAAATTTTGGTGGTGTTCCGGGTTGATCCGGATCCCGGGTTCAACGCCAGCGAGACGTTGATTGGCTCAGGCACCAGAGAAAAAAGTATGCAAGATCGTACGCGGCGTACTCTCGCCGCTGCTGTCGAACATCCTGCTCAACGAACTCGACCGCGAATTGGAACGGCGGGGCCATTGCTTCGTGCGCTATGCCGACGACGCGAACATTTATGTGCGCAGTTGTCGTGCTGGCGCGCGGGTGATGGCTGGCGTCGAGCGCTTCCTGAGTCAGCGCCTGAAACTGACGCTGAACCGGGAAAAGAGCCGAGTAGCCGGGTCGTGGATGTGTGATTACTTGGGCTATGGAATGAGCTGGCATCAACAGCCAAGGTTGCGAGTGGCGACGATGAGTCTGCGTCGCTTGCGCGACCGACTCAGGGACCTCTTGCGCCGGGTGCGTAGGCGCTCAATGAGTCACATCGTTGAGCAAATAACCCCCGTACTTGTAATGCCAAAATCTGCGCTCCTTCCAAACTTCTCCTTGCCTTGGAAAGTCGCGCTTTGTTGCAATAGACAAAAAGGCCGGCAGCACACCGTTGCAGCGTTCATTCGACCCGGTTTGATGGTTGTCATGCACAGGGTGCTTTCGAGCCTGCCGCTCTACTCGCGTACTAGTCTACAAACCAGTGCAAGCTGCCCCCTTCGGCGAAAAGCCACCCATCAGAAAGGACCGCTTTCGGCTGAAGATGCCTTTCGCTAATGGCAGCTATGTGTCGCGACCTGAAATTGTTATCACTGAAAAATGGTCGCGACAGCTCGATGGGCCCGCGAAGACTGGGATTGAGGTAGGCAGCAGAAATACATGATGTACCTAGCCAAAAATTCCGATTGTCTATAGGTAAAACCGTCTAGTTCGGAACAGTAAAAGGCTGACCCGGCAGGGCGATCGAATTGACTATAATCGCACCGGTATGACCAGTCACTATTACTGTGGCGACTGGTGCATCGGCCAATGGATACGGCATACATGCATTTTGGCAACGTACGTCGGCCCGAATATTCTCCCCTTCAAATTCCGTAGTAGTGTGTGCCCCCCTGAATTCCAAAGTCGCCTCCTGAACGTGAATCCGCCTGCCTGAACATTCGCCGCTGACCGAGTCTTGCTCGATTGTTAGGGGGCACGTTGCGAGGCGTTGGTCAGTACCTCCTCATTATTTTTGTCGAATCTGAGTTCCGGATTGTTATGCGAGTGTCGCGCCTGAAAACATCTATCCGCCCGGACTCACGCCCCTACCTATTGATCTGGTTCAGTTGCATCGCGTTGATCAGCCTGATTATCGGCCTGGGCAGCCTGAGCCTGTGGCGCGACTTTGAGGATCAGCAACGGACGATGACTGTTCGCACGCAAGTATTGGCGGCGGCGATTGCCGGTCATTTGGCCAATGAGCTGGAACAGCGCACGTTCGCCATGGATGCCCTGGCCAATCATTTGCTCAATCTGGACTGGCCATTGACGGACGCGCAGGTGGGCACCGAACTGCTGCGATTTGTCGATTCCGACCCGCAAAACGGCCCCTTGATGGTCAGTGCCGGCCAGCAACACTGGGCATTGCCCGAAGCGGCTTTTCAAGGCATCGACTGGCAACCGCCCAAGGATGCCGGTCGTGGTGTCTGGTTTGGGGCCAGCCGGCACATGAACGGGAAACTCTGGTTGCCGGTCTTTCGTCGCTACGAATGCCCCAATGGCAAGTGGTTGACGGTCGGCGCGCTCATGCCGCTGACGAGCCAGCGTGACTACTTTTCCGGCCTGGGCTACACCTTCGATATTCCTCTGGTGTTGCTCGATCTACAGGGCAACGTCTATCGACAGCAGGGCCAAATGCCCGAACAGGCGCTTGTTGCCGGTGCAGAAGGGGGGCAATGGCTGAACAAGGCGTGGGGCGAGGATGTGCTGCTGGTGCGCAAGACCGTCAACCCATATCCCTTGCAGTTTGTGGTTGCCCGTTGGCCGCAGGAATACCTCGCCCAGTGGAACGAGCAGCGATTCTTCACCCTGATTGCCCTTTCGCTCACCTGCCTGGTGATCTTGTTGGCGTCCTTCGGTCTGGCCGCGGCCTGGCAGCGCATCGGCCGCAGTGAGCATCGCTACCGGCGGTTGTTTCAATCAATACGCGACGGCGTACTGCTGCTGAGTTCCTCCGGTATCCAGGAGGCCAACGAACGTGCCGCCAAGCTGTTTGGCGTAGACAACGCGCAATGCCTGGGGGGGCATCGGTTTGTCGACCTTTGCTGCCCCGAACAGTTGAACAATCATCAGGCCCCGGCGCTGATTGCCCAGCTGTTGCTCGACGCCCATGACGGTGCCGAAATGTGCGTGACCCTGAAGTTCCGGCGCCTGGATGGCCAAGGGACGTTTTTCTGTGAAGTGCATTTATCGCCGATCCAACTGGGCAGGAAGGTCTACGTCCTGGCCTGCCTGCATGATATTTCGGTGCAGCAGCAGACCGAGCATGAGTTGAAGGTTTCGCAACAGAAGCTGTTGGAAGCACAACTGATTGCCGGGCTCGGGGTGTGGTCCTGGGAAGTCGGCGCCGAGAAGGCCACCTGGACAGATGAATGCGCGCGCATTTTCGGGCTGCCCGGTATTTCCGACGAGGTCGCCTACACAGACTTCTTCGACAGCATCGTGTCCGAGCAGCGGCACTCAGCCCGGGAAGCGCTTGACCGGGCGCTGCTGGGCGAGCGGCTGGACATCGAATTGCAGATTCGCCGGCCCGACGGGCACCTGCGCAACATCCTCATCTGCGGCGAGTTGCGTCCGCACGATGACAAACCGTTGCTGCTGGGGGCGTTGCTCGATATCACCGAGCAGAAGCGCGTGGAACGCCAGTTGAGCGAAGGTGAGCGGCATTACCGCGAACTGGTGGAGCTGCTGCCGGAAGGCTTGATGATTTTCCGTGGCTCGCGGGTGGTTTTCGCCAACTTGACCGCGGCGAAGTTGTTTGCCGCTGACTCGGTCGAACAGTTCATCGGGCAGAACATTTTCCAGCTCATGGACGCCTGTTTCCACCCGCAGCTGATGGATGATCTCGAGCGGGTCTTGCGGCCAGAGTATGTTCCGGCCTTTTTGCCGCGCCATTATCGACGGCTCAATGGCATCGAGTTCGAGGTCGAGATGGCCGCGCGAACCCTGTTGATGGAGGGCGAAGTGTGCATTCAGGTGATGTTGCGCGATGTCAGCGAACACCGTCGTTTGCAGGGAGACCTGGAGGCGGCCAATGGTCGCTTGCAGCGGCTGTCCGGACAGATCATCGAGGTACAGGAAAGCGAGCGGCGCCATCTCGCCCGTGAATTGCACGACGATGTCGGGCAACTGCTGACGTGCATCAAGATCAGCGCGGCAGGTATCCAGCGTCATCTGGACGGCACGATCGAAGCGCGCCAGGGAATGCTGGTGCGCATTGCCGATGAAGCGTTGAGCAAGGTGCGCGATCTCTCGCGCACGCTGCGTCCGGTGCAACTGGACAGCCTGGGATTGGTCGCGGCCATGCGCTGGCAGATCGATAACTATTTGCCCGATCTGCCGGGCGGTGTGTGCTGCCTGCTCGATTGTGTCGAGCTGCAACCGCGTTGCGAACCCTGCGTGGAAATCACCCTGTTCCGGATTTTCCAGGAGGCGCTGAGCAATGTGCTCAAGCACGCGGCTGCCGCTTCGGTGGAGATCAGTCTGGCGCGGGTCAACGACAACATTCATTTGCGGATTGCCGACAACGGACGCGGCTTTGACTATCACGATGCATTGTCGGATGGCAGTGGCATGGGGCTGATGAGCATGGCAGAACGCGCCAAACTGCTGGGCGGCGAGTTCGTTCTGACGTCGATCCGGGGGCAGGGCACCCGGATCGAGGTCGTGGTGCCCGACAGGTGTGATACTGAGCGAGGAAACGAGGCATGACTGTTCGAATTGTCCTGGTGGACGATCACAACCTGGTGCGCGCGGGTATCCGGGTCCTGCTGGAAGATTGGGGATATTCGGTGGTTGCCGAGGGCTGTGACGGCGACGATGTCGAAAGGCTGCTGGCGCAGCACAAACCGGACATTCTGCTGATGGATATCACCATGGAGCGTTTGTCCGGGCTTGAGGCGCTGACCCATCTGCGCGTGCATTGGCCGGCGCTGCCGGTGATCCTGCTGTCGATGCACGATACCCGGGATTTCGTCCTCAAGGCCATGCAGGTGGGGGCCTCGGCCTATCTGCTCAAGGACGCCGCCGAAGTCGAGTTGCGCATGGCGATCCAGGCCGTGTTGAGCGGTCATCGTTACCTGAGCCCGAAGATTTCCGGGCGGGTGATCGAGGCCATGACTGCTCCCCGGGCAGCCGACCCCGAAGAGGTGACCCTGACTGCACGTCAACGGGAAGTGCTCTATTGGCTGGTCAATGGCAAGACCAACAAGGAAATTGCCTATCAGCTCAATCTCAGCGTCAAGACCGTCGACGCCCATCGCGCGCAACTCATGGTGCGCCTGAACATCCGCGACCTGGCGGGGTTGGTGGTGTACGCCATTCGGCAGGGGATTCTGGATCTGGGTTAATAACTCCTGTTTGTAGGAGCCAGGCTTGCCGGCGAACCGGGCTCCGCGGTTTGCCGGTTGTATCATCGTTCTTCGCGGGCAAGCCTCGCTCCTACGGGAGTGCGCGTGCCTGTGGCTCGGGCCAGGCGCCCAAAACTGTATAGGTTGTTTTACCTAGTCGTTCCCGGTAATTGGCTCGTAGTCGCTTTCCGTCACCCCCTCTAGACTTTGCCGACAATGGCGTGGCCTTCTGCCAGCATTTTTCGCTTGCTCGAGCAGCGCTGCCCTGGCAGCAGGCGCCCGCAAAAAAATAAAACGATGGGGTGAGTCTGATGGAGCTGAATCCGCTGCGCACGGAGGGGCGTAATCCCTGGGTGCTGATCGCAGGATTGTTGCTGACCATCGGGATTTGCAGCGCCCTGGCAGATGCGTGGTGGAAGGCCGGCCTTGCCGTGCTTGCTCAAGGAACGTGCGCCTGGTTGTGCTGGCGCCGGGTGCCTGTCGCTGCGGTAAAACCTGCCGAAATACCGGTCGAGCATGAAGACTCTAGCGCTCTCTTCGCCCTTCGAAAGCTGCTGTCGAGCGTCCTGCCCCTGTGGGAAAAGCAGGTTGAACTGGCGCGCACGCAAACCGAAAACGCCGCTGACGGCTTGACGCAAAAATTCATCGCCATGAGCCGCCAGATGGGTGAAACCATCGCCTTGAGCGCTGACGACAGTAACGGCGATGGCGTCTTCGAGGTCATCCGCAGTGCGCAGGTCGAATTGCCCAAGGCCGTTACCGCGCTGGATGCAACCCGTGCCGAGCGTGAACATTTTCTGAGTGAAGTCCACACCCTCGGCAGTGTCGTCGAGGAACTGTTCGGTATGGCTGAAGACGTCGCCAAAATCGCCTCGCAAACCAATCTGCTGGCGCTCAATGCCGCCATTGAAGCCGCCCGCGCCGGCGAGTCCGGACGCGGCTTCTCGGTGGTGGCCGACGAAGTGCGCAAGCTCTCGACCCTGTCCGGTGCCACCGGGGCGCGCATCACCGAAAAGGTCCGCGTCATGGGCGGTTCGATGCATGAGTTGATCGAGCATGCCGGGCAAGTCGCCGAGACCGAGCAGGAGAAAATCCGCGAAGCCGAGCACATCGTCAATCAGGTGCTGGCAGAACTGACCCAGGGCATCGACCGGATGGAGCAGCGGATCACCCTTCTGCAGACCTCCAGCCGCGAAGTGGAACACACCGTCAATGAAGTCCTCGTCGATCTGCAGTTCCAGGACCGGGTCAGCCAGATCTCGTCGGTGATCACCAGCGACATGCGCCGTTTGCTCGAACGCCTGTACGACGTGGCACCGCTGGATGCACGCGCCTGGCTGCAGGTGCTGGAGGCCGGCTACACGACGCTCGAGCAAAACCGTATCCATGGCGGTGATACCCAGGCGCAGGTCGAACAGTCTTCAGTGACCTTCTTCTGATCTTCCGAAGCTAAAACCAGAGACAAGCTTATGACAAAGACAGTATTGATCGTCGACGACTCCAGTAGTTTCCGCCAGGTCGTCGGCATCGCCCTCAGAAACGCCGGCTACAGCGTCGTGGAGGCGTTCGACGGCCGCGATGCCCTCGGCAAGCTGGACGGTCGTAAGATCAATCTGATCGTCTCCGACGTGAACATGCCGGTCATGGATGGCATCACCTTCGTCAAGGCGGCCAAGCAACTGCCGGCCTACAAATTCACCCCGGTGATCATGCTGACCACCGAATCGGGCGAGGCGAAAAAGAGCGAAGGCAAAGCCGCCGGCGTGCGTGCCTGGGTGGTCAAGCCGTTCCAGCCACCCGTCCTGCTGGACGCCGTGTCCAAACTCATCCTGCCTTAGAGGTACGACTGCCATGGCGACGATCAGCCACTTTGAACGCGCTGGAAAACACGGTCTCAGCCTGGTCGGTGAGCTGAATATCTACAGCGCTGCAACGTTGCGCCAGGAACTCTTGCAAGCCCTGGAGCCACACTCGCAGTTGCTGATCGACCTCGCCGGTATCGAGGACTTCGACACCGCTGGCGTACAGCTTTTGCTGGTACTCGAACGTGAAGCAGTGCGGCAGGAAAAAGTCGTCAACTTCGTCCGCCATTCCGCCGTCGTGTGGGAAGTGCTGGAGCTGCTCAATCTGGTCGCCGAGCTCGGTGATTCAACGTCAGGCACGCACGATCAAGCGGAGGTCAGCCAATGAATCTGGACAGCGCTCGTGGTGCGTTGGTGCAAGAGGGGCGCGAGTTGCTGGCGGCCATGGAAGAGGCGCTGCTGGCGATCGAAGACCAGGGCTTCACCGAAGAACGGATCAACGCGATTTTCCGTGCCGCCCACACCATCAAGGGCTCCGCCGGCCTGTTTGGCCTGGAGTCGCTGGTCAGTTTTACCCATGTCGCGGAAAGTTTGCTGGATCAGGTGCGCACCGGTGAACTGTTCGTCGAAGGGGCCATGCTTTCGCTGCTGCTGACCTGCGGCGATTACATCGGCAGCCTCCTCACGGCAGTCGAGGAGGGCAGCGAAATGCACGAGCCGAACGCAGTGCTGCGTGCGCATTTGCTGGTGCAGTTGCAAGAGTATCTGGACCGCACCCACAGCGACCCCGGGCCGGAAGGCGAGGTGTCCGGTTCGAGTGAATCCGCGCTTGATGAGACATCCGGTGAACCGCTGAACAGCCACTTCTGGCACTTGTCCCTGCGCCTGTCGGCGGACGTGCTGCGCAATGGCATGGACCCGCTGTCCTTCCTGCGCTATTTGAGCAAACTCGGGCGCATCGTCCATCTGCATACCGTCACCGAGCAACTGCCCATCGGCGACAGCTTCGATCCCGAAAGCTGTTACCTGGGCTTTGAGCTGGAGCTCGAATCCTCAGCCAGCAAGCAACAGATCGAGGACGTCTTCGAGTTTGTCCGCGACGATTGCCAGCTCAGCATTCTGGCCCCCCACAGTCGGGTCGAAGAGTACCTGGACCTGATCAAGGTACTGCCGGAATCGCCGCAGCGCCTGGGCGAAATCCTCTTGCAGAGTGGCGCACTCACGCCGACCGAACTTGACCGCGTGCTGGATCGTCAGCGTCTTGAAGCACCTCCTGCGCCGCTACTGGGTTCGCTGCTGCTGGAAGAACAACTGGTTCCGCCACCGGTGATGACCGCCGCGCTGAACAAGCAGAAACACAACGAAGACAAGCGTGTTCACGAACAGGTGTTCATCAAGGTCGAGGTGGGCAAGCTCGACCAGTTGATCAACCTGGTCGGTGAGCTGGTGATCGCGGGCGCGGCGACCAATCTGCACGCCCTGCGCCGGGACATGGACATGCTGGAAGAGGCGGCGCAATCCATGTCGGTGCTGGTCGAAAGCATCCGTGACGCATCGCTGAGCCTGCGCATGGTCGCCATCGGCGAAGTGTTCCAGCGCTTTCCCCGGGTGGTGCGGGACATCTCCAAAGAGCTTGGCAAGGACATTCAGCTGCTGGTGACTGGTGCCGACACCGAACTCGACAAATCCATGGTGGAAAGACTCGCCGACCCATTGATGCACATCGTGCGCAACGCCATGGACCACGGGATCGAGACGGCGCAAGAGCGCCTGGGCAATGGCAAGGTCGCCAGCGGTTCGTTGCGCCTCAACGCCTACCACGAGTCCGGCAGCATCGTCATTGAAGTCAGTGACGACGGCCGTGGGCTGGATCGCCAGCGCATTCTGGCCAAGGCGATTCAGCGTGGCCTGGTCCCGTCGGATCAACCGCTGAGCGATGCCGAAGTCTATCGGCTGATATTCGAACCGGGTTTTTCCACCGCCGAACACGTGACCAATCTGTCCGGTCGCGGTGTGGGCATGGATGTGGTGCGCCGCAACATCGAACTGCTGCGCGGGGAAGTGGAAGTGCTCAGTGAGTTTGGTCGCGGCACCACCGTGCGCATTCGTCTGCCGTTGACCCTGGCGATCATCGACGGGTTCCAGGTGCGGGTCGGCGAAGAACACTTCGTACTGCCGCTGGAACAGGTGATCGAGTGCGTCGACCTGCCACCGCAGGAAGGGCGTCATCACCTGATCAGCCTGCGTGGCGAACCCTTGCCATTCCTGCGTCTGCGCGATCTGTTCGGCATCACCGGCGGTGCCACCGGGCGCGAAAGCCTGGTGGTGCTGCAGCACGGCGCACACCGTGCCGGCCTGGTGGTGGATCAACTCGTTGGAGAATTCCAGGCGGTGATCAAGCCGCTGGGCATGTTGTTCCAGAAAAGTCGCGGTTTGAGTGGTTCGACCATCCTCGGTGACGGGCGCGTTGCGCTGATCCTCGATGTCGCCAACCTGCTCCAGCGTGCCAATGCCTTGTCAGTCGAAACGCCCGGTCGCCCCATGGATGTTGCACCTGACGTCAATCGCAGTGTGATGAATTAACTTAAGTCGTCGGAGAGAAAATATGCAGTGGTTCGCGAATCTGAAGTTGGGTGCAAAGCTGATCTCCACGTTCCTGGTGGTCGCCCTGGTCGCGCTGGTAATCGGCCTGGCCGCGGTCATCAATATCGGCAAAGTCAACGATCTGATGACCTCGATGTACAGTGATCGACTGGTGCCGATCCGTGACTTGAACAAGCTGCAGATCGAGTTGGTTCAACACAACCGCCGGGCCTATGTTTCCGTGGCCATGAACGACCCGGCGATCACCACTTACCAGCAAACCGAAAACGCCAACTCGGTGCGCAAGATCGAGGAACTGGTTGCGGCCTACCGCCAGACCTATCTGGTCGACGCGGAAAAACGCCTGCTGGAACAATATGATCAACAAATGCCGGCCTACCTGGCTTCGGCCAAAACCGTGACGGATCTGTTGCTGGCGAGCCAGTCCGCAGAGGCGCTCGAACGTCTGCGCAATGAAACCAAACCAACGTTCGAAGCCGTGCTGAAAACCGTCTCCGATCTGGTTGAGGTCAACAGCAAGACCGCCGAGACGGTCAACCTCGAAGCTGACCAGATCGTTGTCGGCATCAATAACTTCATGATCAGCCTGATGATCGGCGGCTTTGTCCTGGCCCTGGCATTGGGGTTGCTGATTACTCGCATGATCGTGCGTCAGGTGGGTGGCGAGCCGGCGGCGGCAATGGATGTCCTGCAGCGTGTATCGGGCGGTGATCTGACGGTCGACGTGCAACTGCGCCAGGGCGACAACACCAGCATGCTCTACAGCTTGCAACTGATGGTGGGCCGTCTGCGGGCGATCATGAGCGACGTACGCATGACCGCCGATTCGCTGGCCTCTGCCTCGGAACAAGTCGCGGCGTCTTCCGAAGCCTTGAGCCAGAACGCTTCCGAGCAAGCGGCCAACGTCGAGGAAACCAGTGCATCGGTAGAGCAGATATCCGCCACCGTGGCGCAGAACACCGAGAACGCCAAAGTCACCGACAGCATGGCCAGCCAGTCGGCCAAGGATGCGGTCGAGGGCGGCGAAGCGGTGGGCCAGATGGTCCATGCGATGCGCCAGATTGCGCAGAAGATCAGCATCATCGATGACATTGCCTACCAGACCAACCTGCTGGCGCTCAACGCGGCCATCGAAGCGGCGCGCGCCGGCGATCATGGCAAGGGCTTCGCGGTGGTCGCGGCCGAAGTGCGCAAGCTCGCCGAGCGCAGTCAAGTGGCGGCCCAGGAGATCGGCGGCGTGGCCACCGACAGCGTGACCCTGGCCGAGCGCGCCGGGCAGTTGCTTGATCAGATGGTGCCGTCGATCCGCAAGACGGCCGACCTGGTGCAGGAAATCACCGCGGCTTCGCGCGAGCAGAATACCGGGCTTGAGCAAATCAATCTGGCGGTCAGTCAATTAGCGCAGACCACTCAGGTCAACGCGTCGGCCTCTGAAGAGTTGTCCTCGACGTCGGAAGAAATGAGCACCCAGGCGGTGCAGCTGCAAGAGATGATTCAGTTCTTCCGCATCGGCGATGAAAACCTGAAAAAGTCCAGCCAGGCACTGGCTCCGGCACGCCGGCCACAACGGGCCGAGGTGATTCCGATGCGACGTCCTTCGCAGGAAGAGATAGTCGATGAAGCAGCGTTCACTCGATTCTAAGAGGTTGTCGCCATGTCTTCGTCAACACTGAGTCAGAGCCGTGCACCGGCTCTGCAAGAAGCTCCGCTGATTCAACAGTTCCTCACGCTGACCCTGGGTGATGAGCTGTACGCGCTGCCGATCGAGCACATCCGCGAGATCATCGAATTCGGCGGCCTGACGAAAATCCCGATGATGCCGGCGTTCCTGCGCGGGGTGATCAACCTGCGTGGGGCGGTGCTGCCGGTTGTCGATCTGTCGGTTCGTTTCGGTCACGAGCGAACGACGATCGGCCGGCGCACCTGCATCGTGATCGTCGAGGTGGTACAGGACGACGAGGCCCAGATGCTGGGCATCATCGTCGACGCGGTGAATGAAGTGCTGGCTGTCGAAGCCAACCAGGTGGATGCGCGGCCGGCGTTCGGCGCACGCATTCGCGCCGACTTCATCGCCGGCATCCTCAGCCAGAACGATCGGTTCGTCATCGTGCTCGACATTCGCCAGGTTCTGTCGGTAGACGAAATCCGCGAATTGGTGGGCATGACTTCGCACGACAAATAGGACGCAATGCATGCCAGTCGATAGTGCGTGTTCAGCATTGGTTTCGACCATCAGCGATCAGGAGTTCGGCCTGTTCCAGCAGTTTTTCCATGAGCAGATCGGGCTCCAGTTGACCACCGTGAAAAAGCCGTTGCTGTGTGGACGGCTGTCGAAGCGACTGACGGCTTTGGGACTGGACAATTACCGCGCCTATTACAATTTGCTGGTGTCGAAGGCTGGCGCGCAGGAGCGGGAAACGGCGATCGACCTGATTACCACTCATGAGACCTACTTCTTCCGCGAGCCCAAGCACTTCGAACTGCTGCAGCACAAAGTGATTCCCGGCCTGCATGCCAGCCCGGAGTTGCGGGTGTGGAGCGCCGCCAGCTCGACCGGAGAAGAGGCCTACACCCTGGCGATGATTCTCGACAGCTTTCGCTCGCCCAAACCCTGGACGGTCATCGCGTCCGATATCAGCCGCCAGGTCCTGGTCAATGCCCAGCGCGGGCTGTACCCGATGAGTCGCGGCGAGCGCATTCCCGCGCCTTACCTCAAGCGTTACTGCCTGCGGGGCACCGGGCGTTACGCCGGGTATTTCATGGTCGAGGCGCCGTTGCGCGAGCGCGTGGAGTTCATTCCGGGCAACCTGACGCAGCAGGACAGTTCACTGGGCATGTTCGACGTAATTCTGCTGCGCAACGTGCTGATCTATTTCGATCAGCCGACCAAGCTGCTGGTGCTGCGCAATGTGGTGGAGCGGTTGAAGCCGGGCGGCTGGCTGATGGTCGGGCATTCCGAGTCGCTGCATGATTTGCGTTTGCCGCTGGAACTGGTCACGCCGTCGGTTTATCGCAAGGTCTGTGCATGAGCGAAAAATTGTTCATCAAACCGGGCGGCTGGTTTTTCGGCAGTGGCGACTGCCAGGTCGAAACGGTGCTGGGCTCCTGCGTCACGATCACACTTTGGCATCCCGCGCAAAAGCTAGGCGGGTTGTGTCATTTCATGCTGCCCAACCGCTTGCGTGATGCAGTGCAGAAGCTCGATGGTCGATACGGCGAAGAGGCTGTGCTGTGGTTGAAAGGCCAGGCCTGGGCCAACGGCGTGGATATCCGCGACTGCGAAGCCAAGCTGTTCGGTGGCGCGCGGGCTCTGGTCGGGACCAACGGGCACCATGGCGTAGGCGTGCGCAATATTCGCTTTGCCGAGGAGTGCCTGCGGGCCGAGGGCGTCGCCGTCGTCAGCTGTGACCTGGGCGGGCAGGGGCATCGCTACCTCAGGTTCGATCTTTCCAATGGCGACGTCTGGGTGCGCCATGGGGCGCCTTTGGCATTGCCCGGCAGTTGGGGCAAGAAGGTTTTATGAGCATCAAGGTAATGATCGTCGATGACTCCGCTGTCATGCGCCAGGTCATGCAGGAATTGTTGTCCGGGCATAAAGACATTGCGGTGATCGGCACGGCGATGGACCCGCTGCTGGCTTTGCAGAAGATGCAAGGCAACTGGCCGGACGTGATTTTGTTGGACGTCGAGATGCCGCGCATGGACGGCATCACCTTCCTTCGGCAAATCATGGCCAGCCGACCGACGCCGGTGGTGATCTGTTCGACGCTGACAGAAAAAGGCGCCGACGTGACGCTTCAGGCGCTGGCTGCCGGCGCTGTCGAAGTCATCGCCAAACCCACCGCGGGCCTGCGCGATTTTCTCCAGCAGAGCGCCAATGAACTGGTGACGGCCATCCGCACTGCGGCGCAAGCACGTCCTCGTCGCAACCGGCCCGAGGCAGGCAGCTACAAATCGCCGCCGGTGAAGCTGACGGCAGATGCGTTGCTACCGGCGTCCGGCAGTCTGCACACCCTGCGCACGACGCAAAAAATCGCCGTGCTCGGCACGTCCACCGGCGGCACCCAAGCGCTGGAAGTGGTGCTGCGCGAGCTGGGGGTCAACTGTCCGGGCATTGCCATCGTGCAACACATGCCCGAGCGATTTACCCGCAGTTTCGCTGAACGCTTGAACTCGCTGTGTGCCATCGAAGTGCGTGAAGCGCGCGACGGCGACCGGCTGTTGCCAGGCCTGGCGCTGATTGCGCCGGGCGGGCGGCACATGCAGATAAAACGCAGCGGTGCGCAGTATTACGTTGAGGTCAGGGACGGTCCGCTGGTCAGCCGGCACCGGCCTTCGGTCGATGTGCTGTTTCGTTCTGCGGCGCAGCAGGCCGGCAGCAATGTGCTCGGGGTGATCATGACCGGCATGGGGGACGATGGAGCCAGGGGGATGAAAGAAATGTTCGACGCGAAGGCCCGTACTTATGCGCAGGACGAGGACAGTTGTGTGGTGTTCGGCATGCCCAAAGAAGCCATCAAGCTGGGAGGGGCCGGGCAGATCGTTGCGCTCGACGCTATTGCGGCGTTGTTGATGGGTTGGCAGTGAGACAGGGAGGGGCGGGTATGCAGTCGAGTATTACTCCAAAACGTATCCTGGTCGTGGACGACAGTCAGGTACAACGTGAATTCGCCGTGGACCTGTGTTCGCGACTGGGCGCTACGGAAATCCACCAGGCCGAGGACGGACATCAGGCCATTGCCATGTTGCGTGAAGTGCCGCACATCGAAGTGGTGATTCTCGACCTGGAGATGCCCGGCATGGACGGTGTGCAGGTGTTGCACGAGATGGTCCGGCTGGGCATGGACCCGGCGGTGATCGTCGCCAGTGCGCGGGAAAGCGTACTGCTCACGGTCGTCGAGAGCATGGGCAAGAGCCTGGGCGTCAAGCTTCTGGGCGTGTTGCAGAAGCCGGTTAGCCTCAGTCAACTGGCGACGAGCCTGGGGCGTTATGCCGCGGTGGTGCAGCAGCGCGACACCTTCCTCGCGCTGGCCGAGCAAGGGCCGGAACTGACCGCAGAAGACGTCGCCGACGGCTTGCGCAATCAGCAGTTCTGCGCCTATTTCCAGCCCAAGGTTTCATTGCAGGATGGCCGGTTGAGCGGTGTGGAAGCCCTGATTCGCTGGCAACATCCCAAGCATGGTCTGTTGCTTCCCGGACATTTTCTCGATCTGGTCGAGCGCAGCGAAAACATGTCGGCGATCACCATGCTGATACTCGAATTGTCCTTGCGTCATTGTCAGAAATGGCACGCCGACGGCCTGCCGGTCAGCGTCGCGATCAACCTGTCGGCACGCTCGCTGGCGGATTCGAAACTGGCGGACGCGATCATCGAACGGGTAGCGGCCAGCGGTATCGCTCCGCACTACCTGATGCTGGAAATTACCGAAAGCGCGCTGATGACCGACCTGGCCATCACCCAGGGAACGCTGGCACGTTTGCGCCTCAAGGGTTTCGGTCTGTCGGTGGACGATTACGGAACCGGCTTCTCCTGCATGTTGCAGTTGTCACGCGTGCCATGTTCCGAATTGAAGGTCGACCGTGCTTTCGTCAACGGCGCGAGTGAAAACGTTCATCTGCGAATTCTGCTGGAAAGCGCACTGGACATCGCCCGGCGATTGAAGCTCAAAGTGGTGGCCGAAGGTGTGGAAACCCATAAGGACTGGGAGCTACTTCGCGAGTTGGGATGCGATGAGGCGCAGGGTTACTTCATTGCCAAGCCCATGCCGGGTGAAGCCTTGCTGCTCTGGTGGAGTGCCAACCAGCAGCGGTTGCAGAAGCTGTTGAAGCCTGCTGGTTTTTTTCGGCGGATTTTCGGTAGCGATTGACGCGATGGATTTGTCGGCACCGCGGGTGGGGGGGCATCAAAGTGCCTTGGGATTGGCAGACTGGAATGAGGTGACAGTTTTGAACTGGACCAAACCTATTTCCCAACCATCATCGAGCCACGAGGGCCGTACGCCATGGGCAGATTTTTTCTACCCTGGCTCGCAGCTCCAACCTGTTTGGTGTCTGACCGTTTGGAACCCTGGGCGGCGAACAATGGCCGTATTACTCGCCTGTTAGGTCACAGCACAGAGTTGGGCGGTTTTCTTTTTCCCAAAGCGGGCGGATTTTTCTGCGTCCTCGCTTTAACGGCATGAAACCTTCCAAAGTTGATCGAGCCTGGTCGTGTAGTTCTGGCTCATCAATTCCCGACGCATGCCCCAGGCAGGATTCACCGGTACGCTGGCCGTACGCAGTGTGCCTTTCCCCCAGCGCTGGTTGATCTCATCCAGGACCGTCATGACCTTCGTGGCCTCGGCGGGCTGTGAGATGGCAAACAGGTCATCGGTGTACTCACCAGGTTGGCAGAGGTTGAGTAGCATCACTTCGGCCTTGCTGTAGTTGAATCCTGGTCTGAAAAGTCGATCAAGTGCGTCGACGGCGGCTTTCGTCAATAGTGTAGGGTCACAAAATAGACGATTCGGGAGCCCCAGCAAACGTTGGTAGAAAATCATCTTCTTCGTGGATCCGCCGGTTGGGATTCACAAAATAAATGAGAAAAGCTTACTCACCTAAGAATGCTCCAATCAACTTGCCGCACGGCGGCAAGTCGAAATTTCCTCGGGACGCACCGCTATTTGCCAAAAAACGACCGATGCTTCGTGTATTGAGGGCTATTTCGTCTGGTCTTCCGTGTTAAGCACGCAACTCGCCCATACCCATCAGCTGTTTTCGAGCCATCCACAGGTTTGACAGGGCGAACAGCGTGGTCAACTGAGCTGTGATTTTCATCAGTCCACGAAAGCGCACTTTAACGTAACCAAACTGCCGCTTGATCACCCGAAACGGATGTTCAACCTTGGCCCGTGTCTGAGCTTTGCAGTACTCGATCTTGCGCTTGGCTTTGTACAGCAGGCTGCGTTTATTCAACTTGGAATAGGTGCTGCGGCGCGCTGCGATTTGACAGATCACTTCACGATTTTCATGCTCTTCACGCTTCTCGACACCGGTGTATCCAGCGTCCGCATAAACCGCGTTTTCTTCGCCATGCAGTAGCTCGGCGACCTGTGTGACATCGGCCACATTGGCGGCGGTACCATGGACGTGATGAACCAATCCCGACTCTGCATCGGCGCCAATATGGGCCTTCATCCCGAAGAAATACTGATTACCTTTCTTGGTCTGATGCATCTCAGGATCGCGCTTGCCTTCCTCGTTCTTGGTGGAACTGGGGGCATGAATAATGGTGGCATCGACGATAGTGCCTTGACGCAGCGACAGGCCTTTTTCTTGTAAATAACCGTTGATGACCGCGAGGATCGCAGGTGCGAGTTGATGCTTCTCCAGCAAGTGCCGGAAGTTCATGATCGTAGTGTCTTCCGGGATCGGCGCGCTCAACGTCAGGCGTGCGAATTGGCGCATGGGCGTGATTTCGTAGAGCGCTTCTTCCATGGCCGGATCGCTCAGGGAGAACCAGTTCTGCAACAGATGGATGCGCAGCATGGTTTCCAGCGGATACGGTTTACGGCCACCGCCGGCCTTGGGGTAGAACGGCTCGATCAGCCCCAGCAGGCCTGTCCAGGGCACGACCTGATCCATCTCGGCGAGGAAGCGTTCGCGGCGTGTCTGCTTACGTTTTCCGGCGTATTCGAAATCGGAAAAGCTCATCTGGCTCATGGGCAGCTCGGATCAGGTTGTCAGGCGTATTTCAGCACAGTTGAAGACTTGTTCGGAGATTCCCTAACAGAATAGATGCGACCGAGTAGAAACGTGCTCAATTCGACCTTCAGCCGTTCATCCAGCGCGTTTGCGTATAAACATAAATTTGACGGTGCAGAGCCCATGCCTCTGATCATAAAATCAGACATCCCTCGGTATCGGTATCACAAGCTCTAAACAAGGGATTCAGCATGAACAACCCTCGCTCCGCCCAAACCGCTAAACCGAAGCCACGTGCCAAGAAAGGTAACCGCGACTCCGTTACCGTGGTGCGCGAAACGGCTCGCACCGGCGACGAGGATTTCACTTACTTCGTTGTCACCGGAAAACTTCGGTCGACCAAGTGAGGCCGAGTGGTGTTACCGCCAATGCATTTTTGACCCAGGTGCCGACGCAATTCTGACCCAACCCAGCAGTCTGAAAGCGAAACTCAACAACGAGTTCGGAATTCGAAACTAGGTCAATGAAATTCCAGCGTGTGGGTGCGTCGGCGGCAACAAACTCACTTCGCCGGCCAGCCAAGCAACGCCATAAAACGCACCTTGACCGCACCCTCAGGCATATCCTGAAAAAAAGATAGAAGTAGCTTGAATTGTTGGAACCGAACCCACCGCCCCGATTCATTTACTTCCCCCTCACGTTCCTCGGAGTACACGTCGGCAAAAAAGATTGCAGCCACTTCCGCTACTCGCTCAAGAATACTCTCCGGATAGCCCCTAGCAAAAATCTCCCCAGCACGAGGGGCCAAAAATTCCATTCTTCCCGCATTAAATCGGGACTTATTCATGAAAGAGCAGCATCAGGCATTATATGATGCCTATAAATGACGTAGCCGCATAATCGCATCGGTGATGGATCGTGCATTCGTGTCCAGCGTTTCCATGGCCCCCATTGCATTAGCAGCAACACTCCCCACGCCATTCTCAGAGAGCCACTTGGTTACCTCTTCAATGGCCGCACATATGGCATGCTGGTTGTGCAGGAGTAGTGTGAGAGCGTCCGCTGTGGCAATGTTGGCTTGCGAGTTATCTGGCATGGGTATCGTCCTTGAGGAACGGGTGTGGGAATACTAGCTTAACTCGTCGCTGTCTGGAGCCACTTCTCCAGACTCGCTGACACCTGGGTAATTGCACTGACTTGACCATTCATTTGCAATCGACCTAACCGGCCATTTGCAACGGATTTGACCTTCACCCCCAAGCCTCCATGACCAGGAGTGAAAGGCTAAAAGCAGCTGGTGGACGCGAAAGCTATGCTTGGTTTGTACGGGGCTGCAGGTAGTGCGGATAGGGTAGTGTTGGTGCGGGGCTCAGCCAACGAGCCATCCAACGCGCAAACTGGCAAACGGAGTTCCGCCAAGAGGACTGTGGGTAGGCTCGATGCTGGATGTGTACATTTCAATATTCCTGAAAAATTTTAATTTATCTTGAAAATGACCGCTTCCTGTTTGCAAACATAACCCGAGGCGCCCGATTGCATGCAGCGTATACCGAACAGCGTCGGGCATTGTGCAGTCAATACCAAGGTTCTCGGGGGCGTATGCATGGCGTTGAATCGTGTCAGCACTTCCAGGCCATCCAGTTTGGGAATGCTGATATCGAGAATGAGCAGGTCGGGCATGCATTCGCGCACCATCTGCATGGCATCGACACCATTATCGGTTTCACCGATGACCTTGAAGCCCTCGTGTTCAAGCAACATACGAACGGCAAGCCGGATGACTGGGTGATCGTCGACGATAAAAACGGAGTTCATAATCAAATCCCATGCGAGCTCAGATAAAGCGCGCACCTTAGCTCAGATAGTTGAGGCGACGTATGAACTGACGAGGCCGTCGTTGCAATATAGGAATGTTCCTACATGCAAAAAGGAATTGGCTTACGAGTCAAACGGTTTTTTGCCGGGTTTTCACAAATAGTGTTGCTGTTTAATTGCGCGGTGCAGGGCGCTGTTTTGTGAGTTGCACAGTTTTTATCAGCGCCTGGTTGCAGGGTCAGGGAATCAATTTCAATAACTGCCTCAGTTCGCACTGTTTCAATGGTTTTATCAAGTAACCAAGTAATGGCAGCCCATTGAGGATGGCCAGGTTTTCAAGTTCACCCAATTCAGTGGATGTCAGACTGCTTAAAAGTATTGCCTGCTTGATCATCCCCTGATGACTGGCAATTTTAATCAGGTCAATACCGGATACTTCGGGCAGGCATTGATCGCATAATAGGATATCGAACGGCTGCTCTGCCCTGAGCATGTGTTGCAACGCGCCTCTGGCACAGTCGCTGGTGGTCAAGTGAGTGAAGCCGTAACTCTCAAGCAGGCATTGAGTCGCCCTGAGCTGAAACGGATGGTCTTCCACCAGCATGATGCGCAGTTTGTCGTTGATCATATTATTCACGCTTCTTCTATCGGAACCGATAGGCGTGATTGTTTCGCGTCCAAGCCGCGCATTCGATCAGTGCACTCGACAGAAGCTGTAGGGGGATTCGGTGTTTGTTGAATGTTTTTTGGGTTTTCAGGACGGATCGGCCATTACCGGAGGAGGGTGATGGCTGATCGGCCGTTTGTCGTCAGTGGCTGGAACGCCCCGTCATCTCGAGGGCCATGTGGCTGGCGTAGCTGTCGGTCATGCCGGCGATGAAGTCGATCATGCGCAGGAACGAGTTGTGCAGGGGGCCGTTCGGGTCGGGCGCATTGTTGCCCAGCAGGTCGAGAACGCGCCGGCTCTTGAAGGACGGCGTTCGACCGTTGTGTTGTTCCAGTGCGGCGCCGCAGAATGCATTGAGCAGGATCTCCAGGGTGGTGTAGGCACCGATCTCGTGCAGGGTCTTGCGTTTGTCCTGGAAGATCTTCTGTCGAGCCATGTCCTTTGCGTTGAGGACGCAACGTTTGGCCGGGCCGTGCATATGCTCCACCAGGTCGCCGGTCAGGGAGCCGGCCAGCAGCGCGTCCTGTTGCTCGACAAAGGCGCGGGCCGCTGCGTTGGTCAGGTGTTCGATGGCCTTGCCCCGCAGGATCGCCAGTTTGCGCCGACGCGAATCCTCGGGGCCGAGCAGGCGATAGGTTTGCGGTAAATCGTCGCCCACCAGGTCCAGTAGCAGGGATTCGACTTCGGCGTACTCCAGCAACTCCATTTCCAGGCCGTCTTCCAGGTCGATCAACGCATAGCAGATGTCATCGGCGGCTTCCATCAGGTACACCAGCGGATGGCGTGCCCAGCGCTGCTCCTCAAGCTGCGGCAGGCCAAGTTTTTGCGCGATCTGCTCCAGCAGCGGCAGTTCGCTCTGGTAGCAACCGAACTTGTGTTTCTTGTACCCCAGGGAGTCGGCGTGCCTGGCTGTCCATGGGTATTTCAGGTAAGTGCCCAGGGTGGCATAGGTCAGCCGGGTGCCGCCGTCGAACTGGTGATATTCAAGCTGGGTCAGTACCCGGAAGCCTTGGGCGTTGCCTTCGAAATTGAGAAAATCATTGCGCTGCTCTTCGTTCATCGCGTCCAGCCAGCCCCGTCCGGCGGCTTGCTGGAACCAGTGCCGAATCGCGTCTTCGCCGGAATGGCCAAAGGGTGGATTACCGATGTCATGGGCCAGGCAGGCCGATTGCACCACCATCCCCAGATCGCTGGGTTCACACCACTCGGGCAGGGCGCTGCGCAGGGTTTCGCCGACGCGCATACCCAGTGAACGGCCGACGCAACTGACTTCCAGCGAGTGGGTCAGGCGCGTGTGGATATGGTCGTTGCTGTGCACCGGATGAACTTGAGTCTTGCGCCCGAGACGGCGGAACGCTCCCGAGAAAATGATCCGGTCATGGTCTTTGTGAAAAGGGCTGCGGCCCACTTCTTCCGGGCTGTACAGGGGCTTTCCGAGGCGTTCGCGGGTAAGCAGGGTAGGCCAATCCAAGGCTGGTTCTCTCCGTCAGGTGACTGATTGTCTAGCTTCCCGGTTCGCATCGGTGCCTGCAAGTGTCGCTACAGCCCGATTGCGTCGATATCGATGAGCAACAGGCGTTTGCCGTTGTCGAAAAATTGCCCGGCGGTGAGGCAGTACTGATTGCTGGTGGCGTCGCGGTAGGTATTGGAAAGGGTCAGCTGACGGTCTTCCCAGCCCTGGGCCAGCAGGTGATAGAAATACGGACGCCACGACCAGTTATGGCCCAGGTAGCGGTTGTCGGCGACCCAGCCGTTGTTGCGCCATTCCAGGTTGGGCGTCAGCTGCGTACCGTGCCGGTCGCACTGGTAGAAACGCAGCAGCCAGGGAAAGGCATCCAGTTGTGGCAAGGCATCCAGGGGCGCGCAAGCCTGTGCCCAGGCCTGCAGGATCGCCATCAGTTCGCTCAGTTGCTGGCGCATGATCTTCAGGCGACCGCGCTCGGCCAGCTTTTGCTGCACATAACGCTGGCGCAGGTACGCAAAGCGCTCGACGAAGGCGTCAGCGGCAAAGAAATCCGCTTGTGCTGCGGCAAACAGAAAGCCCTGGACATAACGTGAGCCGCACTCCAGGGCAAAATTCAGTTGCGCTTCGGTCTCCACGCCTTCGGCGATGATCCAGCATCCGGTTTTTTCCGCCATTTGTGCCAGCGCCTTGACCACATCGCTGCTTGGCCCGCCCAGCGCCGCCGCCTGGAACAGGCGCATATCGAGCTTGAGAATGTCCGGTTGCAGCGCCAGTACCCGATCGAGCTGAGAGTATCCGGCGCCGAAATCATCGATGGCGATCCGTGCGCCGGCTTGCCGATAGCGTGCCACCACTTGTGCCAGGCGCTGGATGTCGCCACCCAGTTCAGTGATTTCGAAAACGATGCGCTGCGGGTCGACACCGTGTTTTTGCAGTTGTGCGAGGCTCGGCAACGGTTGGTCCGGGCGCAGGCGGCTGATCCAGCGTGGGGAAATGTTCAGGCTGAGAAACCAGTCGCCGGGCGCTTCATGCAAGCGACTCAGCGCGTTGTCGCGTAGCTGGCGGTCCAGGCGACGCAGGGCAACGGCGTTGGTTCGGGGATCGTCGAACAGCGGCCCCACTGAAGCCAGTTGGCCGTCGGCCTGGCGCAGTCGACCCAGGGCTTCCACGCCGGCGATACGGCCGGTGGCGGTATCGATGAACGGCTGAAAGCAGGCGAGCGGTTGCCCGTGGATCACAAGGCCTCCTTAGATGGATCTTGTTTTTGGATAAAGCCTGGTCACCGGGTAGGCGCGCAGGATAGAACCCCTCGATGGAGAGGTTCAATCCCGTGGGTACTGCAAGAATGTAGCCAGATCTGACAGTGTCAGTGTTTGCGCGAAGAACCTTGCAAGACCAGTTTGACCAGGGGCGCCAGGGTGGTGCCCAGGCGGACCAGTCGGGCCAGGCTGCCCAGGCCAGCGCCGCTCTTGGCGCCTTTGCCGCTCAGAAAACCCAGCAGGGTGACGGCGGCCACGCCCCACAGAGGGGCATGCTTGATGCCGAAGCCGTCCTGCAGGTTCTGGGTCATGCCACGCACCCGCTGCAAGGGTTGCAGCAGTTGCGCGGATTCGTGGCGGATCTCCTGGCGATGCATTTCCATGCGCAGGCGAATCAGTGCCTTGCGCATTTCCGTGCGCGAGCTGTTTCGAGGCAGTTCAGGCAGGTTCATGGCAGCAGGCGCTCCCGATCATTGGCCAGCTCTTCCAACGTGCCATGGAAGGGCGAGGACTCATCGAAGATCGCGGCTCGCAGGCGCATTGCGCAGAAGACGCAGGCAAGGCTGTAGAACACGCAGAGCGAAATGATGGCGGCCAGGCGGTATGTGTCCCAAAACAGGATCAACACCAGGGTCGACAACCCCACCAGCAACAGCAAGGCAAACACCAACGCCAAGCCTGCAAACAGCAACAGGCTCACGGTGCGGGCTTTTTGTTCCTGCAATTCGATGCCGAACAATTCGACATGGCTGTGCAGCAGTCCAAGGAAAGCGGCACCCAGGCGCCGCGGTGATGAACTTGGGCCTGTTCCGGACGAGCCGGATTCATCGATCGCCATATCAGCGCCGAGTTGCCAGCAGGCCAATCAGGAAGCCCACGCCGGCCGCGATGCCAACCGATTGCCATGGGTTGGCCTGGACATAGTCCTCGGTGGCGGTCACGGCAGCCTTGCCGCGTTCGCGCAGGGAGTCTTCGGTCAGCTTCAGGGTTTCACGTGCACGCAGCAGACTGTCGTGGATCTGGTCGCGCAATTCATCGGCCTGGTCACCGGCCAGGGAGGCGGTGTGTTCCAGCAACCGTTCGGTATCGCTGACCAGTGTCTGAAAATCGCTCATCAGAATTTCTTGAGCAGTCTTTGCCTTGATGCTGGCCATTGGTGATCTCCATAAGTGGCGTCTGAAACGTTCGAGTATGAGCCTTGTGCGAAGGTTCAGTACAAATGACTGGTACAACTTTTGCTGTGTCCTGGTGCGTCTGCCCGCGCCGTTGCGCTGTTGCTGGGCAAGATTCCAGTAAAACCTTAACTCAAACAATCGAAACCCGCGCAAATGTCCCGGTCGTGATTGGCCTTGATGAACCCTGTGCTCCAAAACGGTTCATCGGGAGAGATTTGGTCGAATCGACAAGTCTCAACTTGGTGCATGGATTGCCCGCGCGAACTGCTTTGGTGCTTTTTTCAGCCTTAAGGTCTGCCAAATCCATGGAAAATCTGCAAAGCGCTGTGGACACCCTGGTCCATAGCTCCAATACGTTGTTCATCCTGATCGGTGCGGTCATGGTGCTGGCCATGCACGCCGGCTTCGCCTTTCTCGAGGTCGGTACGGTCCGGCAAAAAAACCAGGTCAACGCCTTGTCGAAAATCCTCAGCGACTTCGCCGTTTCGACCCTGGCCTACTTCTTTATAGGCTATTGGATCTCCTATGGGGTTACCTTCATGCAGCCGGCGGCCGTGATCAGTGCCGATCACGGCTATGGCCTGGTGAAGTTTTTCTTCCTGCTGACCTTTGCCGCGGCGATCCCGGCGATTATTTCCGGGGGCATCGCCGAGCGTGCCCGGTTCGTCCCGCAATTGTGCGCGACAGCGCTGATCGTGGCGTTCATCTATCCCTTCTTCGAGGGCATGATCTGGAACGGCAACCTGGGTTTGCAGGCCTGGCTGCAAGAGCGCTTCGGTGCCAGCTTCCATGATTTCGCCGGTTCCGTGGTGGTGCACGCCATGGGCGGTTGGCTGGCGCTTGCAGCGGTGCTGTTGCTGGGACCGCGCAATGGGCGTTATCGCGAAGGGAAGCTGGTGGCATTCGCGCCGTCGAGCATCCCGTTTCTGGCCTTGGGCTCGTGGATTCTCATCGTCGGCTGGTTCGGCTTCAACGTGATGAGCGCGCAAACCCTGCAAGGGGTCAGCGGGCTGGTCGCGGTGAACTCGCTGATGGCCATGGTCGGCGGTACGGTGGCGGCGCTGATCGTCGGGCGCAATGACCCGGGCTTTCTGCACAACGGCCCACTGGCTGGCCTTGTGGCAATCTGTGCCGGCTCCGACCTGATGCACCCGGTGGGCGCGCTGGTTACCGGTGCCATCGCCGGGGCGCTGTTTGTCTGGTGCTTTACCGCCGCGCAAGGAAAATGGCACATCGATGACGTGCTGGGCGTGTGGCCGCTGCACGGTCTGTGCGGCGCGTGGGGCGGGATCGCCTGCGGCATTTTCGGCAAGACGACCTTGGGCGGGTTGGGCGGTGTGAGCCTGGTCAGCCAGTTGATCGGCACTGCACTGGGTGTGGTAGTGGCGCTGGCCGGTGGTTTTGCGGTGTATGGCGTGATCAAGGCATTTCATGGTTTGCGCCTGAGCCAGGAAGAGGAGTATTACGGCGCGGACTTGTCGGTGCACAAGATCGGCGCTGTCAGCCAGGATTAGCTTGGGTTCATTGGCTCGACGGCATTTCGGGGCAGGCCTAGAATAAGCACTTAATTTTCTGGTAGAGCGCTCATGCTTCCTGAATGTCAGCTGTTCGGCACTCTCGGGTGCCATCTCTGTGAAGTGGCCGAAGCCATGTTGATGGAGTTTGTCGAGCGAGGCTTGCTGGTGGAGTTGGTGGATATCACTGAGGACGAAGCATGGTTCCAGGCCTACAGCCTGCGGATTCCGGTGTTGCGTCGGGTCGATACAGGTGCCGAGTTGGGCTGGCCTTTTGGTTCCGACGAAGTCGTGCAATTCCTGAAATAAGCGGCCGCCCGCCTGACAATCCCCTTGGCTAAACTGACGCGATTCGGATACTGTATACGCATACAGTTATTCGGATTGTTGCCTTACTGCCGCTGATTTCGGCGTTCAGCGGGGCAAGTCCGGGCGTGAGAGGGTCAGTCGTGGTCAATGTCGAACAATTGAAGAACAGCGTTAACCGCATGTCGGTGGATGTGGTACGTGAAGCCGTCGCCGAATTGCGCTTGGACGGCTTAGTGACGGAAGGCAAAACGCCCTTCAACAAGCTGCATTTCAATACCTGTTTTGCTGAAATCGAAGCCTTGTTTCAGCGCGCAGGCTATCACCGGCAGCTGGATGTCGTGGGTTATCAGGGTTTGCTGTACGCATTGTATGACCCGGGTCGCTGGGAGGCGGTCGACGTGCTGCGCTGGCTCAAGGAGTACACCGAGGCCGCCGGGCGCGCACAGATACCGGCTTGAGGATTCTGCGCTAGGTTCGTTTGCGCCGCTGTTGGATAATGCCGCCCTGCATTCAAGGTAAGAGCTTTTGTATGTCCACTTCATCATTTTCTGCTGCACACAGCCAGGCCAGCACGCTGTACTTGCCGCCCGGCCCGTGGCAGACCGTTTTCGATTGCCTGTGCGAGCACTTCAGCGCCATCGGTCGTGAACAGTGGCTGGACAGAATTGCTCGCGGCCGCGTGCTCGATGGGCAGGGCGCACCGATTGCCTTGGACCTGCCTTACAAGGAAGGCCTGCGGATTCACTATTTTCGCGAAGTGCCGGACGAAAAAGCGATCCCGGTGGTCGAGTCGATCCTCTACGCGGACGAGCATCTGGTCGTGGCGGACAAACCACATTTCCTGCCCGTGACCCCGGCGGGTGAATACGTCGAACAGACCTTGTTGCGCCGCCTTATCCGTCGCCTGGATAACCCGCATCTGGTGCCCTTGCATCGCATCGACCGGCATACGGCGGGGCTTGTGCTGTTCTCCGCCAACCCGCAAAGCCGCTCGGCGTATCAGTCGTTGTTTCCAACGCGGCAAATCGAAAAGCGCTACGAGGCCATTGCCCGGGCGTTGCCTGAGCTGACTTTCCCGTTGGTGCACAAGAGCCGGCTCATCGATGGCGAGCCTTTCTTCCGCATGCAGGAAGGTCCGGGCGCGAGCAATACCGAGACGGCTGTCGAAGTCAGGGAAAAAAACGGTGATCTTTGGCGTTATGGGCTTTATCCGGTAACGGGCAAGAAGCATCAGTTGCGGGTGCATATGACAGCCCTGGGCGCCAGTATCTGCAACGACCCGTTTTATCCTCGGGTGCTCAAGGACGTGGAAGATGACTACTCCAACCCGCTGAAATTGCTGGCCCAGGGGCTGAAGTTTGTAGACCCGGTCACCGGCGAGAACAGGGAATTCGAGAGCGCAATCACGCTGCAATGGTGAGCAAGGGATTCAATAAAATCGAATTTATGCGCAGGTCTGGAGTCTTTTGATCAGGCGCCACGCCTGTGGCGTTCTATGAACTCGGTACAGCCACAACGTTTTTCGGCGTCCCGAGACCTCCCATGCAAGGAGATTTTCATGAAACGCACCGTTTTCGCTGGAATGTTGATTTGCACCGCCCTGTTGGCCTCTCCCGTATTTGCCGCGGACAACGACCTGTGCACTATCAAGCTGCAGGAACTCAAGGACAAAATCACCAGCCTGCCTGCCACGTCTGAAAACACCACCATGGAAATCAAGCGGATGCAGGCCAGCGCTGAAGCGGCCCGGGCTGCCAAAGATGACAGGAAATGCATCACCGAAGCCACGCAGGCGCTGGCAAGGGTGGATAAACTGAACAATGAGCCGAACCCGTAGCCCCGGGTTTTTCAGATGCAAACAAAAATGCCCCGACACGTCGGGGCATTTTCATGTATCCGGTAGTTGCCGCGAAGATTACAACTCTTTGACGGTACGAACCTGATCCTTGTTGATGCGGGTCTGCTTGCCATCCAGCTGTTCGAATTCGTAGAAGCCCGAATCCTTGTCGTAGTTTGGCGTGTCGACGGCCTGGATTTCGCGACCGTCATTCAAGGTGATCACGGTAGGCGATGCGCAACCGGCGAGGGTAGCGAGGCCCAGTGCAAGCATGAAAGTGGCCAGGGTCCGTTGAGTCATGGAAGTGTCTCCGTAAATGAATTCTTTTGGTTGCTGGGATTGAGACGTAAACAGCGCGTGCAAGTTCCTTGGTACTCAGTCTGACACAGCGTCCGGCGTGCTTAACAGTTCCGGCGTGTTGAGGTTCGCCAGGCGTGGATCGTTGTCGGGGCACTGCAATGCAGTCACGCCCAACTGGCGCATGAGCCGACCCGGACTGCGCTCACCCTCCCTCCAGGCGCTTTCGAAATCAGCACGCAGGGCCACGGGAATGATGCACAGTAGAGGTTCCCAGTGGCCGTCATGGCGCAGCATCAGCGGTTTGTCGGGATGCTCGGCGGCGGCTTCGCGCATGCGGGTGAGCAGTGCGTTGTCGATACGCGGGACATCACAAGGCAAGATTAGCAGGTGTGTATGCCGAGCAGCCTTCAGACCTGCACGAATACCCGCCAAGGGGCCCGGAAAGTCGCCTTCGTCGTCATGGACCAATTGATCGGCGTAGGGCGCGTACTTGTCCAGGTTCCTGTTGCACGAAATGATCAGGTCATCAGTCAGAGGGCGCGTCTTGCGGTGCAAATGCGCAATCAGCGGCTCGCCGTGCCATTCCAGCAATCCTTTGTCCCGGCCGCCCATGCGTTGGCCACGGCCGCCTGCCAGGAGCAAAATGGAGCAGGGTGGCAACGCTGGGTTCGAAGTCATGACAGGTCTCCATGGGGGCGGCGAAAAATGGGGGCGCTGTGATATAACACCGGGCTGTTTCTCCTACAACTGGACGAGCCTATGAAAGCCAAGGCTGATGTACCTTTCGCGCCGCTCAACATCGCGGTGCTGACGGTCAGCGATACCCGTACCCTGGAAACCGATACCTCAGGCCAGCTCTTCGTTGACCGCCTGACGGCTGCCGGACACAACCTGGCCTGCCGGGTCTTGCTCAAAGATGACCTCTACAAGATTCGCGCGCAAGTTGCCAACTGGATCGCCGACGAAGTCGTACAGGTGGTGCTGATCACTGGCGGCACCGGCTTCACTGGTCGCGACAGCACACCGGAAGCGGTGAGCTGCCTGCTCGACAAGCAAGTCGATGGTTTTGGTGAATTGTTCCGCCAGATATCGGTGGCGGACATCGGCACCTCGACCGTCCAGTCCCGCGCCTTGGCCGGCTTGGCCAACGGCACGCTGGTGTGCTGCCTGCCGGGGTCGACCAATGCCGTGCGCACAGGTTGGGATGGCATTCTTGGCGAGCAGCTGGATTCGAGGCATCGGCCGTGCAATTTCGTGACTCACCTGAAACAGGCGGCACCCTGTGAATCCCGCGGGTAAGCCGGGCAAGACCGGTACCCTGATGCCGGTCGAGGTGGCCCTGGCACGTTTGCTGGAAATGGCGGACGCCTCACGGATTGTCGAGCGCGAACGTTTGCCGTTGGCGCAGGTCCAGGGCCGGGTGCTGGCCGATGATCTGCTGTCGACCCTCGATCTGCCGCCGTGGCCCAATAGCGCGATGGATGGTTATGCCTTACGCGTGGCCGACTGGAATGCAGAGCCGCTGGTTGTCAGTCAGAAAGTCTTTGCTGGCCAGGCCCCTGTTGCGTTGACGCCGGGCACCTGTGCACGAATCTTCACCGGGGCTCCTGTGCCACCGGGCGCAGATTGCGTCGAGATGCAGGAGAATGCCGAAGTCCTGGCGGATGGACGTGTACGTTTCACCGAAGCCCTGGTTCTCGGGCAGAACATTCGTCCGCAAGGCCAGGAAACCACCGTTGGCGAACAGGTCCTGCCGGCGGGCACGCGGTTGGGTCCGATCGAACAAGGCCTGGCAGCCTCCTTGGGGTGTGCCGAGCTGGAAGTGATTCGCAAGATGCGCGTGGCGGTGCTGTCCACCGGGGATGAACTGATCGAGCCGGGGCAGGTGCTGGGGCCAGGGCAGATCTACAACAGCAACCGTGTGTTGCTCTGCAGCTGGTTGCAGCGCCTGGGTTGCGAGGTGATAGACGCCGGGATCCTGCCGGATGACCTGGCCACTACACGCGCGCGCTTGGGCGAGTTGGGGGATGTCGACCTGATTCTCTCGACCGGTGGCGTATCGGTGGGGGAGGCTGACTTTCTGGGCATCGCCCTGAGAGAAGAGGGCGAGCTGGCGCTGTGGAAACTCGCGATCAAGCCCGGAAAACCCCTGACTTTCGGGCATTTTCGTGGCGTGCCGGTGATCGGCTTGCCGGGCAATCCAGCCTCGACCCTGGTGACCTTTGCCTTGCTGGCAAGGCCTTATCTGCTGCGGCGCATGGGTGTCCTCGAGGTGGAGCCACTCAAGATACAAGTGCAGGCAGGGTTCGACTGGCCCAAGGCCGGCAACCGGCGCGAGTACCTGCGCGGTCGCCTGGAGAACGGCCGGGCCATCATCTACAGGAATCAGAGTTCCGGTGTGCTGCGCAGCGCGGCCTGGGCCGATGGACTGGTCGAGGTCATGGAGGAGCGCACGCTGGTACAAGGCGATTGGCTCTACTTCATCCCGCTGAGCGAAGTGTTGGGCTGAGCCTGGCCGCCGCCAGGTTGGCAAGCCCGGTCGATCGGCCGGGTTTTGCAGCCATGGCGGTTCAATGGGCCAGCAGCATTGACACGATCTGATCGAAACGGCTGTTGGCGATCCAGCCCATCAGCCCCAGGACAACGGCCGTTCCGCCCGCCGAATAGGCAAGCCTGTACCTGACGGACTTGATGTCACTGCGAATCTTTTCCAAATCGCTGCGCAGGGTGTCGAGGTGTGTCTCAAGCTCGTTGACGCGAGGTGGCATATCAACTTCTCCGCTGGATTTTGCATGGCTGACGAGTTCGGCTTGATGATCGGCCCGTTTCATTGCGAGCGGCACCACCGAAATCGCCGGTGACTTGATGTCTTGTAGTTGCATTGCACGTCCTTGTGTCTGTCCTGCTGATGACTGAAAACCGCTGACACAAAAGTGTACCAATTGCCATTTCTGGTCAATTGAGCCGATTCCTCACGTTTTGTAAGAAAAATCTCCTTATTGGGCTCAGGTGTAAATAATTCAGTTTTTTTCGACTTTTCCGCAGGGTGGCAAGGTCACATGTCCCATACGTCTTCAATCATGGGAGTGACAACAATGAGCGAACGCAAGGCGCTGTTGATCTTGCATGGCAAGCAGGCGCTCAACGAAGCGGTTCGGGCCGCCGTCGACAGCAAGCGTGAACAAGGCTGGGAGCTGGCCGTTCGGTTGACCTGGGAGGCCGGCGATGCGCAGCGGCTGGTGGGCGAAGCGCTGGAGGCAGGGTACCGGCAGATCATCGCCGGTGGCGGCGATGGCACGCTGCGCGATATTGCCGAAGCCATGGCCGGGCAGTCGCAGCAGGCCAGCCTGGTCCTGATGCCGCTGGGTACCGCCAACGATTTTGCCCGTGCCGCGGGTGTTCCGCTGGAGCCGGATCAGGCACTGGCGCTGCTGGACGTTGCCCCCAGTGCCATCGACCTCGGTGAAGTCGGGGGGCAGGTGTTCCTGAACATGGCCACCGGTGGCTTTGGCAGTCAGGTCACGGCCAATACCTCCGAGGAACTGAAAAAAGTTTTGGGCGGTGCGGCGTATCTGTTCACCGGCTTATCGCGTTTCAGTGAGTTGCATGCGGCGTATGGCGAGCTGCAGGGACCGGATTTCCACTGGAGTGGTGAGTTGCTGGCCCTGGGGATCGGCAATGGCCGGCAGGCAGGCGGTGGGCATGTGCTCTGCCCGCAGGCACTGGCTGATGACGGGATGCTCGACATCAGCATACTGCCGGCACCCCAGGAGCTGGTCAGCACTTTGAAAGACCTGCTGGCCGATGGCTTCGGAATCGATAGCATGTTCGTTCGTGCCCGCCTGCCATGGGTTGAGATCAAAGCCTCGGAGGGCCTTTGCATCAACCTCGATGGGGAGCCGCTGGAGGGTGACAGCTTGCGATTCTCGGCGCGGCCGGCAGCATTGCGGGTGCATTTGCCCGAGCAGTCACCCTTGTTGAGCGGGACGCAAGCGGTCAGTCGTCCAGACTGATGATCTGCTCTCGCACGGCGAACAATACCAGGCCGGCCACGTCAAAGATCTGCAAGCGCTTCATGACTTGCGAGCGATGGGTTTCGACCGTCTTGACGCTCAGGCCCAGGCCGTTGGCGATTTCCCGGGTGGATTTTCCACGCACGATCAGCCGCAGGATTTCCAGCTGGCGAGCTGTCAGGTTGTGCGAGTCTGCCGGGGCCGCCTGGTTTTTCTGGGTCCGGTTCAATGCCTGGGTGATCACGGTATGGGCGATGGCGGGGCTCAGGTAGCGCTCATTGTTACGCAAGGCGTGCAGCGCGTGTTCCAGTTCGGTGGCCGTGGTGTCCTTGAGCAGATACCCATGGGCACCCGATTCCAGGGCCTGCATGATCAGTGCCGGGTCGGTGTGCATCGACAGGATCAGCACCTTGCTCTGCGGACGGACCCGCTTGAGCCGTTGCAAGGCTTCGAGGCCGCCTGTCTGCTTCATTGAAATATCCAGCAGCACGATATCCGGGGACAGTTGCTGGACCATCTCGAGCAACTGCGAGCCATCGTTTGCCTCGCCGATCACTGCATAGCCAGGAAGGTCCAGCACCAGGGCGCGCACGCCAGCCCTGATCAGCGAGTGGTCATCCACCAGGAGTAAGTTACAAGTCAATGCATAACCTTATTCGTACTGGCCCGTTCGAACGCACGCGGCGCCCATGGGAAGAGGGCTTCGATTTGAGTGCCTTTGCCTGGCTCGCTGGTCACGGTCAGCGTGCCGCCCAGTTGCTTGATCCGTTCCGACATCCCGGCCATTCCGCGCTGTCCTTCACGCCCCGGGTCGGTGGCGGGCGAGAAACCCAGGCCATCGTCACTGATCATCAATGCCAGGCCCTGGGGCAAACGCTGCAGGCAGACCAGCAGGTTTTGCGCCTGGGCATGGCGCAGCATGTTGGTGACGGCCTCCTGAGTGATACGAAAGGCCGCCACTGCCATTTCTTCCGGGATCCCGGTCAGCCGTTGATGGCACTCCAGGCTCCAGTGCACGGGGGTGTTGCTCAGGGTCTTGAGCAAATGCGCCCGCAGGCTGGCTTCCAGCCCAAGGCTGGCCAGTTGCCGGGGATTGAGGATGGCCGAAACATCGCGAACCTTGGCGAGGGTTTCCTCTAGCGTGTCGCACAGCACCGAGCATTGCCCCTGGAGGTCTTCGGGCATCCTGCGCTTGAGCCAGTCGCTCTGGAGTTTCGCCGCGGTCAGCAACTGGCCGATGTCGTCGTGCAATTCCCGGCTGAGGCGGTGGCGTTCGTTTTCCTGGACTTGCAGCAACCGGTCGGCCAGCTCCTGGGGCTGGAATTTGATCGACTTGCGTGACAGGCGGTACTGCACCCAGACGCAGCCCAGAGCAGCAATCTCGAGCACCAGCAGGCTCAGCGGCAAACGCGTAGACAGGCTGTAGACCAGCAGGCTGCCGAGCGTCGAGCCGATGCACAGCAACAGCGTGAATCTGCGTGCGTTTTCTCGGGAGGGTGGCCATTTGGCGATTGTCTTGAGGCTGGCGTACATAGCGGATGGAGCCAAAGGATGTTCGCTGCGGGCCGATCGGTCATGCGCTGACAAATCGATATTTTTTTATTGTCAGCTGCCGACTTCAACGGATTTTGTATAAGAAAATCTGTTGTCTTGTATAAGAAATCAGACTTGTAACTTGTCATCTGAAATCGTTGCCGTTAATTGACGTCAACTAATGGGCGGCATAATACCACTTCGGATACCGTTGGTCGCGCCTGTGATCAATGTTCGGGAGGTCAGGAAATAACGCGGGAGAAATCGGGATAACGTCGCGCAGCTTGCGATTATTCGGGTCGTTACATACCCGAAAAACCGGGTCAGGCAGGGCGACACTTGTACAAGTAATAGTTAATTGTCTCAAGGTGTCGCTGGCAGATATGAAGTATTCAATTGCGACATGAATCTTGTGATGCAGTCGTCCATTCGCAACTGCACATGCGGGGGAATTTAAGCCTGGCGCTCTGAATAAGAAACGAGTGTGAACGGCCTGGAATTAACCGGGGGACGAAATTGACTCTGGCCGACCTGGAACGCAAAGGCTTCGATCAAGGTGGCTTGTTCCGTTTCATCGAGGCTGAGCTGACCGGTGTTCTGGTCGATCAGCTCAAGTTGCCAGGCGATCAGCGTGAGGCAGTCCCTGAGCGCATCCAGGGCCTCGTCGTGCAGTTCCATATGATTCTGGGCGTGATTGAGCAAGCCATGGATGTGTAATGAAAATTCTGACACAGCGGCGAGGGCCAGCGCATCGGCCTTGCTTGCCAGTTTGAGCAGGGTGCTTAGCATGCAGTCAATGGCGTCCGGGTCATTGCTGATCAATTGCAGATGACTCAGGCATTCCTCGGTTCTGGCCAGGAGTGTTTCAGCCTCGACGATAAACTCCGGAATACGCTTTGCCCACTCTTTACGATTGTTCGGCATGCTTATCTCCACAACGTCATGTCAAATGAGGAGGGTGTCGTGTGTGTCGACGAGGGCAATGTAAACCTGATGTCTTGAGTTCCCGCTCTGGACGGCTCAAGTGCGCGATGAACGCTTGAGAGGGTGGCTGGCCACCGGTTTTCAATCGCGCGCAAATGCCCGACTCCATTTCATGCAATGAGAATGGCGTCACATTAATGGCTATTGGATATTGCGAATATCAGGTTGCACCTGATTGTTGCTAGGGGAATCCCTTACAGGGGGGAACCAATCGCACGGATTGGGGTCGCGACGTAAAAAATGCAACAGATGAAATAACTGCCCCCAGTAAAGCATGATGTTAATGTGACATCAATGCCCGCGCGCGGCATTTGCCAAGGGGTCAAGCTCCGGCAACAACAGCCGATAACCCTCTATCCAGTGAATTCATCCGAACACGCCCAGGAGTCATCGATGGCCGGCATTCTTGATACGGTAGATCAGCGTACGCAACTTGTGGGTGAGAATCGCCTGGAAATTCTGATGTTCCGGCTTGCCGGGCGGCAACTGTTCGCGATCAACGTGTTTAAAGTCCAGGAAGTCCTGCAACTGCCGAAGTTGACACTGATGCCCCAGCGTCACCCATTCGTTTGCGGCGTGGTCAATCTGCGCGGCCAGACCCTGCCGGTCATCGACCTGTCCCAGGCCATTGGCATGCGTCCTTTGGTGCCAGGTCCTGGGAGCACGATCATCGTCACGGAGTACAACCGTTCGGTGCAAGCCTTCCTGGTGGGTGGGGTGGACCGTATCGTCAATATGAACTGGGAAGCGATTCTGCCGCCGCCCAGCAGTGCCGGCCGGCAACATTATCTGACCGCCATCAGCAAGGTCGATGATCAGTTGGTAGAGATCATCGACGTCGAGAAAGTCCTCGCTGAAATCGTGCCTTACAGCGCCAAGGTCTCCCGGGAAAAACTCGAAGACCCGCTGTTGGCACACGCCCGTGGCCGCGAGGTGCTGCTGGTGGATGACTCGAATGTGGCCCTGGCGCAGTTGCGCGATACCCTTGGGCAGCTGGGTGTGAAAATGCATATCGCCAGCGATGGCTTGAAGGCGTTGAATTTGCTCAAGGCCTGGGCGGACACTGGCGTCAACATGACCGACAAGCTGCTGATGGTGTTCACCGATGCGGAAATGCCGGAAATGGACGGCTATCGCCTGACTACCGAAATTCGCAACGATCCACGGTTGCGTGGCCTTTATGTGGTGCTGCATACGTCGCTGTCCGGGAGTTTCAACGAGTCGATGGTCAAGAAGGTCGGCTGCGACAACTTTCTCTCCAAATTCCAGCCGGACAAGCTTGTTGATGTGGTGCGTGAGCGCTTGATGCTGGATGTGGTGCCGGCCTGATTGGGATGGGTTACTGGGAGTGTCGGCGAGGGCGGCCTGACAGCCG
>NZ_AKJF01000020.1 GCF_000282475.1 Pseudomonas sp. GM78
TCGGTGATATCAAGACGGCGAAGATCAGCATGGAGTTGAACCTGACGGGTCAATCCATCCTGAAAGATCTCGTTGAAAAACACCGCATCGAGTGTCAATTCCGCCTGTGTGGAAAGTACCAGGCTGCCATTGAAGATCGCGGCATCGGGGTCTTGGATGCCTACCGTCGCGGCCTGGACAAGCTCGGTCAGGAATACCAGATGATCGAAGAGAAGGACTTGCCGAGTCATATCGGCACGCACTTCTATCGCAAAGCCTTGTTTACACCAGGCACTGCACTGATACAGCCGGCCGCGCTGGTTAAAGGTCTGGCCGATACACTGCCGGCCAACGTCACGCTTTATGAAAATACGCCGATCACTGAAGTGGAATATGGGGACAAGACGGTCCTTATCCATAAGACGGGACGGATCGTAGCTGACAAATTACTCCTGACCAATAACGCGTTCGCCATGAGCTTCGGCTTCTTGACGGGGCGGATGCTGCCGATTTTTACCTACGGGAGCCTCACTCGCCCGCTCACGCCAGATGAGCAAGCGCGCTTGGGCGGCAAGCCTTATTGGGGCGTGATTCCGGCAGACCCTTTCGGTACCACGTTGCGCCGTACGACCGACAATCGCCTGTTGGTGCGTAACAGCTTCAGCTTTAACGCCGACGGACGCAGTCAGCAGAAATACCTGCAGCGCTTCAAAGAGCGGCACAAAGAGTCGTTCGAGCGCCGCTTCCCGATGCTTCCCGAGGTCAACTTCGAGTACACCTGGGGTGGGTCGCTGGCGCTGTCCAGAAACCACATGGCGCATTTCGGCCAGCTGGCAAACAACGTTTATGGCGCCCTGTGCTGCAATGGGTTGGGTGTTACTCGGGGAACGGTGACGGGTACATTGCTGGCGGATTGGCTGGCGGGTAAGAAGAGTCATCTGATCGATTTTCTATTGGCCTCTCCCGGGCCCAATAAAAACCCACCTGAGCCATTACTTTCAGCGGGCGTCAATATGAACTTGCTGTGGGGCCAATGTCGCGCAGGCAAAGAAAGCTAAATCAAGAGTAGTTGTTTAAAGCGTTTGAGTTAAATCTGTTGGTAGCAGTCGTTAGTTCAGTGGGTGATCCCGTTGGGCTGACAGATTCTGCCGCAACGGTTTCTGTTTGTTCGGATTTTGGGCTTACGCTTCAGTCCATCGAATTAACGAGGCGAAATAGGAGACAATAATGACAAGTCCTAATGCATCTGTTGAAGATGTTCCGCTCAATAACTTTCATCGTTTACTGACAGCCCGTTCGGGTGGAGGGTCATTTGTCGACGGTTATGTATTGAGTATTATCGGCATCGCGATGATGCAAATTACCGCAGCCTTGAATCTCTCGGAGTTCTGGCAGGGCATGATCGCCGCGTCGGCATTGATGGGCGTGTTTTTTGGTGGTTTTCTCGGCGGTTGGCTGACTGACAGGTTGGGTCGCAAGAAAGTTTATTTTATCGGGCCATCGCTGTTCATCATTTGCTCGTTGGCGCAATTCTGGGTGGAGTCGGCGCCTGCATTGTTCGCCTTGCGGTTCATCATCGGCCTGGCGGTGGGCATCGAATACCCGGTGGCCACGTCGCTGCTGGTGGAGTTCCTGCCGAAGAAACAACGCGGCCCAAGGCTCGCCGCCCTGACGATCCTGTGGTTTGCCGGCGCGGCATTCGCGTATGTCGTCGGTAACGCGATTCTCAATTCGGGCGGTGAGGATGCCTGGCGCTATGCGTTGGCCAGCGCCGCTGTCGTCGGGTTGATCTTGTTGGTGCTGCGCATCGGTACGCCGGAATCAGCGCGCTGGCTGTTGAGCAAAGGCCGCGACGGTGAGGCCGAGGGCGTGATCAAGCGGGTTTATGGCCAGCACTATTCGCTACGGGACCTGCCTGAAGAACCCCACGCCAAGAAAATGTCATTTCGCGATTTGCTGCATTCCGGTTATGGCAAGCGTTTGTTCTTTGTCTCGGTGTTCTGGTCGTGTTCGATTATTCCAGTGTTCGCTGTTTATGCCTTCGCGCCGAAAGTTCTCCTGGCACTTAACCTGAAAGGCGAGTGGGCATCCTATGGCTCCATGGTCATTACCTTGTTGTTTGTCGTCGGTTGCATTCTTGCAACGTGGCTGATCAACGTCATCGGTCGACGCAGCATGTTGATCCACAGTTTTCTCTGGTCGGGATTGTCGTTGTTGTTACTGGCGACTTTCTCGGGTGGTAACGCACTTCTTGTTTTGTTCCTGTTTGGCGCCTATGCCTTGTTTATTGGTGGTGCACAGGTACTGCAACTGGTTTATCCGAACGAGCTATTCCCAACAGAAATCCGCGCTTTTGCGGTGGGGATTGGTACATCGCTTTCACGTATTGGTGCAGCCGTAGGCACTTATCTGGTGCCGGTTTCGCTGCAGACCCTGGGCATTGGCAACACCATGTATGTGGCAGCAGTTGTCACCTTTATCGGGCTTGCGGCGGCATGGGCCATGGCACCTGAAACACGCTCGCTGAGTTTGCGCGACGCGGCGGCATTGAGCAGTTGAATCGAAGTGGTGAGTTGTCCCCACCTCAGAGTGGTGGACACACGATTGAAATTATTCCCTTAGTGATGGAGAAGTAATCATGAAATTCGAAGGCATCTATACCCCGGCAATCACGCCCCTGACCGCCAGCGGTGACATCGACAAAGCGGCATTCGCCGAAGTGCTCGAGTACCTGATCGAGTCCAAGGTGCACGGCATCATCATCGGTGGTTCGACCGGTGAGTATTACGCGCATACCTCGCAAGAACGCATCGAACTGGCGACCCAGGCCAAGGACGTGATCGGCACACGCTTGCCCCTGGTGATCGGCACCGGCGCCATCCGCACCGAAGACTCGGTCGAATATGCCAAGGCCGCCCGGGCCATCAAGGCCGATGCCATCCTGGTGGGTTCGCCGCCGTACGCGCTGCCGACCGAGAAAGAAAACGCCATCCACGCGTTGACCGTCGACCGTGCCGCCGACCTGCCGATCATGCTCTACAACTACCCGGCGCGCATGGGCGTGAGCATGGGCCCGGAGTATTTCGCCGCGGTGGCCGAGAGCAAGAACATTGTCGCCATCAAGGAAAGCTCGGGCGACATGGCCCAGGTGCATCGCCTGGCGCGGGACTACCCGAACATCAGCCTGTCCTGCGGCTGGGATGACCAGGCCCTGGAGTTCTTCGCCTGGGGCGCGCGCAGCTGGGTGTGCGCCGGCTCGAACTTCATCCCGCGCGAGCACGTGGCCTTGTATGAAGCCTGCGTGGTGGAAAAGGACTTCGATAAAGGCCGCAAGATCATGAGCGCCTTCATGCCCCTGATGGACTTCCTGGAAAGCGGCAAGTTTGTCCAGTCGATCAAGGTCGGTTGCGAGCTGAACGGCCTGCGCACCGGCAGTGTGCGTTCACCGCTGCAGCCGATGTATGACCATGAAAAACAGGCCCTGCAGGAGATCATCACCACGCTGAAACGTGAGGTCGCCCAAGTGACCGGGAGCGCAAAATGACTGGCCTTCTCAGCGCGGCTGAATACGCCGCCATCGCCCGGGACTTGAAGTTCCCGACCCGCTCCTTCGTCAACGGCGAGTCCTACACCTCGTTGTCGGGCAACACTTTCACCACGACCAATCCGGCGACCGATGAAGTGCTGGCCGAGATCACCGCTTGCAATGCCCAGGACGTGGACTTCGCCGTGGCCAAGGCCAAGGCGGCCTTCGAAGACGGTCGCTGGCACAAGCTGAGCCCCGGCGAGCGCAAGAAAGTGCTGTTGCGTTTTGCCGACCTGGTGGAGCAGAACGCCCACGAGCTGGCGGTGCTGGAAAGCCTGGACAGCGGCAAGCCGGTGCGCGAATGCCAGCTCACGGATGTGCCGGAAACCATTCACACCCTGCGTTGGCATGCCGAGCTGATCGACAAGATCTACGACAACACGGCACCGGTCGGTAACGGCGCCTTGACCCTGGTGGTGCGCGAAGCCATCGGCGTGGTCGGCCTGGTGCTGCCGTGGAACTTCCCGCTGCTGATGCTGGCCTGGAAGATCGGCCCGTCCCTGGCCGCCGGTTGCTCGATCATCGTCAAGCCGGCCAAGGAAACCACCCTGACCGCGCTGCGGGTCGCCGAACTGGCGTTCGAAGCCGGTGTACCGGCCGGTGTGTTCAACGTGCTGTCCGGCGGTGGCGGTGAAGTCGGGGAACCACTGGGTCGGCACATGGATGTGTCGATGGTCAGCTTCACCGGTTCCACAGCGACCGGGCGGCGTTTCCTCAACTATGCGGCGGATTCCAACCTCAAGCGCATTGTGCTCGAGTGTGGCGGCAAGAACCCGGCGGTGGTGATGAAGGACGTGGCAGACCTCGACTCGGTCGCCAGCCACGTGGTCAACGGTGCGTTCTGGAACATGGGCGAAAACTGCTCCGCCTCCTCGCGCCTGATCGTGCATGCCGACATCAAGGACGAACTGCTCAAGCGCATCGGCGTGCAGATGCTGGAATGGAAAATGGGCAGCCCCCTGGACCCGGAAAACCGCCTGGGCGCCATGGTCAGCCGGGCGCATTACGAGAAAGTCCGCTCCTACCTCGAGCAGGCTGGCCTCGAGAAACTGCGGGTGGTTTTCGGCGGCAACACCCAGGGCGACATCTTCGTCGAACCTACCGTGGTCGATGGCGTGGGTAGCGACAGCAAGCTGTTCCAGGAAGAGATCTTCGGCCCGGTGCTCGCCGTCACGACCTTCACCACCCTCGACGAAGCCATCGCCCTGGCCAATGACTCGGTGTATGGCCTGGCGGCCTCGGTCTACACCGACAACCTGCGCCATGCCATCAAGCTGTCGCGCGAAATCCGCGCCGGCATCGTCACGGTCAACTGCTTCGGCGAAGGCGACGCCTCGACACCGTTTGGCGGGTACAAGGAGTCCGGGTTTGGCGGGCGTGACAAGTCGATCTGGGCGCACGATCAGTACACCGAGATCAAGACGATCTGGAT
>NZ_AKJF01000021.1 GCF_000282475.1 Pseudomonas sp. GM78
TGGCTCGCCGAGCCATTGCGGGCGCGCAGCGGCGCTCAGCAACAGCAACCAGAGCAGCAGGAACGGCGCCTGCTGGCGCCAGGCCGGCAGGTTGGCGCGGGCGCGGCGCCGGGCCAGGCCTTCGAGGTCACTGAGGAAACTGACCTTGAGCGCCGGTTCGCCACTGTCGGCCACCGGCAACAGCACACGCATCAACCAGGGCAGCGGCAGCAGGGCGAAGATCCACGGCCAGGCGAACTCAAACATGTTTGCGAATCCAGGTGTCGACGGCCTGGGTCAAGCCGGCGATGGCCTTGTCGTCGAGCTTGCATTCGGGCTTGTAGGCGCCTTCGACCAGCACCATCCAGCGGGTCAGGCCCGCTGCGGGGCAACGGTTGTCGAGAAACGCCAGCCATTTGCGGCCATTGAGGGTATGGCTCTGGCTGTAGGGGTAATGGTTACGGCACAGACGCTTGAGCAGGCCATTGAGCTGCTGCAGCCAGGCACCGGCGGGCGCGCCGTCGTAAGGTTTGGGCATGCGCGCCAGCTCCGCCAGTGCGGCCACGCGCACCGGGTCCAGGGGTTGTTCGACGGGTGCCTCCGGCGGCTTGCCAGGCCACAGGTGGCGCAGTTTCCACAGGCCGAAGCCAATGGCTGGTAGCAACAACAGCAGCAACCACCAACCCGGTGCCGGCGGCCAGAAAGCTACGGGGGGCGGGGAAATCAGTGGCTGCAGTTGCTCGAGACCGTTCATCGACCTTTTCCCGGCTTCTGTGGGTTGAGGTACTCACGCAGTTGCTCGACCATTTCACTTTGCGTGCTCAACGGCATCAGTAACACCCGCAGCTTCTGCGCGAGCAACTCCCAGCGGGCGATGCGGTCTTCGGCCTGGGCGCGATAGGTCTGGCGCAGGTCGAAGTTGAGCGTGTCCAGTTCCAGTTGTGCGCCACGCTCGGCGAAGCGCAACAGTCCGGCGGCGGGCAGGGCATGGTCCAGTGGATCGGACACCGGCAGCAGCAACAGGTCGCAATGGCGTGACAACAGGCTCAGCTGTTGTTCGGCGTTGCCGGACAAGGCACGTTCATCGCAGATCACGATCACCAGGCTGCCAGGGCGCAACACTTCGCGCGCGCGGCGCAAGGCAATGCCGAACGCATCGCCAGCGGGCTCGCTTTCGGTGTGCAGCGACTGGTTGACCCGTACCAGGCGGTTGAGCAACTGCAGCAGGCTCTGTTTGCTGCGCCTTGGCTTGATTTCGTAATGCTCGTTGTCGCCGAACACCAGGCCGCCAACCCGGTCGTTATGCCCCAGGGCGGCCCAGCCAATCAGGCTCGCGGCCTGGGCGGCCAGCACCGACTTGAACATCAGCCCCGAGCCGAAAAACAGGCGACGGCTTTGCTCGACCATGATGAAAATCGGCCGCTCACGCTCTTCGTGGAACAGTTTGGTGTGGGGCTCCTGGGTCCGGGCGGTGACGCGCCAGTCGATGCTGCGCACATCGTCGCCGGCCTGGTAGACCCGCACCTGATCGAAATCCACCCCACGGCCACGCAGCTTGGAATGGTGCAGGCCGATCAGCGGGCTGCGCTGGCTCGGCGTGGAAAACAGCTGCACTTCGCGCACGCGGTGGCGCATCTCGATCAGCTCGGCGAGCGTGACACGGATGCCCGGTTGGGGCGGCAGGAGGGCGTTCATCGGGCTCAAGCGACAGCTACGACGTCGAGAATCCGCTGGACCACCCGGTCCTGGTCGATACCGGCGGCTTCGGCTTCAAAGGACAGGATGATGCGGTGGCGCAGCACATCGAACAGTACCGCCTGGATGTCTTCGGGGCTGACGAAGTCGCGACCGGCCAGCCAGGCGTGGGCCCGCGCACAACGATCCAGGGCAATTGAACCGCGGGGGCTGGCGCCGTAGGCGATCCATTCGGCCATTTCCGGATCGAACTTGGCCGGGTTGCGCGTGGCCATGACCAGTTGCACCAGGTATTCCTCCACGGCGTCGGCCATGTACAGCCCGAGAATCTCCTTGCGTGCGGCGAAGATCGCCTGCTGGCTGACCCGGCGCTCGGGCTTGGTTTCGCCGTTCAAGGCTTCGCCACGGGCCTGTTGCAGGATACGGCGTTCGACGGCCGCGTCCGGAAAACCGATTTTCACGTGCATCAGGAAGCGGTCCAGCTGCGCTTCCGGTAGCGGGTAGGTGCCTTCCTGCTCGATCGGGTTTTGCGTGGCCATCACCAGGAACAATGGCGAAAGCTCATAGGTGCTGCGTCCGACACTGACCTGACGCTCACCCATGGCTTCGAGCAGCGCCGACTGGACCTTTGCCGGGGCGCGGTTGATTTCGTCCGCCAGCACCAGATTATGGAAGATCGGGCCTTGCTGGAACACGAAGCTGCCGGTTTCCGGGCGATAGATCTCGGTACCGGTGATGTCGGCGGGCAACAGGTCGGGGGTGAACTGGATGCGATGGAACTGCGCTTCGATGCCTTCGGCAAGTTCTTTGATGGCCTTGGTCTTGGCCAGGCCAGGAGCCCCCTCGACCAGCATGTGGCCGTCGGCAAGCAGGGCGATGAGCAAGCGCTCGATGAGTTTTTCCTGGCCGAGAATCTGCGTTGAAAGAAAGGTTCGCAGCGCGAGCAGCGCTTCACGATGTTCCATCGATGACTGTTCCTGGAAAGGGTGACCTAGACGCTCGAATAACGCCAGGGCTGGGGGCGTTACTTTAATCCATCGCGGGGGGCGGCGACTAACGGCATTTTGTGCAAAGTGCGGGAAATGATTGGGGAAATTGTGGGATTTGGCTGGCGGGGAGTGATTGGGTGGCTGTGCCGACCCCATCGCGAGCAGGCTCACTCCTACAGTGACGGTGTACGCCGCTCAATTGTAGGAGTGAGCCTGCTCGCGATGAGGGCCGCTCAAACACCTCAAATCTGGCTGATAAAGGTGCCGGTACCGTCAAGGATGTTCTTCAGGGTTTCCTCAACTTCCGCCAGATCCACCATGTCCGGGTTGAAGGTGATCTCCAGCACATCATCCCCATTCAACGCATCGGCATCCGCGGCAGCGATTTCGATCTTCACCAGGGTAGGGCTTAAGGTGACTTTCACGCCGTCGAGGGTCGAAGGCTCGCCATCCAGGGTGATTTCCAGCTCGTCCTCGTCCGGGTAACGGCTCATGAGAAACATCTCACCCTTTTCGCTGTGGCAGCACAGCATGGCCATGTTGTCTTCCTCGTCGTCGCACGGGTTGACGATCAAGAGGGCGGTGGTCATTTGCATGGGGAATTCCTGGCTCGGCGAGCGTGATGAACGTGACAAAAAAAGCAATTCTGCCAGCCCGTGGGAATTTCTGCTGCCTCAGGTGCTGGAGCGACGGGAAAAAACCGATTTCCATTATCAGTCTGATGTATCGAGAGGCCGATAAAATTCGACTTTGTGAATGGTGAAAGGTGCTTCTCACAGACTTTTCCTAACATGCCCTAGGAAATTTCCGAGCCCGTCGCAGGACGTTTGCAAGAGCCAAAAATAACGCTCTGCCCACCGGTTTTTTACTTGTATTGGCGTCATTCAATCCCTTAGCGTGATCGCCCAGACGCAAAGGATTGCGCAGTCAATCATGAAAAAAGGACCTCTTTCGATGAGTCAGTATTTCGAATGGGCGGATGAGATCAAGCACCTGTCCGAGGAACAAATCGAGCAACTGTACCAGCGGTATCTGGACGGTGAAAAAAGTGCCGATCTGAAAATCGAGTTCAACATTGCGCCTGAAGTGCGCAGTCTGTTGAAAATATTGCCGCCGATTATCAGCAAGGACCTGACTTGCCCGTACTGCGACCTGCCCATGTGGGTGCGCCGGCACGCCAAGGGTACCCCTGTCTCAATTCGTAACCATTTCAAGTGCGTACGTTGCGAGCACTATCACCATGAGCCCGGCCACTATGGGCGAAACAAGCCCTGTACTTGCAATGAGTGCTACAAGCTGCGCCAGCAGGAAATCGCCGCCCGGGCGCAACGCGATCGTCTCGAGCTGGAGAAACGCTACGCAACGTCACGTCCGTCGGTGCCTTATGCGTCGCTGGGTTTCGTCCAGAAACTGACATTGCTCGCCTTGCTGGACGACGGCCATGTCGCTGGCGCCGAGCGCATTGCCTCGCTCGACGCCGGGTTGCGCAGCGAACCGTTGGCGCCCACCGATGAGGCCTGTGAAGCGCTGGTGAGGAACCTGTACGATGCCGGCGTGCTGAACGTCGATCTGGATGGCGACATCAAGGCCTTCGATCGAGCGGCCGGCTACCTGATCAAAGACTTTTCCTGCGTGAGCTGGCTACCCAATGTCGCGCTGGAAACCGGCGTACGCAGCACTCGCGACGCCCTGTACCAGGCGTTGTATCAGGAACTGTCCGGCAGTGTTCAGCCGTCCTGGAAAAGCGAGCTGTATGCCTTGATGTTGAGCCTGGCCCGGGACGAGTCGATTCAGTACATCCAGGTACTGGCCAGCGAAGTGAGCTTTGTGTTCAGTGCCCGAGGGCGTTCCGAAACCGTTGTCGGCCAGCTTCTGCAGGACTTCTCGGTGAGCCATGTCTACTACTTTGCGCGATTGGCGGTGAAGAATGCCGCGCATTTTTATGCCACCGGCAACTCCAAGGGCCGAAACCACGCTTGCAACACCATCCCGGGCAACATGTTGGGCACGGCTCAGGATGCCAAGGCGCGAAACTGGCGCAAAACCGCCTATCGCGATTCGCGAGTGCCGCAGTCGTCCTTGCATCGAATCCTGTACGACGTGGTGCTGAAGGACAGCGGGGCCGGTTTTTCCAAGTCTCCCGGCCTCTACTGGCGTGATGAACTGGTGCCACGGTTTTTTTCCGGCGATGCCTGTGGGGCGGACCTGACCGGGCATCTGCAGCTGTTCTGCCGCGAGTGTGAATCGAGTAACGTCGATGCCAGCATGGACCGGATGACGATTCAAATGCTCTGTTACGACTGCGCGACAGTGAGCAAATTTCAGGCGATCGAAGACTTGATCGACTGAACTGGTCAAGGTTTTTTCAACGCGCCCAATAGCGTCCATGGTCGGTTCGGCGATCATGGATGCTGTCAATTTCTGGTTGAGGCGTGGCGCAGGCGTGCTGGTCGATCGCGCTGGCACGAATATCCTGCAAAAAACGTGCACTCAGCCCCGAAATCGACTCCGACTGCTAGTGTTGTTCAGTGTGCGCCTGCAGAGCAGCGTACCGTTGACCGAATATGTCGCAGCACCGCAAGCATGGGCCTTGCCGCACTCGTTAAGCTGCGCAACGGATGAGCACCCGTAAAGGCATTGCGTTGCCCGCAGCCCAGTCGCTTTTGCAGATGCCCATTCACGGAAGGTGAATGTGACCCGAGTGTCTCGTTTAGCTTCACCCACCTGTCACCCTGTTTCCTCTGCCCGAGAATCAGGAACAGGGTGACGGGTAGCCCCTGACAGGGGTTTTGCACGCGACGCTTCCATCAATAACAAGCCCAAGCGGAGTACCACAGATGGCGTTCTTCACCGCAGCCAGCAAAGCCGACTTCCAGCACCAACTGCAAGCGGCACTGGCGCAGCACATCAGTGAACAGGCACTGCCACAAGTGGCGCTGTTCGCTGAACAATTCTTCGGCATCATTTCCCTGGATGAACTGACCCAACGTCGGTTGTCTGACCTCGCTGGCTGTACCCTTTCTGCGTGGCGCCTGCTTGAGCGCTTCGATCATGCGCAACCGCAAGTGCGCGTCTACAACCCCGATTACGAACGCCACGGCTGGCAGTCGACCCACACCGCGGTCGAAGTGCTGCACCACGACCTGCCGTTCCTGGTGGACTCGGTGCGTACCGAGCTGAACCGTCGCGGCTACAGCATCCACACCCTGCAAACCACCGTGCTGAGCGTGCGTCGCGGCAGCAAGGGCGAGTTGCTGGAAATCCTGCCTAAAGGCACCCAGGGCGACGACGTGCTGCAAGAGTCGTTGATGTACCTGGAAATCGACCGTTGCGCCAACACCGCCGAACTGAATGTGCTGACCCGGGAACTGGAGCAGGTGCTGGGTGAAGTGCGCGTCGCGGTCAGCGACTTCGAACCGATGAAAGCCAAGGTCCAGGAAATCCTCACCCACCTGGACAACAGCCAGTTCGCCATCGATGCCGACGAAAAGAGCGAAATCAAGGGTTTCCTCGAATGGCTGGTGGGCAACCATTTCACCTTCCTGGGCTACGAAGAGTTCGTGGTCAGCGATGAAGCCGATGGCGGCCACATCGTCTATGACAAGGACTCCTTCCTCGGCCTGACCAAACTGCTGCGCGCCGGCCTGACCTACGATGACCTGCGCATCGAAGACTACGCCGTGAACTACCTGCGCGAACCGACCCTGCTGTCGTTCGCCAAGGCCGCGCACCCAAGCCGTGTACACCGCCCGGCTTACCCGGACTACGTGTCGATCCGTGAAATCGATGCCAACGGCAAGGTCATCAAGGAATGCCGCTTCATGGGCCTGTATACCTCCTCGGTGTACGGCGAGAGCGTGCGGGTCATCCCGTACATCCGCCGCAAGGTCGCGGAAATCGAACGCCGTTCGGGCTTCCAGGCCAAGGCTCACCTGGGCAAGGAACTGGCGCAGGTGCTTGAAGTGCTGCCGCGCGACGATCTGTTCCAGACCCCGGTGGACGAGCTGTTCAGCACCGTGATGTCGATCGTGCAGATCCAGGAACGCAACAAGATCCGCGTGTTCCTGCGCAAGGATCCGTACGGTCGCTTCTGCTACTGCCTGGCCTACGTGCCGCGTGATATTTACTCCACCGAAGTGCGGCAGAAGATCCAGCAAGTGCTGATGGATCGCCTCAAGGCCTCGGATTGCGAGTTCTGGACGTTCTTCTCCGAGTCCGTGCTGGCCCGCGTGCAGCTTATTTTGCGCGTCGACCCGAAAAACCGCATCGACATCGACCCGCAGCAACTGGAAAACGAAGTGATCCAGGCGTGCCGCAGCTGGCAGGACGATTACTCGGCCCTGACCGTCGAAACCTTCGGCGAAGCCCATGGCACCAACGTGCTGGCCGACTTCCCGAAAGGCTTCCCGGCCGGTTACCGCGAGCGTTTCGCAGCGCATTCGGCGGTGGTCGACATGCAGCACCTGCTGAACCTCAACGAAAAAAATCCGCTGGTGATGAGCTTCTACCAGCCGCTGGGCCAGGTCGGCCAGCGTGAGTTGCATTGCAAGCTGTACCACGCCGATACCCCGTTGGCCCTGTCCGACGTCCTGCCGATCCTGGAAAACCTCGGCCTGCGCGTGCTCGGTGAGTTCCCGTACCGCCTGCGCCACAACAGTGGTCGCGAGTTCTGGATTCACGACTTCGCCTTCACCGCCGCCGAAGGCCTGGACCTGGACATCCAGCAACTCAACGACACCCTGCAGGACGCGTTCGTCCACATCGTGCGCGGCGATGCCGAAAACGATGCATTTAACCGCCTGGTACTGACCGCCGGCCTGCCATGGCGCGACGTGGCGCTGCTGCGTGCGTACGCCCGTTACCTCAAGCAGATTCGCCTGGGCTTCGACCTGGGCTACATCGCCAGCACCCTGAACAACCACACCGACATCGCCCGCGAGTTGACCCGGTTGTTCAAGACCCGTTTCTACCTGGCGCGCAAGCTCAGCAGCGACGATCTGGAGCAACGTCTGGAACATGCGATTCTGACTGCACTGGACGACGTTCAGGTACTGAACGAAGACCGCATCCTGCGTCGCTACCTGGACCTGATCAAGGCCACCCTGCGTACCAACTTCTACCAGACCGACGCCAACGGCCATAACAAGTCGTACTTCAGCTTCAAGTTCAACCCGCACCTGATTCCTGAACTGCCGAAGCCGGTGCCGAAGTTCGAAATCTTCGTTTACTCGCCGCGCGTCGAAGGCGTGCACCTGCGTTTCGGCAACGTTGCCCGTGGTGGCCTGCGCTGGTCGGACCGTGAAGAAGACTTCCGTACCGAAGTCCTGGGCCTGGTAAAAGCCCAGCAAGTGAAGAACTCGGTGATCGTGCCGGTGGGCGCCAAGGGCGGCTTCCTGCCGCGTCGCCTGCCACTGGGCGGCAGCCGGGACGAGATCGCGGCCGAGGGCATCGCCTGCTACCGCATCTTCATTTCCGGCCTGTTGGACATCACCGACAACCTCAAGGACGGCGCGCTGGTGCCACCGGCCAACGTCGTGCGTCATGACGATGATGACCCGTACCTGGTAGTTGCTGCGGACAAGGGCACCGCGACCTTCTCCGACATCGCCAACGGCATCGCCATCGACTACGGCTTCTGGCTGGGTGACGCGTTTGCGTCCGGTGGTTCGGCCGGTTACGACCACAAGAAAATGGGCATCACCGCCAAGGGCGCGTGGGTCGGCGTACAGCGCCACTTCCGCGAGCGCGGAATCAATGTCCAGGAAGACAGCATCACCGTGGTCGGTGTCGGCGACATGGCCGGTGACGTGTTCGGTAACGGCTTGTTGATGTCCGACAAGCTGCAACTGGTCGCAGCGTTCAACCACCTGCACATCTTCATTGACCCGAACCCGAACCCGGCGACCAGCTTCGCCGAGCGTCAGCGCCTGTTCGACCTGCCACGTTCGGCCTGGTCGGACTACGACACCAGCATCATGTCCGAAGGCGGCGGTATCTTCTCCCGTAGCGCCAAGAGCATCGCGATTTCCCCGCAGATGCAGGAACGCTTCGACATCCAGGCCGACAAGCTGACCCCGACCGAACTGCTGAACGCCTTGCTCAAGGCGCCGGTGGACCTGTTGTGGAACGGCGGTATCGGTACTTACGTCAAGGCCAGCAGCGAAAGCCACGCCGATGTCGGCGACAAGGCCAACGACGCACTGCGCGTGAACGGCAACGAACTGCGCTGCAAAGTGGTGGGCGAGGGCGGTAACCTCGGCATGACCCAGCTGGGTCGTGTGGAATTCGGCCTCAATGGCGGCGGTTCCAACACCGACTTCATCGACAACGCCGGTGGCGTGGATTGCTCCGACCACGAAGTGAACATCAAGATCCTGCTGAACGAAGTGGTTCAGGCCGGCGACATGACCGACAAGCAACGCAACCAGTTGCTGGCGAGCATGACCGACGAAGTCGGTGGTCTGGTGTTGGGCAACAACTACAAGCAGACCCAGGCACTGTCCCTGGCAGCCCGTCGTGCCTTGCCGCGGATTGCCGAATACAAGCGCCTGATGAACGATCTGGAAGGTCGGGGCAAGCTGGATCGCGCCATCGAGTTCCTGCCGGCTGAAGACCAGCTCAACGAGCGCGTCGCGGCGGGCCATGGCCTGACCCGTGCCGAGCTGTCGGTGCTGATCTCCTACAGCAAGATCGACCTCAAGGAGCAGCTGCTGGGCTCCCTGGTGCCGGACGACGACTACCTGACCCGCGACATGGAAACCGCTTTCCCGCCGACCCTGGTGAACAAGTTTTCCGAAGCCATGCGCCGTCACCGCCTGAAGCGCGAAATCGTCAGCACCCAGATCGCCAACGACCTGGTCAACCACATGGGCATCACCTTCGTTCAGCGACTCAAGGAGTCGACCGGCATGAGCCCGGCGAACGTGGCTGGCGCTTACGTAATCGTGCGTGACATTTTCCATCTCCCGCACTGGTTCCGTCAGATCGAAAACCTGGACTACAAGGTTTCCGCCGACGTGCAACTGGAGCTGATGGACGAGCTGATGCGTTTGGGTCGTCGTGCCACGCGCTGGTTCCTGCGTGCCCGTCGTAACGAGCAGAACGCTGCCCGTGACGTCGCGCATTTCGGTCCGCACCTGGCGGCATTGGGCCTCAAGCTCGACGAGCTGCTCAGTGGCGAGATCCGCGAAACCTGGCAGACCCGTTATCAGGCGTACGTCGCAGCCGGTGTGCCGGAGTTACTGGCGCGCATGGTGGCTGGCACCACGCACCTGTACACCCTGCTGCCGATCATCGAGGCCTCCGACGTGACCGGCCAGGACCCTGCGGACGTGGCCAAGGCCTACTTCGCCGTGGGCAGTGCGCTGGACATCACCTGGTACCTGCAACAGATCAGTGCCCTGCCGGTGGAAAACAACTGGCAGGCCTTGGCCCGTGAAGCGTTCCGCGATGACGTCGACTGGCAGCAACGTGCGATCACCATCTCGGTCCTGCAAGAGGGCAACGGCACCCAGGACGTGGAAACACGCCTGGCGTCGTGGATGGCGCAGCACGAAAGCATGATCGGGCGCTGGCGCGCCATGCTGGTGGAAATTCGTGCCGCCAGCGGTACGGACTACGCCATGTACGCGGTAGCCAACCGCGAGTTGCTGGACCTGGCGTTGAGCGGGCAAGCGGTGGTGCCTGTCACTGCCAACGCCAGCGCCGAGCTGGAACCGGCGGCCTGATCAGGCGCTGAATGAAAAAGCCCCGCATCGAGAGATGCGGGTTTTTTTTTTTCGCCGATTATTTTTGTAGCGCCTGTTCCGGCCTCTTCGCGGGCAAGCCCGCTCCCACAGGTGAGCGAGTATTTCCAAAAAAAAGCGATCCACTGTGGGAGCGGACTTGCCCGCGAAGAGGCCTTTTCAGTCAATACAACTTCTGACCCTTGTTATCGTCAAGCATCGACACTTTATCTGTCGGCTTGGACAACAAATTATTGAGCGACTGGTCAAACTTCTGCAGTGCCCTTACTTGCACATTCTGTTGCTCGTTAATGTCGGCGACAATCTCTTCGCTGCGTTTAAAGTCCGCCCAAACCGGACTTAGCGCCTTCGCGTCATGCCCTTTTGCAGTGCCAATATAACTCAGGTTCTTATCATAGAAGTCCACACTGACATTCGCTTCGACGTCCGAACTGCGCGAGGTGATCAGTTGGCTGCGGCTGTCGACGACGGCGACCACATCCGGTTTTGCCGCCTGCAGGCTCTGCATGTCCGGGTACACCGTGACCGAACCAAATTGCCGTTGCAGGGAGGCCTTGACCCAGTCCACCGCCAGATCCGGTTTTGACGTCGCCACATAGGCGTCATGGATCGACTGCACCAGCAGGCTCTGGCCGAAACCGGTGCCGGCATTGGCCTGGTAGTCTTGCAGGTAGGCACGGTTGGCCTGGGTATTGCGGCTGTAGACGATGCCAAGCGTTACATCGCTGCCGTTGGGGATGCTGGTTGCGCTGCTGCGACCTACCGGTTGCGTGAAGATACCGTCGAGCGGTGTCACCGCTGAAGGCGCCGTGGGAATCGAGCATCCGGTGATTAGAATGCTCATGGTCAATGTACTGACAAACGCAAGTTTCATGGTGTTTCTCCAGTGAAACAACTTCGGTCGGAAAGTTACAGTTGCCGCATGGGGGCGGCAGTGACTCCAGACTAAACCGTGCGCTGATTAATGAAATAGCCAATCCGTGAAGTTATACAGTGGCCAATAGTTTTGTTCGGTTTAAGTAAGGGTGGTTAATTGCCTGAGGATATAAAAACGCCCGAATCATGAGTTTGGGCGTTTTTATTTATGGCTGTGGGTTTAACCATCAGTTTTGCAAGGGGACCAACACTTTCTCGTCCGGCGACAACACCATGAATACCAACAGCTTGGCTGGTTTTGTTTTGCTGGCATTTTTCGAGACAAGATGTTCCGAGCCTGCAGGTTCGTACCAATACTCACCGGCCTTGTACGTGACCTCTTTTTCGCCCTTCACCTGGGAAGTGATCGATCCCGAAAGCACATAGGCCATGGCGGTGCCGTCATGTTTGTGCGCGATGGACGCCTGGCCTGGCTTGTAGTCGACCTCAATCATCAAGGCTTTTTTGCCCGGGGCGTTTTTCAGCATCTGGTCCTGCAACACCGTGACCTTTTCTGAAGGGTCACCGGCCTCATGGGCAAACGCCGAAGCGCAAACGGTCAAGGCAAGGGCAGCGAGAGAGCAGCGCAAAAGGTTCATGGTTCATCACCTGCAATGGTTGGTTGTCAGGGATCAATCTATTGCGCCAGAGGGGATAAACAAACAGCCAATTCTCGCGAAGGCCAGGGGACCAATGTGCGGCGGTGGAAGGCGCTGGAATGAAAAAGATCGCAGTCCCCGGAACGTTTGCAGAGGTACCCATACTCTGCAAACGCGACCAAGGACTGCGATCTTTAACCGTGTCTATCTGATCGGAAAGCTGTTGAAGTCGACGGCGTTGGCCAGCTGGCAATCGATCAGGTCGATGAAGCCTTGCACTTGGGGACTGTTGAAATGCGATTGCATCGCCGATTCCGATTGCCAGTGGGCGCTGACAGTCCAGCGATTACTGTCCTCAGGGCAGCGGTCGACCATATAGGATTCACAGCCCGGTAGTTCGCGCAGGGTGTCGACAATTTTTTGCAATTGCTTGCCCAGATCTTCCGAGCGGCCGGCGGCGGCCTGAACCTGTACGGTATTGATCACTTTGTAGGACATTGGCTCACACTCCTCATTGAGGGATAACGCCTATGCAGGATAGGCCTGCACCTGCGGACCACCAATAGCCAATCGCCGGATAAAAACGCAGACCAATCCGTCAGGCAACTTGCTGCAAAATGTCCCGGAAACGATCCAGGGCGATGTCGATGTCCAGGGTCTCGATGGCGCCAAAACCGAGGAAAAACCCCGCCTGGGGCGCTTGCTGGTAGAAAAAACTGTCGATGGCATAAAGTCCGACTTCTACTTTTTTTGCCAGCTCGATCACCAATGGCACGTCGATCGCGACCTTGCACAACACCACCATGTGAAAACCCGCTGTGGTCGGCACCGCTTCAAGCCAGGGCGCGAGATCACCGGCCATGCGCGCCAGGATCCGCTCGCGCCTGCCTGCGTAGATCGTATGGCAGCGACGAATGTGCTTGAGCAGGCAGCCTTCGGCGATGAATTTGGCCAGCGCCCATTGGGGCAGGGTGGAGGTGTGCAGGTCGGTGAGCTGCTTGGCGCGCACCACCGCCTCGAGAATCGCCGGCGGCAGGATCGCGTAACCCAGGCGCAGCTCTGGTAAAAGGGTTTTCGAGAAGGTCCCGACATAGGCAACGATCCCGCGCTCGTCCATGCTTTGCAGCGAGTCCGTGGGGCGGCCTTCGTAGCGAAACTCGCTGTCGTAGTCGTCCTCGATGATGATCGCCCCCAGTTCATGGGCGCGTGCCAGCAGCGCGGCCCGGCGCTCCTGGCTCATGGGCATGCCCAGCGGGAACTGGTGCGAGGGGGTGACATAGATCAGCCGCGTTCCGAGGGGGATTTTCTCCACCACAATGCCTTCGGCGTCCACCGGCACGCCAATCACCGTGGCGCCATGGGTGCCGAACAGCAGGCGCGCCGGCGGATAACCGGGGTCTTCCATGGCGACGATGCTGCCCGCTCGTATCAGCACCCGGGCAATCAGATCCAGCGCCTGCTGCGCGCCATTGCACACCACCACGTCCTCATCCTGGCAATTGACCCCGCGAGAAAAGGCGATGTGCTGGGCGATGGCATTGCGCAGCGCCGGCAGGCCTTCGGGCAGGCTGTAGAAACCCTTGGACCCGGCGATCTGGCGCAAGGCGTGGGACGTGCAGCGTCGCCAATCGTCCTGGGGAAACTGGCCCTTGCTGGTGGCGCCGCCAATGAAGTCGTAGCGCAGCGAGCCTTCCAGCGTCGGATGACGCAAAAATACCGGCAGGTTGCGCCAGGATTCGATCACCTCGCACCCGGCGAGCTCCGAATGGCTCTGCTTGCGCTCGATTTTCGAGACCCGGGCGTTGACGTAGGTGCCTTTGCCGATCACCCCGGTGAGGAAGTTTTCATAGGTCAGCTGGGCATAGGTATCGGAAATGGTCTTGCGCGAAATGCCCAGTTGCTCGGCCAGCAGGCGACTGGGTGGCAGTTGCGTCCCGGCGGCCAGGCGTCCCGATTCGATAGCGCTGCGCAGTTGCGTATACAACTGGCCCGCCAGGTCCTTGCGTCCGTTAATGACAACGTGTAGTTCCATACCGGCAAGGCTCCATGGCAATTGAGGCGCGTGTGCAGTGCCAGATTAACCTCAACTGGCGTTTATGCAGTAGTTGTGTGGCGCAAAAACCGCCAATTGGTCTGGGGCCCGGTGGACCACTGAAATTTCGCGCAATTGGATATGTAACGCAGCATTAACAACGGCTACCTTGGCGGCAAATCATCGTCCTATGAGGTCGCACCATGAACCCCCGCCTGGATTACTACAGTGCCTCGCCCAAGGCGATGAAAGCGATGATCGCCATGGAAGCCCTGACCAGCAGCCTGAGCATCGAGCCGGCGCTGCTGCACTTGATCAAGATCCGCGCTTCGCAGCTCAACGGCTGTGCGTTCTGCACCGACATGCACTCGGTGGACGCCCGGCGCCTGGGCGAGACCGACCGCCGCCTGTACTCCATCGTGGTCTGGCGCGACAGCAACTTTTTCAACCCGCGCGAGCGCGCCGCCCTGGCCTGGACCGAAGCGGTGACACTGCTTTCGCAGGACCACGTGCCGGACGCTGTCTACGAGCAAGCCCGAGAGCAGTTCAGCGAGGGTGAACTGGTGGACCTGACCATCGCGGTCACCACCATCAACAGCTGGAATCGACTGGCCGTGAGTTTTCGCCAGGCGCCTAGCGCCTGAGCGGCTGTCATACGTCGTTCATGCAGATTGCGCAGGATGGAACTCCCAGTGAAAGATCGACAGGGAGTCATCGATGTCATTCATGGAAACCCGGGGCGTTCAGCCTGTAGCGCAATACCCCACACCTCTCGATAAAACCACGTCCTGGCGCACCCGCGCGGCGCAGATCGATCCACTGCAGGCGCAGTGCTTCAGCGTGATCGCCCGTTGCGGCTGCTTCATGCAGGCAGCCCGCCGTCTCAACATCAAGGCAACCCGGCTGCGCAAGCAATTGGCGCAGCTGGAAAAGCAGTTGCAGTGTTCACTGTTCAGCCCTTCGGAGAACGGGCTGGTGCTCAGTCGTGACGGCCTGCAACTGCACAAGCAGCTGACCGCGTTGGCGCATGAACGCGACCTGCCGGTGATCGAGCAACCCATTGTGCGCCTGGCTGTCGCCGAGACGATCCTGCACGACATCCTCGGTCGTGATCTGGTGGCGTTGTTGCGACGCAATGCCAGTGCACGCCTGGACATCATTACCCTCGACAGCGAATTGTCCCTGCAGGCGGTCAGTGCCGACGTCGTGGTTTGGCTGGCGGGTACCGACTCGCCGCTGCCGGGCCCGAGTTTTGCCGTCAGCGAGCCGCAATGCCTGGCGCAATTCGACTACGTTCCGCACATCGCCAAGCGCTATTCACGGGTCGCCTCGCGACCCGACAGCCTCGATGACCTGGCCGACTTCATGCTGGTGCAGTGGCAGCATGATCGGCAGATCGACAGCTTTCGGCCCTGGAACGACCTGGTCGACCAGCGCCCGGCCGGGATCGTGCAGTCGCATTCCTATCCACTGATGCTGGAGATGATCCGTTGCAGCGCCTGCATCGGCCTGCTGCCCGGCTACATGAGCCACTTTGACCGTGGCTTGATCGGTTTGCCGGGGTTGTTCCAGCCGCCGATGCAGCGCCAGGTGTGGCTGGCGGTGAATGCCGAGTCAGAGGGCGAGGCGCAGGTGCAGATGATTGTCGAGTTGATCCAGAACACTTTCAGTGAGCGTCGGGACTGGTTCGAGAGCTGAGCACAGCTCAAAAAATGTGGGAGCGAGCCTGCTCGCGATAGCGGTGGGTCCGCCAACATTAATAGCGACTGATACATCGCCATCGCGAGCAGGCTCGCTCCCACATTGGTTCTCGCCATGTTTGAAGAATGCGTTGTAGAGTGGGCGGCCATGTCTGTATCAAGGATGAATCACCCATGAGCGCTACCGACGCTGTCATCACCCTCGAACGCTTCGACGAATCCCACCTCGTCGGCGTTACCGCGCTCTACAACGACCCTGCGGTCACCCGTCAAGTGTTGCAAATGCCATATCAGTCCGTCGAAGCCTGGCGCAAACGCCTGGAAGCGGACAACGTACGCTCGGTCAAACTGGTCGCGTTGCATCAGGGCGTCGTGGTCGGCGAGCTTGGCCTTGAACAGTTTTCACGTATCCGACGCAGTCATGCCGGCAGTTTTGGCATGGGCGTGGCGCCAGCCTGGCAGGGCAAGGGCGTGGGTTCGCAACTGCTGGCAGCGGCGCTGGATATTGCCGACAACTGGATGAACCTGCGGCGGGTCGAACTGAGCGTGTATGCCGACAACGAAGCCGCCATCGGCCTGTACCGCAAGTTCGGCTTCGAGACCGAAGGGCTGTTTCGCGACTATGCGGTGCGTGATGGCGGCTACGTCGATACCTTGAGCATGGCGCGTTTGCGACGCATGCCCAATAGCGATTGATCCATACCGCTCGCGCTTTTAGTCGTACGCGGGCGGCGCGCATCTGCCATGCTGAACGTCCGCAACACCGCTTCAATCAAGGGAACACCGCAATGGACGACGTACGGCAACTGGGCGAGATGCTTCGTCATTACGCAGAAAGCGAAGCGCACAAAAAGCAGCTGTTCGAGACGCAATCGGCCGAGTGGGCCAGGCGCATTGGTGAGCTATTTGACCAAATCCAGCAGTGGCTGGAGCCGGTTCTGGCGCCGAATCTGCTGGAGGTGAGCCGCGAAGCGTATGTCGCGTCCGGGCCGAGTGTTCCGGTGGAAACCTCCACCTTCAAGACTGAAAAGCTGAGCATCCTGATCGCCGGCAAACCGGTGGAGTTCGTGCCGGATGTGATGGGGGCCGGTGGGCAGATTTCCCTGGCGGTCATGGGCTTTACCGCGGCCCGCTATGGCAGTGTTTCGCTGGTGTGTATGCCGCCGTCCAATGGCTGGCAGTGGCGCAAGACCAACGGTCTTAAAGACCCGGATACCTTTGTCTTCGAGGCGGATTTTCTGGCGCAGCAGTTGCAGAGTTTGATTCCGCGCGAACGCGCTTGATCCGAGACCGCCATCGCTGGGAAGCCAGCGATGGCACTCTAAGCATCGCCTCAAATCTCGATATTCCCCCAACCCTTTGCGGGCTCTTCTGGCGCGACAGCATGTATGCGCTTGCCAGTAGCGGCTTCGACCCGCCGGGCGACCTCAGGGTCATCGGCAAACGGCATCAGGCTGGCATCGTCCAGACTTTCGGCGGTCTGGTGGCGCAGGCAGTTTTCGATGGCGAACCACAGGAACACCACCCCCAGGCTATTCAACACGAATTCAGTCATCAGGCTATCTGCGCCTCGCATTCCGCCAGCGCCACGTCGGACACCCGCACCGTCCGCCACACGTTGTAAGCCATCACCAGCATGCCAGTGAGAAACAGCACGCCACCGGCAAAGCGCACCACGAACCCCGGATGGCTGGCCTGCAAGGTTTCGACGAAGGAATAGGTCAGCGTGCCGTCATCGTTGATCGCACGCCACATCAGGCCCTGGGTGATGCCGTTGACCCACATCGAGGCGATGTACAGCACGGTGCCGATGGTCGCCAACCAGAAGTGCAGGTTCATCAGGCCTACGCTGTGCATTTGTGCGCGACCGAAGACCTTCGGCACCATGTGGTAAGTCGCGCCGAAGGTGATCATCGCCACCCAGCCGAGGGCGCCGGCGTGGACGTGGCCGATGGTCCAGTCGGTGTAGTGGGAGAGGGCGTTGACCGTCTTGATCGCCATCATCGGCCCTTCGAAGGTCGACATGCCGTAGAACGCCAGGGACAGCACGAGAAAGCGCAGGATCGGGTCGGTGCGCAACTTATGCCAGGCGCCCGAAAGCGTCATCATGCCGTTGATCATCCCGCCCCAGCTCGGCGCCAACAGGATCAGCGACATGGCCATGCCCAGCGACTGCGCCCAGTCCGGCAAGGCGGTGTAGTGCAAGTGGTGGGGGCCGGCCCAGATGTAGAGGGTGATCAGCGCCCAGAAATGCACGATCGACAAACGATAGGAATACACCGGCCGGCCCGCTTGTTTGGGCACGAAGTAATACATCATCCCGAGGAAACCGGTGGTCAGGAAAAAGCCCACGGCGTTGTGCCCGTACCACCACTGCACCATAGCGTCGGTCGCCCCCGAATACACCGGATAGGACTTGAACCAGTCCACTGGAATCGCCAGGTGATTGACCACGTGCAGCATCGCGATCACCACGATGAACGCACCGAAGAACCAGTTGCCGACATAGATGTGCCGGGTCTTGCGCTGCACCACGGTGGTGAAGAACACGATGGCGTAGGCGACCCAGACCAGGGTCATCCACACCGCGCCGGAGAACTCGATTTCGGCGTATTCCTTGGTGGTGGTGTAGCCCAGCGGCAACGTGATGAGCATCACCACGATGACCGATTGCCAGCCCCAGAACGTGAAGGCGGCGAGTTTGTCCGAGAACAGTCGCACCTGGCAGGTTCGCTGCACCGCATAGTAGCTGGCGGCGAATTGCGCGCTGCCAGCGAAACCGAAAATCACCAGGCTGGTGTGCAACGGGCGCAAGCGCCCGAACGTGGTCCAGGGCAGGTCCAGGTTCAACTGCGGCCACACCAGCTGCGAGGCGATCCACACGCCCATCGCCATCCCCACGACGCCCCAGATCACGGTTGCCACGATGAATTGGCGCACGACCTTGTAGTTATAGGCCTGTCCGGTAGTTGTTGTGCTCATGATCAATGCTTCCACGGTTGCAATGGCGGGCAACTGTAAAAACATTGGCAAATTCAAAACAGACTCAGGGAAAAGTCATTTATGCGGATCAGATCTGCATCGAGTCAAGCTGTGTGCATTTAACCCTGATACGGTTTTTTCATGAGTAGCTGAATCTGTAATGAAAACTAGCACGCGTCCATAGTCACTACCTCGAAACGAGCCGCCGTTGATGCCGTCCACCCTGTGGGAGCGAACCTGCTCGCGAAGAGTCCAGCACATTCAACATCGATGTCGCCTGATACTCCGCCTTCGCGAGCAGGCTCGCTCCCACAAGGATCGCGCCAGGCATCAGCAACAGAGCCCGATCAAACCTGATGAGGTAGCCAGATGTATCAGTACGACGACTATGACCGGGCACTGGTGTTCGAGCGGGTTGCGCAGTTTCGCGATCAGGTCGAACGCTTCATGGCGGGCGAACTGAGCGAGGAAGAGTTCCTGCCGTTGCGCCTGCAAAACGGCCTGTACCTGCAAAAACATGCCTACATGCTGCGCGTCGCCATTCCCTACGGCACCCTGAGCGCCCGGCAGATGCGCACCCTGGCGAGCATCGCCCGGGATTACGATCGCGGCTACGGCCACTTCACGACGCGGCAGAACATGCAGTTCAACTGGATCGAACTGGCCCAGGTGCCGGACATCCTCGAACGCCTGGCCCAGGTCAACATGCACGCCATCCAGACCTCCGGCAACTGCGTGCGCAACATCACCACCGAAGCCTTTGCCGGGGTGGCGGCCGACGAAATGATCGACCCGCGCCCGCTGGCGGAAATCCTGCGGCAATGGTCGACCATCAACCCGGAGTTCCTCTACCTGCCGCGCAAGTTCAAGATCGCCATCTGCTCGGCCGAACAGGACCGCGCGGCAATCATGATGCATGACATCGGCCTCTATCTTTACCCGGGCGACGACGGGCAGATGCTGCTGCGGGTGATCGTCGGCGGCGGTCTTGGGCGCACGCCGATCCTCGGCTTGCAGATTCGCCAGGACTTGCCGTGGCAGCACCTGTTGTCCTACGTCGAGGCGGTGTTGCGGGTGTACAACCGTCATGGCCGGCGGGACAACAAGTACAAGGCGCGGATCAAGATTCTGGTGAAAGCCCTGGGCATTGAAGCGTTCGCCAGGGAAGTCGAGGAGGAGTGGACGCACATCAAGGATGGCCCGGCGCAACTGACCCTGGACGAGTTCGAGCGCGTGGCCGCTGCCTTCGTTGCGCCGCAATATCGCGACCTGGCGGATACCAGTCTAGATTTCGGCACGCACCTGGCCGAGAACCCGGCGTTCGCCCGCTGGGTGCAGCGCAATGTGCAGGCACACAAGGTAATGGGTTATGCCAGCGTGGTGCTGTCGACCAAACCGGGCAGCAGCGCGCCGCCGGGGGATGTCACAGCCATGCAAATGGAGGCGGTGGCGCAGTGGTCAGAGCATTTCGGCTTTGGCGAGATCCGCATCGCCCACGAGCAAAACATCGTGCTGCCGGACGTGTCAAAAGCCGATTTGTTCATGCTCTGGCGCCTGGCTTGCGAGCATAACCTCGGCAGCGCCAACGCCGGTTTGCTCACGGACATCATCGCCTGCCCCGGTGGTGATTTCTGTGCGCTGGCCAACGCCAAGTCGATCCCCATCGCCCAAGCCATTCAAGCGCGCTTCGAAGACCTCGATTACCTGCATGATCTGGGCGACATCAGCCTCAACATCTCCGGCTGCATGAACGCCTGCGGTCACCACCACATCGGCAACATCGGCATCCTGGGGGTCGATAAGAACGGCAGTGAGTGGTACCAGATCACCCTCGGTGGCGCCCAGGGCAAGCACAGCGCGTTGGGCAAGGTTATCGGCCCGTCGTTCAGCGCGGCGCAAGTGCCTGGGGTGATCGAGCACATCGTCGACACGTTCGTGCGTTACCGAGAAAACGAGGAATTGTTCGTCGACACCTTGCAGCGCATCGGCCTGGAACCGTTCAAAGAGGCGGTTTATCCGAAAGTGCTGGAGGTGTCGACATGAACAATCTGTTGCGTCTGGAGGAGGGCGGGGCGCGGATTGACCTGGATGATCCGTGGACGCTTATCCGCGATCTGGAGCCGCCATTGCCAAGGGGCAAGGTGATCTTGCCATTGGCGCGCTGGCTGGAAAGTCCACGCGAACACGCTGTGTGGCTGGGGCCGGACGATGAGGTGGAGGGGCTTGAACAGTGGTTTGGCCAGTTGCCGTTGATCGCCCTGGATTTTCCGAGTTTTCGCGATGGCCGGGCCTATAGCCAGGCCTATTTGCTGCGCACCCGATTGGGCTGGCGTGGGGAATTGCGTGCGGTGGGTGATGTGTTGCGCGACCAGCTCAGTCATATGCGCCACTGTGGATTCGACAGCTTTGCCGTGCGTGAAGACAAATCGGCCGAGGACGCGCTCAAGGGGCTGGCCGGGATGAGCGTGTCATATGGGCGTTCGGTGATTGAGCCGCGGCCGTTGTTTCGGCGGCGTTGACGTAAATTATGCATTGGCAGGGCTGACGCTTTCGCGAAGGGGCCATTGGATCAGCCCCCCGATCATTTCAACGCGGGTTCCCCCATGTTCATTTTCTTCCAGCCCTGCAACAGCACCGGGGCCTTCGGTACTTGGCCGCTGTCCAGGTAGTCATGGTGACTGGCTGAGGGAGCGCCGCTGTTACTTTGTAGTGAACTCAGAGATCAGCGGCGATGAATGACCGTTTTCATTGCGAGCTGTAATGGTTACATCGTAACGGGTGCGTGGAAGCAAAACCGGCTTCGTAAAGGTCAGGGCTGTAAAATAGTGCGAGGTGCTTCCCAGTGGTCCGGTGATCGCTATGTCATATTCGAGTACATCTCCTGAAGATTTATCCCATTCCAGGGTCGGTATGGGTATTAATGATGTTTGTGTATAGCGGAAGTTGCTCGGTGCGCTCGGTAATTCGCCTTCAATAATTACCGCTATCGACGCCGTTTCGGAGATGTTGCCAAATAGATCCATGGCGCAGATTTTAATGTTGTATTCGCCGGGCAGTAGGAACACTGTGTATTGGGTGAGTGGCGTACTGTCGAAATATACATCCTCGAGATAGATAACATATTCAAGCGCGCGGGTGTCATCGGTCGCCGCATCCCAGGTAAATGTGCTGGAGTTCGAAGTCGACTCCGTCGTTTTTAAGTTGGTTGGCATGCTGGGCGGCGTTATGTACTTTGGTTCATAGTGAAGAGTGGTGGGCTCAGACATCGCACCTACAGCATCAAAAGAAAATAATTCTACGATATAGGTAAAGCCTGGAATCAAGTCTCTTAAAACTGCAGAATTGGTAATCAACGACGTTTCGTAATGGTAGCCATCAACCATAATCATCACCCCTGCCGGATAGAGGGCGTCGGGAGCATGAGACCAATCCAGTCTGGCGGTAGTAGAAGTCAGAGCCTTGATGGAGGCACTGGGTGAGGGATACACAGGTGCTGTCCCCGTGGTTCTGAACACAGTTCGTTCACTGGCCAAGGATAGATTTCCGTCCTTGTCCTCTGCACGGACATAGACAGAGTGGACTTGTCCAGAAGCTATCTTATCAAGAGTGAGTTCGTTGGTTGGGGTGTATCGGACACTTATACCATTGCGCACCAATTTGTAACGGGTAACACCTGTGTTGTCGCTTGCCGAAGTCCAACTCACATATGCCGAGTTGTTGGTAATATGGCTGATTAAAGGTTTGCCCGGTTGAGTTGGAGGTGTCACATCATCCAATACAGTATTGAAGGTAGTTGTTTCAGAGGTGGCTCCGTCCAGTATGGTTTTTACCATAAAGGTGAAGTGGTGGGGAGGTTCACCAGGTGAAAACTGCTCAAGATTAAAGCTGTGGCCTAACGCGCCTGCTGTGAACGGCTGACCATTAATCGTTCCCTCATGAGTTGGAGACCTTGCAAAAATCGGGTCCCAGGAAAGTCTGCAGGTTCCGGAGTTATGTTTTAGTTTCAGATTTGTCGGTGGTCTTAACAAGGTTTTAAATGCTTTCGGGCTGGGTTGTGACGTGCCTATCCTATTGACTGCGCGGACCTCGACAAGATAATGGGTACTGGTTCGTAAGTAATTAAGCTCGGCAGAAGGATGATTGGTTTGTCTAACCAGAACACCGTTGAGGTAAATTTTGTAGCGTATGGGCCCAACGCCAGACGATGGCGCCCAAATCAATGACGCTGAACTGTGACCCAAGGCAATGAGTTCGGGAATGCCAGGCGTCGTCGGTGGTGCGTAGCTTAAATTTATCGAAATGGGTGCAGAAACGTTATCGGTATTTTCATCAATTGCCCAGACTTCGTAGAGATAGTCAGTGGTAGAGTCGGGATTGATATTGGTAGCCGTGTAGGAACAAGGTGATGAGGGAACCAGAACGGGGGCTTCTTCGTTGCGAGAGATCGCATACCCGGTTAATCTTGTATCGGTCGAGGGGCACCACGTCAAAGTAAAGGATCCAGGGGCGATAGATGAGCCCTCTAAGTTGTCTGGCGCAGTAAGCTTGTTAAAGCATACGGTATACTCTGTAGTTTCTGAGCGCTCCTCCTTATCTGTTCCATAATTCATTACATACTGGATGCCGAACGTGAGGTCACGATCAGTCGGGGTTTTGTGGCTGAAGGAAAATCCGCTGGTGAATTCGCCAACTGGTTCGGTTTTAATTATAGTTCCATCTAAAGTGATTATAATGGTGAATTTCGCGAGAGCGTTGTTTGTAATGAGCCAGCCAATGTACATGACCTGACTCTCTGTAAAGGTCTTAACGCTTATCTCATTCCTTTGAGGTACCATCGGCCTTTGCGGAATGGACATGTTTGCCCACTCCGAGCTATTATTGCTCCAGTCTCTTGCGCATACTTTAATTGAAGCGTATTCCGCAGGATTTAGATTCGTAAGTGTGTATTCGACTCCGTCCACAAAATCGAGAAATGCTCCATTTTTTTGTATTTCGTAGCCTTTAATTCCAGCGCTATCCTGTGATTCGTCCCAGAATATAGATATTGTATAAAAACTTATATTTCTTATGAGAGGTCCCCCGGGTTTTGTGGGTGGGATGTTATCTTTTAAGTGGCTGAATACCTTGCTTGAAGGTGCGGAAATATTGCCCATTATATCAAAGGCGCGAATTGTATAGTTGTAGGGTCTGGCTAGGACGTTCGTGGAATATTCGTTTTCGTTAGTGGAAAAAAATAGATGCTCATCCTGATAGATTTGATGTCCCACTACGCCAGTGTTGTCGGTGCCGCGACTCCATTTGAAACTAGCAGCCTCTACGGGTTTCCCATTATCAATGAGTTGAGTTATTGTTAGATCGTTAGGTGCGACAGGAAGTGTCGTGTCCTGGCCGCGGGCAATATTAAGTGCGATGCAGCGATCAACAATTCCCGTTCTTTCAATAAAATCTACGTTGATGATGTTCCCGGTCTGCTGGCCCGGTTTGAAAACTGTATTCCCCCATAACCTGTGAGATGAATTCAGCACCGCTGGCCCTGAACTGTTATAAGCCGTCGCGGACAGTGACCAGAGGTTAGGCAGAGGCTCGGCCATCATTGTATTGCAAAATTCGACAATGTCACTCTCTGAAACGGAATCTTTATTTAGCCACGCATGCCTCAATGTGCCCCAGAATCCATTTCCATGCCCCCATGCAATGATAATGTTCTGCCTGGAGAATTTAGCACGAATTTCGCCAATGGTCAGATTCGCCGCGGAGGGCGGAATCAGCATTTCAAGTATGGGGTTAAAATATTTCAGGCATCGAGTTACACTGTCGGATGCATATTTTCCTCTGTCGTACTGATGAATATCTAATATGATGATTTCACCAGGGTTTTTTGTTGAAAATTCACGAACTTCGTCAATGCAGCTCTGAAGTGTTCGTCCCGTTACTATGGCGTGATTAAATACAAATTCTTCTTTAAAGATCCAGGTTGGAGAGTGATTTCCTACAAGTTTTTTATAGCTGGCATCATAGAGTCGAAGGTCTAAAACTCGTGCCCCCGCTTCCAATTGAAAACCAAATGAATTTGTCTGGCACGCGGCCCACAATTCCTCCAGACCCCAAAGGTGCGATGTATCCATGCCTGCGTTGTGAGCAGACGGCAAAGCCAATTGATAAAGTTTCATATTGGCGATAGCGGTAGCGTTATCAGTCATCCAGCGACTGTAATTGACTACAGATCGTTGTGCGACAGTAGGCTGCGTTGAATTTGACTCAACGTTCTGGGGCGTCGTTTGAGGGGTGCTCATGGCAATTTCCAATAAGGGAGAGATTGGTATTTTTTACTACCTTTAAGAGTTGCTCGCCACTATCAGAACTGCTAGTTGTTGTTTTTGAAGTTGTATCTATGCTTTAGGGGTTTGACTTTTGAAGTTCACCTTTGGTTGTAAGTTTCTGCAGTTCCTGGTTAAACCTGAAGGCGCCGCGGCCGTTATTTCGGCGACGTTAACCTGAGTTTTTAATTGGCGGTACTGACGCCTTCGCGGGCAAGCCCGCTCCTGTAGGAGCGAGGCTTGCCCGCGAAGGGGCCATTGGATCACCCCCCGATCATTTCAACGCCGGATCCCCCATGTTCATTTTCTTCCAGCCCTGCAACAGCACCTGGGCCTTCGGTTCCTGGCCGCTGTCCAGGTAGTACTGGATAAGCGACAGCCGCGCATTGCGGTTGGCTGGCTGCATTTTCAACAGCCTTTCCAGCTCCTCGCACGCGGCATCGACCTTGCCGCTGTCATGCAGGGCCACGGCCAGCACATAGCCGTATTGCGGACTCTGCGGTTCCAGTTGCGCGGCTTTGCGCAGGAAGGGCATGGCCTGATCGGATTTGCCTGCACGTACCAGTGACAAGCCCTGGGTGTGTTGCAGCAGTGCGGCGTCGGGGTGTTCCTTCAGGTTTTGCGCCAGCAGCGTTTGGGCTTCCTGACCGCGACCGTTGGCTTCCAGCCATTGCACAAGGGTCACCAGCGCCGGGTAGAAGTCCGGGTCGCGCTGGAGTGAGGTGCGCAACAAACCTTCGACTTCGCCGCTGCGGCCGCTGGCCTGGTAGAGCATGGCCAGGTTGAGGTTGGCTTCGGCGCGTTCGGCCAGGCTCTTCTGCACGGTCTCGTATTCGGCGATGGCCGCATTCCAGTTGTCCTGGGCCGTGCCCAGGCCATTGCGTGCCACGCTGAGTAGATCCCGGGCCGCGGCAATGCGTACCGCCTTGACCGGGTCGCTCAGCAACGGCGTCAACAGCGGCGCACGCTCCGGCGGTGGCAGGAAGGCACTGATCGCCCGCACGGCGCTTTCACGCACTTGCGGCGCCGCATTGCCCAAGTCCCGGGTGGCCAGTTTCAGCGCCTGCTCGCTGGGGTACAGCGGCAACTCGGCAAGCAGGGTCGCCCGTTGAATCGCTGGCAGGTTGCTGCGCTGCAATTGCTCGTACAGGGTTTGCGCGGCGCCAGGCTGGCCGTTGCGGATCAGCCACAGGCTTTCGTCGTAACGCGGGGCCTGGGCGGCGGTGGAGGTGTTCCAGAGCTTGAACTGCTCGGTAACCTTGTCGCCGGCCTTGCCCCGGTGACAGGTCAGGCAGGCGTCCGGAGTGCCGAGCTTTTTCGCCCGCTCGGGGTTGGGGATGCTGAAACTGTGGTCATGCCTAAAGTCATTGCCCATATAGAACTTGCCGGGCATATGGCAATCGATGCACTGCGACCCCGGCTGGCCCATGGTGTGGCGGGTGTGTTCGATGGAATCGTAGTTTTTCGCTTGCAGGCCCTTGCCGTCGACGCCTTCGACGGAGGTCTTGCCAGCGGTGTTGTGGCATTGCAGGCACACGCCATTGCCCGGCGCCTTCAATTCGCTGCTGTGGGGGTTGTGGCAGTTGCTGCAGCGCACGCCCTTGTCGAACATTTTGCTCTGGGCGAACGAACCGTGTTCGAACACTTCATCCTTGATCTTGCCATCCAGCGCATACAGCTCGCGGGTCAGGGCACTGGGCAGGTAGTCGTCCATCAGGCGCTTGCCAACGGTGAAGCCGTCGCCCAGTGGCGCACGACGCGAGTGACAGCGGGCACAGGTTTCGATCTCGACGGTGGCGTTTTTGTCCTTGAGGTCGACGGCAAAACCCGAGTGGACCAGATCGCCTTTTTTCGTCGTCCATTGCAGGTGATTGGAGGCCGGGCCGTGGCAGGCCTGGCAGCCGACGCCGAGGCTGTTCCACTGGCTGTCGAAGGTGTTTTTCGCGGTATCGAAATTGCGCTTGTAGCCGGTGGTGTGGCACTCGACGCACATGAAGTTGGCGTTCTGGCTCGGCTTGCTCCAGTGCAGCGGGTCCTTGAAGGTCACACCCTGGCCTGGATAGAGATGAAACCAGCGCTGCTTCTCGGTATCCCAGGCAATGCCGAGGGCTTGCAAGCGACCTTCGCCGACCTCTATCAGGTATTGCTGCAAGGGTGCGATGCCAAAGGTGTAGGCGACCTTGAAGTCGGCGTTCTTGCCGTCGATGCCAGGGGTGTTGACCCAGAAGCCGTCGTCCTTGCGCGAGAACCGGGTCGTTTCGTTTTCGCCCTTGAAAGTGACGTTGTTGAAGTCGCCGAGCATGGTCTGCGCGTTGGCCTCCTGCATCGCCAATTGGTGATGGGAACCTTGCCAGTCCATGACCTGTGCGCTGTGGCAGCCCTGGCATTGCTGCTCGTCGACCATGGTCGCCGGCGCCATGGCGACGGGTTGCGGTTGCGCTTTTGCGGGTTGCGCGACAGGTGTATTGACCGGCGCATAGCTCACCGGAGCCGGTTGGCTGCTGAGCAGGAACCAGCCGATGCCCGCGACCGCCAGCAATAAGGCGCCGATGGTGACGGGGAACAGGTAGCGATGAATCAGGGTCGGTTGCGAATCAGGGTTTGGCTCTACTGCTTTATTTTTATGTTTCGGCATTACGACTTCCGTAGTCCAGGTGCGTTTGCCGTCAGGCGCGCGTTCATGCTCGATGCAGCTTTGCCGGATGGCCGGTTTCTGTCAAATGATGGTTGTGGTGAAGCTGATGGCCCAATCGCTGGCAAGCCAGCTCCCACAGGGAGTTGTGTCGTACCTGAATGTTGTGAACGACGCCAAAACTGTGGGAGCTGGCTTGCCAGCGATAGCGGCCTGACAGGCGCCGCATCACTCCCCGACAAACCACCGGAAATACGGATTCCCCCCATCCCCGCGCATCACCTCGCGCACATCCCTGGCCCAGGCATCCCGGTCACCGTCATAGGCGTGCAGGCTCGCCCGGTAGAACTGCATCAGGCGCTGTTGGTGGGTGTTCATTCGCTCGCTAAACCCCTGATTGGCGTTCACCAGCACCGGCGGTTGGTGCAAGTCCAGCAGGGCCGGCAGCACGCGGGTGATCTCCTTGGCTCGCACCCACGGCGCGTATTCGATTCGCGGCTGGTCATCCGTCACTGCGGGTGCATCAGCGGCAAAGCGCTCCAAGCCGGCGCGGTCGGTGACCCAGGTCGCGAGCAGGGCGGCGGCCGAGCCGATACCGACGTCTTGCAGAGTGCTGCGCACAGTGTCCTGCTGGAAACGTTGAGTGATTTTGGCGGCATCCAGCTCGATCGGCTCCAGCGACCCCACCAGCAGCATTTCGTGGAACTCGCTGGTCCATAGGGTGGCGTAGGGGAAGACATCAAGGAAACTGCGCACCAGCGAGCGCGAGTCGTCGATGTTTTGCGTTGGCAGCGGCAGCCATTGTGCGACCAGGCCCTGTTTCTGCAAGCGGCTGGCGGCCAACTGGTAGAAGTCCCGGGAATACAGGTTGACCACGCCGGCAGCGGAGGGCGGTGGCGGTTCGAGGGTGATCAAGTCGTAGCGTTGCGGGTTGCGCAGCAGTTCCTGGCGACCGTCGCGCAGGCGCACGTCGACACCCGGGTCGGCGGCGGCATTGAAGTTGCCCTTGAACAGCGGCGCGGCCTTGACCACCGACGGCAGCAGTTCAGCGACAACGCGCTGCTCCAGGCCCGGATAGCGCGTCAGGGCGCCGGCGGTGATGCCCGTGCCGAAACCGATCACCAGTGCCGAGCGCGGTTCGCCGTTGTGGATCAACAATGGCAGCAGCGCCTGGATGCGCATGTAGCGCAGCGAAGGCATGGCGTCGCCGGTGTTTGAGACACCCTGGATGTACAAGCGCTGGAACGCCCTCTGGCCCTTGCCCTGGGTGACCACGGCGACGGTACCGCCGCGACCCTCCTCATAGAACGCCAAGGTGCCGTTGCGCGCGCCGGGCAGCAGGCTGGCCAGCTTGTCCACCGGGGTCAGCAGCGCCAGCGCCACCGATACCAGGCCGACGGCGATCACACCCTGTCGCCGTCCCTTCTTCACGCCATGGCCCTTGCGCACGGCACAGTAGCCAATCCCCGCGGCGATGATCGCCAGCAGTCCCAGGGTTCGAACCAGGCCCAGCAGCGGGATCAGCACAAAGCCGCAGAGCATCACCCCGACGATACCGCCCAGGGTATTGAACGCCACCACCTCGCCGACATTGCGCCCTACATGGTCGCGCCCGACGCTCAAGCGCAGCGCCACGGGAAACGCCGCGCCTAGCAGCAGCGTCGGCACGAACACGATGCTCAGCGCCGCCACGGCGAAGCGTGTGCTCATGCCGAGCAATTCACTGGCGCCCAATGACAGCACCCAGGCTTCGGCCGCGCTTTGCGCGAGCACCAGCCAACGCCCCAGCAGTGCAATTTCCAGCAATGCGATCAAGCCGGCACCGGCGATCAGCAGGCCGAACACACCCCAGGGATCGCGCAGGCGATCCACCCGACGGGCGAGCAGGGCGCTGCCGAAGAACAGCCCGGTGAGGTACGTCGCCAACACCACGGCAAAGGCATAGGTGCGGGTACTCATGAACTGCACGATGGATTGCGACCAGACCACTTCGTAGCCCAGGGCCACGCCGCCGGCAATCGAATACAGCCACAGGGCCAGGCGATCCGGCGCTTTGTCGGCGTGGTGGTGGACCGGGGTTTCAACGGCCAGGACACGTTGACGCTGGAACCACAGGGCACCGGCGGCGGCCAGCAGATTGAGCATCGCGGCGGCCAGGGCACTGCCGCGCACCCCGAAGGTGGCAATCAATACGAACGCCGCGAGCAGAGTGCCGGCAATGGCGCCCGCAGTGTTGGCCGCGTAGAGGTGACCACCGGCCTTGCCCAATTGCTGCGGATCGGCGGCCAGGGAACGCACCAGCACCGGCAGCGTGCCGCCCATCAGCAACGCCGGAAGGCCCACCAGCGCAAACGGCAACACCCAGGCCAACAGGCCCACCTGCTGCTCCAGCCAGGCAAACGGACTGGCCGCCAGGCTCATGGCGAAGGTCGCGCCGACCCCCAGCACCGCCACCAGCACTTCCAGCCCGGCATACAACAGGACCGGTTGCTGCAAGCGGTCCGCCCAGCGGCCGAACAACAGGCCGCCCAGGGCCAGACCGGCGAAAAAAGCGCTGATCCCGGTGGTGATGGCGTACACCTCGACGCCCACCACCAGCGACAGCTGCTTGATCCACAGCACCTGATACACCAGCGCGGCGGAGCCAGAGACGAACAGCAACAGGGCGGGGATCAACAGCGCCGGGGAGGCGACGTGGGGGGCAGGTATGGCCGACGACTTGCTGGCGACACGTGAGGACATTGCGGATTGCCTTGTTCCAGTTCAAAAGCATCTGCGACTGCGCCGGCCTCATCGCGAGCAGGCTCGCTCCCACAGTAGATCTTCGGTGCAACCAAAATCCCTGTGGGAGCGAGCCTGCTCGCGATGGGGACGACGCGGTCCCAAGTCTAAAATAGAGCCGCTCGCCGATGAAGGCGAGCGGCGGTCAAGCGGTCTTACTTGGCGCCCGCTTTCATTTTTTCTGCGATTTTCTTGTCAACTTCCTCTTGTACCTGGTCGATGCTGAAGCTCGCCGGGCGTTGGCTAGGCGGGTAATCGACAAAGGTTTGCAGGAAGGCTGCGGATTTCGAGATACCCTGGAATATCAGATAGTCGTTCTTCGCAAGCCAGTCATAGTATTGGTCAGATACAACATCGGCACGCTCGTAGGGGTCCATGCGCAAGTTGAAAATCTTCGGCACGCGCAGGCAGGTGAACGGTTCGCTCCAGACCTTGAAGCCCCCCGGCGCACGTTGCTCGCAGAAGACGAACTTCCAGTCGTTGTAACGCATGCTCACCAGCACGCCATCATCGTTGAAGTAGAAGAACTCGTTACGCGCACTCTTGTCGGCCTTGCCGGTCAGATAATCCAACTGGTTGTAACCGTCCAGGTGCACCTTGAAGTTCTTCCCGCCCAGGTCGGCGCCCTTGAGCAGGCGGTCCTTGATATCGGTATCGCCGACAGCCGCCAGCAAGGTCGGGAACCAGTCCAGTCCGGAGAACATCTGTGTCGACACTTCACCAGGCTTGACGTGGCCCGGCCAGCGAATCATCGCCGGAACCCGATAGGCACCTTCCCAGTTGGAGTTTTTCTCGTTGCGGAACGGGGTGGTTGCCGCATCCGGCCAGGACCATTGGTTCGGGCCGTTGTCGGTGGTGTAGACCACGATGGTGTTATCGGTGATCTTCAGGTCATCCAGCGTCTTCAGCAACTTGCCGACGTCGCCATCGTGTTCAAGCATGCCGTCGGCATACTCGTTACCGGGCATGCCGCTCTGGCCCTGCATGGATTCGCGCACGTGAGTGAAGGCATGCATGCGGGTGGTGTTCATCCAGACGAAGAACGGTTTGTCTGCCTTGGCCTGTTTCTCGATGAACGCCTGGGCGGCGGCGGTGGTTTCGTCGTCGATGGTTTCCATGCGTTTTTTGGTCAGCGCGCCGGTGTCTTCGATCTTGCCATCGGCGAAGCTGTGGATCACGCCGCGCGGAGAGGCTGCCTTGACGAACTCGGCATCGTCCTTCGGCCAGTAGGGGCGTTCCGGCTCTTCTTCGGCGTTGAGGTGGTAGAGGTTGCCGAAGAACTCGTCAAAGCCATGGTTGGTGGGCAGGTACTCGTCCTTGTCACCCAAATGGTTTTTACCGAACTGACCCGTTGCGTAACCCTTGGCCTTGAGCGCCTGGGCAATGGTCACGTCCCTGGCCTGCAAACCCACCGGCACGCCCGGCATGCCCACTTTGGACAGGCCGGTGCGCAGTGCGGACTGGCCGGTAATGAAGGTCGAGCGCCCGGCCGTGCAACTGTTCTCCGCGTAATAGTCGGTGAACATCATGCCTTCCTTGGCAATGCGGTCGATGTTCGGCGTCTTGTAGCCGACCACACCCATGGAGTAGGCGCTGATATTGGTCTGGCCGATGTCGTCGCCGAAGATCACGAGAATGTTGGGCTTATCCGCGGCCCCGGCTGTCGCCGAGAACGCCATCACCGAAGCCGCCAGCAAGGCCGCCTTCGGTAACCACTTGCGTATGCCAGTCATATGACTTGCTCCTTTTGCTTGAGTCGCTCGGGTGCGACAAACGTTCATTGCGGTCCTGCGTCACGCTTTTTTATTGCACTTGCTCAGGTTTGGCGGCATCGAACGGATAGATCCGGCGCCACTCGGCAGCCATGTCCACAACGGTCCAGCCACGGTTTTTTGCTTCGTCCAGGGCCTTGTCCAGGCGGCCGATCTGCGACTGGCGGTCATAGGCCCATTCACGCTTGGCGTCGGTGTGATGCACCAGCCCCATGAAACGTTTGCCCGGCCCGGCAGCGGTCCACTGCAGCATTTGCAGGTCGCCGTCGGAGTTGCCGAACGCCAGGATCGGTCGGCGCCCGATCACGGCGTCGATACTCACCGGCTTGCCCGGCCCGTCATCGTTGTGGGCCAGTTTCGGCGTGCGCAGGATCGACGCCTTGCCATCCTTGTATTCAAACGAGGTGACGAATGTGGTGCCGATCACCTGCTCGGGCGGGATGCCGTAGACCTTTTCGGCGAAGGCGCGCATGAAGCCGGTGTCGCCACCGGAAACGATGTAGGTCTTGAAGGACTGGCCGCGCAGGTAGTCGAGCATTTCCAGCATCGGCTGGAAGATCATTTCGGTGTACGGCTTGCCGGTTTTCGGGTGGCGGGCCTGGCTCAACCAGGTCTTGGCGTAATCGTCGAAGGCTTCGGTGGTCATGCCGGTGTGGGTTGCACCGAAGATTTTCATCATGCCGTCGAGGCCGCTGGCGGCCAGGGCCTGGTGATCGTTTTCGAGCACGGCCTGGAATGGCTGGGTGGTCTTCCATTCCGGGTGCTGCGGCGCGGTGCGCTTGACCTCTTCCAGGGCGAACAGCAATTCGAAGTACATCGGCTGCTCGCTCCACAAGGTGCCGTCGTTATCGAACACGGCGATACGGTCCTCGGGTTTGACGAAGTCCTTGCTGCTTTGGTCGGTCACGGCCTGGACGAATTCGATGATGTTCTTTTTCGACGGACCGTCGTTCCACGACGGCAGTGGTTCGGCGGCCTGCGCCAGCAATGGCAGGCTCAGGGCCAGTGCCAGCAGCAGCTTTAACCCGTGGAACTGGCGGTGCGCTATCGGGTTCGTCATGGGAAATCCTTCTCGTGAACGGGGTTGAGTGGTCGTAGTGCGCTAGCGACTGATTCTTGCTTGTGTTCGGCCTGACTATGCAGCGTAGTCAAGGATTGCCTGAGTTGAAGCAGTGCCTGATCTTTGGCCGGCTGCCGGCCGTAGCACGCACGCAGGAACGCTTGCAGGCGCGGGCCGAAGGCGGTGAGTTTCAGGCCCTTGCGCCGGCGCCGGGTCCACAGGTACAGGGCGCTCAACTGCGCGGGTTGGCCTTCAAGTTGTGGCGGGATCTGGCGCCAGGCGTACTCGGACGATTCCAGCCAGGCTGCGTGACGGGCACGGCGGCGCGCCTGCCAGGCGAGGTGCGCACGATGAATGAACGGGCGCGCCAACCACACCAACAGCGCCACGCCCAACAGCAGCGCCAGCAGGCCAAAGGCGAATCCCGAGAGGTGCAGGCGGTTTTGCTGGCCGAGTTTTTTCAGGTCTTCGGTGATCGAGAAAACCGGTTTGTAGGCGCTATCGGCAACGGCGTCGAAGCTCACCGCGGGCACCTGGGCCGTGCGGGTCTGCTGGCTGCCGGTGTCCCACCATTTCAGCTCGATGGCCGGCAGGTTGTGCTGGCCTTGCGTGTCGATGCGGTAGGTCACGCTGTCGATGCGCTGGCCACCTGTGAAGTTGCCGCGACCGTCGTCCAGATTGCTGACCTGCGGGTTTTTCGGGTAGCGGCTGAGGCCACTGACATCCCCCAGCGTCGGCGTCGGCAACGACATGGCCAGAGCGCCGTCGGCTTGCAGGGTCAATTGGCGGGTGAGGCTGTCGCCGACTTTCAACGCAGTGGCCGGTTTGATGATGTCCTGGGTGAAACGCAGCCCATGGGCAACCAGTACCGGCTCGCCGGGCTTGAACCCCGGCGGTTGTGTCGCGGTGAAGTGCAGCGGTTGGCTTTGCGCACTGAGCTCGAGGGTGGCTTGCCCCGGGGTTGCTCGGACCGTCAGCGGCGCAATATCGAAAGTCTGGGCGACGTTTGGTGTGATCAGGTAGCTGTAGCGCATGCCGTTGAAGGATTTGCCGTCGAGCGTCTGGTTCAGGTGTTCGGCGTGACCGTCCGACGGCAGCACCAGGGCACCGGGCAATTTCAGGTCGGGCAGCGTGGGGGCGCTGGTGAACCAGGTGTCGGTGAGCACATCCAGGCGTAATTCGATGAGGCTGCCGACCATGGCGGTGTCGGCGGGTTGCAGGCTGGCCTGGACGCGCAGTTCGGGTTCGGCGGCGAGAGCGGTGGTGCTGATCATGCAAAGGAGCAGGGCGCCGAGCTTTGTGGTGAATGATCTGGCGTCTTCGCGAGCAGGCTCGCTCCCACAGTGGATCTGCGATGCACAAAAATCCCCTGTGGGAGCGAGCCTGCTCGCGAAGAGCGCGACTCGGTCAATGATCATGGCTTGCCCTCTGCCTGATCCTGCAAACTGAACTTCTGCTTCAGGAACTTCGCCGGCGATGTCGTCAGGTTCTGCAACCACTGCGCATCCGAAGCCGCCTGTTCGGTTTGCAACGCTTTGCTTTGGCCCTTGCCCGGTGCCTTGTCCATCTTGATTTCGTCCGGTTTGACCTCGGGGGCATTCTGTTCGGCGCTTTCGGTGTCTTTCTGCAAGGCGATAGCCAGCGCCAGGTTGGCCGTGGCCTCAGGGAATTGCGGCTGCAACTTCAGCGCCTGGGTGTAGGCCGCGATGGCCTCGTCGAATTTGAAGCGGCGCACGTAAATGTTGCCCAGGTAGAAATACGCCTGGGGTGTTTGCAGCCGCGCGAAGCTGGCCAGGGCCAGGTCGAAGTCGGCGGCGTTGTAGGCGGCGATGCCTTTCCAGTACGGGTCGACAAAGTGCGCGGCGGCCAGGGGGAAATGTTCATGTTCGAAGGCCCAGCGACCTTGCTGGTCCGGGGTGAAAAAGGCATCGGTCAGCACATTGGCGTGCGCTGGGGCCGGCTGCACGATAAGGCCGACAGCCAACAGCAAACCGGCCATCCAGTTCAAGCTCCAGCCCTTGCGCACACTGAAAAACGCAATCAGCAACAGCGGCCAGCACAGCCAGTAGCCGGCGTCCTTCCAGTGCAATTCATGCTGCTCGTCACTGGCGCTCTGGAAATGCTGTTGGGCGTGCAGCTCCACCCAATCCAGGTCGTCGTCATTGAGCGTCAGGCTGCCCAGCGGCGCATCCATGGCTGACGCGAGTTGCTTGAGTGCGGCCTGATCAAAACTGCCCAGTGCCGGGCGACCATTGCTGTCGGTGCGCGGCTGGCCATTGGCATCGCGGATCATCCCGCCGTCCTCGCTGCCGACCGCGAGGATCAGCACCTGCAGCGCGCTGTCGGCCATTTGTTTGTCCAGGCCCGCCAGGGCCGAGGTGTCTGCGCCGTCGGTGAGCAATAACAGGGTGCCCGGGGATTTTTCCGCCGCCAGCAGGCGCTTGGCCTGATCGATCACCGCCGCGACATTTTTCCCCGGTTTGCCGATCAGATCGGTGCTTAGGGCTTGAATGAAGCTGTCGAGCAGGGCCGGATCGTCAGTCGGTGGCAATACCAGGTGTGCGCTGCCCGCGTAGGCGATCAGCGCATTGCGCGCGCCGGCACGACGCTGAATCAGGTCATGCAGCTTGTGCTTGGCCGCTTCCAGCCGAGTCGGTTGCACGTCGCTGGCATCCATCGATGGCGACAGGTCGATGGCGATGATCAGCGGCGCCCGGTTTTCAAGGAAGTCCGGGCGATCCTGTTCCCAGGTCGGTCCCGCGGCGGCAACCGCCCCCAACATCAACAGCGCGCAGACCAGATGCACCGGGCGTAGCCATTGCTGGTCCCGGGGGGTAATCAGCAAGTGCGGCAGCAAGTGCCCGGCGATGTTGCTGCGCAAACGCCGCTGCAAGTCACGGCTGCGGCGCCACAGCAGTGGCAACAGGGCAGCAAACGGCAGCAGCAACAGCCAGAGTGGGCGCAGGAAGTGGAAGTCGCTGAGGTTGATCTCCATCTCAGGCCTCCTGCTGCTGACGAGCGATGGACAGGCGCGGCAGTAGCATCGCGCACAGGTGGTAGAGCGAAAGCAGGGCGATCGCGGCGCCGAGCGGCCACCAGAACAGGTCTCGCTTGGGTTGGTGGCTGAGGGTTTTAACTTGATGCGGGGTGAGTGTGTCGAGGGTGCTGTAGACCTGGTTCAGCGCGTTGCGGTCTTCGGCGCGGAAGAACTTTCCGCCTGTCGCCGTGGCGATCTGCTGCAGGCCCTGCAAGTTGACCTTGGCCTCACCGGAGGCGTCAGGGTCGCCAATGCCGATGGTGTGAATCACCACGCCCTTGGCCGCGGCCATTTGCGCCGCGTGGTCCGGGGTGATCGCACTGCTGGTGTCGTTGCCGTCGGTGAGCAGGATCACGACTTTTTCCTGCTCATGGGCCTGGTCGAGCAGTTTCAGGCTCAGGCCGATGGCATCGCCAATCGCCGTGTTGGGGCCGGCCATGCCGATGCCGGTGTCGTCCAGCAACAGCGAAAGGCTGGCGTGATCGAGGGTCAAGGGCGCCTGGGGGTACGCGCCACTGCCGAACACGATGAGGCCGAGGCGATCCTCTTTGCGCTTGTCGATAAAGCCATGCACGACTTCCTTGACCGCTGCCAGGCGATTGATCTTCTGGCCATTGGCGTCGGTGAAGTCGGTGGTTTCCATGGACTGGGATATGTCGATGGCCAGCATCAGGTCGCGCACCGGTTGCTGGCGCTCGATGGGCTTTTCCACGTACACCGGCCGGGCCGCCGCCAGCAGCAACAGTGCCCACACCAGCAGGTTCAGCAGCAATTGCCAGGGGTTGGTACGCGTACCGGCCTCACTCGGCACCTGGCCGACTGCGCGGCTCATGGCACCGAAAAACGGCACGCGCACGGCGCTGCGCGCCTCACGGTAATCGGGCAGGTAGCGATAACCGAACCACGGCATCGGCAGCAGAAGTAACAGCCAGGGGTAATCAAGCTGCCACATGATGACGCTCCACCCAAAGTTTGCAGGTGTCGAACAGCTGCTGGCGTTGCTCATTCGGCATGGCGCGCAGCACGGCATCAGGGGCGTAGGCGAGTTGCGACAGTTGTTGGCTGAAGTTGGCGGGGAGGGGCTGTGGGCTGTGTCGTTCCAGGAAGACCTGCCAATCCTTCCCGCCTAGCGCGGTCACCTGTGGGAGTGAGCCTGCTCGCGATAGCGTTGGATCAGTCGGCAAGGATTTTGAATGTGAGGGCCTCATCGCGAGCAGGCTCACTCCTACAGGTTTTGTGTTCGGTATGGAGATGGCCACACGCTTGAGCAGCTCCGGAAGCTCCCGCAACGCATTCAGGTCATCACTGCGCTTTTGCAACTGCGCCAACCGCAGCAACGCCTCACGCCGATAACGGTCTCGCCGCCATTGCCGGTAACGCCGCGCACCCAGCAGCACCACCGCCATCACAAACACAGCCAACAACAGCCACCATCCCCAGGTCTGCGGCGCGTAGCTGACCGGCGCCGGCAGTGCGATCTCCTTGAGTTGCTCGATGCTCGGAACGTTCGGATTCATCGCCGCGCTCCCGCCTGCTTGCCCAGCTCGGCCCGCAGCTGTTCGTGCGCTTCGGTGGCGGTGCTGAACATCATCAACGGCACCTGGCTGCGCCGCAGCAACGTGGCCACGTCCTTGAGCCGGCCACTTAGAAAATCGCCCAACGGCTGGTGCACCTGACGCCGCTCCACCGCCAGTTCAACCTGCAGCTGGCCTTGGGTGACCAACAGGCGGCCATTTTTCGGCAGGTTCAACGCCAAGGGGTCGTAGACCTGCATGGCGATCACATCGTTGTGCGCCGCCAGTTGCCGCATCAGCTGCAAGGTGCGCTCGCCGGCGCCGGCAAAGTCACTGACGATGCAGATCAAATGATCATGGCCGGCCAGCGCCAGGCACTGTTGCAAGACCTTGTCGAGCTGGTCTTCGCCTTCGGCGTCCGGGTTGGCCGCGTTCAGTTCCTGATTCTGCTGGGCGATACGGCTGCACAGCGCTTCGATCCGCTTGCGGCTGCGCAGCGGGGCAATCGCGTCGATACGCTGATCGTTGAACACCAGTCCGCCAACCCGATCCCCCGCGTTGAACACCATCCACGCCGCCAAAGCGCCGAGCTCGGCGGCAATGGCGGATTTGAAGCTGCGTTGCGAGCCGAAAAACATGCTCATGCGCTGGTCGACCAGGATCAGCGCCGGGCGGTCGCGCTCTTCGGTGAAGGTGCGCACCACGGGTTTGCCGGTGCGCAGCGAGGCGCGCCAGTCGAGGTGGCGCAAATCGTCCCCCGGCTGATAGCGGCGCAGCTCATCGAAATTCAAGCCACGGCCACGCAGGCGCGAGGCATGGTTGCCGGCGAGGATGCTGCCTTGCGGCTGGCGCGCGAGAAAACTCAGGTCACGGGCCTTGAACTCCAGGGCCATCAATTGCGCCAGAGAGACGTAGACCAGGCCGTCGATGTTCATGCCGGGATCGCAACCTTGTCGAGCAAACGGTCAAGCACCTGGTCGGCCGTCACGCCGTCCGCCACCGCGTCGTAGCTCAGTTGCAGGCGATGACGCAGCACCGGGTGCACCACGGCGCGCACGTTGTCCGGCGAAACGAAGTCCTGGCCCTGCAACCACGCATCGGCGCGGGCACAGCGGTCCAGGCCGATCCCGCCGCGGGGGCTGGCACCGATGGCGATCCAGCGACCGAGGTCGGCGTCGTAATCCGCCGGGTGGCGCGTGGCGTTGATCAGGTCGATCAGGTAGCGGTCGATGGCGGGGGACACGTGCACCGCACTGACTTCCCGGCGAGCGGTGAAGATCACGTCCTGGGCCAGGGCAAAGCCTTGCACCGCCGTGGTCTTGGCGCCGAGGGCCTGTTCTTCCTCGCGCAGCAGGCGCAGCACCTGGCTTTCGTTTTCCGCGCTCGGATAATCCAGCAGCACTTTCATCAGGAAGCGGTCCATCTGCGCTTCCGGCAGTGGGTAGGTGCCTTCCTGTTCGATCGGGTTCTGCGTCGCCACCACGATGAACAGTTCCGGCAGCGTGTGGCTGTTACCAGCCACGGTGATCTGCCGTTCTTCCATGGCTTCGAGCAGCGCGGCCTGGACCTTGGCCGGGGCGCGGTTGATTTCGTCGGCCAGGATCAGGTTGCCGAACAGTGGCCCAGGCTGGAAGCGGATCTCGTTATTACCCTCGACCTGGTGCAGCACCTCGGCGCCGGTGATGTCGGACGGCAGCAGGTCGGGGGTGAACTGGATGCGGCTCATCTTCGCGTCCAGGTGCTTGGCCAGTGCCTTAACGGTGCGAGTCTTGGCCAGCCCCGGCAGGCTTTCCAGCAACAAGTGGCCGTTAGCCAGTAGGCCGACCAGAATCTGCCTGATCACCTGGTCCTGGCCGAGCACGGCTTCGGCGATGCTGGCTTGCAGGGCGTTGAGGTCAGTGAGTGCGCTCATGCTTGCTCCTAGAAAAACGCCAACGTCAGGTTGACCGAAAAACCATTGCCCTCGGGCCGGTTCTTGGTGTCGAACTCCGGGATCCAGCGGGCGTTGAAATTGGCCTGGGCATCGGCGAACTTGCCCTGCCAGCCAAACGTCGGACCGGCACCCACCGAACGCCCGCGAAAGCCGCTATTGGCGCCTGATCCGGTGTCGTCGGTGAGCTGCTGGATGTAGCCCGCCGCCAAACCGGCGTTCCAGCCGTTGCCGAAACCGTGGGTCCATAGGGCGTCGAGGGTGAAAATGTCGCCGTTTTGATAATCGGTGGCATCGTTTTCGGTGTAGAACTCAAGCCCCCCGGACAGGGTGAACTCGCCGCCCTTGCCGTCGAGGTGGGTGAAGGCCACGGTGGGCATGAAGGTGTAATTGTTCTGGCCGGCGTTGGCCAGGCGATCGTCGTTGTAGGCGCCGGTCGGCACGTAGATCGGCAGCGAGAGCGAAAGGTGGTTGACCTCGTCGAAGTGGTAGCCGGCAGCGATGGGCGTCACCAGCATGTCGGCGAACTGGGTGGCAGTGTCTTCGGTGCCCAGGGTCCTGCCGCGCGGGCCGGTGATGCTCGCGGTGATGTCGGTGTACTGCACCGGAACGCCGATGGCCGAGGCGTAGTTCCATTTGCCCTTGCCGGTATCCCAGACATGGGTGAAGTTGGCCATGGTGTAGGAGATTTTCAGGTCCAGGCCGGTACTCAGGGCGCCCACGATGGGCACCTGTGCATTGCCCTTGAGGTCGCCGTCGTACCAGAAACTGCTCAACGACATCACCCAGCCGGGTTCCGGTGGCACGATCCCGGCATTGGAAAATACCTGCAGGCCGGTCATCGGCCGGCCGCCACCACCTTCAGCCGCCAGCAACGACGGGCTGGCGCCGACCATGCACAAGGCCAACAACGGACGTACAACAAAAGCCCTGACCATCAACGACTCCATTTACCTGTTTTGTTTAATTCAACACTCGGCGTCATTCCACAGCCGTGATGTCGTCGAGTTTCCAGCTCTTGTCGAAATAGGGCAGGGTCGGGGCGTACAGGCGGAAATAGCTGAACCAGTGTTTGCCCGGCAGGGTTTGTACCCAGTTGTTTTCGAAACCTTCTGGTGCGGTGGGACCGAAGTACAGGTCCACCGAACCATCGGCGTTCATTTTCAGGTCCTGGCGCGACGACAGGTCGGCCTTGCGCTGCGGGTTGTCGATCAGGCAGCGGCTGTCGATGTCGTATACGGTCATCGACCAGAATTGCTTGGCCGGTGGGTTGGCGCCGACGTGCAAGCGATAGTGTTTGGCGCCGTCGAGCCAGTTGCCCTTGGCGTCGGTATAGGCGCCGAGGTAGGTCTGGCCCAGCCCCGGGGTTCTCGACACCATGCCTTTGGTGTTGGTCACCGCCTCGTAGAACCAGGCGCTGCGTTCCCATAACTGGTCGTAATAGGCAACGCGCTGGGAAGGATCGGTGATGTTTAACACCTTGTCCCACTGGCGGTCCGGCCAGTATTGGGCGCCGGGGAAACGCTTGGCGAAGGTATTGGCCTTGGCGATCAGCTCGCCGATCTGTGCACCTTGTTCCAGGGCCTTGCGTTGATTGGCGTCAGGGTTGAAGGGCTTGTCCTTCTCGATGCCCAGGCTGGCAAGCATGGCCATGTAGAAACGATCACGTTCGTTGACCGGTTCTTTCTGAATGATCTGGTGCAGGCGTTCCCAGTACGCCATCCCCCTGGGCTGGGTGCCGGACCAGGCTTTGCCGCCGGGGGAGAGCAGTCGGGTCTGGCCTGGCTCGGCACGTCTGGCGTAGGGGTACATCCTGAATTGTTCGACCAACGCCTTGCCCTTGGCCGGATCGGGATCGAGCACGCGAAATCCCACCAGCACGTTCATGGTCTGCGACTTGGCCAGGTAATACTTGCCAGCATCCGCCGGTGGCTCGGCGCCCGGTGGCAACACCAGGTACTTGCCGCCCTTGCCTTTGTCCGGGCCGGTCTGGCCCATGTCGATGATCGCGCGTTGCCAGAAATCGCCAACACCGCCTGCGGTCGGCCCGGGGGGCAGCTCGATCACCAGAGGACCGGTTTCATTAAGATCGACGAAACCCAGGATGTAGGGCGTGGTGGCGTTGGCGGTGATGACGCCGAGCTTGTCTTCGTAACTGTCGAGCACCATCAGGTCGCCACTGCGGGCACCCAGCTTGTCGCTGAATTCTTGCTGCCACTGCGCGTAAGACACCAGCGGCAACGCCCACAAGTAACTCTGGGTGGCTTGCTGGAAATCCAGTTCGGCATAGAGCTTGGCGATGGACTCATGGGCTGGCAGTTCACCTTCCATGTCGATCTGGCCGATCCGGGTGTCCGGTTCCTGGGCACCGACCCCGCAACTGACGAACATCGTCATCAGGCTGAAACCGGCTGCGCGAATCGCACCGTGCATAGGGATTCCTTATTTGCCGAAGGTGGCGTTGAGGCCGACGAACAGCGTGAATTGCGGCATGCCATCGCCTTTTTTCTCGACGGTCCATTGCGGTTCGATGAAGGCATTGAGGATATTGGACCCGTCTTTCCACACTTTGCCGCCACCCAAACCGAGTGGGATGTAGTGGGTGTCGTTCTTCAGGTCGAAGGTCCAGATGCCGGTGGAGCGCAGGTACCAGCCCTTTTCCAGGTTATGGATGATGAAGGGCTGCATCGTTGCGCTTTCGACGTTGGGCCGGTCGTGGTCACCGGCGAACGAACTCTGGTATTGCACCAGCGCGCCCAGCAGCCCGCGGGGTGAAGAGTCGATAGCGACCGCGGCCAGGCCGCCTTGCCATTTGCCCGTGCCGAGTTCGTCCTGGTCGGCAGTGGGGGCGGTGAGCATCGGGCCGATGCCCAACTGCACGCCTTCGGTCTTCACCAGGAAAATATCGAACAGGTTCAGGTCACCTTCGCCGGTGCTGTAGCCACCGTTCGGGTCCGGGTGGGTACTGATCGGCGCCGTGGCGCGGATCAATTGCGGTACGCCAATGTAATCGTTGGGCGCAATCGGCAGCGTGCCGCGTATCAGCAGGTCATTGGTATGGATGTTGGTGTCGTAGTATCTGGGGGTGTAGTAGTCCTGGGCGCTCATGCCTGGCGCGAAGTTCAGCGGGTTGTTGCTTTTGTTGGCGGTCTCGGCGTTGTCCGCATGGGCGCACAAAACAGGCGCAAGCGAAGCCATCAGAAGATAGGCGTGCATCCCCAATTTGTTTGTCATGATTCCCCGATTCCTTGGTGGCTCATTTGGACAACCCGGCACTTGGCGGCCGTTACGACGTAGTCTCTTTCTGATCAGCCTGTAGGACACGTCTTTTGAACCTAGCAGCTAAATGGGGGTTAGCCAGTCCAAGGGATTAATTCTTTGGTTTTTTGTACAAGTTTTTCGAGGTTTTTGTGTACTAAAAAGTTAATACGAATCAAGGGATTGGAAAACAAAGCGCCCGCCATCGGTACGAGCACGATGGCGGGCTTGTGGTTTTTGGTGGTGAGGCGGTAGGGGTGGCTAAGGCGGATCAAGATTATCCAGCACCCGATTCACCGCCATCTCTCCCAGCATGATCGACTGCTGGATCCCCAGCAGGGTGTGGCTCTGCGGCCCTTTCAGTGTCGCGGCGAAATCACTGGTCATGACATTCGCCGAGGCGAGGGACACACAGGCGTACTCCAGCAAGGTCAGATTGTCGATATCGGGGGCGATGAGGACGATGTGGCTGGGTTGACGGCGGGATTCGGGGATGGCGTCCGGCTCGGTGTCCGGTGGATTTTGTGTCGATTGGACCATGGCAACGTACCTCTACATGTAGGGCCGCAACCATTTCGCTACTAAACGAAAGGGTGGCAGCTGTGCGCAAGTTAGTAGACCGGTACGTTGCCAAACCCGGCGCATCCTAAGATGCCATGCGCACAACCGCCATCAAATGCAGGCCAATGCCTGACTGGATGACACCTATGCAACCGAAAGCAACATGCCGGGCTACTAAACCCGATCACTGAGGATCAGTGACGCGAATCAAGTTACCGGCCGCACTCAGGGCGCACAAGCCGGCGGATTCTGGCGTAGTTGTAGGCAATGCCGCAAGGCGCTGTAGTCTCGCGCAAGCTGGCATTTTGAAACAACTCATCACTTCCGTTAAGGCCGTTTATATCCCTGTAGGAGCGAGCATGCTCGCGAAAGACCTGAGTGCGCCGCGGGGTGTCAGGCTTCCAGCGTTATCGTTAACGACCATCGCGACGGTGCGACGATTCGACATGCTCGCTCCTACAGGGGAAAAAGCCCCAAATTCATCACTTCTTCCCCAGCCCAAACGCTCGCTCTTCCTGCTCGCGCAACTCCGGCGTTAATTCAGCACCGAAATCCTCCAGCTCGAACACCTGGCGAATCTCGATCTCGGGTTCGGTGCCCGGCATCGGGTTGGGGCAGCGCTTGACCCATTCGATGGCTTCTTCCCTGGACTTCACCTGCCATAGCCAGTAGCCGGCGATGAGTTCCTTGGTTTCGGCGAAGGGGCCGTCGATCACCGTGCGCTTGTCGCCTGCGAAACGCACGCGGGCGCCTTTGCTGCTGGGGTGCAGGCCTTCGCCGGCGAGGAGGATGCCGGCCTTGGCCAGTTCTTCGTTGTAGTTGCCCATGGCGGTGAGCAGTTCGGTGCTGGGCATGATGCCGGCTTCAGAGTCCTTGCTGGCCTTGATGATGATCATGAAACGCATGGTGTGGTCTCCGCTGGATGTGGATGCTTCACTTATAGTCGAATGATCTGCGGTTGAATCGACAGCGGTGGGTCAACAAATTTCTGGAGTTCGGTATACGCAGGCACCCGTGCCGGTTTTGTGCACCGACACATGACAATTTGTATCCACCCCATAGGTCACCGGCGCATTTCGTGGTTAACTTCTGCCTCTTCAAAATTCTCCACCCCAACGTTCAGAAGGACTCCGTTCATGGCTCAAGTCACTCTTAAAGGCAATCCGGTTCAAGTCAACGGCCAACTGCCTCAAGCCGGTTCCAAGGCGCCAGCCTTTTCCCTGGTTGCCGGCAATCTGTCCGACGTCACCCTGCAAGACTTTGCCGGCAAGCGCAAAGTGCTGAACATTTTCCCAAGCATCGATACTCCGACCTGCGCCACCTCCGTGCGCCAGTTCAACGCCAAGGCGAGCAGCGTCGACAACACCGTGGTGCTGTGCATCTCCGCTGACCTGCCGTTCGCCCAAGCCCGCTTCTGCGGTGCCGAAGGCCTGGAAAACGTTCAGAACCTGTCTACCCTGCGCGGTGCCGAGTTCATCGAGAACTACGGCGTTGCCATCGCTGATGGCCCGCTCAAGGGCCTGACCGCCCGTGCCGTGGTGGTTCTGGACGAGAACGACAACGTGCTGCACAGCGAGCTGGTCAAGGAAATCGCTGACGAGCCAAACTACGAAGCGGCCCTTGCCGTTCTGAAATAAGTAAAGCATTACAATTGTTAACGGCCTGGCCCTGTCCAGGCCGTTTTCATTTGTGTTTCAGTGTCTTGGATAAATCTCCTGTTACGTAAGCCGAAGGTAAATTGCCGGTAAAGGCGCTTTGCTTAAGACCCGCCAGTGCTTATCGTTCAGCCTCATGTAAAACAAGCCCACGCGCCCAATGGTTGATCACTCAATGCAATCCTCTGCTTCCCGTAGTCCTCGTCGCTGGCTGTTTGGCCTGCTTGTCCTGTTGGTCATCGCTGCCCTGTGCTGGAAATTCTGTCCCGGCAGCGGTTCGCCGAAAGAGGGCGCGCAGCCGAAAGCCGTGGCCGGCCACACCGGCAGGTCAGGCGGGATGCGGCCAGGGTTCGGCGGGGCGGCGGGGCCGGTGCCGGTGCGCGTTGCGCCGGCGGTCACGGGAGATTTCCCGCTGTATTACAAGGCGCTGGGCACGGTGACGGCGCTGAACACCATCAATGTTCGCAGCCGTGTCGGCGGCGAACTGATGAAGATCTATTTCGAGGAAGGGCAGATGGTCAAGGCTGGCGATCTGCTGGCTGAAATCGACCCGCGCCCTTACCAGAACGCCTTGCTCCAGGCTGAAGGCACCTTGCTGCAGAACCAGGCGCAGTTGAAGAATGCCCAGGTTGACGTCGAGCGTTACACCGGCCTCTACCGCGAGGACAGCATCGCCAAACAGACCCTGGACACCGCCGTAGCGCTGGTCGGTCAGTTCCAGGGCACGGTCAAGACCAACCAGGCGGCGGTCAACGACGCCAAGCTCAATCTCGAATTCACCAAGATCCGCGCCCCCATTACCGGTCGCGTCGGCCTGCGCCAGCTCGATGTTGGCAACCTGGTAGCAGCCAACGACACCACGGCGCTGGCGATCATCACCCAGACCCAACCGATCAGCGTCGCCTTCACTTTGCCGGAAAACAGCCTTGATGTGGTGCTGGCACGCTATCGCAGCGGCGCCAAGCTGCCGGCCGAAGCCTGGGATCGCGGCGATACCAAGCTGCAGGCCACCGGCGTGCTGCAGAGCCTGGACAACCAGATCGACGTCACCACCGGTACCCTGAAATTCAAGGCACGTTACGAGAACCGCGACCAATCGTTGTTCCCCAACCAGTTCGTCAACGTTCGCCTGCTGGCGGACACCCTCAAAGGCGTGGTGCTTGCGCCATCGGCGGCGATCCAGTTCGGCACCAACGGCACCTTCGTCTATGCCCTGGACGGCGACAAGAAGGTCAAGATCCGCCAACTGAAAATCGGCGCCAGCGACGGCGAAAACACCGTGGTCACCGAAGGCCTGTCCGCCGGGGATCGTGTGGTGCTGGAAGGCACCGACCGCTTGAAGGACGGCAGCGACGTGGAAGTGGTCAACGACCCGCAGCAAGTGCCGACCAGCCCGGCGGGCCACCTGCAGGGTAAATCGGCGGCCAACGCGCCTGAGCCGGCGACCACCGACAAGGCGAAAAAGGGCGGCGCATGAATCTCTCGCGGCTGTTCATCCTTCGCCCGGTAGCGACCACCCTGAGCATGCTGGCCATTATCCTGGCCGGCGTGATCGCCTATCGCTTGCTACCGGTGTCGGCCTTGCCTCAGGTCGATTACCCGACCATCCGCGTCATGACCCTGTATCCCGGCGCGAGCCCGGATGTCATGACCAGCGCCGTGACCGCGCCACTTGAGCGTCAGTTCGGGCAGATGCCCGGCCTGACCCAGATGGCGTCCACCAGCTCCGGCGGCGCCTCGGTGCTGACCCTGCGTTTCAGCCTCGACATCAACATGGACGTCGCCGAACAGCAGGTACAGGCGGCAATCAATGCCGCGACCAACCTGTTGCCCAAGGATTTGCCGGCACCGCCGGTGTACAACAAGGTCAACCCGGCCGACACCCCGGTGCTGACCCTGGCCATCACCTCCAAGACCATGCTGTTGCCCAAGCTCAATGACCTGGTCGACACCCGCATGGCGCAGAAAATCGCCCAGATCAGCGGCGTCGGCATGGTCAGCATCGCCGGTGGCCAGCGCCAAGCCGTGCGGATCAAGGTCAACCCTGAGGCCCTGGCGGCCAATGGCCTGAACCTTTCGGACGTGCGCACCCTGATCGGCGCGTCCAATGTCAACCAGCCCAAGGGCAACTTCGACGGCCCGACCCGGGTCTCGATGCTCGATGCCAACGATCAACTGACCTCGCCCAAGGACTACGCCAACCTGATTCTGGCCTACGCCAATGGCGCGCCGTTGCGGCTTAAAGATGTGGCGGAAATCGTCGACGGCGCCGAGAACGAGCGCCTGGCGGCCTGGGCCAACGAAAACCAGGCGGTGCTGCTGAACATCCAGCGTCAGCCCGGGGCCAACGTCATCGAAGTGGTGGACCGGATCAAGGCCTTGCTGCCGAGCATCACCGACAACCTGCCGGCCGGCCTCGACGTCACGGTGCTGACCGACCGCACCCAGACCATCCGAGCCTCGGTCACGGACGTACAGCACGAATTGCTGATCGCCATCGCCCTGGTGGTGATGGTTACCTTCCTGTTCCTGCGCCGGGCCAGTGCCACGATCATTCCGTCGGTGGCCGTGCCGCTGTCGTTGATCGGCACCTTCGGTGTCATGTACCTCGCGGGCTTTTCGGTCAACAACCTGACCCTGATGGCCCTGACCATCGCCACCGGCTTCGTGGTGGACGATGCGATCGTGATGCTGGAGAACATTTCCCGGTTCATCGAAGAGGGCGACAGCCCGTTGAACGCGGCGCTCAAGGGCGCCAAACAGATCGGTTTCACCCTGATCTCCCTGACCCTGTCGCTGATTGCGGTGCTGATCCCTCTGCTGTTCATGGCCGACGTGGTGGGGCGGCTGTTCCGCGAATTCGCCATCACCCTCGCGGTGGCGATCCTGATTTCCCTGGTGGTGTCCCTGACCCTGACCCCGATGATGTGCGCGCGGCTGCTCAAGCGTGAACCCAAGGAAGAAGAGCAGGGCCGTTTCTATCGTGCGAGCGGCGCGGCAATTGATTGGATGATCGCGGCTTACGGACGCAAGTTAAAGTGGGTTCTCAAGCATCAACCGCTGACGCTACTGGTGGCGATCGGTACCCTGGCGTTGACGGTGTTCCTGTACATGGTGGTGCCCAAGGGGTTCTTTCCGGTGCAGGACACCGGGGTGATCCAGGGCATTTCCGAGGCACCGCAGTCGATTTCCTTCGCGGCGATGAGTGAGCGTCAGCAGGAATTGGCCAAGGTGATCCTGGCGGATCCGGCGGTCGAGAGCCTGTCGTCCTACATCGGCGTCGACGGCGACAACTCGACGCTCAACAGCGGCCGGCTGCTGATCAACCTCAAAGCCCACAACGACCGCGACCTGAGCGCGACGCAAGTGATCGCGCGCTTGCAGCCGGAGCTGGACAAACTGGTCGGCATTCGCCTGTTCATGCAACCGGTGCAGGACCTGACCATCGAAGATCGGGTCAGCCGTACGCAATACCAGTTCAGCATGTCGTCACCGGATTCCGAGCTGCTCAGCCTGTGGAGCGGGCGCCTGGTCGAAGCGCTGGCCCAGCGCCCGGAACTGACCGATGTTGCCAGCGACCTGCAGGACAAAGGCTTGCAGGTCTATCTGGTGATCGATCGCGACGCCGCGTCGCGGGTCGGCGTGTCGGTGTCGAACATTACCGACGCGCTGTACGACGCCTTCGGTCAGCGGCAGATTTCCACCATCTACACCCAGGCCAGCCAGTACCGCGTGGTGCTGCAATCGCAGTCCGGCGAGAAGATCGGTCCGCAGGCGCTGGACCAGATCCACGTCAAGACCACCGATGGCGGGCAAGTGCGCCTGTCCAGCCTTGCGCATATCGAAGAGCGCCAGGCGCAACTGGCGATCACCCACATCGGCCAGTTTCCGGCGGTGATGATGTCGTTCAACCTGGCGCCCGGCGTGGCGCTGGGGCATGCGGTAGAGATCATCGAGCAGGTGCAGCAGGACATCGGCATGCCAATTGGCGTGCAGACCCAGTTCCAGGGCGCGGCCGAAGCGTTCCAGGCGTCGCTGTCGAGCACCTTGCTGCTGATCCTGGCGGCGGTGGTGACCATGTACATCGTGCTGGGCGTGCTCTACGAGAGCTACATCCACCCGATCACCATTCTGTCGACCTTGCCCTCGGCGGCGGTCGGCGCCTTGCTGGCGTTGATCCTCAGTGGAAATGACCTGGGGATGATCGCGATCATCGGCATCATCCTGCTGATCGGCATCGTGAAGAAGAACGCGATCATGATGATCGACTTCGCCCTCGACGCCGAACGCAACCAGGGCGTGGACCCGGAGACGGCGATCTATCAGGCGGCACTGTTGCGTTTCCGGCCGATCCTGATGACCACCCTGGCGGCCCTGTTCGGCGCGGTGCCGTTGATGCTGGCCACCGGTTCCGGTGCGGAGTTGCGTCAACCGCTGGGCCTGGTGATGGTCGGCGGCCTGCTGTTGAGCCAGGTTTTGACCTTGTTCACCACGCCGGTGATCTACCTGTACTTCGACCGTCTCGGTCGACGCTGGGGTCGCAAGCCTGAACCAGCGGACGCGGTAGAGCAGCCATGAACCTGTCGGGACCTTTCATCAAGCGCCCGGTTGCGACCATGCTGCTGAGCCTGGCGATCATGTTACTGGGCGGGGTCAGCTTCGGCCTGTTGCCGGTGTCACCGCTGCCGCAAATGGACTTCCCGGTGATCGTGGTGCAGGCCAGTCTGCCCGGCGCCAGCCCCGAGGTCATGGCGTCGACGGTGGCTACACCGCTTGAGCGTTCCTTCGGCGCCATCGCCGGGGTCAACACCATGAGCAGCCGCTCCAGCCAGGGCTCGACCCGGGTCATTCTGCAATTCGACCTGGACCGCGACATCAACGGCGCGGCGCGGGAAGTGCAGGCGGCGATCAATGCCTCGCGCAACCTGCTGCCCAGCGGCATGCGCAGCATGCCGACCTACAAGAAGGTCAACCCGTCCCAGGCGCCGATCATGGTGCTGTCGCTGACCTCGGACGTGCTGGAAAAAGGCCAGCTCTATGACCTGGCCTCGACCATCCTGTCCCAGAGCCTGTCGCAGGTGCAGGGCGTGGGCGAAGTACAGATCGGCGGCAGCTCCCTGCCGGCGGTGCGCATCGAACTCGAACCCCAGGCGCTCAACCAGTACGGCGTGGCCCTGGACGATGTGCGCAACACCATTGCCAATGCCAACGTGCGCCGGCCCAAGGGCTCGGTCGAAGACGATCAGCGCCTGTGGCAGGTGCAAGCCAACGATCAACTGGAAAAGGCCAAGGACTACGAGTCGCTGATCATTCACTACGCGGACGGCGCAGCCCTGCGCCTGAAGGATGTGGCCAAGGTCAGCGATGGCGTCGAGGACCGCTACAACAGCGGTTTCTTCAACAACGATTCGGCGGTACTGCTGGTGATCAACCGCCAGGCCGGCGCCAACATCATCGAGACGGTCAACGAGATCAAGGCCCAATTGCCAGCGTTGCAGGCTGTGCTGCCGGCCAGCGTCAAGCTGAACCTGGCCATGGACCGCTCGCCGGTGATCAAGGCCACGCTGCACGAAGCGGAAATGACCCTGCTGATCGCCGTGGCGCTGGTGATCCTGGTGGTGTTCCTGTTCCTCGGTAACTTCCGTGCGTCGCTGATCCCGACCCTGGCGGTGCCGGTGTCGCTGGTTGGCACCTTTGCCGTGATGTACCTATACGGGTTCTCGCTGAACAACCTGTCGCTGATGGCCTTGATCCTGGCCACCGGGCTGGTGGTGGATGATGCCATCGTGGTGCTGGAGAACATTTCCCGGCACATCGACGCGGGTGTGCGGCCGATGAAGGCCGCGTACCTCGGTGCCCAGGAAGTCGGCTTCACCTTGCTGTCGATGAACGCGTCGCTGGTGGCGGTGTTCCTGTCGATCCTGTTCATGGGCGGGATCATCGAGAGCCTGTTCCGCGAATTTTCCATCACCCTGGCGGCGTCCATCTTGGTGTCGCTGGTGGTCTCGCTGACCTTGACGCCGATGCTCTGTGCCCGCTGGCTCAAGCCACACACACCAGGCCAGGAAAACCGCCTGCAACGCTGGAGTCAGCGGGCCAACGAATGGATGGTCGGCAAGTACGCCACCAGCCTCGATTGGGTGCTGCGTCACCGGCGCCTGACGCTGTTCAGTCTTTTCGTGACAATTGGCGTGAATATCGCGCTGTATATCGTTGTTCCTAAAGTATTTCTTCCGCAGCAAGACACTGGGCAACTGATCGGTTTCGTGCGGGGCGATGACGGTTTGTCGTTCAGTGTGATGCAACCGAAAATGGAGGCCTTCCGCCGCGCCGTGCTCAAGGACGACGCCGTGGAAAGCGTCGCCGGCTTCATTGGTGGCAGCAACGGCACCAACAACGCGTTCATGCTGGTACGCCTCAAGCCGATCAAGGAGCGCAACCTCTCCGCGCAAAAGGTCATCGAACGCCTGCGCAAGGAAATGCCCAAGGTCGCCGGCGCGCAGCTGATGCTGATGGCCGACCAGGACCTGCAGTTTGGCGGCGGTCGCGAACAGACCTCGTCGCAGTATTCCTACATCCTGCAAAGCGGTGACCTGGGCGCGCTACGCGAGTGGTATCCGAAAGTGGTGACCGCGCTCAAGGCGCTGCCGGAATTGACCGCGATCGATGCCCGCGAAGGCCGGGGCGCCCAGCAGGTGACGCTGATCGTCGACCGCGACCAGGCCAAGCGCCTGGGCGTGGACATGGACATGGTCACGGCGGTGCTCAACAACGCCTACGCCCAGCGGCAGATTTCGACCATCTACGACAGCCTCAACCAGTATCAGGTGGTGATGGAGGTCAATCCCAAGTACGCCCAGGACCCGATCACGCTCAAGCAGGTGCAGGTGATCACCGCGGACGGCGCGCGGATTCCGCTGTCGACCATCGCCCATTACGAGAACAGCCTGGCAGACGATCGGGTCAGCCATGAAGGCCAGTTCGCCTCGGAAAGCATTGCCTTCGACATGGCCGAAGGCGTGACCGTGGAGCAGGGCAGTGCCGCCATCGAGCGGGCGATTGCCTCGGTGGGCCTGCCGGAAGAGGTCATCGCGAAAATGGCCGGCACCGCCGATGCCTTCGCCGCGACCCAGAAAAGCCAGCCGTGGATGATCCTCGGTGCGCTGGTGGCGGTGTACCTGGTGCTGGGCGTGCTGTATGAAAGCTACATTCATCCGCTGACCATTCTTTCGACCTTGCCTTCGGCGGGGGTCGGCGCGTTGCTGTCGATCTATGCCCTGGGCGGTGAGTTCAGCCTGATCTCGTTGCTCGGTTTGTTCCTGCTGATCGGTGTGGTGAAGAAAAACGCCATCCTGATGATCGACCTGGCGTTGCAGCTCGAGCGCCATCAGGGCATGGCGCCGCTGGAATCGATTCGCAACGCCTGCCTGCAACGTTTGCGGCCGATCCTGATGACCACCCTGGCGGCGATCCTTGGCGCCTTGCCGCTATTGCTGAGCCGTGCTGAAGGCGCGGAAATGCGCCAGCCGCTGGGCCTGACCATCATCGGCGGGCTGATCTTCAGCCAGGTGCTGACCCTTTACACCACCCCGGTGGTTTACCTCTATCTCGACAAACTGCGCCATCGCTTCAACCATTGGCGTGGGGTGCGTACCGACGTTGCTCTGGAAACTCCGCTATGACTGACCGTTCGCTGTTCAACCTGGCTACACCGCTGATTACCGCCCGAGGGTCGCGGTTGCTGAGCCTGTCGCTGTGCGTGGCGATGCTCAGTGCCTGCGCCGTCGGCCCGGATTACCAGCGCCCGCAAACCGCAGACCCTGCGCAGTACAAGGAAGCGGCCGGCTGGACCCAGGCCAATCCGAGCGATTCCCTCGCCCGCGGTGCGTGGTGGGAGCTGTACGGCGACCGGCAACTCAATGGCCTGATCGAGCAACTCAACAGCGCCAACCAGACCGTTGCCCAGTCTGAAGCCCAGTACCGCCAGGCCCAAGCCTTGGTGCGCAGCGCCCGGGGTGCGTTTTTTCCGACGGTGGACCTGAGCCTGGGGAAAAACCGCTCCAGCCAGGGCACCGGCAGCAGCAGTTCCAGCCTGACCAGTTCGTCCAGTGGTATTCGTGACACCTACACCGCCCAGGCCGGGGTCAGTTGGGAGGCCGATGTCTGGGGCAAACTGCGCCGCGGCCTCGAAGCCGACACCGCCAATGCCCAGGCGAGTTTTGCCGATCTGGCGGCGATGCGCCTGAGCCAGCAGTCGGAGCTGGTGCAGAACTACCTGCAATTGCGCGTGATGGACGAGCAGAAACGCTTGCTGGAAGCGACCGTCGCGGCTTACCAGCGTTCGCTGAAAATGACTGAAAACCAGTACCGTGCCGGGGTTTCCGGCAAGGACGCGGTGGCCCAGGCCCAGACGCAACTCAAGGGCACCGAGGCGGATATGGTCGACCTGATCTGGCAGCGTGCCCAACTGGAAAACGCCATCGCCGTGCTGATCGGCCTGCCGCCGGCCGAATTCAGCCTGGCGGAAACCCAGAGCATCCCTGCCTTGCCTGATGTGCCACTGAGCCTGCCTTCGCAACTGCTGGAACGCCGACCGGACATCGCCTCGGCGGAACGCTCGGTCATCGCCGCGAACGCCAACATCGGCGTGGCCAAGGCCGCTTATTACCCGGACCTGACCCTGAACCTGAACGGCGGCTACAGCAGCAGCACGTCGAAAGACTTGTTCAGCCTGCCGAACCGCTTCTGGTCGGTCGGCCCGCAACTGGGCATGACCTTGTTCGACGGCGGTCAGCGGTCGGCGGAAGTGGACCGCAGCGAAGCGGCTTACGACGAAACCGTGGCCAAATACCGTCAGACCGTACTCGACGGTTTCCGCGAGGTGGAGAACTTTCTGGTCCAGCTCAAGGTGCTGCAGGACGAAGCCGTGGTGCGCCAACAGGCGCTGGACGCGGCCCGCGAATCGTTGCGCCTGACCGAGAACCAGTACAAGGCGGGGGTGATCGCCTACCTCGATGTGGTGGTGGTCCAGGCCGCGGCATTGAACAATGAACGCAGTACCCTCGACCTGTTGCAGAGCCGCCTGATCGCCAGTGTCCAGTTGATTGCGGCGCTGGGTGGCGGCTGGGACGGGCAGCTAACCCCTGATCAACGTGCCTCATTGTAGGAGCGAGCCTGCTCGCGATGGACGTCAACGATAACGCGGATTGTCTGGATGCCCGCGTCATCGTTGACGACCATCGCGAGCGGGCTCGCTCCTACAGGTTCAGATTCGCTTTGATAGAGTTAATGTAAAACCTTAAAACAAGCGTTTCATCGCCTTGCTGGCATTTTGCTCATTTTGTGAGTGCGTTCTCATTTGGAATCAGTACAATCGGCCGGATTTACACCTCCGAGAATGGAAGCAGTACGGGGGTGATTGCGAGACACTTCCATGCTCATCGGTAGTTATTCCCCAACGCTGGTCATCATTTCGCTCTGTGTGGCAATTCTTGCGTCATACACTGCACTGGACCTGACCGGGCGCATTGCCACGGCCAAGGGCCGGGCGGTGCATTGCTGGACGGCGGGCGGCGCGTTCGCCATGGGTATCGGTGTATGGTCGATGCATTTCATCGGCATGCTCGCCTTCAAGCTGCCCATCGATCTGGGGTACGACCTCTCTATCACCTTGCTGTCGCTGTTGATCGGCATCCTGTCATGCGGCTTCGCCCTGTGGCTGGTCAGTCAGGCACAGTTACCGGCCTGGCAGCTGGCGTTCGGTGCGCTGGTCATGGGCGCCGGCATCAGTGCCATGCATTACACCGGCATGGCGGCCATGCGCATGCAGCCGGGCATCGACTATGACCCGACGCTGTTCAGCGCCTCGTTGCTGATCGCGGTCGGTGCCTCCGGCGCTGCACTGTGGATTGCGTTCCGCCTGCGCCAGCACACGCCTTATGTCCGTCTGATCCGCGGTGGCGCGGCGGTGATCATGGGCATTGCCATCGTCGGCATGCACTACACCGGCATGGCCGCCGCGCAATTTCCCGAAGGCAGTTTTTGCGGCGCAGCGGGCAATGGCCTGAGCGGCAACGGCCTCGACAACCTGGTACTGATCACCACCCTGGCGGTATTGAGCATCGCCTTGCTGACCTCGATCCTCGATGCGCGCCTGGAAGCACGAACCGCCAGCCTTGCCCAGTCGCTGACCGAAGCCAACCGCGAACTCACCCAGCTGGCCTTGCACGACACCCTGACCGGCCTGCCAAATCGGGTGTTGCTGGCCGACCGCATCGATCAGGGCATTTCCAGGGTCGACAATGAGGGCGGTTGCCTGGCATTGATGTTCATCGATCTCGATGGCTTCAAGCCGGTCAATGACGCCTTCGGTCACCATATGGGCGACCAGTTGCTGCGCGAAGTCAGCCTGCGCCTGCGTGAAGACCTGCGCGGCCAGGACACCCTGGCGCGCATCGGTGGCGACGAGTTCGTGCTGCTGGTGCAATTGAGCGAGCCGGACGACGCGATGAACCTCGCCGCCCGCCAGGTGAGCTTGATCGCCCGTGCATTCCGGGTGGCCGAGCATGATCTGCAGATCTCCGCCAGCGTCGGCATCGCCCTGTATCCGGGCAATGGCCAGACCGCTCACGAATTGCTGATGAACGCCGATGCGGCGATGTACCACGCCAAGGGCACGGGCAAGAACGGCTACAGCTTCTTCGATGCCTCGATGAACAGCAACGCGCGCAAGCAGCTGCAATTGCTGCAAGACCTGCGCAATGCCGTGGACCAGAACGAGTTCAGCCTGCACTACCAGCCCAAATTCGATGCCCACAACGGCCGTCCGGTGGGGGCCGAAGCGTTGTTGCGCTGGGAGCATCCGACCCAGGGCATGCTGCTGCCGGACAAGTTCATTGAACTGGCGGAGAAGACCGGACTGATCATTCCCATCGGCGAATGGGTTCTCAACGAAGCCTGCCGCCAGATGCGCGAATGGTACGTGCTCGGCTACACCGGTTGGCGCATCGCGGTGAACCTCTCGGCCTTGCAATTTTGCCATGTGGGCCTGGTGCAGAGTGTCGCCAAGGCGCTGGCCACCCACCATTTGCCGGCCAACAGCCTGACCCTGGAAATCACCGAGACCACCGCCATGAGCGATGCCGATGCCAGCATGACGGTGCTACAGGAGCTGTCGGACATGGGCGTTGACCTGTCCATCGACGACTTTGGTACCGGCTACTCGAGCTTGATGTACCTCAAGCGCCTGCCGGCCAACGAGCTGAAGATCGACCGCGGTTTCGTCCGCGACCTGGAACGTGACAGCGATGACGCCGCCATCGTTTCGGCCATTGTCGCCCTCGGTCAGGCGCTGGGCTTGCGGATCGTCGCCGAAGGCGTGGAAACGGGCTCGCAGCAGGACTTCCTGACCCAACTCGGTTGTGATTCGCTGCAGGGCTACCTGCTGGGGCACCCGTTGCCGGCCGAACGCTTCATGAAGGAAATCCACCGCAGCGAGCAATTGGAACTGGCCTGATCTGGCCGGGCCGATGACGGTGCCATGCAAAATCCGCAAATGGCGGTTATTCTTCCCCCCGACTGCATAGGCTTGAAAGGGGGAATGCTTGCATGGACAAAGTCATCGTCATCACTGGTGCCAGTCGTGGCATTGGTGCCGCTACAGCGCTGTTGGCCGCCAAACAGGGCTATCGGATCTGCATCAACTACCAGGCCGATGAGCAGGCGGCGCACACGGTGCTGGACCAGGTCCGCGCCTTGGGTGCCCAAGCCATCGCCGTGCGCGCCGACGTCAGCATCGAAGACGAAGTCATCGCCTTGTTCAACCGGGTGGACAGCGAGCTGGGGCGGGTCACGGCGCTGGTGAACAACGCCGGCACCGTGGGGCAAAAATCCCGGGTCGACGAAATGTCCGAATTCCGCATCCTCAAAATCCTCAAGACCAACGTGTTGGCGCCAGTCCTCTGCGCCAAGCACGCCATCTTGCGCATGTCGCCCAAGCACGGCGGGCAGGGCGGCAGCATTGTCAACGTCTCCTCGGTCGCCGCGCGTTTGGGCTCACCCAACGAGTACGTCGATTACGCAGCCTCCAAGGGCGCGCTCGATACCTTCACCATCGGCCTGTCCAAGGAAGTGGCGGGTGAGGGGATCCGGGTGAACGCCGTCCGTCCGGGCTACATCTACACCGATTTCCACGCCCTGAGCGGCGATCCGGATCGGGTCAGCAAGCTGGAGTCGGCGATACCGATGGCCCGCGGCGGGCGGCCGGATGAGGTGGCGGAGGCGATTGTGTGGTTGTTGTCGGACAAGGCGTCTTATGCGACGGGGACCTTTGTCGATCTTGGCGGCGGCCGGTAAACATCAAGATCAAAAGATCGCAGCCTGCGGCAGCTCCTACATGGGATTGCATTTCCCTGTAGGAGCTGCCGCAGGCTGCGATCTTTGCTTTTAGAAGGATCTTACAATCCGCCCCAACGTCTCCATCGCCTTCTCCGCCGCCTCATCCCAAGGGCTGCCATAATTCAACCGGATACAATTCCTGAAACGCTGCGTGGGCGAAAAAATCGGCCCCGGGGCAATGCTGATCCCTTGCGCCAACGCCATCTGGAACAACTTCAACGAATCCATCTGCTCGGGTAATTCCAGCCAGAGGAAGTAGCCGCCAGCCGGTTGGCTGACGCGGGTCTGTGCCGGGAAATAGCGCGCAATCGCCGACAGCATGGCGCTTTGCTGTTCCTCCAGGGCGTAACGCAACCTGCGCAAATGCCGATCGTAACCGCCGTGTTGCAGGTAGTCGGCAATGGCTGCCTGGGCCGGCATCGATGCGCAAAGGGAGGTCATGAGTTTGAGCCGCTCGATCTTCTGCGCATAGCGCCCGGCGGCGACCCAGCCAATGCGGTAACCCGGGGCCAGGCTCTTGGCGAAAGAACCACAGTGCATTACCAACCCTTCGGTATCGAACGCTTTCGCCGGTTTCGGCGCCTGTTGGCCGTAATAGAGTTCGGCGTAGACGTCGTCTTCGATCAATGGCACTTGATGGACGCGCAGCAATTCCACCAGTTCGCGTTTTTTCGATTCGGGCATGGTCGCGCCCATGGGGTTCTGGAAACTGGTCATGCACCAGCACGCCTTGATCGGGTGGCGTTCCAGGGTTTGCGCGAGCACACCGAGGTCGATGCCGTCGCGCGGGTGCACGGGGATTTCCACGGCCTTGAGTTTCAAACGTTCCAGTACTTGCAGGCAGGCGTAGAACGCCGGGGCCTCGATGGCCACCAGGTCGCCGGGTTGGGTCACGGCTTGCAGGCACAGGTTCAGGGCTTCCAGCGCGCCGTTGGTGATCAACAACTCTTCCATGGGCAGCATCAAGCCGCCAACCATGTAGCGCAGGGCAATTTGCCGGCGCAGTTGCGGGTTGCCCGGCGACATGTCGGTGACCACCATGCGCGGGTCCATGTCCCGGGCAGCGCTGGCCAGGGAGCGGGACAGGCGTTGCAGCGGAAACAGGGTCGGGCTGGGGAATGCCGAACCGAAGGCTACGGTGTTCGGGTCCTTGATCGATTCGAGGACCGAGAACACCAGTTCGCTGACGTCGACTTCGGTGGATTCGTTGACCTGGCTGCTGATCACCGGCTCGGAAAACGGCCGGGGTGCATGGGCGTTGACAAAGTAGCCGGAGCGTGGCCGGGCGCGAATCAGGCCGCGACGCTCGAGCAAGTAGTACGCCTGGAACACCGTGGAAGGGCTGACCCCATGGGTCTGGCTGGCGTAGCGCACCGACGGCACGCGCTGGCCGGGCCCGAGGACGCCGGTGCGGATCAGTTCAGCGATATCATCGGCGAATTTTTCGTAGCGTTTCATCTAAGTCCCGGTGCAGTCAGTCTGGGAAATCGGTGGCGATTTCATCGCTGGCAAGCCGCCAGCTCCCACATGGACGATGCAGTACCTGTGGGAGCGGGCTTGCCCGCGATAGAAGCACCGCAGTCTAAAGCCTTAACGGTTCATCGGCGCAACAAACCGGCTCTTGGCCACGCTGAAGATGCCCGGCTCATCGCTGTCGACGATCCTGAAACTGATGCTCTGCGAGCTGCTGGCCGGCCGCTCCGTGGTCATCGCCACCGACACCGGCAGATCGACAATCTCGCCGGGTGCCAAGCTAAGCTCAGTCTTGCCATGCAGCTGGAAGCCATCGCCATCCACTAGCGCCAGGCGATAGTCCTGGCGTTGCTGGGTCTTGTTGATGACCTTGAGGCTATAGATGTTTTCGATCTGCCCCAGATTGTTCTCGCGGAACAGGCCGCGGTCCTTGCTCACGTCCAGCGACACCATCGGCCGCTCCATCAGTGCGAAGACCAGCGCAGCGATCATCACCAGCAGAACAGCGGTGTAGCCGATCAACCGTGGCCGCAACAGGTGGGTCTTGCCGCCTTGCAACTGGTGCTCCGAGGTATAGCTGATCAGCCCGCGCTCGTAGCCCATCTTGTCCATGATCGAATCACAGGCGTCGATGCACGCCGCGCAACCGATGCATTCCATCTGCAAGCCGTCGCGAATGTCGATGCCGGTGGGGCAGACCTGCACGCAGAGCTGGCAATCAATGCAGTCACCCAGGCCGACCTCGGCTGGCTTGACCTCGCGCTTGCGCGGGCCACGGTGCTCGCCTCGGGCCACGTCGTAGGAAATGGTCAGGGTATCCTTGTCGAACATCACGCTCTGGAATCGCGCATAGGGGCACATGTGCATGCACACCGCCTCACGCAGCCAGCCGGCGTTAATGTAGGTGGCACCGGTGAAGAACAGCACCCAGAACAGGCTGACGCCGCCCATTTGCCAGGTCAGCAGCTCTTCGGCCAGCGGGCGGATTGGCGTGAAATAGCCGACGAAGGTCAGGCCGGTCAGCAGGCTGATGGCCAGCCACAAGGTGTGCTTGGCAGAACGGCGCAGCAGTTTGTTCAGCCCCCAGGGCGCCGCTTGCAGTTTGATCCGTTGGTTTCGCTCGCCTTCGGTGATCTTCTCGCACCACATGAAGATCCAGGTCCAGGAGCTCTGCGGGCAGGTGTAGCCGCACCAGACGCGACCGGCGAACACGGTGATCGCGAACAGGCCGAACGCGGCAATGATCAGCAGTGCCGAGAGCAGGATGAAATCCTGCGGCCAGAACGTCGCGCCAAAAATGTGGAATTTGCTCTCGGAAAGATCCCAGAGCACCGCCTGGCGGCCACCCCAGTTCAACCACACGGTGCCAAAGAACAACAGGAACAGGAAACCCGCGCCGCTGATGCGCAGGGACCGGAACAGGCCGGTGAAGCTACGGGTGTGGATCAGGTTGTCGCTGGACTTGGCCTTCATCTTTGGACGCGAAGGCTCGAAAGTCTTGACTACGGGGGCGCTTTCCAGGGTTCGGACGGGGATTCTATCGCTCATGGTCTTTCGCTCATCAGCCTCCATCAGGCACGAGCACTATGAGCGGCGATCTGTTTGCATAACAGACTCAGGTATTGCTTTAAAAACCGGATCAGATGGGCGCGCTTAGCCCGCCTGCGACAAGTTGAAGCACCTGTCGCGGCAGGGCCGGGCGCCAGTATCAGACGTTTCGGAGGGGGTGTTGATCCTGGTCAGTCAAATCACCGAACCACTGTCGGTGGCCTTCAAATGCCGGCGACCGTCCACCGCACCTGCTACGGTCAATGCGTCGGCTTCTGCTTCGGTGATGTAGATACGCTGTCCTTCGAGGTCGACCGCCGACATGGCTTTAACGTCATCGGTGATGATGGTCACATCGGGACACAGGCGAATTTCCTCGCCGCTTTCGGTAGTAAAGAAGCAGGTCTGGTTCTCGATGCGTACGGTCATGACGTGATCCTTGATTTCCAGGACTGATGAAGCGTTAGGCTCCGGGCACCGACCATCGTTCTGTGCAACTGATTAATGGTCGGTGCGGTCCATCTTCCATGACCCGTTGCAAGGCTCTTTACGAGGGAGCGCGCCATGAACGCCTGGTGGCATGAAGTCTGGGTGACCCTGCAAGCCGAATTCGCCGACATCGGCGATGCCTCGCAATTGACCCGAATCACGGTGCGCCTGCTGATGGCTGCGGTACTGGGCGGCATTCTCGGTTTCGAGCGCGAGCACAAGGGCAAGGCAGCGGGGGTGCGCACCCACATGTTGGTGGCACTTGGCGCGGCGCTGTTCGTGCTCGTGCCGCAGATGTCCGGCTCCCAGGCCGACGCCATGAGCAGGGTGGTTCAAGGCGTGATTGCCGGGATCGGCTTCCTCGGTGCCGGCACCATCCTGAAAAACCAGGAAGGCGATGAGGGCCACGTCAAGGGCCTGACCACCGCCGCCGGTCTGTGGATGACCGCCGCCATTGGAGTGTCTGCCGGGTTGGGGAGGGAGGCGACGGCGGTGTTGAGTACGTTGCTGGCGTTGCTGATTCTTGGCGTGATGCCCAGTATCGTGAAGATGCTGGAGAAAGACAAAGACCAACTGTAGGAACGAGCCGGCTCCGGGCGGCGTTCCGACGAAAAATTAGAGAACGCCTCGGGGTGTCAGGCTACCAGCGTTTTCGTTCACGCCTATCGCGAGCATGCTCGCTCCTACAGTCGGGGAGCTCATGCTGGCTGTAGTCGAAGTCCCGCTGTAGTAAATGATTCTCCAGCTCCTTGAGTATTGAGCTTCTAGTGTCCTCTTGAAGACTGCGTTCGGTTTGGAAGCAGAGAAATTCGTAGTTGAAGATTTTCAAAGTGTGGCCAGCCGTCGACGATAGGTTCACGGTTGAGCGCGTTTTCCTGTGCGCTCGCTGTTTCTGTGAATCTGCTGACGTTAAAAAATAGGGCGTTCATGGCTGGCCATACTCAAGGCGGGTGAAGTAGTCGCTATGTAAAGCCCTGGGCAGATCTCCGTAAAGCGCCGCAGGGGCAAAAAAATCCAATTCAGGACCGGTCCTACGCACTTGCAGGAAAGGTCATTCGGTTTCTTCCTTCGATCGTTCCCCCGGCGTGGCAAGGGGAACGTTCAACTGTCTTCATTCAGGGATCACAATCACCGGTGGCATCGTCGTTGGCGGCTCTTCCCGGGGTGGCGGGTTAGTGCCTGGCGGTTCCTGCTCGGGCACAGGCTGCGGATCGGTGGGTGGTATCACCGGGTCATCGATGTTCGGATCTGGGGTTTCGGCGGGGAATGGATTGTTCATCGTTGATGCCTCCAGTGGCACATGGCGTGAGTCGTGCTTAAGTTGGTTGACCACTGCGCGCAGGATTTGATTCCGGCAGATCGCGCTGAACTTTTCCCGGCGGCCGGCGCTCGGAACCTAAGTGAGTTCATTGCAGGGGCAATCGCCCGGCGCGATGACAATCAGACACAAGAGCGTCCATGGGGCGTAAAGGAGTGATGCTCGATGACGGCTGAAAAACCGACTGAACTGAGCTACAACCCGCACATGCCACTTTCCCAGGCCTTGCTGCTGCCGCGAATCGTGATCGAAAACACCCTGCCGACCCTTGAAGGTGGCCAGTTTGCGGTCAAGGCCGTGGTGGGGCAGGACGTGGTGGTGACCAGCAAGGTGTTCGCCGACGGTCACGACAAGCTGGCGGTACGAGTGCGCTGGCAGGCCGAGGGCGATGAGGTCTGGCAAAGCGAGGTCATGGCCGATCTGGGCAACAATGGCTGGCAAGGCCGCTTTCGGGTGCAGAGCCAGGGCCGCTATGTGTTCTGCATCGAGGCCTGGATCGATCAATTCGCCAGCTTTTGTTACGAACTGGAAAAAAAACACCTCGCCGCCGTTTCGGTCAGTCTTGAACTGCAGGAAGGTCGCCTGCACGTCCAGCAAGCCGCCGAACGCGCCGAAGGTCAGCTGAGCGAGCAATTGGCCGCGTTGCACCACGAACTGTCGGGATTGCTCGAAACCGAGCAGGTTGCACTGTTTCTGCACCCGCGTAGCACCGAGTTGATGGCACAGGCCGATCATCGTGCCTACCTGAGCCTGAGCCCCGAGTACCCGGTCGATGTTGAGCGAGAACTGGCACAGTTCGCCAGTTGGTATGAACTGTTCCCGCGCTCGATCACCGACGATCCAGCGCGCCATGGCACTTTCAACGACGTGCATTCACGGCTGGCGATGATCCAGGACATGGGCTTCGACGTCTTGTACTTCCCGCCGATCCACCCGATCGGCCGCAGTTATCGCAAAGGCCCGAACAACTCACTTACCGCCGGTCCCGACGATCCAGGCAGCCCGTACGCCATCGGCAGTGAAGAGGGCGGGCACGAGGCGATTCACTCGCAGCTGGGCACCCGCGAAGACTTTCGTCGCCTGGTGGCGGCGGCCGCGGATTACGGCCTGGAGATCGCCCTCGATTTTGCCATCCAGTGTTCCCAGGACCATCCTTGGCTCAAGCAGCACCCCGGATGGTTCAACTGGCGGCCGGACGGCACGATCAAATACGCCGAGAATCCGCCGAAAAAATACCAGGACATCGTCAATGTCGACTTCTATGCCGTCGAGGCGATTCCCAGCCTGTGGGTCGAACTGCGTGACATAGTGGTTGGCTGGGTGCAGGAAGGCGTTAAGATCTTTCGCGTCGACAACCCGCACACCAAGCCGCTTCCATTCTGGCAGTGGCTGATCGCCGACGTTCGCGCGCTGTATCCGGAGGTGATTTTCCTCGCCGAAGCCTTTACCACACCGGCAATGATGGCGCGGCTGGGCAAGGTCGGTTACTCCCAGAGCTACACCTACTTCACCTGGCGCAACACCAAGGCGGAGTTGGCAACCTACTTCACCGAACTCAACGAATCGCCGTGGCGCGAATGCTACCGGCCGAACTTCTTCGTCAATACACCTGATATCAACCCGGCGTTCCTGCATGAATCCGGTCGCCCCGGTTTTCTGATCCGCGCGGCATTGGCGACCATGGGCTCGGGGCTGTGGGGCATGTATTCAGGGTTCGAGTTGTGCGAATCGGCGCCCGTGCCGGGCAAGGAGGAATACCTCGATTCCGAGAAGTACGAGATCCGCCCCAGGGACTTCAATGCCCCCGGCAACATCATTGCCGAGATCGCCCAGCTCAACCGCATCCGCCGGCAAAACCCGGCGCTGCACTCGCATCTGGGCCTCAAGGTGTATAACGCCTGGAATGACAACATCCTGTATTTCGGCAAGCGCAGCCCCGACGGCAGCAATTTCATTCTGGTGGCGGTCAACCTTGATCCGCACAACGTCCAGGAGGCGAATTTCGAGTTGCCGCTGTGGGAGATGGGCTTGCCGGACGATGCCAGCACCCAGGGCGAAGACTTGATGAACGGCCATCGCTGGACCTGGCATGGCAAGCACCAGTTCATGCGCATTGATCCTGCGTATCAGCCGTTCGGGATCTGGCGAATTACCCCCTAAGACGCGAAACCTGTGGGAGCGAGCCTGCTCGCGATGACGTCGGCACATCCAACATCAATGCGTCAGATAAATCGCCATCGCGAGCAGGTCGAATCGTCGCACCGTCGCTCCCACAGGGGAATCGGCCTCGAATTCAACAGGAGTTTCAAATGGCGAAGAAACCCAAGGCTGCCACCTTCATCAAGGACCCGCTCTGGTACAAGGACGCGGTCATCTACCAAGTTCACGTCAAATCCTATTTCGACTCCAATAACGACGGTATCGGCGACTTTCCCGGCCTGATCGCCAAGCTCGACTACATTGCCGACCTGGGCGTCAATACCATCTGGCTGTTGCCGTTCTACCCCTCGCCACGCCGCGACGATGGCTACGACATCGCCGAATACCGCGGCGTGCACAGCGACTACGGAACCATGGCCGACGCCAAGCGCTTCATCGCCGAAGCGCACAAGCGTGGTTTGCGGGTGATCACCGAACTGGTCATCAATCACACCTCCGACCAGCACGCCTGGTTCCAGCGCGCACGCAAGGCCAAGAAAGGTTCGGCCGCGCGGGATTTCTATGTGTGGTCCGATGACGATCAAAAATACGACGGCACTCGCATCATCTTTCTCGACACCGAAAAATCCAACTGGACCTGGGACCCGGTGGCCGGCCAATACTTCTGGCACCGCTTCTACTCGCACCAGCCGGATCTTAATTTCGACAACCCGCAGGTGATGAAAGCGGTGCTGTCGGTGATGCGCTACTGGCTCGACATGGGCATCGACGGGTTGCGCCTCGATGCCATCCCGTACCTGATCGAGCGCGACGGCACCAACAACGAGAACCTGCCGGAGACCCACGACGTCCTCAAGCAGATCCGCGCCGAAATCGACGCCCATTACCCGGACCGCATGCTGCTGGCCGAGGCCAATCAATGGCCGGAGGACACCCAGCTGTACTTCGGCGACACCGACAAAAAGGGCTTGAACGGCGACGAATGCCACATGGCGTTCCACTTCCCGTTGATGCCGCGCATGTACATGGCGCTGGCCCAGGAAGACCGTTTTCCGATCACCGACATCTTGCGCCAGACCCCGGAGATCCCGGCCAATTGCCAGTGGGCGATTTTCCTGCGCAACCACGATGAACTGACCCTGGAGATGGTCACCGACAAGGAACGTGACTACCTGTGGAACTACTATGCGGCCGACCGCCGGGCGCGGATCAACCTGGGGATTCGCCGCCGACTGGCGCCGCTGATGGAGCGTGATCGCCGGCGCGTGGAGCTGCTCAACAGCCTGTTGCTGTCGATGCCTGGCACGCCGACCTTGTACTACGGTGACGAGATCGGCATGGGCGACAACATCTACCTCGGCGATCGCGACGGTGTGCGCACGCCGATGCAGTGGTCGATCGACCGCAACGGCGGGTTTTCCCGCGCCGACCCGGCCAGCCTGGTGCTGCCACCGATCATGGACCCGCAATACGGCTATCTGTCGGTGAATGTCGAGACCCAGGCCGGCGATCCGCATTCGCTGTTGAACTGGACCCGGCGCATGTTGACGGTGCGCAAGCAGTCCAAGGCATTCGGTCGCGGCAGCTTGAAAATGCTCTCGCCGACCAATCGCCGGGTGCTGGCCTATACCCGCGAATACACCGGCCCTGATGGCAAGCACGAGATCATTCTATGCGTGGCCAACGTTTCGCGCAGCGCCCAGGCCGTGGAGCTGGACCTGTCGGCGTACGTCGGCATGGTGCCCGTGGAGATGCTCGGCGGTAACGCCTTTCCACCCATTGGCCAATTGAGTTTCCTCCTGACCCTGGCGCCCTACGGTTTCTACTGGTTCGGCCTCGCCGCGGAAAACCAGATGCCGAGCTGGCACGTGGAACCGGCGCAAAGCCTGCCGGACTTCACCACGCTTGTACTGAAAAAGCGCATGGAAGAACTGCTCGAAGCGCCATCACGCACCACATTGGAGCAGGGCATCCTGCCGAACTGGCTGCAGAATCGCCGTTGGTTCGCCGGCAAGGACGCGGCCATCGAACAGGTCAACCTGGCCTACGGTGTGCGATTTGGCGATGCGCAGCATCCGGTGTTGCTGAGTGAAATCGAAGTCACCGGCGGCGGCCAGACCAGCCGCTACCAACTGCCGTTCGGCTTCATCGCCGAAGACCAGGTCGGCACGGCATTGCCCCAGCAATTGGCCCTGTCGCGGGTGCGCCGTGGCCCGCAGGTCGGCTTGATCACGGATGCCTTCAGCCTGGAAAACTTCATCCGTGCGGTGTTGCAAGGCATGCACAACCACACGGTGTTGCCGTCCGATGGCGGCGAGATCCGTTTCGAACCCACGGCCGAGCTGGCCAAACTGGGCCTGACGGCGGAGTCGGCAGTGCGTTACCTGTCCGCCGAGCAATCCAACAGTTCGGTGGTGGTCGGCAACAGCCTGGTGTTGAAACTGATCCGCAAGGTCGCCTCGGGCGTGCACCCGGAACTGGAAATGAGCGCCTACCTGACCGCTGCCGGTTTCGGCAATATCTCGCCGCTGTTGGGGGCGGTGGTGCGGCGGGATGCGACGGGCGAGGACAACCTGCTGATGATCGCCCAGGGCTACTTGAGTAATCAGGGCGATGCCTGGGAGTGGACTCAGAACAACCTGGAGCGGGCATTGCGCGACGAACTCGCGGACGCCATGTCCGAGCAGGAACAGCACTACAACGCGCTGGGCGAGTTGAAGGATTTCGCCGCCATGCTCGGCCAGCGTCTGGGTGAAATGCATCAGGTGCTGGCGGCTGCCAGCGAAAACCCTGACTTTGATCCGCACATCACCACGCAAAAGGATGCATCGGCGACGGGCAAGGACGTCGTGGCACAAATCGAGCATGCATTGAAGTTGCTCAAGCAGCATCAAGATGAACTGAACCCGGCGGACAAAACCCTGGTCAGCCGTTTACTGGAGAACAAAAAGGCCATTCTCGGGCATGTCCAGGAGCTGGCCAAAAAGACCGCTGGTGGATTGCGCATCCGTGTGCACGGTGACTTGCACCTCGGCCAGGTGCTGGTGATCAAGGGCGATGCCTACCTGATCGACTTCGAAGGCGAACCGGCGCGACCACTGCCCGAACGTCGAGGCAAGCACAGCCCGTACAAGGATGTCAGTGGCGTGCTGCGTTCTTTCGACTATGCGGCGGCGATGACCATCAACGTGCATAACGTTGATAACACAGCGAATGCCCAGGAAGCTCGCCAACGGGTCGGCGATCGCTATTTAAGTGAGGCAAGACAGGCATTTATCCACGCTTATCGGCTGGCGGCAGCTACGCTTGGCCATGCGTGGCAAGATCCGGATGGCGAAGATGCCGCCTTGGCATTGTTCGGTCTGGAAAAGGCGGCGTATGAAGTGGCATACGAGGCGGAAAATCGCCCCGGCTGGCTGCCCGTGCCGTTGCACGGTTTATATGGATTATTGAGTGGGCTTAAACCCTTTTCCGATCTTGGTGGAGAGTAGTCATGAGTTTCTCGAACAAGGAACAGGGTCATCATCACAGTGAAGCGCTGCTTCCCAGGGCGCGGGATATCGATGCGCTGGTGCGGGCCGAGCATCGCGATCCCTTTGCCATTCTTGGCCCCCACGGCGATGGTGCCGGCGGACAATTCATCCGCGCTTATCTGCCCGGCGCCTTGAGCGTGCAGGTAGTGGACAAGGCAACCGGGGAGGAGCTGGGCACCCTGGAAGCGACCCAGACCCCAGGGCTGTTCGTCGGGCATTTCCAGCGGGCACAGCCGTATCTGTTGCGCACCCGCTGGGCCGGTGGCGAACAAATTGCCGAAGACCCCTACAGTTTTGGCCCGCTGCTCGGTGACATGGATTTGTACCTGTTCGCCGAAGGCAATCACCGCGATCTCAGCAGCGCCCTGGGCGCCCAGTTGAAGACCGTCGACGGTGTCGATGGCGTGCGCTTTGCCGTGTGGGCACCGAATGCCCGGCGGGTGTCGGTGGTGGGTGACTTCAACGTCTGGGACGGTCGTCGCCACCCGATGCGCCTGCGCCACCCCACCGGTGTCTGGGAACTGTTCATCCCGCGCCTGCAGGCAGGGGAGGCCTACAAATACGAAATCCTCGGCAAGGAAGGGATCCTGCCGCTCAAGGCCGACCCCATGGCGCTGGCCACCAGCTTGCCACCGGATACCGCCTCGAAAGTCGCCCCGCCTTTACGGATCGACTGGCAGGATCAGGACTGGATGCTGTCGCGCGGCGAGCGCCAGCGCCCGACGGCACCGTTGTCGATCTACGAATTGCACGCCGGTTCCTGGCAGTGCGAGCTGGACGACCTGGGTGAAGTGGCCCGGCAATACACCTGGCCGGAGCTGGCTGAGCGGCTGATTCCGTATGTGAAGGACCTGGGGTTCACCCACATCGAGCTGATGCCGATCATGGAGCACCCGTTCGGCGGCTCCTGGGGCTATCAATTGCTTTCGCAATTCGCCACCAGCGCCCGCTACGGGACGGGAGACGAGTTCGCCGCCTTCGTCAATGATTGCCACCTGGCGGGTATCGGCGTGATCCTCGACTGGGTGCCGGCGCATTTTCCCACCGACGTCCATGGTTTGGCCCAGTTCGACGGCACTGCGCTGTACGAGTACGGCAACCCTCAGGAAGGCTTCCACCAGGACTGGGACACCCTGATCTACAACCTGGGGCGCACCGAAGTGCACGGCTACATGCTGGCGTCGGCGCTGCACTGGCTCAAGCATTTCCACGTCGATGGCCTGCGGGTCGATGCGGTGGCCTCGATGCTGTACCGCGACTACTCGCGCAAGGCCGGCGAGTGGGTGCCCAACCGCCATGGCGGCCGGGAGAACCTCGAAGCCATCGACTTCCTGCGTCACCTTAACGACGTCGTCGCGCTGGAAGCCCCCGGGGCGCTGGTGATCGCCGAAGAGTCCACCGCCTGGCCCGGTGTCAGCCAGGGCACGCAACAGGGCGGCCTGGGTTTCGCCTACAAATGGAACATGGGCTGGATGCACGATTCGCTGCACTACATCCAGCAGGATCCGGTGTACCGCGCCCATCACCACAACGAACTCAGTTTCGGCCTGGTGTATGCCTGGTCGGAACGTTTCATCCTGCCGATTTCCCACGATGAAGTGGTGCACGGCAAACACTCGCTGATCGACAAGATGCCCGGCGACCGCTGGCAGAAATTCGCCAACCTGCGGGCCTACCTGAGTTTCATGTGGGCCCATCCGGGCAAGAAACTGTTGTTCATGGGCTGCGAGTTCGGCCAATGGCGCGAGTGGAACCACGACCAGCAGCTTGATTGGTATCTATTGCAGTACTCCGAACACAAAGGCGTGCAGAAGCTGGTGAGCGACCTCAATCGCCTGTATCGCGAAGAACCGGCCCTGCACGAACAGGACGATGTACCGCAAGGCTTCCAGTGGCTGATCGGCGATGATGCGATCAACAGCGTCTACGCCTGGATGCGCTGGAGCAAGGACGGCCAGCCGATACTGGTGGTCGCCAACTTCACGCCGGTACCGCGTGAGGCTTATCGGGTCGGCGTGCCGTTTGCCGGGCAGTGGAGCGAGGTGTTCAACAGCGATTCGTCGATCTATGCCGGTTCCAACTATGGCAACAGTGGCGGGGCAACCACCGAGCAAACGCCGAGCCATGGCCAGGCGTTGTCGCTGGTGCTGAACCTGCCGCCGTTGGCGGTGTTGATGTTGCGGCCGGCGGGCTGATTCAAGCCGTCTTCGCGGGCAAGCCGATTCGTATGTCGATCAGGCTTGCCCGCGAAGGGCCCGGAGATTTCTTTCACCAACGCATCCGCACGCCCAGGCTGCCGATCAGCCCATTCAAATCATTGTCATCCACATCGCTGCTGTAGTCGGCGCTGACGTACAGGCTCACGGTCGGCGTCACCCTGGCCACCAACCCCAGACCCAGTTCGACCGTCGAGGAGTATCGGCTGCTGCTGATCTTGTCGACCTGGTCGAGGGTCACGGTATTGCCGGTGTACACCGTGTGCCACAAGTTGGTTCGCACATAGGGTTCGACGGGCAGGCCGTTGATGTCATAGCTACCTTTCAACTTGGCACCGACCCGGCCGCTCCAGGAGCTGAGTTCGCTGGAGGAGGCGTTGCCCGAACCCGCATAGGGCGTATCCAGGGTGATTCGCTGATTGATCAATTGCGCCTGGGGTTCGACCACCCAGTTTTCACTGATGCCAATCGGGAATCCGCCTTCGACCGAGAGGGTCACCGCGCTGCCTTCGGTGGCTTGCCTCGCGCCTTGCTCATTGCGACTGAACCCGTTGACGCGACCCCCACTGGCCGACAGATCGACGTGCCAGCCTTGCGGGCCGGTCAGGCTCCAGTAGGCGCCGAGGCTCTGCCCTTGCAGGTTGAGGGTGTCGTTGCGCGGGTCCGATTGCGCGCGATTGGTCAGCAGGCCGTTGCCGGTGCCATGGAACTCGGCGGTACCGCCGATCAGGCCGACCCGTTGGGTGTGGCCGTTATTGCTTTGCAGGGTCAGGAGCGCCGGGCTTTTTTGCTCGCCGGAGCCGGGAATGGAAAAACCCTGGGCGAGGGCATCGGTTTGCGCCTGGCGCGAGGCCTGGCCATACAGTTGATCCCAGGCCCCGGGCGCAGCCTCTGCGACGGTCAGGCTTGAACTGCGTATATCGGCAATCGGGCTGAAGTGGCCGGGATAAGGGGTGGTCGGTGCAGGCAGGGTGAGCGTCGGGATGTCCTGGCGATACCAGGGGGTGGTTTCTTCCTCGGCGGGGGAAGCCTGCACTTCCATGGATGAACACAACAGCAATGTACTTGAAACGGTGCAAACACTAATCCGGATCTCTTGAGGGGTGAATGAAGTTTTCATGGAGGTCTACCTTGCAATCGCATGCGGTATCTCGCTTTGGCGTCTCTCCTACCCCGAGTGAGGGGCGACCGAAGAATTAGGGCAAGCCGACTCCTGCCCGTTTTTACGGGTGGTTAACGGTTGGTCCTGATGGTGGTTCCGGGGTAGTAACGTGAAGTCAAGAGGACCCCTGACCTTGCGTCAAGAAAATGGCCGATAAGTGGTAGGGGTATTTCAGATCATATAAGTGACTGATTTACGTCGCATACCTAAGTGCTTGTTTATTGGAAGAAACGTCAAAAAACTCGCGAGCTAGAGCCTTTGCTCGGACTTACCAGCTCACCCTGATTCCCAGGTTGCCGCTCATTCCATGCAATGGGTTGCTGTCGATATTGCTGCTGTAATCTGTATTGACGTACAGGCTGACATCAGGCGCCACCGTCAGGATGGCGCCGACGCCGATATCCGCCGATGAGGTGCGTTGTTCGGTGTTGATCTCGGTGCTGTCGTCGAATTTCACTGTGTCGGTTCCCGATAATGTGTGCCACAGGTTGACGCGCAGGTACGGTTCCAGCGGCAGGTTGGCGATTTTGTAGCGCCCCTTGAGCCGGGCGCCGAGCCGGCCGGTCCAGGCAGCGTCCGAATCGAACGACACCTTGGAAATGCCGTCGTCCTGACTTTTCAGATCAACCTGTTGATGGATGATTTGCACCTGGGGTTCGATCACCCAGTTGGCTGCCACTGCAATGGGGTAGCCGGCCTCAGCCGAGAGGGTAACGGCATGGCCATCGTTGTCGATTTTCAGGCCGCGATCGGAGCGGCTTTCGCCGTTCAGCCAGGTGTACATTGCCACGGTATCGACGTACCAGCCCATGGGATCGACCAGGGTCCAGTAGAGCCCCAGGCTATCGCCTTGCAACTCGACCTTACCTGCACGTTTGTCCTGGAAGCCCTGGTTGAAACCGTCGACATCACCCTTCAACCGACTATGGCCGATGAAGAAACCGGTGCGCTGGGTCTGCCCACCGGACGTTTGCGAACCGAACAGATCGTTGCCCACCTGAAACCCGTTGAGCGAGCCGTCGAGCCGTGGCGTGACGGTGCCGGCCCAGGTCTGCTCGAAGTTTTTCCCGTAGACCCGGCCCCAGCCCGCGCCAAAGGCGCCGGTCTCGTTCAGCAGGCGTTGATCGCCCTGGCGATCATGGAAGGTGCCAAGTGTCGTCAGGGCCAGCTGCGCAGCCGCCGGTGGCAACACAGACCACACCGGGACTTCCTGGCGGTACAGGTCAATGGGTGCAGCACCGGGCTCAGGAACCGGCAATGGCGGCGAGCCGGCGGCC
>NZ_AKJF01000022.1 GCF_000282475.1 Pseudomonas sp. GM78
CAGGCTCGCTCCCACAGGGAATACATTGACCGGGAAATCACGTCGGGTGATTCCCCGGTTTTTTTGCATCAGGCAAACACGAAATACTTGCGCACGGTTTCCACCACTTCCCAGGTGCCTTTCATCCCCGGTTCAATGACAAAGATGTCGCCGGCACGCAGGTGGATCGGCTCTTTTCCTTCCGGGGTGATGATGCAGTAGCCCTCGCGGAAGTCGCAGTATTCCCACTTCACGTATTCCACGTACCACTTGCCCGGCGTGCAGATCCAGGTGCCCATGATCTTGCTGCCATCTTCGCTGGTGTAGGCGTTGAGGTTGACGGTGTGCGGGTCGCCTTCGAGTTTTTCCCATTTGCAGGCGTCGAGTACGGGCAGCGGATGGGTGTCGCGAAGAACGGTAATCGGTGCGGTCATGATGACTCCGGCGTTGGGGGAGAGCTGAAGTCGCACCCTATAGGGCCTGCCGGGGTGTCAGTTGTCTGTGCTCGACATCGAGGTGTCCATAAACGCTCGGACATCTGTCGCAGGCAATAAAAAAACGCCCCGGTATTCATCGTACCGGGGCGTTTTCTGGCGGTTATTGAGCCACTGGCAAGTTCCGATGCCTGGCCATCCGCACCCGATAGAACAGGTAGATGATCAGCACCCAGACCGGGATGGCGAAGACCGAGGCGCGTATCCCCGGAATCATCCACATCACGTAGATGATCACGGCCATGAACGCCAGGCACAGGTAGTTGCTGAAGGGAAACCAGAACGACTTGAACCCCGGCACGATGCCGCGTTGGCCCATGGCCTTGCGAAACTTCAGGTGCGTCAGGCTGATCAGCGCCCAGTTGATCATCAGCGAAGCGACCACCAGGGCGAACAACAACTCAAGCGCTTCATGCGGGGCGACATAGTTGACCAGCACCGACAACATCGTGATCAGCGCCGATACGCCCAGCGCCCGTAACGGTACGCCCTGTTTGTTCAGCTTCATCAGCGCCTTCGGGGCGTCGCCCTGCTCGGCCAGGCCGTAGAGCATGCGGCTGTTGCAGTACACGCCGCTGTTGTAGACCGACAACGCGGCGGTGAGCACCACGAAATTGAGGATCTGCGCGGCGGTGTCGCTGCCGATCAACGCGAAGATCTGCACAAACGGACTGCCGCTGTAGGCATCGCCCGATGCGCCCAGCGTTTGCAGCAGTTGATCCCACGGATACAACGACAGCAGCACGGTGAGGGCGCCAACGTAGAAGATCAACACACGGTAAACCACCTGATTGATCGCCTTGGGGATGACCTTTCTCGGTTCGCTGGCCTCAGCGGCCGTGATGCCGACCAGCTCCAGGCCGCCAAAGGAAAACATGATAAAGGCCATCGCCATCAGCAAACCGCTGTAGCCGTTGGGGAAAAAACCGCCGTGGCTCCACAAGTTGCTCACCGCTGCTTGCGGGCCGCCGGTGCCACTGAACAGCATGTAGCAGCCCAGGGCAATCATGCCGATGATGGCCACGACCTTGATGATCGCGAACCAGAACTCCATCTCGCCGAAGATTTTCACGTTCAGCGTGTTGATCAGGTTGACCAGTACAAAGAACACCGCCGCACTGACCCAGGTCGGCACCTCGGGCCACCAGAACTGGATGTATTTACCGACGGCCGTCAGCTCGGCCATGCCCACCAGCACATAGAGCACCCAGTAGTTCCAGCCGGACAGGAAGCCGGCAAAGCTACCCCAGTAGTTGTGGGCAAAATGACTGAAGGAGCCGGCCACCGGTTCCTCGACAATCATCTCGCCCAGCTGGCGCATGATCAGGAAGGCGATAAACCCGGCAATCGCATAGCCGAGGATCATCGACGGCCCGGCAGATTTGAGCACCCCGGCAGAGCCCAGGAACAGCCCGGTGCCAATGGCGCCACCCAATGCGATCAGTTGAATATGACGATTTTTCAACCCCCGCTTGAGTGTGCCCTGTTGCAAGATTTCATCCGCCATCGCGTTCCCTTCTAGTCATTGTTGTTCAGGCATGATTTGAAGGGTCAGATATTACTCTCAGTGCACTTTTGGTAATACGGGTACGCATTGGGTTGAGCGGTGGTTTTCAAGGACTGCCGGTCCGGTTTGCCGGGCGCAGCGCCTCGAGCAACGCCTTGGCATAACCGGGCAGGCCAGTGAATGAGCGCGCGCACAGCAGCAGTTTTCGCTGTGCCCAGTCTTCCTTCAAGGCGAAGCTTTTGAGCGGTTGATCCAGTGCCCGGCGCTGGATCGCCGCCAGTGGCACGATCGCCAGCCCGGCGCCGCGAGCCACCATGCGAATCACTCCGTCGAAGCCGTCCGCACGGATGCGGATCTGCATGCGCATGCCCGCGTGTAGCGCCTGTTCTTCGAGGTACACCGCGAGTGCGCTATTGGCGGACAGGCCCACATAGTCGTGGTGCAAGGTATCGCTGAAACTCGCAGGTTCGCCTTCGGCCAGCGGATGCCCGGGCGGCATGATCAGCACCAGCGGGTCGTCGCGAAAGGGCAGGGTTTCGAGAGAGTGGGTGTCCACCGCGTCGGAGACGATGCCCAGGTCGGCGGCACCCTGGCGCAAGGCGTGGGTGATGCGTGCGCTGGGTCGTTCCTGCAGGTCGATGTCGAGGTTGGGGTGCTCGCGCAGGAAGTCGGCGAGCAACTCCGGCAAGTATTCAGTGATCGCCGTGGTGTTGCATAGCAACCGCACCTGGCCTTTGACGCCCTTGGCGTATTCGGCCAGGTCCTGCTGCATGCGTTCGGCCTGTTGCATCAGGACGCGGGCGTGTTGTGCGAGGGCTTTGCCGGCAGGCGTGGGGGTTACGCCGCGCCGACCGCGCTCCAGGAAATCGGTGCCGAGTGAAGACTCCATCGCGCGGATGCGTGCGCTCGCGGCGGCCAGGGACAGATGGCTGCGCGCGGCACCGGCGGTGATGTTGCCGGTGTCGAGGATGTTGAGGTAGAGGCGCAGGTCGGTCAGGTCGAAGTGCATGCAGTGTCCAGAAGATCGTTCCCACGCTCTGCGTGGGAATGCCTCACCGGACGCTCCGCGTCCGCTTTGGCATGTGACGCAGAGCGTCACGGGCTGCATTCCCACGCAGAGCGTGGGAACGATCAAGCCTCTTGCTATGGAAGAGGCACCCTCAGTATATGGCAGATTTCCATCCAGCCAATCCAGCCTCACCATAGCCCCATGAATACACTCGCCTCGTTCTACCAGAATCTCGGCTTGACCCTGTCTTTGCTGGTCATTGCCACTTTCCTGCTGGCCGGCATGATCAAAGGCATCATCGGTCTCGGCCTGCCGACCATCGCCATGGGTCTACTCGGTCTGACTATGGCGCCATCACAGGCTGCCGCGCTGTTAATCATTCCCGCGACCCTGACCAACGTCTGGCAACTGGCCTTCGGCGGGCATCTGCGCGGGTTGATCAAACGACTGTGGCCAATGCTGCTGGCGATTTTCATCGGCACCGGCGCGGGTACGCTGTGGATCGGCATGGCTGGTGGGCATTGGGTGGTGCGCGGACTGGGGGCGGCGTTGTTGCTCTATGCGCTGAGTGGCTTGTTCCTGCCGACCTTGCGTGTAGGCGCGGGTCATGAGCGCTGGCTAGGTCCGCTGTGCGGCGTGCTGACAGGTGTGATTACCTCGGCCACGGGCGTGTTCGTGATTCCGGCAGTGCCTTACCTGCAGGCGCTGGGCTTGAACAGGGACGAACTGGTGCAGGCGTTGGGCCTGTCGTTCACCGTCTCGACCCTCGCCCTTGCGGGCGGACTGCTATGGCGCGGCGCCCTCGGCGGTGGCGAGTTGAGTGCGTCGCTGTTGGCGCTGATCCCGGCGGTACTCGGCATGTGGCTGGGGCAATGGCTGCGCCAGCGGATCAGCGCCCTGTTGTTCAAGCGCGTATTTTTCATTGGCCTCGGGTTGCTCGGCGGCCATTTGTTGATCAGCGGCTAGCGGACGACGGGCTGATCATTTCGATGGCGCGGATCTCGAAATCCCGTTCCAGGTACTCGTCGCGCTGTTCGAGGAACTGCTTCATGTGCGGCAGGTTCGAGTGCACGTCGAGGTGTGCCTGGGATTGCCAGATCTCGTAGAAGATAAACAGGGTTGGGTCCTGTTTGTCGCGCAGCATGTGGTACTCGATGCAGCCGGGTTCGGCGCGACTCGCTTCTACATAGCCGCTGAAAAACGCTTCGAAGGCGTCGGATTTTTCCGGGCGGGTCTTGGCGTGCAGGATGAAGCCTTGCATTTCACTCATCAGAAAACACTCCTCAGGTCAGAATCGGCGCCAGTCTAAGACAACAATCGCCTGTTGATTCGTGCGTCTGGGTCAAATGAATTTTGCGAAATGGGCGCTTATTCCGCGCGAGGCAGATCGTTACTCTGCCGCCATCCGATTCCTGACCCTTCCGAGACCTCCCATGAAAAAAGTCCTGTTACTCAATGGCGGTAAAAAATTCGCCCACTCCGATGGCCGCTACAACACCACCTTGCATGAAGCCGCGCTGAGCGTGCTGGATCGCGGCGGTGTGGATGTCAAAGCCACCTTCATCGACGAGGGCTACGACGTCGCTGAAGAAGTCGCCAAATTCCTCTGGGCCGACGTGATCATCTATCAGATGCCCGGCTGGTGGATGGGCGCGCCATGGACCGTGAAGAAGTACATCGACGAAGTCTTCACCGAAGGTCACGGCAGCCTCTACGCCAGCGATGGCCGCACCCGTTCCGACGCCTCGCAGAAGTACGGCAGTGGCGGCCTGATCCAGGGCAAGCAATACATGCTGTCGCTGACCTGGAACGCGCCGCAGCAAGCCTTCGACGACCCGACCGACTTCTTCGAGGCCAAAGGCGTGGACGCGGTGTACTTCCCGTTCCACAAGGCCAACGAATTCCTCGGCATGAGCGCCTTGCCGACCTTCCTCTGCGTGGACGTGATGAAGCGCCCGAACATCGAGGCCGATGTGGTGCGTTACGAGCGGCACCTGAATGAGGTGTTTGGCCTGTCTGCGTAAGGTTCCTTTTGCCCCGCATCCAGCTACTATCAAGCCAGTTTTTGAATGAGGGGCAGCCGTGAAAGCCAGATCCGATGAATTGCAGATTTTCGTCTGCGTGATCGAATGCGGGTCGATTTCCGCGGCCGCCGAGCAGGTCGGGCAGACGCCGTCGGCGGTCAGCCGCACGTTGTCACGGCTGGAGGCCAAGCTCGATACCACGTTGATCAACCGCACCACGCGGCGCATGGACCTGACCGAGGAGGGCAAGTATTTCTTCGAGCACGCCAAGCTGATTCTCGATCAGATGGATCAACTCGAAGAGCGCCTGTCCTCGCGCCAGCAAACACCGTCCGGGCGTTTGCGCATCAACGCCGCGTCGCCGTTCATGCTGCACGCCATCGTGCCCTACATCGATGAATTCCGAAGCCTGTATCCGGATATCCAGCTCGAACTCAACAGCAACGACCTGATCATCGACCTGCTGGAGCAAAGCACCGACATCGCCATCCGCATCGGCACCCTTGCCGACTCGACCCTGCACGCCCGCTCCCTGGGTTGCAGCCCGCTGCACATCGTCGCCAGCCCCGCGTACCTGGAAAAACACGGCACACCGACCGCCGTGGCGGACCTGGCCGAACACAGCCTGCTGGGATTCACCCACAACGAAGGCCTCAACCAATGGCCGCTGCGCTACGTGCATGGCGATCGCTGGCCGATTCAGGCGTCACTGAGCGCGTCCAGCGGTGAAACCATCCGTCATCTGGCGCTGGAAGGCCAGGGCATCGCCAGCCTGTCGCATTACATGACCATCGAAGACATTCGTGCCGGACGGTTGAAGGTGTTGCTGGGCGAGTTCAACAGCGGCTATCGCCAGCCGATCAACGCGGTGTACTACCGCAACTCGCAACTGGCCTTGCGCATCCAGTGCTTCCTGGACTTCATCCAGGGCAAGTTGGCGGTTTACGCCTCTACGGATTTCAGCGGTTGATTCGTGATTCCTGCGCAAGAGTGAATTGGGTCAGCAGGGATTTTTCGTCAGGGATCGCTGCTTGATACTCGTTGCATCACTTATCAACGCAGGGAGTTTCTCCATGAACGTATTCGTTACCGGTGCTGCCGGTTTCATCGGCGGCTCCATCGCCACCGGCCTGGTCAAGGCCGGCCACAAGGTGACCGGTCTGGTGCGCAACGCCGAACAAGCGGATGAGCTCAAGGCGCTGGGTATCACGCCAGTGACCGGCACGCTGGATGACAGCGCGCTGTTGGCCGAACAAGCCCGGGCTGCCGACGCCGTGATCAACGCCGCCAGCAGCGACCATCGCGGTGCAGTCGAAGCCTTGCTCGATGCCCTGCGCGGCTCCAACAAGGTATTCCTGCACACCAGCGGTTCGAGCATCGTCGGCGATGCCTCGGGGGGGCAGTCCAGCGACGTTATCTATTACGAAGACAGCTTGCCGGAACCTACCGTGGACAAGGCCGCACGCGTGGCCATCGATAACCTGATCCTCGCCGCGGCCAAGGATGGCGTGAACTCGGCCGTCATCTGCAACACGCTGATCTACGGCCACAGCCTGGGCGTCAATCGCGACAGCGTGCAGCTGCCGCGCTTGCTCAAACAGGCGCGCAAAAGTGGTGTGGTCCGCCATGTCGGGAGCGGGCAGAACATCTGGTCCAACGTGCACATCGAAGACGTAGTGTCGCTGTACCTGCTGGCGCTGACCAGGAACATCCCGGGCACGTTCTATTTCGTCGAAAGCGGTGAAGCGTCTTTCATCGACATGACCACGGCAATCGCCGAGGCGCTGAATCTGGGCGAGCCGCAAGACTGGCCGTTGAAGGATACCGAAGACGAGTGGGGTTATGAAATGGCCAATTATGGCCTGGGCTCCAACAGCCGGGTTCGCGGCAAGCATGCGCGGGAATTGCTGGGCTGGGTGCCCAAGCGTACATCGGTGTTGGAGTGGATTCGTAACGAGATGGTGTGAGTTCGCTCTAAACCGAGTTGTTGCCATCGCGAGCAGGCTCACTCCCACAGTTGACCGTATTGTCCAGACGGGCGCGGTCTAATGTGGGAGTGAGCCTGCTCGCGATGGCGTTTTCGAAGTCTCACAACTGGCCGGGCTGCCCTTGATTCCGTAACATCCGCACACTCCTTCTGCGACTCCCTGCATGCGGTACCCCATGAAACCAAAACACCTACGCGCCGATGCCCTCGCTGGCCTCACGACGTCTTTCGCCCTGTTGCCCGAATGCATCGCCTTCGCGCTGGTGGCTCATCTCAATCCGCTGATGGGGCTGTATGGTGCGTTCATCATCTGCACCCTGACCGCGCTGTTCGGTGGTCGGCCGGGCATGGTGTCCGGTGCTGCGGGGTCGATGGCGGTGGTGATCGTCGCGCTGGTGGTGCAGCACGGTGTGCAGTACTTGCTGGCGACGGTGCTGCTGGGCGGGTTGATCATGGCGGCGTTCGGACTGCTGCGCCTGGGCAAACTGGTGCGCATGGTGCCGCACCCGGTGATGCTCGGTTTCGTCAACGGCCTGGCGATCATCATTGCCCTGGCGCAGCTTGAGCATTTCAAGAGTGGCGAGACCTGGCTGAGCGGTACGCCCCTGTACTACATGATCGGGTTGGTGGCGGTGACGATGGCTATTGTCTATGTGCTGCCGCGCCTGACCCGCGCGGTGCCGCCGGCATTGGTGGCGATCCTGGGGGTGGGTCTGGCGGTCTACTTGCTCGGCCTGCCAACCCGCACCCTGGGCGACATGGCACATATCGCCGGCGGCTTGCCGACATTTGCCTTGCCAGACATTCCCTGGACCCTGGAAACCCTGCACATCATCGCGCCTTACGCGATCCTGATGGCGATGGTCGGTCTGCTGGAGACGTTGCTGACCCTGAACCTCACCGACGAATTCACCGAGAGCCGCGGCTACCCTGATCGCGAGTGCGTGGCGCTGGGCGCGGCCAACGTGGTGTCCGGTCTGTTCGGTGGCATGGGCGGTTGCGCGATGATCGGCCAGACTGTGATCAACTTGAGCTCCGGGGGCCGCGGCCGGTTGTCCGGTGTGGTTGCCGGTGTGTCGATCCTGCTGTTCATCCTGTTCCTGTCGCCGCTGATCGAACGTATCCCGTTGGCGGCGTTGGTGGGGGTGATGTTCGTGGTCTCGCAGCAGACTTTCGCCTGGGCTTCGCTGCGGGTGCTGAACAAGGTGCCGTTGAACGATGTGCTGGTGATCATCGCGGTGACGGTGATCACGGTGTTCACCGACCTGGCCACGGCGGTGTTGTGCGGCATCATCATTGCGGCGCTGAATTTCGCCTGGCAACAGGCTCGGCAGTTGTACGCCGACAGTCACCTGGAAAACGACGGCAGCAAACTTTACCGCGTCCATGGCACGCTGTTCTTCGCCTCGACGACCCCTTTCCTCAATCAATTCGACCCGGCCAACGACCCTGTGCAGGTGACTCTTGATTGTCACCACCTGAGCTTCGTCGACTACTCGGCCATTGCCGCGCTGGACACCCTGCGTGAGCGCTACAGCAAGGCTGGCAAGCACCTGCGGGTGCTGGGCCTGTCCGAGCGCTGCAAGAAACTGCTCAAACGTGCCCGGGTGCAACACGACTGAGATCACCTGCCTGATCATCAGCTAACTCATGAAAATCCACCCATGCGATTTTCATTAATCGCGACACGCCATATCCCTGAGCGACATCCCTTACCTCTACACGAAAATTACTTTCACCTCGTTTGAAAATCACGCCTCGAAATGTTTTAAGAGTTTCACAAAACTTTCGACGTGACCCTCTCGAGGAGTACCGCATGACCCCGTCCTTCGGCTATTGGCTGCTGGTGTATGCCGCCGTTGCCATCATCGCGCTAATCGTGCTGATCGCCCGTTACCGGCTCAATCCGTTCATCGTCATCACCCTGATTTCCATCGGCCTGGCGCTGGTGGCGGGCATGCCGCCGTCCGGCGTAGTGGGGGCGTATGAGGCGGGCGTCGGCAAGACCCTGGGGCATATCGCCCTGGTGGTGGCGCTGGGCACCATGCTCGGCAAGATGATGGCCGAGTCCGGCGGCGCCGAGCAGGTGGCGCGGACCTTGATCGACCGCTTCGGCGAAAAGAACGCGCATTGGGCGATGGTCTGCATCGCCTTCCTGGTGGGTTTGCCGTTGTTCTTCGAGGTCGGTTTCGTGTTGCTGGTGCCGATTGCGTTCACCGTGGCGCGGCGGGTCGGCGTGTCGATCCTGATGGTCGGCTTGCCGATGGTCGCCGGCCTGTCGGTGGTGCATGCGCTGGTGCCACCGCACCCGGCGGCGATGCTGGCGGTGCAGGTGTACCAGGCGTCGGTGGGACAGACCTTGCTCTATGCGATTGCGATCGGCATACCTACGGCGATCATCGCCGGTCCCCTGTACGCCAAGTTCATCGTGCCGCGTATCCAGCTGCCGGCGGAAAACCCGCTGGAGCGGCAGTTCCTCGAGCGTGAACCGCGCGATAGCCTGCCGAGTTTCGGCCTGACCATGGCGACCATCCTGTTGCCGGTGGTGCTGATGCTGATCGGCGGCTGGGCCAATCTGATTTCCACCCCGGGCACGGGTCTCAACCAGTTCCTGCTGTTCATCGGCAACTCGGTCATCGCGCTGCTGCTGGCAACGTTGCTGAGCTTCTGGACCCTTGGCCTGGCCCAGGGCTTCAATCGCGAGTCGATCCTCAAGTTCACCAACGAATGCCTGGCGCCGACCGCCAGCATCACCTTGCTGGTGGGCGCCGGCGGCGGCCTGAACCGGATCCTGGTGGACGCCGGCGTCACCGACCAGATCGTCGGCCTCGCCAACGAATTTCACTTGTCGCCGTTGCTGATGGGCTGGTTGTTCGCCGCGTTGATGCGCATCGCCACCGGCTCCGCCACCGTGGCCATGACCACCGCCTCGGGCGTGGTCGCGCCCGTGGCCATCGCGATGGGGTATCCGCATCCGGAGTTGCTGGTGCTGGCGACGGGGGCGGGCTCGGTGATTTTTTCCCACGTCAACGACGGCGGCTTCTGGCTGATCAAGGAATACTTCAATATGACGGTGACCCAGACCTTCAAGACCTGGACGGTGCTGGAGACCCTGATCTCGCTCGTCGCCTTCGGCCTGACCGTGGGCCTTTCCTACCTGATTTAACCGGAGCCGCCTGCCATGGACATCCTCTACCAGATCCGCGCCCGCCAGGATTCCTTCAGCGCCGGAGAAGGACGCATCGCGCGCCTGATGCTCGACGATGTGGGGTTTGCCGCCTCCGCAAGCCTGGATGAGCTGGCGCTGCGCGCGGAAGTCAGCACCGCCACGCTGTCGCGTTTTGCCCGCACGGTCGGCTGCAAGGATCTGCGCGACCTGCGTTTGCAACTGGCCCAGGCCAGCGGCGTCGGCAGTCGCTTTCTCGACCCCGCGGGCATGCCGGATCAGTCGGCGTTCTACGGGCAGATCGTCGGCGATATCGAATCGACCCTGCGCCAGCACCTGTCGGCATTCGACGAGTCGCGGTTCGCCGATGCGGTGAAACTGCTGGGCAAGGCGCGGATGATTCACGCCTTCGGCATGGGCGGCTGCTCGACCTTGTGCAGCGATGAGTTGCAGGTGCGCCTGGTGCGCCTTGGCTACCCGATCGCGGTCTGTCACGACGCGGTGATGATGCGGATCACGGCGGCCAGTCTCAGCGCCGATCAGGTGGTCATCGTCTGTTCTCTGACGGGCATCACCCCCGAGCTGCTGGAAACCGTGGAGCTGGCCCGCAGCTACGGCGCGCCCATTCTGGCCATCACCCGAGGCGATTCGCCGCTGGCGCAACTGGCCGACATCGTGCTGCCGCTGCAAAGCGCCGAGACTTCGTTCATCTACAAACCGACAGCGGCACGCTACGGCATGCTGCTGGCCATCGATGTGCTTGCCACCGAGCTGGCACTGGCCAATCCTCAAGACAATCAAGAGCGCCTGCGGCGGATCAAACTCGCCCTGGACGATTACCGCGGCGGCGACGATCACCTGCCGCTGGGAGACTGACATGATGTACGACACGCTGATTCGCAATGCCCTGGTCATCGACGGCAGCAACAGCCCTGGCTACCCGGCCGACGTGGCCATCCGCAATGGCCGCATCGAGCGCATCGGCGACTTGCAGGATGCCCGTGCCACCGAGGAAATCGACGCTGCCGGTCGTGTGCTGGCGCCCGGTTTCATTGATGTGCACACTCACGACGACACGGTGGTGATCCGTCAGCCGCAGATGCTGCCCAAGATCAGCCAGGGCGTGACCACGGTGATCGTCGGCAACTGCGGGATCAGCGCATCGCCGGTGAGCCTGCGCGGCGATCCGCCGGACCCGATGAACCTGCTCGGCAGCGCTGCGGCGTTTGTCTATCCGAAGTTCAGCGATTACCGTGCGGCGGTCGAGGCGGCGAACACCACGCTGAACGTCGCCGCGCTGGTGGGCCACACCGCGCTGCGCAGCAACCACCTCGACGACCTGTTTCGCACCGCTACGCCCGATGAAATTGCCGCGATGCGCGAGCAGCTGCGCGAAAGCCTCGAGGCTGGCGCCCTGGGCTTGTCCACCGGCCTTGCCTACGCCAGTGCGTTCTCGGCCTCCACCGAGGAAGTGATGCAACTGACCGAAGAGCTGATGGCGTTCGGCGCGGTCTATACCACCCATTTGCGCAGCGAGTTCGAGCCGGTGCTGGAAGCCATGGACGAGGCGTTCCAGATCGGCCGCCATGCAAAATCCCCGGTGATCATTTCCCACCTCAAATGTGCCGGCGCCGGTAACTGGGGGCGTAGCCCGCAACTGTTGGCATCCCTCGAACAGGCGGCGAAAACCCACCCGGTGGGCTGCGATTGCTACCCCTATGCCGCCAGCTCCTCGACCCTGGACCTCAAACAAGTCACCGATGCCCACCGCATCACCATCACCTGGTCAACGCCGCACCCGCAGATGGGCGGGCGCGACCTGATGGATATCGCCGCCGAGTGGAACCTGCCCTTGCTCGAGGCCGCCCGCCAGCTGCAACCGGCTGGCGCGGTGTATTACGGAATGGATGAAGCCGATGTGCGACGGATCCTCGCGCACCCGTTGTCGATGGTCGGCTCCGATGGCCTGCCGGAAGACCCGTTTCCCCATCCACGCTTGTGGGGCGCCTTCCCGCGGGTGCTCGGCCATTTCAGCCGTGACGTAGGCCTGTTTCCCCTGCACACCGCCGTGCACAAGATGACCGGGCTGTCGGCGGCACGATTCGGCCTGAAGGAAAGGGGCGAGATCCGCGAAGGCCATTGGGCCGACCTGGTGCTGTTCGACCCGGCGACCATTCGCGATGTCGCCGATTTCAACGATCCGCAACGGGCGGCCGAAGGCATCGATGGGGTGTGGGTCAACGGGGTGTTGAGTTACCAGGACGGTCAGGCGAACGGGCGCAGGGAAGGGCGGTTCCTGGCGCGGGAAGGGGATTTGCGCGTGGGATTTGCGTGACGCTAAAAGATCGCAGCCTGCATGCAATCCTCTGTAGATACCGTCAGAGCCCGCACCCGGTTTGGTCTGGGCTCCTCCTGTCAACACACACCATTTTGTACAATAAAACTACGTGAACACCGTCGGCGGGAGGGGAAAAGTGCGTTCCGTTGGGGCGTTTTTTTTTTTTTGGGGATTTTCTGGTGCGCGAGTAGGTAACGGCTGTGCTGTGGTGGTCCAACATTTCTCCAGCAGAGCTTTTGATAAAAATAGGTTCACCTACGGCGTGGCGCCCCATGGCATACGAAAAGGATTTTCTCATGCCCTACGTCCTATCCTTCGTAAGCGCTCCATAAACCCC
>NZ_AKJF01000023.1 GCF_000282475.1 Pseudomonas sp. GM78
TGGCTGCCCCGCCGTTTCGCTGCAGATCCCGGCGCCATCGATCAAGTACAGTCGATTGCCCTGGCGCAGCAGGTTGTCCAGGTGCAGGTCTTCCTGCCACAAACCCTTTCGATGCATTTGACCGATCGCGCCCAAGGCTTGCGCCAGCACGACTGACTGCGCATCGGCCAGCACCGGCAGGCCTTCCACCTGCTGCCAGGCATCACCGAGGCTCTGGGCACCTTCAAGGAATTCAAACAGCAGCCAACCACCCTCGCCGTCCTTCAGGCCGTCAGCCAACAGCAGTGGCGTGGTCAGGCCTTGGGCGGCGAGCAATCGCACGCCGTCCAGCTCGCGCTGGAAATGCCGCGCCGCCTTGCTACCAACCAGCAACTTGGCCAGCACTGGCCGACCGCGCCAGACGCCGGCACCGACATAACGCTGCCCGGGCAATACCCGCAACAGGGTCAGTAACTGCAAGTCCGCCGGCCCGGCAGCATCGGCCAGTGAAAGACTTAATGGCAGGTTCGGATGACGACCTGCGTTTTTCAGTTCGGACAAACGCATCAGCGCTTCTCCTTATGGCTGCGTCGCGCGGTCAGGCGCGTCAGCCAGCTATCGATCAGCGTGCTGTCCTGAGGCTGATCGAGATAGGCGGCCAGCAAAATGCGCAGCTGCGCCTCGCTCCATTCCGGCGCCCGACGCAGCAGCGGCTCCAGATCCTTGACGCGATCGCGCTGACCGAACAGGAGCGGCCGGGTTTTTTCCAGATCGATCAGTTGCGCCTGGTAGCCGTCACCGGTGGCGCACAGAAAAATATGCTTGGGGTAAAAACAGCCATGCACCTGACGCTTGCCGTGCAGGCGCCGCGCCAGTTTTCCGCAGGCTTGCAGTATCGCGATATGTTGCGCCTCGCCGAGATCCGACCAGCGCTGCAACAGCGAGTCCAGGTCATCCCAACCGTCCAGGGCGCGAGTCAGGAGAATCGCCCGGACTTCGCCGTCGACCTTGCGCTCACCGAAGAACGCCGCCTTGAGTGCGGGTATGCCGAGCTTTTCGTAGCGGCTGATGTTGCGAAATTCGCGGGCAAAACTCGGCTCGCCAAAGGGTGCGTGCAAGGTGTGCATCTGATAGTTGCTCTGACGCTTGAGGTAGAAACCCTGACCCTCCAGATCCAGCCTGAACACGCTGCTCCAGCCACCACGCAGGGTGTTGGGTTCGTCCACGGCATCGAGCTGCCGGGCCCAGAGCGCATCGAAAGTGCCGAGGCCGTGGCGCTCAAGCAGCGCACGGTCTTCAGCGGCCAGAAAATCAGTCATTCGCGTCCCTCGAAAAATCTCACCACGTGCCGGATGCGCTTTTTATCGGCGGCATTGAGCCGCCTGCATTGGCGGTATCGCAGGTAAAAGCGCAAGCGCTGGGTAGCCGACAGTTGATACTTGGCGACCTTGTCCAGGCAGGCCAGGTCCTTGGTGATTCGGTACTTGAGCCAGAAACCGCTCCAGAAATCACCGTTGGGGCAGTCGATCAGGAACAGGCGGGCCTGATCGTCGACCAGCAGGTTGCGCCACTTCAAATCGTTATGGGTAAAGCGATGCTCGTGCATCGTGCGGGTGTAACTGGCCAGTTGCCGGCTGATGCAGTCGACCCAGGCACGGTCTGCCAGTTTCGCATCGTGCCGCTCGGCCAGCGCAGACAAATCTTCTGTACGTGGCAGTTCGCGAGTGATCATCGCCCCACGATCATAGGCCACACCACGACGCTCCAGGCCCCAGGCCACGATCTCCGCGGTAGGGATGCCCCATTTGGCGAAGCGCTTGAGGTTCTGCCACTCCATTTTCACGCGCGGCTTGCCCAGGTAGCGGCGCAAGCCCTTGCCCGCGCCCACGTAGCGCTTGACGTAATAGTTGACGCCATTGCGCTGGACGCGAATGACCTCCGACAACGGATCTTGGGTCAGGCGCTCGCCTTGCAGCGCAAACACGGCATCGAGGCTACCGAAGTCTTCTGCCAGATCGTTGTAAGCAGGCTCCAGCCTCCAACCCGCCATCAGAGCGCGTCCCCGTATCGTTGTTTACGCTCGTAAAGCTTGTTGGCCTTGCCTTCGAGCCAACTCAACAGCCCGGCTTCTTCGCTCAGGATCTGTCGCAGCGGCTGCTGGAAATAGCCTTTGAGGAAACGCAGCTTGTCGCGCCGGGTCAGGCCGATATCCAGGGCGGAAAAATACAGCGCCGCCAGATCCTTGTTGCGCCAGCGCGCGGTGATCGTCGGACGGGTCTGGGCGCGGTGCAGGTCGATCACCGAGAGTTTGAAATCGTCCGCGGTCACCGGCTTGTCGGTGTGCAGCAGGAAGTGGCAGATGTAACAGTCACGATGGTTGACCCCGGCACGGTGCATCATGCCGGTCATGCGCGCCACTTCGGCGATCAGCGCACGCTTGAGCCTGGGCTCGGGCGGCTGCTTGATCCAGTTGATGCTGTAATCTTCGAGGCTGACCGTCGGTGCCAGCTCTTCGGTGACGATGAACGAGTGCTGGTCCGCCGGATTGCTGCCCTTCTCGCCATAAGCGACGGCGGTCATGGTCGGCACACCGACTTCCTGCAGGCGCTGTATGGCCTTCCACTCCTGGCCAGCCCCCAGAACCGGCAGTTTGGCGGTGAGCAGGTTCTTGAAGATTTCGCCCCAGCCGATGCCACGATGGATCTTCACGAAAAACCCGTTGCCGTTCACCTCGGTACGCAGGGTTCGGCGAGCTTCGAGCTCACGGTACACCTCGCCCTGCAAGCCCTCGACTTCGGCGAACGGGTCGCGTCCGGCCCAGAGGCTTTTGAACGGTTCAGCCAGCATCAACTTCATTTAAGCGTGCTCCGCCAGAATCACATCGGCCGCGTGTTGCGGCATGCTGTAGAGGTCGGCCGTCTCGGCGAAGGCCACACCGTTGCGACTCCAGGCCGCCCTTGCTTGAGCGTCGTTCAACATACCGGTCAGGTACTGGGTCAGTTGGGCTTGATCGAACGGCTCGTCCAGCACCAGGCCGGCATCGGCCTCGGCGATGTAATGGGCGTACCCGCATACCGCCGTCACCAGCACCGGCAAACCGGCCACCAGCGCTTCGAGCAGCACGGTACCGGTGTTTTCGTTGTAGGCCGGGTGGATCAACAGATCGGCGCCCAACAGGAAACGCGGGATATCGCTGCGGCCCTTGAGGAACGTCACGTTGTCACCAAGCCCCAGCGTGGCGCTCTGCATCTGGAATAACTTGGGGTCGTCCTGGCCAATTACAAACAGCCGGGTGCGCTTCTTCAGATCAGCGGGCAACGCGGCCAAGGCCTTGAGGCTGCGATCCACGCCCTTGGTCTTGAACCCGGAGCCGATCTGCACCAGCAGCAAGTCATCGTCCTTCAGATTGAATTCGGCGCGGAACCCCGCGCGAATCTCGTCCGCATCCGCCGGCCGACGACGATCCTGGGCAATGCCTGGCGGCAGCAGGTGGAAGCGCTCCAGCGGCGTGCCGTAATGCTTGATGAACAGCGGTTGCTGGACCTCGGAAATCATCAGCACTTCAGTCTTGGCATCCTTGGCAAACACCGCGCGCTCGTACTCGGCGAAATGGCGGTAGCGCCCCCAGCGCCGGTACAGCGAATTGCGCAGGTTCTGCGCCTTGTCTTCGAAACAGCCGTCCGCGGCGTAGTAGACATCCAGGCCCGGCATCTTGTTGAAGCCAATCAAGCGGTCGACCGGACGCTTGGCCAGGTCGGCTTCCATCCACTCGCTGAGCTTTTCATTGCGCCGATGGTTGAAGAAGGCCTTGACCGGCGCCACCAGGACTTCGAAGCCCGGCGGCACCTCGCCTTCCCAGATCAACGTGTAGACGCGGATCTGGTGACCACGCTTCTGGCACTCCAGGGCGATGCGCATGAAATCGCGCTGCAGGCCACCAAAGGGAAAGTATTTGTACAGGACGAATGCCAATTGCATCAGCGCAGCTCCTCAGCCAGTAATAACGTGCTCAGTCGGCTCGCGACACGCTCGGGATTCAGACGCGTGAAGCACAAAGGCCACTCGCGTTTCAGGTCAAACCGACTGGCATCTTCGGCCGTCGGTTGATAAGTGCATTTCTTTTGCAGGCACGGCGCGCAGGGGAAGTCGCTGGCCAGGTGAATCTGCGACTTGCCGTAGGCCCCGGTCAGGCCCGGATTGGTCGGGCCGAACAGCGACAGTGTCGGCACATCGAGGGCCGCGGCCAGATGACCGAGACCGGTGTCCACCGCCACGCAGGCTTGCGCGCCAGCCAGCACCTTGCCGACCCCGGCCAGGTTCAGCTTGGGCAATACCTCGGCGTGCTTGAAGCCGGCAGCGATGCGCTCGGCGCGGGCCTTCTCCGCCGGGTTGCCCCACGGCAATTTTACGCCCACGCCAAGATAACCGACCCGTTCGGTCAGCTCGCGCCAGTAGGCTTCGGGCCAGTGCTTGGTGTCCCAGGTGGTGCCATGCAGGAACACCACATACGGGTTCTTGCGCGGCAGTTCCACCAGGCGTTCGACGCTCAGGCCGTAGTCGCCCAGCCCCTTGGGCAAGTCGTAACCCAGGGCGATGGCGAACAGCTGACGCACTCGCTCTACCGCATGCTGGCCGCGGGCAACCGCCAGGCGCCGATTATAGAAACGCGCAGCGATGGGCTCGCGCGCTGAACTTTTATCGAGTCCGGCCACCGGGGCTTTCACATACCGGGTCAGCAAAGCGCTTTTGAGCAGGCCCTGGGCATCGATGACCAGATCGTATTTCGTGGCGCGAAGGCTTTGCTTGAAGCGCTTCCACTCGCCACTCTTGATGGTCTGCCAGAGGTTCTTGCGCCAGCGACGGATCGCCACCGGAATCACCTTGCCCACCGCCGGGTGCCAGGTCGGAATTTCGGCGAAGCCTTCTTCCACCACCCAGTCGAACGTAATGCCGGGGATGGCACGAGAGGCATCGGTCAGCGCCGGCAGCGCATGAATCACGTCGCCCAGCGATGAAGTCTTGATCAGCAGTACGCGCAAACTATTTGACCTCGACCACAGTGCCCTGCAAACGCTCCAAGGCTTCGTTCACCGCCTGCGGCATCAGCTGGCGCAGGCAGTTGTAATGGCCGAAACGGCATGTGCGATCGAAGCATGGGCTGCATTCGATGCCCAGGCGCACGATCTCGACATGTTCAGCCAAGGGTGGCGTGAAGCCCGGCGACGTCGAGCCGTAGACAGCCACCAGCGGGCGGTTCAGCGCGGCGGCGACGTGCATCAGGCCGGAGTCGTTGGACACCACCGAATCGGCGCAGGAGAGCAAATCGATGGCCTCGGCCAACGAGGTGCCGCCACTGAGGTTCACCGACTCTTCACGCAAGCCGGGAATCAGCCGCGAACGGATGTCTTCACCCACGGCATGATCGTTTTTCGAACCGAACAGCCAGACCTGCCAGCCCTCGCGAATCTTCGTTTCGGCCACCTTGGCGTAATGCTCGGACGGCCAGCGCTTGGACTCGCCGAACTCGGCACCGGGGCACAGGGCCAAGACCGGGCGGTCGAGGGCCAGGCCAAACTTGGCCAAGGCTGCCTCGCGCGTCACCGGGTCGATTCGCAGGCTCGGGCGCGGGTAAGGCGTGGGCAGTTCAACGCCAGGCTCGTAGGCCAGGGCCATGAAGCGCTCGATCATCAATGGGTAACGCTCTTTATCCAGCGTGCGCACGTCGTTGAGCAGGCCGTAGCGGAACTCACCACGCCAGCCGGTGCGCTTGGGAATGCCGGCAAAGAACGGCACCAGGGCCGACTTCAGGGAATTGGGCAACAGGATCGCCTGGTCGTACTGGCCGGCCAGGGATTTGCCGATACGCCGACGCGTCGCCAGCTCCAGTGCGCCGTGGCCGAGCGGGAAGCTCAAGGCCTGGCGAACTTCGGGCATGCGCTCAAGAATCGGCCGGCTCCACTCGGGGGCCAGCACGTCGATTTCGCATTGCGGGTGGCGTTGCTTGAGACACTGAAACAGTGTCTGCGCCATCACCATGTCACCGACCCAACTGGGCCCAACGATCAGAATTTTCATGTGGTTTCCATAAACGAACCGGGGAGGCTTATGCCTCCCCGCCTCGAGAATTTCTGCAGGGGCATGCATGCTTGCGATGGGTCATTACCTTCAACATTACTGTCGACTGTCACTCCGCTATCGCGAGCAGGCTCGCTCCTACATTGGGTCTTGGTGTACATCGATCTGCCTTAAAGCGCAGATCTATTGTGGGAGCGAGCCTGCTCGCGAAGGGGCCATTTCTTCCAACAGTGATGTTGGCTGTCATTCCGCCTTCGCGAGCAGGCTCGCTCCCACAATGAGTGCTGGATGTTTCAAATATTCCGTTCAGCCTAGCCCCAACTCACGCCAGATCCGCATGACCTGCCTCCGTTCGTCCGCGAACTGGTCGCCCGGTATCACCCCGGCATTCTTCTGCAAGGCCTGCCGGTGGGCGGCGGAGCGGTAAGCTTTATAGGCTTCACGCAACAGGCTGGCGTCCTCGACGGGCATCAACCCCGCTTTCTCCAGCTCTTCCAGAATGCGGATGTTGTCCGTCCAGCGCAGCAGTGGCGGGTGTGTTTCGGACCAGGCCAGAGCCGCGTATTGCACCATAAATTCAATATCGACGATACCTCCGGCGTCCTGCTTGAGGTCGAAGGGCGCCGTGGCTTCGAAGGCATTTGCCCCGGTGCCGGCCGCCGTACTCTTGCTGCCCAGGTTGTCGCGCATCTTGGCGCGCATCTCGCTGACCTCCTGGCGCAGGGTCGGCAGATCACGCGCCTTGCCCAGGATCGCCGCGCGAACCTGCTCGAACGCCCGGCCGACATCCTCGCTGCCGACCAACACCCGCGCCCTGACCAGCGCCTGATGTTCCCAGGTCCAGGCTTCATTTTCCTGATAGCGGGCAAATGCCCCCAGCGAACTCACCAGCAACCCGGAGGCACCGGACGGACGCAGGCGCATGTCGACTTCATAGAGCTGACCGGAGTTGGTCTGCGCCGTGAGCAAGTGAATGATCCGCTGCCCCAGCCGGGTGAAAAACTGCGCGCCGTCGATCGACTTCGGCCCGTCGGTTTCCGCCTGTGGATCGCCATCATGGATGAACACAAGGTCCAGATCCGAACCATGCCCCAATTCCAGGCCACCGACTTTCCCATAACCGACAATGATGAAGCCGGGGTCGCACAAGGTGCCGTCGGTGCGCAGCGGCGTGCCGTACTTGGCGACCGTTTGCCGCCAGGCCAGGGCGAGCACTTGTTCCAGAATCGCTTCGGCGAGCCAGGTCAGGTAATCGCTGACTTTCATCAGCGGCAGGCTGCCGGCGATTTCCGAAGCGGCGACCCGCAAGCGGTGCGCCAGTTTGAAATGACGCAAGGCTTCCATTTGCTGCTCGAGGTCGTCCTCGGGAATCCGGGTCAGGCGTTCGCGCAACTCGGCGGCCAGCTCCGGTGCCAACGGCGGTTTGAACAGCCGGCCTTCGTTGAGCAACTCATCGAGCAGCAACGGAAAGCGGGTGATCTGTTCGGCGATCCATGGACTGGCCGCACACAAGGTCAGCAAGCGTCGCAAGGCACCGGGATTTTCGGTCAGCAGCACCAGATAGGCAGATCGCCGCGCCACAGCTTCAACCAGTGGCAATACCCGCTCCAGCACCAGATCAGGATTGGCATGCTCTACGGCCTGAGCCAGCAAGCGAGGAATAAAGGCATCAAGACGCTCGCGCCCCAAGCGCTGCATGGCGCGCAACTGCGGGCTACCGCGCAGGCTGGCCAAGGCTTTCAGTGCCTTGGTGGCATCGGCGAAACCGCCTTCCTGCAACTGTCGGCAGGCAGCTTCTTCATCTTGAGCCTCTTCCCACAGCGGCAGCCATTCACCACCGACCACCACTTCGCTTTCGGCGCCCTGCTCTTCGTCAGGGTCAGCGATCACCTGAGCGAAGTGCCAGGCCACGCGGCCGCGCCAGTACATCAGGCGCTCATGAAACGCTGGCCAATCGGCGAAGCCCAGCATGAAGGCAATGCGCGCCTGATCCTGAGCGCCGTCGGGCAGCATTTGCGTCTGGCGATCGGCAATCGCTTGGATCGCATGTTCGGTGTAGCGCAGGAATTCGTAGCCTTCGCGCAGTTCATTGATCACCGCTGGCGGCAGATAACCCTGACCTTCGAGCGTACCCAGCACTTTTAATAGTGGACGCTGTTGCAGGCTCAGATCTCGACCGCCGTGAATCAGCTGGAAGGCCTGGGCGATAAACTCCACCTCGCGGATTCCGCCGGAGCCGAGCTTGATGTTGTCGGCCATGCCCTTGCGCCGCACTTCCTGCTGGATCAGCTGCTTCATGGTACGCAGCGCTTCGATGGCGGAAAAATCCAGATAGCGCCGGTAAACGAACGGTCGCAGCATGTCTTGCAGTTGCGCACCGGCCACTTGGTCGCCGGCCACCACGCGCGACTTGATCATCGCGTAGCGCTCCCAGTCGCGACCCTGGTCCTGGTAGTACTGCTCCAGCGCATTGAAACTCAACACCAGCGCACCCGAAGAACCGTATGGGCGCAGGCGCATGTCGACGCGAAACACGAAACCGTCGACGGTCATCGGGTCCAGGGCCTTGATCAGGCGCTGGCCGAGACGAATGAAAAATTCCTGGTTATCCAGGGGGCGCTTGACCCCGACGGTTTCGCCGCCTTCGGGATAGGCGAAGATCAGGTCGATGTCCGACGACAGATTGAGTTCCACCGCACCCAGCTTGCCCATGCCGAGGACGACCATCTGCTGCGGCTCGCCGCTGCGCCGGCCGGTGGGCACGCCGAACTGTTGGCAATGGCGGGCGTACAGCCACTGATAGGCCAGGTCGATGCTGGCATCGGCCATGTCCGAGAGGTCGCGGCAGGTCTGGACCAGATCGGCCTGGCGGGTCAGGTCGCGCCAGATGATCCGCACCTGGTGGCGCGCGCGCTGGCGGCGCAAGGCACGAGCGAGTTGATCGTCTGTTTCCGCGGCGTCCACGGCGGCGGCAATTTGCGCGCGCATCTCCCCGGGGGCGAGGCTGCGGTCGAGTTCGCCGGACTGCACCAGCGCCAGCAACAGCAGTGGGTCACGCACACTTTGCTCGATGACAAAGTCGCTGGCCGCTGTGACGCGGGCAAATTGCGCCCAGCGTTCAGCGGTCCAGGTGGACAGCCCGTGATCATCGTCCAGCGCGCTGACGGCAGCACGGAACGACTGCTCGGCGCGGGTGACCAACGGCAACAGGATGGAAGGCAGGTCGGCAAGCGTAGGCAGGCTCATGGTCTATCCTTGATCGGCGTGTAACGGGCTGCATGTAGTGAATCTCGCAAACCCACTACCTGAAGGAGTGTCGAACAAAAGTTAGAAATAGCTGAAAATTCTTTTTTATTGGCAGCCAACATCAAGCTTTCACCTTTTTCGGTTGGTAAAAGACCAACCTTAACGATTATTCTCACAACGCAGCCGGGGGCCACAAGCCGCTCATCTGTAGTTTTACTACTCGTATATACATTAGCAAGGCTGAAATGCCGGATGATTTGTAGTAAAACTACACACCGCCGGAACAACCTATCGGCAATCCAAGAATTCATAACGTCTGCCCACAAGGCCAGTCGCTAACTCAGGCAACCGATTCTGGTAGCCTTTCCGCCCTGGAGCAAGCCATGCAAGACCTCGATCCCGTCGAAACCCAGGAATGGCTGGACGCCCTGGAATCGGTTCTCGACAAAGAAGGCGAAGACCGTGCTCACTATCTGATGACCCGTATGGGTGAACTCGCGACCCGCAGCGGTTCGCAGTTGCCTTACGCCATCACCACGCCTTACCGCAACACCATCCCGGTAACCCACGAAGCACGCATGCCTGGCGACCTGTTCATGGAACGCCGCATTCGCTCGCTGGTGCGCTGGAACGCGATGGCCATGGTAATGCGTACGAACCTGAAAGATTCTGACCTCGGCGGTCACATCTCCAGCTTCGCTTCCAGCGCGACCCTGTATGACATCGGCTTCAACTACTTCTTCCAGGCCCCGACCGACGAACACGGCGGCGACCTGATCTACTTCCAGGGCCACACCTCGCCAGGCGTTTACGCCCGTGCATTCATGGAAGGCCGCATCACCGAAGACCAGATGAACAACTTCCGCCAGGAAGTCGACGGTCAGGGCTTGTCGTCCTATCCGCACCCTTGGCTGATGCCTGACTTCTGGCAGTTCCCGACCGTATCCATGGGTCTGGGCCCGATCCAGGCGATCTACCAGGCACGCTTCATGAAGTACCTGGAACACCGCGGCTTCATCCAGCCAGGCAAACAGAAAGTCTGGTGCTTCCTGGGCGACGGCGAGTGCGATGAGCCGGAATCCCTGGGCGCCATCTCCCTGGCCGGCCGCGAGAAGCTCGACAACCTGATCTTCGTCATCAACTGCAACCTGCAGCGCCTCGACGGCCCGGTTCGCGGCAACGGCAAGATCATCCAGGAACTCGAAGGCGTGTTCCGCGGTGCTCAGTGGAACGTGACCAAAGTCATCTGGGGCCGTTTCTGGGACCCACTGCTGGCCAAGGACGTCGACGGCATCCTGCAACGCCGCATGGACGAAGTCATCGACGGCGAGTACCAGAACTACAAAGCCAAAGACGGCGCGTTCGTGCGTGAACACTTCTTCAACACGCCTGAACTCAAGGCGATGGTCGAAGACCTGTCCGACGACGAGATCTGGAAACTCAACCGTGGCGGCCACGACCCGTACAAGGTCTACGCGGCGTACCACGAAGCGGTCAACCACAAAGAGCAACCAACCGTCATCCTGGCCAAGACCATCAAGGGTTATGGCACCGGTGCCGGCGAAGCGAAGAACACTGCGCACAACACCAAGAAAGTCGACGTCGACAGCCTGAAGTTGTTCCGCGATCGTTTCGACATCCCGGTCAAGGACGAAGAGCTGGAAAACCTGCCGTTCTTCAAACCGGAAGCAGGCAGCGCCGAAGCCCGTTACCTGGCCGAGCGTCGCAATGCGCTGGGCGGTTTCGTACCACAGCGTCGCGCACAAAGCTTCAACATCCCGACCCCGCCACTGGACACCCTCAAGGCGATCCTGGACGGCTCGGGCGACCGTGAAATCTCCACCACCATGGCCTTCGTGCGGATTCTCGCGCAGCTGGTCAAGGACAAGGAAATCGGCCCGCGCATCGTGCCGATCATCCCGGACGAAGCCCGTACCTTCGGTATGGAAGGCATGTTCCGTCAGTTGGGCATCTACTCCTCCGTCGGTCAGCTCTACGAGCCAGTCGATAAAGACCAGGTGATGTTCTACAAGGAAGACCAGAAGGGCCAGATCCTCGAAGAAGGCATCAACGAAGCGGGCGCCATGAGCTCCTTCATCGCTGCCGGTACTTCGTACTCCAGCCACAACCAGCCAATGCTGCCGTTCTACATCTTCTACTCGATGTTCGGCTTCCAGCGTATCGGCGACCTGGCCTGGGCCGCTGGCGACAGCCGTACCCGTGGTTTCCTGATCGGCGGTACCGCAGGCAGAACCACCCTCAACGGTGAAGGCCTGCAACACGAAGACGGTCACAGCCACCTGTTGGCTGCCACCATCCCGAACTGCCGCACCTACGATCCAACCTACGGCTACGAGCTGGCGGTGATCATCCAGGACGGCATGAAGAAGATGACCGAAGAGCAACAGGACGTCTTCTACTACATCACCGTGATGAACGAATCCTACCAGCAGCCAGCCATGCCGGCCGGTGCCGAAGAAGGCATCAAGAAAGGCATGTACCTGCTCGAGGAAGACAACCGCGAAGCGGCGCACCACGTTCAGCTGATGGGCTCCGGCACCATCCTGCGTGAAGTCCGTGAAGCAGCGAAGATCCTGCGTGAACAGTTCAACGTCGGCGCCGACGTGTGGAGCGTCACCAGCTTCAACGAACTGCGTCGCGACGGCCTGGCCGTTGAGCGCACTAACCGTCTGCACCCTGGCCAGAAGCCTAAGCTGAGCTATGTGGAAGAGTGCCTGAACGGCCGTCAAGGTCCGGTCATTGCCTCTACCGACTACATGAAACTGTTCGCCGAGCAGATCCGTCAGTGGGTACCGTCCAAGGAATTCAAAGTCCTGGGCACCGACGGTTTCGGCCGCAGCGACAGCCGCAAGAAACTGCGTCATTTCTTCGAAGTCGACCGTCATTTCGTGGTGTTGGCAGCCCTTGAAGCACTGGCTGACCGTGGCGATATCGAACCTAAAGTGGTGGCTGAAGCCATCGCCAAGTTCGGGATCGACCCGGAAAAACGCAACCCACTGGACTGCTGAGGAGAGATTCTGTGAGCGAACTCATTCGCGTACCTGACATCGGCAGCGGTGAAGGTGAAGTAATTGAACTGTTTGTGAAGGTCGGCGACCGTATCGAAGCCGACCAGAGCATCCTGACACTTGAGTCGGACAAGGCGAGCATGGAAGTGCCTGCGCCGAAGGCCGGTATCATCAAGAGCTTGAAAGTGAAGCTGGGCGATCGCCTGAAAGAAGGCGACGAACTGCTGGAGCTGGAAGTCGAAGGTGCAACTGCTGCCCCTGCGGCTGCCGCTGCTCCTGCTACGAAAGCAGAGGCAGCACCAGCTGCTGCTCCTGCACCCGCCGCGCCTGCCGCAGCTCCGGCTGCCGCTTCGGTTCAGCAAGTGCACGTGCCGGACATCGGTTCGTCGGGCAAGGCCCAGATCATCGAGATCCAGGTCAAGGTCGGCGACACCGTCGAGGCTGATCAGTCGCTGATCACCCTGGAATCCGACAAGGCGAGCATGGAGATCCCTTCGCCTGCCGCTGGCGTGGTCAAGGCCATCAGCGTCAAGCTCAACGACGAAGTCGGCACTGGCGACCTGATCCTGGACCTGGAAGTGGCGGGTGCTGCGGCACCGGCTGCTGCCGCTCCGGCCCAGGCTGCTGCTCCAGCCGCTGCCGCTGCACCAGCACCGGCCGCAGCGCCTGCTGCACCGGTTGCCGACAGCGTTCAGGACATCCACGTTCCGGACATCGGTTCGTCGGGCAAGGCCAAGATCATCGAAGTCCTGGTCAAGGCCGGCGACAGCGTTGAAGCCGACCAGTCGCTGATTACCCTGGAATCCGACAAGGCGA
>NZ_AKJF01000024.1 GCF_000282475.1 Pseudomonas sp. GM78
GCTTGGCGGCAGCCGCCACGTCTTTCTTGGTTTCGGAGAACAGCAGCAACGGCGCGATGCGTACGTACTCCATGACTTCCATATAGTCGGTTTCGCCGTCTTCGGACTCTTCCAGGGCGTCTTGCACCTGGGAAATGGCTGCAAGATCCTGCAGCACTTCAGTGGCCTCGGTGCTCAGCATGCTACTGTCGCGGCAGTTCAAGCCAAAACCACTGAGGAAGCCCTGGCACCATTGGCCCAGTGCCGCGGCGCGTTCGGTCAGCGGAGCGTCGTCGCTCGGCAGCAACAGGACAACGGTCACGTCGTCGCCGGTGAGTTCACCCTTGACCATCTCCTGCAGGCCGATCAAGGCCGCGCGGACGTTGTCCTGGGGCTCGCTTTCGAGCAGTTCGGCGGCGTCGATCAGCCAGCCTTCGGCGTCGAAACCGGCGCCGGCGCAGCTGCGGCCGAGCAGCAGCCCGTGCAGTTCGGCAGGCGAGACGTTATGGCCGCTGGCGGTCAGCAGGGTGGCGAAGCCTTGGTACGGGGAATTCTGAATGGTCATGGGCAGCTAGGCGCCAGACGGCGCTATGTCTAGAATGAAGGCCTTGTATCCTACATCGACAGACTCGCCAAGACTATTAAAGGCTGTCCGCCAGCTAACCCGTCAGACACAGTGGACCATATGGAAGACACCGACCTGCAAGCGCTGATGGCCAGACTCGAACTGCTGATTACCCGAGTCGAGCAACTTAAGAGCCAAAACGGACTCTTACTAGCTCAGGAAAAGACCTGGCGCGAGGAACGCGCGCACCTCATTGAAAAAAACGAAATCGCCCGGCGTAAGGTCGAATCGATGATTTCGCGCCTCAAGGCCCTGGAGCAAGACTCATGAGTTCAAGCAATAGCGTCACTGTGCAGATCCTCGACAAAGAATATTCGATCATCTGCCCCCAGGAAGAACGCAGCAACCTGGTGAGCGCCGCTCGCTACCTGGACGGCAAGATGCGCGAAATCCGCAGCAGCGGCAAAGTCATCGGCGCCGATCGCATTGCCGTGATGGCCGCGCTGAACATCACACACGACCTGCTGCACAAGGAAGAGCGACCGGACATCCAGGCCAGCGGTTCGACCCGCGAACAGGTGCGCGACCTGCTTGATCGTGTCGATCTGGTGCTTGCCACTGATCCGGATGTCACCAAAGGCTGATTCGCGTCACCGCTTGCGGTATACTCTCATCACTCCCTGGGGTGCTTGCCAGTTGGCGATGTCCCTGAGCCGATTTGCTATACCCTGGAGGTCGCACGTTGGGCTGGTGTGCATGTCCGCTAGACGGAAAGCCTTAAAGCCTACTGCGTCTTCCACCTTGAACTTTCGGGTTCAAGGGCTAAGTCGACAGCGGTACATCCGGGGAGCCTGATTCCAGTCCGATGCCGGTTTAAATACCGGCATCGGCGTTTTTACAGCTCTGCTTTTCTACAGATACGCTTTACGAAAGCGTATAGCCGAAGCCCGAATCCATGACCGAACCTGCGCTGCTCCCTCGACCGCAACTTCGACGCATGCTGCGCAAGGCCCGCCGCGCACTGACACCCAGTCAGCAGCGCCAGGCAGCTCGCGGGCTGTACAAGCAATTGGCCCAGCAGCCGCTGTTCCGCCGCGCCAAACACATCTCTCTTTATCTGCCCACCGACGGCGAAATCGATCCGCGCCTGTTGCTGCGTGCGGCGCAACGTCGGGGCAAGGCCACCTATCTGCCGGTGCTCAGTGCCTGGCCGCGAACCAAAATGGTGTTCCAGCGCATTCGCCCCGGCGAAAAACTCAAGCCCAACCGCTTCCGTATTCTCGAACCCCGACACAACCTCGCCCGGCAACGCAAAGTCTGGGCCCTGGATCTGGTGTTGCTGCCATTGGTGGGGTTTGACGATGTCGGCGGGCGCCTGGGCATGGGCGGCGGCTTCTATGATCGAAGCCTGGCCTACCTGGCACGCCGCAATGACTGGCGCAAGCCGACGTTGCTGGGGCTGGCCCACGAATGTCAGAAGGTCGAGCGACTGGCTCAGGCGAGCTGGGATGTGCCGTTGCAAGGAACGGTGACGGACAAGGCCTGGTATTACGCAGGCTAGACGCCACCGAAATCAGCGGCGTCGAAAAGCAGGGATCAGCGCTTGAAGGCGGTCGACTGTTGCTGCAAAGGTGAGATCTCGACCGGTGCATCGGTCTTGTTGACCCACAGGCTTTGGGCATAGCCAGTGGTCACGACGCCGAGGCCGAACAAAATGACCAAAATCCATAGTAAATCCGGTTTGCGTTTCATCGATTGCCCCCCAAAGGCATATCAACACGATGACAGCAGCGGTTTCCGTTTGTAGGCCGTGCAGCAGCGTCAAGCTTGAAAGGCCGGCATTTTGCGACAACGTGAACCTGCACGCAAATGATGGCGCCAACCGACTGTCGGTTTGTCATAAAATTGCCTGACAACCTCTCCACCCACCTCGCAAGGAGCCAAACCATGGCCTATTGGCTGATGAAATCCGAGCCCGACGAACTCTCGATCAAAGGCCTGGAGCAGCTTGGCAAAGCGCGCTGGGACGGGGTTCGCAACTATCAGGCGCGTAATTTCTTGCGCGCCATGGCGGTGGGGGACGAGTTCTTTTTCTATCATTCGAGCTGCCCGGAACCGGGGATTGCCGGGATTGGCAAGATCGTCGAAGCGGCGTACCCGGACCCGACGGCGCTGGAGCCTGAGAGCCATTACTACGACCCCAAGGCAACCCCTGAGAAAAACGCCTGGAGCGCGATCGATGTCGCGCATGTGGAGACGTTTACCAGGGTGTTGAAGCTGGATTACCTGAAGCAGCAGGCAGCGCTGGCGGAGATGCCGCTGGTGCAGAAGGGGTCGAGGCTGTCGGTGATGCCTGTTACAGCAGAGCAGTGGGCGGCGGTGATTGCGCTCAAGCCGTAAGAATTGCTGCGATCTTCCAAATGCCTTCGCTGGCAAGCCGGCTCCCACAGGGTTCTGCGCTGAACACAACGTTGTGTTTCACCTCAAACCTTGTGGGAGCTGGCTTGCCAGCGATGAGGCCCGACAGGACAGCGAAAGCCTTACTGGATAATGAGGTTATTGAACAACAAATCCTCAACCACCGGCTCGCCAGTTTCATCATTCATGATCTGCTGGGTCTGCTTCAGGGCTTCCTGACGCAGCTTTTCCTTGGCCTCGACATTGTTCATCGTCTCAGTGGTCTGCTGGGCAAACAGCGCCACCAGTTGATTACGGATCAGCGGTTCGTTGGCCTTGACCGCCTTGGTCGCCTCGTCACCGGTCACACGCAATGCCACATCAGCCTTGTAGACCTTGAGCTTCGGCGTGCCATCCAGCCCGTAGTTCCCCACGAACGGCGGGCTCAGGGTGACGTAATTGACCTTCGGCGCCGCCTCTTCCTTGGCCTCTTCGGCCACCGCTGTCACAGACAGGGACAGGCCCAGCAACAACATGATCCACGCTTTCACAATTCGCTCCTTATCCGGTTTGCGGCCTAGCATAACCACCCGCCACGCCAGTACAAGCTTATGGCTGACTATCAGTGCCGGGCATGCTCGTTGACCCGTCGACTCTCACACCTACACTTATCGGCCATCACTCCCAAAGGAATAGCCCTGATGAAAGCCGTGCTGTGCAAAGCCTTCGGCCCTGCCGAATCGCTGGTGCTGGAAGACGTCGCCAGTCCTGTCGCGAAGAAGAACGAAATCCTGCTGGAGGTGCACGCCGCCGGGGTTAACTTCCCCGACACGCTGATCATCGAGGGCAAGTATCAATTCAAACCGCCCTTCCCGTTTTCCCCGGGCGGTGAAGCGGCCGGCGTGGTCAGTGCGGTGGGCGAAAAAGTCAGCCACCTGAAAGTCGGTGACCGGGTCATGGCCCTGACCGGCTGGGGCAGCTTCGCCGAACAGGTCGCAGTGCCGGGCTACAACGTGATGTCGATCCCGCCCACCATGGACTTCAACACCGCCGCCGCCTTCAGCATGACCTATGGCACCTCGATGCACGCCCTCAAACAGCGCGGCAACCTACAACCCGGCGAAACCCTGCTGGTACTCGGCGCCTCCGGCGGTGTCGGCCTGGCGGCAGTGGAAATCGGCAAGGCCATGGGCGCCCGGGTAATCGCCGCAGCCAGCAGCGCGGAAAAACTCGCCGTGGCCAAAGCGGCAGGCGCTGATGAACTGATCAACTACAGCGAAACCAGCCTCAAGGACGAAATCAAGCGCCTGACCGATGGTCAGGGCGCCGACGTGATCTACGACCCGGTGGGTGGCGACCTGTTCGACCAGGCCATCCGCGCCATCGCCTGGAACGGCCGCTTGCTGGTGGTCGGTTTTGCCAGCGGACGTATTCCCGAACTGCCGGTGAATCTCGCACTACTTAAAGGCGCAGCGGTGCTCGGCGTGTTCTGGGGCTCGTTTGCCCAGCGTCAGCCGCAGGACAACGCCGCCAACTTTCAGCAGTTGTTTGGCTGGTTTGCCGAGGGCAAGTTGAAGCCGCTGGTGTCGCAGGTGTATCCGCTGAGCAATGCTGCGCAGGCGATCAATGATCTTGGCCAGCGCAAGGCCGTTGGCAAGGTGGTGGTGCAGGTTCGCTGAGCCCGCCACACGGTCTGGACTCCCATCAATGGTGTCCAGACCGCCCCAAACTAAAGCAACTTGCGAATATCCTCCGGTAAAAACCTCACATACCTGGAAACCGGGTTGTTCATGCATTCCCTGACAATGATCGGCACCTTCCTGTTCATCTTGGCTATCAGCGCCAGGCGCCGCTCGTTAGGCAACGTTGTCGTGGAGAACGCATTCGATAGATAAGCACGGGTGTAGTAGAACGCAGTGGTATCAGCCCAGGCGTGCTCCGGGATGTTGACCGTGACTTCGTTGAGATCGCGACACTTCAGTTTCTTAAGCCATTCATTGAGATGAAGTGGTGGCGCTGAATCGAATCCAAAGATCATCGGCGCAATCACTTCCTGCTCGGCAGGCTTTTCCCCCCCAACCGTCCATGGCTTGAATCGCCACTGCTCTATCGCAACCCTGGTCGCCTCGGCCAGATCATGATGGTCGCTTTGCAAAATGCTTACCTTATTGACTGAGCCATCGGCATGGACCGTAAACCTGACCCGGACATCACCGATGATCCCGGCCCGTTGCAGCGCCGGCGGATAAATCGGCTTGGGGTTGTATTCCGGTATCAGGAATACCTCACCCGCTCCGCTTTCAGCAGACAACATCCACAGCAGCACCACACACATAACCCTCCACATAACGCCTCCCCTTCTTACCCTGCATCGCCAGACCTGGCCGCTACACAAAAGGGTAAAGATCGAAGGCATTGGGCTGAAGGTCATGGCTTCCGGTAACTGCGCAGGACATTTCCCAAATATCCGCACTACTTCGGACGGTGCATGCGCATCAAAGCGGTAGCGGGAAATCTTCCTACACCGCCCTTCATTTACGCGTAGGCGACATGTTCATAAAGGAACGCTCGCTTTCCAACATTTCCGCTATTTGGTCGATGAGAACCGGTGCTATTTTCGGTAACGAAACTGTAACATTCGCATCCGCAGTCAAAACAAGAAATTTGGAGCTCTTGAATGTTTGCTTTCTTTCGTCCTGCCGCACATCAGGCTCCACTGCCTGAAGAAAAAATAGACAGCACCTACCGACGCCTGCGCTGGCAGATCTTCGCCGGTATCTTTATCGGTTACGCCGGCTACTACCTGCTGCGCAAGAACTTCTCCCTGGCCATGCCTTATCTGATCGAAGAGGGCTACACCCGTGGGGAGCTGGGTGTGGCGCTGTCGGCAATCGCCATTGCCTATGGCTTGTCCAAGTTCCTGATGGGCATCGTTTCCGACCGCTCCAACCCGCGCTTCTTCCTGCCGTTCGGCCTGATGGTCTCGGCGGCGGTGATGTTCACGTTCGGTTTTTCGCATTGGGCGACGTCCAGCGTGACCATCATGTTCGTCCTGCTGTTCATCAACGGCTGGGCGCAAGGCATGGGCTGGCCGCCGAGTGGGCGGACCATGGTGCACTGGTGGTCGCAGAAGGAACGCGGTGGCGTGGTGTCGCTGTGGAACGTGGCGCACAACGTGGGCGGCGGCTTGATCGGCCCGCTGTTCCTGATCGGCATGGGCCTGTTCAACGACTGGCACGCGGCGTTCTACGTGCCGGCGGCAGTGGCCATGGCGGTCGCGGTGTTTGCCTTCATCACCATGCGCGACACCCCGCAATCGGTCGGCCTGCCGCCGATCGAGAAGTACAAGAACGACTATCCGGAAGGCTACGACGCCAGCCACGAAGAAGAATTCAGCGCCAAGGAAATCTTCGTCAAGTACGTGCTGCGCAACAAGATGCTCTGGTACATCGCCCTGGCCAACGTCTTTGTCTACCTGCTGCGCTACGGCGTGCTGGACTGGGCACCGACCTACCTCAAGGAAGCCAAGGGTTTCACCGTGGACAAGACGTCATGGGCGTACTTTTTCTACGAATGGGCCGGTATTCCGGGCACGCTGTTGTGCGGCTGGATGTCGGACAAGATCTTCCGTGGCAACCGTGGCCTGACCGGCATGGTGTTCATGGCATTGGTGACTGTGGCGACGCTGGTGTACTGGCTCAACCCGGCCGGCAACCCGACGGTCGACATGATCGCGCTGGTCTCTATCGGCTTCCTGATCTACGGCCCGGTGATGCTGATCGGCCTGCAGGCACTGGAACTGGCACCGAAGAAAGCCGCCGGTACGGCTGCGGGCTTCACCGGTCTGTTCGGCTACCTGGGCGGTTCGGTCGCGGCCAGTGCGGCGATGGGCTACACCGTGGACCATTTCGGTTGGGATGGCGGTTTCGTCTTGCTGATCGGTGCCTGCCTGCTGGCGATGGCCTTCCTTGCGCCAACGCTGTGGCACAAGCAGGTCGCCAGTCAGAGCCGCGAAGCACTCGCTTGATCATCCTTTGATTTACAACGCTTGAGCCGCGCCTCCAGATTCCGGTCTGGCATGGCGTGGCTGCGCAGGGCGTGGGCGGTCTGCTCGACATAATCGCGAGTAGTGCCGTAACGCCCGCAAGCGTTTTCGAACACGTGGCTCAGTACGTGATCCGGCAAGTTGCCGGCATAGCTGGGCAAGTGCCGCTCCAGGACAAATCCCAATGCCTGAACCTTGCTGCCGTCTTCAAGCCGGCAGTTGAGCCAGTGTGGGCGATAGGATGGAAACGGCATCTCGCGCTTCCAAAGCGCATACAGTGACGCGTCCAGCTGTTCTTCCGGCAAGCGATAGGCGAAACCGCTGCAAGAGCCGCCGCGATCCAGACCAAATACCAGCCCGGGCATTTCCGGCGTGCCCCGATGCTCATGGGACCACAGGTACAAACCGCGATGGTAGCCATGCACTCGCCCGCGAACGCGCTCGACTGCCGTGCACTCCGGGCGCCAGATCAGCGACCCATAGGCGAACAGCCACACCGGCCCGCCTTGGTGGCGCGCCATGGTCGACTGCATCGAGCTGAGCAATTGTTCGTGCGTGAGTTGCGGCCCCAGATCGAGCTGCGGGGGGTAGGACAGGTTCAAAAACGAAGATTCAATGGCGCTCATGGCGAATAGCGTTCAGCTCCCCGCGAGTAAACAGTTACTAAATAGAACGCACCGCTGTAGCAATAAGGCACATATGTATTCAAGTAAATGAAGCGCCTTGGCGCCACTCTTAATTAATTACTTGAATGAGATATAACCTACCGACATTTATAAGATTTTATAAATACCGATCGGCTATATACGGAGTTATAACAGGAAAACTGTAGGAGCTGCCGCAGGCTGCGATCTTTTGATCTTCAAGACAAGGTCAAAAGATCGCAGCCTGCGGCAGCTCCTACATGGGCAGGATCAAGATCGCGGCTCAAGTCCGCGGCGCGTACGCGAATACATCGGCGCGCATCTGGTGCGCGTCCATCCCCGCCTCAACCAATGCATCCAGGGTGCCGTAGACCATGGCTGGCGAACCACTGGCGTAGACATGTAGGGCCTTGAGATCGGGAAAATCTTCGCACACTGCTTCATGCAACATGCCGCAGCGCCCCTGCCAGCCACATTGATCGCTGACGACTTTATGCAGGAACAGATTGGGCAGTTTCAGCCACTCATCCCAATGCTCGACTTCATAAAAGTCTTCAGGACGACGCACGCCCCAATACAGATGCACGGGATACTTGAAGCCTTCTGCACGGCAATGTTCGATAAGACCATGGACCTGGCCCATTCCAGTGCCCGCGGCAATCAGCACCAGCGGACCGTCCGGCAACTCGGCCAGGTGCGCATCACCGAACGGCATGTCGATGCGCACCATGGCGTTGCGCTGCAACTGCTCGATCAGGTTGAGCGCACTGGCTTCGCGTGCCAGCACGTGGATTTCCAGATCACGCCCACCGGAGGGAGCCGAGGCCAGGGAGAAGGACGACTTCTCGCCATTGTCGCGATGGATCATCAGGTACTGGCCCGCGTGATAACGCGGTGGCTTGCCGGCGGGGGCCCGCAGCCGCACC
>NZ_AKJF01000025.1 GCF_000282475.1 Pseudomonas sp. GM78
CCGTTCGGCAGCGCGAGCATCCTGCCGATCACCTGGATGTACATCCGCATGATGGGCGGCGCCGGTCTCAAGCGTGCTTCGCAGCTGGCAATCCTCAACGCCAACTACATTTCCCGTCGCCTCGAAGAGCACTACCCGGTGCTGTACACCGGCAGCAACGGCCTGGTGGCGCATGAATGCATCCTCGACCTGCGCCCGCTGAAAGACAGCAGCGGCATCAGCGTCGATGACGTGGCCAAGCGCCTGATCGACTTCGGCTTCCACGCCCCGACCATGTCCTTCCCGGTGGCCGGCACCTTGATGATCGAGCCGACCGAAAGCGAATCCAAAGAAGAACTGGACCGCTTCTGCGACGCCATGATCCGCATCCGCGAAGAAATCCGCGCAGTGGAAAACGGCACCCTGGACAAGGACGACAACCCACTGAAAAACGCCCCGCACACCGCAGCGGAGCTGGTCGGTGAGTGGTCGCATCCGTATAGCCGTGAGCAGGCGGTATACCCGCTGGACACCTTGATCGACGCCAAATATTGGCCGCCCGTGGGTCGGGTCGACAACGTCTTCGGCGACCGCAACCTGATCTGCGCCTGTCCATCCATCGCCGACTACGAAAACGCATAACCCCTGTAGGAGCGAGCATGCTCGCGATGGTCGTCAACGATGACGCGGGAAACCTGACACCCCGCAGCGCTCTGGAGTCCATCGCGAGCAGGCTCGCTCCTACAGAAGAGCAGTGCCCCCTATTCAAGAACACCAGAGGAAATCACCATGTTCAGCACCCTTTTTAGCAAGCAGGACCAGATCAAAGGCTACGACGACGAACTGCTGGCGGCGATGAACGCCGAAGACGCGCGGCAGGAACACCACATCGAACTGATCGCTTCGGAAAACTACACCAGCCAACGAGTCATGGAGGCGCAAGGCAGCGGCCTGACCAACAAGTACGCCGAAGGTTATCCGGGCAAGCGCTACTACGGCGGTTGCGAGCACGTCGACGTGGTCGAGCAATTGGCCATCGACCGCGCCCGGCAACTGTTCGGCGCCGACTACGCCAACGTCCAGCCGCACTCCGGCAGCCAGGCCAACGCGGCGGTGTACCTGGCGTTGCTGCAGGCTGGCGACACCGTGCTGGGCATGAGCCTGGCCCATGGCGGTCACCTGACCCACGGCGCCAAGGTGAGTTTCTCCGGCAAGCTCTACAACGCCGTGCAATACGGCATCGACACCGCGACCGGGCTGATCGACTACGACGAAGTCGAACGCCTGGCCGTCGAGCATCAGCCGAAAATGATCATCGCCGGCTTCTCCGCCTACTCCAAGACCCTGGACTTCCCGCGTTTTCGTGAGATCGCCGACAAGGTCGGTGCTTATCTGTTCGTCGACATGGCCCACGTCGCCGGGCTGGTGGCCACAGGTCTGTACCCTAACCCGCTGCCCTACGCCGACGTGGTCACCACCACGACCCACAAGACCCTGCGCGGTCCGCGAGGTGGCCTGATCCTGGCCAGGGCCAATCCGGAGCTGGAGAAAAAGCTCAACGCCGCGGTATTCCCCGGCGGCCAGGGCGGCCCGCTGATGCATGTGATCGCCGCCAAGGCCGTGTGCTTCAAGGAAGCCCTGGAGCCGGCGTTCAAGACTTATCAGGCGCAGGTGATCCGCAACGCCCAGGCGATGGCGCAGGTGTTTATCGAACGAGGTTATGATGTGGTGTCCGGTGGCACCGACAACCACCTGTTCCTGGTCAGCCTGATCCGCCAGGGCCTGACCGGCAAGGACGCCGACGCCGCGCTAAGCCGTGCCGGCATCACCGTGAACAAGAACGCCGTGCCCAACGACCCACAGTCGCCCTTCGTGACCTCAGGCCTGCGCATCGGTACACCGGCGATCACCAGCCGTGGGTTCAAGGAAGCCCAGAGCATCGAGCTGGCCGGCTGGATCTGCGACATCCTCGATCATCTTGGCGATGCCGATGTCGAGGCCCAGGTCGCCCGCCAGGCGGCAGCGATGTGCAGCGACTTCCCGGTCTACCGCGACTGATCGCACACCACAAAACCATGTGTAAAACCCTGTGGGAGCGAGCCTGCTCGCGATGGCGGAGTGTCAGTCGACATCCGTGTTGAATGCTCCACCGCAATCGCGAGCAGGCTCGCTCCCACAGGGCCGCAATTTGACCGACAGAACCAGGGATCGCTTATGAACGCACTTGTGGATTCACCGGGAAAAAGCCCGACCAAGGTGGAGGTCGGCACCAAACTGCGCGGCGCGGAAAAAGTCGCGCGGATTCCAGTGAAAATCATCCCCACCGAGGAATTCCCGCGCAAACCCGACTGGATCCGGGTACGCATGCCAACCTCCCCCGAGGTCGACCGGATCAAGCAACTGCTGCGCAAGCACAAGCTGCACAGCGTCTGCGAGGAAGCCTCATGCCCGAACCTGGGCGAGTGTTTCTCCGGGGGTACCGCGACCTTCATGATCATGGGCGATATCTGCACCCGTCGCTGCCCATTCTGCGATGTCGGCCACGGGCGCCCGAAACCGCTGGACGTGGATGAACCGCGCAACCTCGCGGTGGCAATCGCCGAACTGCGCCTCAAATACGTGGTGATCACCTCGGTGGATCGCGACGATTTGCGCGACGGTGGCGCCCAACACTTCGTCGACTGCTTGCGCGAGATCCGCAAGCTGTCGCCGGGCATTCAGCTGGAAACCCTGGTGCCGGACTACCGTGGCCGAATGGACGTCGCCCTGGCGATCACCGCCCTTGAGCCGCCCGATGTGTTCAACCACAACCTGGAAACCGTCCCGCGCCTGTACAAGGCCGCGCGGCCGGGCTCGGATTTCGAGTGGTCACTGGATCTGCTGCAGAAGTTCAAGCAATCGATCCCTCATGTGCCAACCAAGTCGGGCCTGATGCTGGGCCTCGGCGAAACTGACGAGGAAGTGATCGAAGTCATGCAGCGCATGCGCGAACACGATATCGACATGCTCACCCTCGGCCAATACCTGCAACCGTCGCGCAGTCACCTGCCGGTCCAGCGTTTCGTGCACCCGGACGTGTTTGCCTGGTTCGCTGAGGAAGGCGCCCGCATGGGCTTCAAGAACGTGGCCTCGGGACCACTGGTGCGCTCGTCCTATCATGCCGACCAACAACTTCATGGAGGTGCCGCCGGTTTCAAGCCATGATGGAGTGACTTGTCATGCCAATTCGGAGGCCCGGCCCGATGCCATTTGTCGTTCGAACATTGCTCCCGATCCTGAGTCTCGCCTTGTCTGGCGTCGCCAGTGCCGAGCCCAGGCCCGGGCACATGGTGTACTTGCGCACGATCGATCCGGGTATCGAGCAGGACATTCGCTATGCCAGCGCCCACAACTTCACCGGGCACCCGCTCGAGGGTTATGAAGCGTCCGAGTGCCTGCTGTCGCAGGAGGCCGCCAAAGCCCTGTCCCGCGTACAAACGGCACTGCAGGCGCAAGGCTATGGCTTGAAGGTATTCGATTGCTATCGCCCCAGCCGCGCGGTCGCGGACATGGGGCGCTTCGCCACCGAGCCGGGCGACCCGCGCAAAGCCGAGTTCTACCCCCGGGTGGACAAGCAGGACTTCTGGCGCCTGGGCTATGTGGCGCGGGTCTCCAATCACTCCAAAGGCGGCACCGTCGACCTGAGCATGACGGGACCGGGCGCCCTGCCCGCCGATACCTGGACGCCCTCAGCCACGCCCGTCGACTGCACGGCGCCTTATGGTCAGCGTTGGCACGACGGCGCCGTCGACATGGGCACCGGTTTCGATTGCTTCGACGAGCGCGCCCATACCGATTCGACGTCGATCACGGCGACGGCCATGGACAATCGCCAGCGACTGACCCGCGCCATGGAGCAGGAGGGATTCACCGGTTACTCCGCCGAGTGGTGGCACTTCACTTACACCCGGGATGCGACGTTGAACAGCGTCATGAACTTCCCCATCACCCCGCTGGCGCCATGAACAGGCTTGGCAGAATCTGCACGCTGCTGATCCTGCTGCTGCCCTGTGCCGCGATGGCCCAAGGGCTCGAAGCAAGTGGCCAGTTGATCGTGGTCACCAGCAAGCACTGGGATGACATCCAGGGCAGCGCCCAACGTTATGAACGGCACGGAGATAGCTTCCAGAAAGTCGAAGCGCCCTTTGCCGTCGTGCTGGGAAAAAACGGCATGGGCTGGGGCAAGGGACTGCTCGACACTCGGCCACTCCAGGGGCCAGTGAAACAGGAAGGCGATGGAAAGGCGCCAGCCGGGATGTTCAAGCTTGGCAGCGCGTTTGGCTACGACGCCTCAGCTGAAACCCGCCTGCCCTACCTCGCACTGACTTCGACCATCGAATGCGTGGACGACAGTCAGTCCACGCGCTACAACGAACTGGTCGATGGCGCCACGATTGCCAGCGACTGGAACAGCTCCGAACGCATGCGCCGCCCTGATGACTTGTATCGCCAGGGCATTTTCATCGAGCACAACACCCCGGCATCCCCCGCCGCCGGCTCCTGCATTTTCTTCCATATCTGGCGTGGCCCCACGACACCAACCCGGGGCTGTACCGCGATGAACCCAACTGATATCGCTCGCCTGTTCAGTTGGCTGGACCCGCGCCAGTCCCCGCTGCTGGTGCAATTACCCGAGGCGCAATACGAACAGTTGCGCGAACGCTGGAAGCTTCCGCAGCGTTGATCAAGGGTTTGTCTCCCATCGACAGATCAGGGCGTGGAGCCGGGCTCCTGGCCTGACGCAACTTGTGGGCTGTTTCCACGAAGGGCGTGACGATCAGGCTGTGGAGCGTCAGGTAACGTTCCTGGTCGCCGGTGCCGAATTGAATAACCTCGGGTTTCGCCTGAGTGACGTAGAGCGTGCCGAACATCCAGTCCCAGAGTGACAGGTTGACCCCGAAGTTCTTGTCGAAGTGCTGCGGCGCATCGCTGTGGTGGATCTGGTGCTGGGCCGGGCTGTTCAGCACATGCTCGACCACCGGCCCGAAGGACAGCCAGACATGGCTGTGGCGCAGGTTGGCCGCCAGGGCGTTGAGGATGAACACGATGTAGGTCACGCCGAACAGCGTGTAGCGGCTGATCTCCCCGCCGCAGGCGTACCAGAAGAGCCCGGCAAAGGCGCTGATGAACACGAGGTCGATCAGGCGCTCGAGCACTTTCTCAAGGAAATGCACCCGGCTCGCCGTCACCGGAACCAGCACCGTCGCCGAATGGTGGACTTTGTGGAACGCCCACAGGTAGCGCGAATGGTAAGCGCGATGGGCCCAATAATGGATGAAGTCCTGCAGCAGAAACACGCCCAGGCCATAGAGCAAGGACAGGGCCAGGTGCTCCTCGACCTGCACCCGTGCGCCCCACAGATGAGTGAAAAAACGCACGTAGTCCCCGGAGCGCAACACATACGGGTCCACCAGCCCAACGATGGGCACCACCAGCACGACCTTCAGAATGCCGCGCACGAAGTAGTAGCGGTAATCGAGCAGCGCCGAGGGATGAAAATGCACACGGTTGCCGCCGATGAACTGCCAGAAGCTGTGCGCGTCTGTGTGCCCGCGGGATTGGCGCCAGCGGAACAAGCCGTAGGCCACGGCGTAGGAGGTGAAGAGAAAGGCCACGCAGAGACGGCCATTGAGGTCGAAGAGCCCCAGGAATTGATCGCTGACAGGCGCAATCACCCACCTGTACAGGTACTGGTCAATCGGTGCGAGAACATCCATGAAAGGCTGCCCCCTGCTGAAGATAGAGCGTTGTGAGTCGGTTCGAAAAACGCTCGTCGCAAGAGCACGGCTGGCCGGCTCCTGCAGGAGGCTATTGCGGATGTATCTTATTCAGGTCTTTGGATTTCGGCAACCGGCACAACGCCTGCCGAAGTCCTGGCGAGCAGCAAATACAGGATTCCCGGCACCACCAGCCCGACGATCCAGGATATGTCCACGCCGCCCAGTTGCGCGACCATCGGCCCCGAATAGAAATGGGTGTCGACGAAAGGCAGCTGGATCAACACGCCGATCACGTACACGCTGATCCCCAGCAGGTTCCAGCGGCCATAGCGCCCTGCCGGGTCGGACAACGCCGGGATGTCATAACGCTCCTTGTTGATGAAGTAGTAGTCCACCAGGTTGATCGCGCTCCAGGGGGTGAAGAACGTCAACAGGAACAGGATGAAGTACTTGAACGCGTTAAGGAACGAGTACTGGCCCAGCAGTGCGAGGGTGGTGGACGCCGCGACAATCACCAGCACGAACAGCATGCGCTGGCCCGCGCTGATTTGCAGGCGACTGCGAAAGCCGCTGATGATGGTGGCCACGCACATGAAGCTGCCATAGGCATTGAGGGTCGACACCGTGACCTTGCCGAACACCACGCTCAGGTACAGCAAGGACGCCACCACCCCGGTACTGCCCAGCCCGACGATGGTCGCCACTTCATGCCCGCGAAAGTTCGCCCCCGCCAAAGCCGCGGCAAACACGCCCAGCACCATCGACGCCTGGGCACCCAGCACGGTACCGAGGCCGACGGCGGTGAAGGTTTTCCAGGAGGAGGTCTTGCTCGGCAAGTAGCGCGAATAGTCCGCCACGTACGGGCCGAAGGCGATCTGCCAGGAAGCCGAAAGCGACACCGCCAGCAGGAAGGTGCTCCAGCTGAAGTGGCGGTTTTCCAGCAGCAGGCCGATGTCGTTGAGGCTCATCAAGCGCGCGAACAGATAGACGAACGCGATGACGCCCAGCACGCTGGCCACCCGCCCGACCAGGTGGATCACCCGGTAACCGAACATCGTCAGCAGCGCGATGCACGCGGCGAAAATCAGGATGCCGGCGCTGTCGCTGACACTGATCAACTGGGCAATCGCCTGCCCCGACAGCACCGCGCCAGTGGCGCTGAAGCCGAGGTACATCAGGCACACCAGCACAATCGGAATCGCCGCGCCGTAGACCCCGAACTGCACTCGGCTGGAGATCATCTGCGGCAAGCCGAGCTTCGGCCCTTGGGCCGCATGCAGCGCCACCACGGCCCCGCCCAGTACCTGGCCGATCAGCAGGCCGATGAGTGACCAGAACACGTCACCGCCCAACACCACGGCCAACGCCCCGGTGACGATCGCAGTGATCTGCAGGTTGGCGCCGAGCCACAGGGTGAACTGGCTGTACAGGCTGCCATGGCGCTCGGCCTCGGGGATGTAATCGATCGAGCGGGTTTCGATCAGGGGACTTCGTTGCTGGCTATCGGTCATTATTGTTGTTCTCTTCGAAAGTAGTGAGCATCACACACCCCCTGTGGGAGCGGGCTTGCCCGCGATTGCGGTGTGTCAGACACATGGATTTCGACTGTGCCGCCGCCATCGCGGGCAAGCCCGCTCCCACAGGGATTGGTGCTGGCTGGGTGATATGGGTTTATTTCTGTTGCTCGGCAGCAGCCACCTGCCCCACAAACGGCGCCTTGGCCCACACCACCTTGCCGCCCACCAGTGTCAGCAACACCTGATTGCGCCCCAATTCGTCCTCAGGCACCTGCATGAAGTTCTTGTCCAGCACGATCAGGTCGGCAAACTTGCCCACCTCGACCGATCCAGTCACCTTTTCCAGCCTCAGCTGCTCGGCAGCATTGAGGGTGATGGTGCGCAGCACCTCGGCACGGGACAACGCCGGGTCGCCGTTCAGCCTGCCCGCATATTTGGGCCCATAGCTGTGCGGGTTCTGTGGATCGCCGGCGCGGGTGACGCCGATCTTCAACGCGAGAAACTCGTCCAGCGGGTCGACCGGCCAGTCGCTGCCATACGCCACCCGGCCGCCCGCGCGGGCGATGCTGCCCGACGGTTCCATGCGGGAGAACCGCTCGGCCCCCAGATGATCGTTGGTCCCATCCACCGTGGACGGTGCCTGCTGCGCCCACTGGAACGACATGTTGGCCGTCACGTCCAGAGCCTTGAAGCGCCCGTAATCGGCGGGGTCCACCGATTCGGCGTGGGTGATGGCCGGGCGAAATGGATGGCCGGGCAATTGCTGGCGCACGTATTCGATGCCGTTGAGCGAGTCGCGTACCGCACGATCACCGGTAGCGTGCAGGTGCGGATCGAGACCGGCCTGAACGGCTTTGAGCAGCAGCGGGTTGAGTACCTGCGGCGGGAAATACAGCTCGCCACGGTTTTTGCCTGGGGTCCATTTCGGCGCCTGCTCGGAGCCGGCGTTGTGCAGATATGGCGTCAACATCGCCCCGGTGTCGGCTGGCGCGTTGATGATGCCGTCCATGAACAACTTGACGTGACGCATGCTCACACCCGGCGCGACCTTGGTTTCGCCCTGGTCGTAGGTGCTGGCCAGGGCCTTGGCCTCGGCGATGGTTTTATCCGGGTCTGCGGTGGCGGCGGCCGGGTCCAGCTTGATCGCCAGCAAGGCCCGGGCGGTCAGTTCGCCAGACTGCGCGAGGGTGGTGAACGCCTTGGCGTTCTCCGGTCCCGACATCGCATCGAAGAAACTGGTAATGCCCTGCTGGCGCATGGCATCAAGCGCGGCGCGGCTTTGAATCAGCTTCTCGGCATCGGTAGCGGGCGGCACCACGGCGGCCATGGCATCCGCCGCGCCGTCCTCGCAGATACCGGTCGGGTTGCCGGCACTGTCGCGCACGTATTTGCCATCGCCGGGGTTGACCGTGTGCTTGTCGATGCCCGCCACCGCGAGGCCGCGGGAGTTGAGCAGCACAGTGTGGAAGTCGGTCGAGCGTACCTGGATCGGGCGCCGGGTCTTGAGCGCATCGAGGGTCGATTTGTCGGCATCGCCATCCAGGCCGGTCATGCCCATGCGATCCCAACTGCCGACTTCGAGCCAGACGTCGGGGCCCTTGTCCTTGTCCGCATCCAGACAGGCCTGGATGGATTCCTGGAACATCTTACGGGTCATGGTCTGGTACTTCAGGTCGCACAACGTCATGGCGCGACCGCCGTCCCCCGGATGCATGTGCGCATCGATGAAGCCTGGCATCAGCATGCGCCCTGCCAGATCGATGAGTTGCGTGCGGGTGCCAATGTAAGAAGCCGCGCCCTCATCGCTGCCGACATACACGATCTTCCCGCCCCTGACGGCGACCGCTTGTTGCACCGAATCCTGGCCGTCGACGGTGTACACATAACCGTTGCGCATGACCATGTCGGCGCTGGTTGAACTTTGGGTCTGGCACCCCACCAGCGTTACACAAGACACGGCCGTCGCACCGGCAACGGCGATAAATAGCCTGGACAATTTCAATGGCCTCACCTCTGTTTTTATAGTTTTTGAAGGGCCTTGGCAGATTGCCGCGCAAGCCCTTGATATGCAGGGCATACCCTATAGAGCGTGGCGGCCGGATGGACCTCTGCAAATGAGGAGGGGGAGGCAAATAGATTGATTGACACTGCTTTATTGGCACATCTTTATCCTGCCCGACGGAAATTTTGATTAAAAAACTGTGGATATCGCTGCTGAAGTTCTGAAAGCGTTACTGATTCAACATCTCCGTATCGGATTTTGCGAATTAACATACTTGGCATAACGCCTGGAATACTGCCTGTAAGCCCGCTATCGATTCTTGCCAATACACGAGAGGAGTCCGCACGTTTTATAAGCACATCAAGACCAGGACTAGCAACAGACAGATGATTACCAATATTGAACGGTGAGTTCCTTCGGTACACAGCATTTACTGCTTCATAACGAGGATGGCGTGCATTTCTTAATATGGAGTCAAGCTCTGCCCCAGGAGTAGCATCGAATCTCCTCTCTATCATCGAAGGATTAATTATTCTGCGGCGAACCACGCCAGAACTATAAAATTGCGTTGCCGTATCAGCTGCGCTGTGGGCATATCTATTTGCCCTACTGCTCAACTCCGCCCCTTCAGGGTAGTATGCTCCCCCAGTATTGACACCTAGTTGATCAATCGCGGAAGGCCTAACTATATAACTCCTGCTTATTCTCCCTCCCTCCGGAATATAAAGGTTAGCTTTAGCCTTCTGTACCCATCCAGAAATCATGGCTCGAACTCTGGATGGGAGTATGACGTTTCCGGTTGGATCGCTATTATTAATTGGATCACCCTGACAATACGCATACGAGTTCACCCCACCCATGCCAAATGGACTCATAATGTCTGGACTAGTAAAGTGCATCAATACCGGATTGAACGACCGATTCCCATTCCCCAACATGTAATTTCCGGTTAGAAGGTCTTGGTGCTCACCATTGAATCCCAACAAACTGCTCATGCCGCTCGCGGCGGTACGATAACCGTATGGAGAGTAGGCAATAACTTGGGGAAATATGGCATCGATGGTGTTCAACACCGAGCGTTGCTGATCAGTGGCCAGTAACGTGAGGTCAAGCATGCCTCCCTGGTGACGTTGTTGCGCCAACAACTTTTCACCGTTCTGGAACAACGAATATGAGCAATCTCCCTCCACCTCAGTGGCTAGGCGACTCTTGAGATAGAAGCGTTTCCCCTCGAGAAGACCCGGTAGACTCTGGCCGATCAACCGATCCAGTGGATCGTAACGGTAGAGGCCGAACAAAACTTCGGATCTACGTAGCATTGAGAAGTACTCATTAGAGCCAAGGAATCGAACTGGCTAGAGTATTACTTGTATTCCCTGAGTAAGTAACTATCAGAACTGCTAGTTTGTGGGCCGGCATGTGGCATGCAGCCCCGAATTTTCGGGTCATTTTCACGTCATCATGTTTAGTCGCGGTGCTGAAAATTCGTTGACAATGTCGACAACCGCAGCACCGAGCCCAACTCCACCTTGCTCTTCACCCCGAGTTGCAGGTAGCAGTTGCGCAGGTAAGTACGCACCGTTGCCGGGCTGAGGCCGAGGATTCGGGCGATTTCCTTGTAGGAATGACCGGCGGCAAACAACATGGCGACGGTCCTTTCCCGAGGTGCCAGTGCAGCCCCGCGCGGTTGTGTTTCCAGCGACAGGATGACGTGCTCGGCGTTCGGGCTGAGGGTGAGTGCCGAACGCCCCAGGCGCATCACACAAGGTGCCTTGGACAATTGCGCGATGACCTCGGCGGGCAGCGTCGAGCCGTTCCAGCCGGGCAACTCCCGTTGGATGAGCGCACACAATCCGGCGCCGATGTAGAGCAAATCACCGTCGCGCCGCGCGACCCCGAAGTCGCTGGCGCCGTTGCCGGTGTCGACGCGGATCATGTCCTGCACCTGAAACCGCCACAGCTGTAGCAGGTGATCGCAGAACGCCGAAAACAGACCGGCTTCAGTGTCGCTGAAGGCCGTTGCATCAGCCCCACGGTACAGGCAAACGAAAAACATCAAGCCGCTTTCCGGCAGCTCGAAGGTGATGCACATCGGGTGGTAGAGATCATGGCGTCGAGCGAAGGCTTCGACTTCGACGTGGGGGTCGCTGAAGCCGCTAACGCGGATGACTTCGCCGGGACGGCTCAAGGTGTCATGGGAAAATCTGTCGCTGCCGGCGCTCTGTTGCCATTCGCCAGCAAACGAGTCAGGCAGGTTGATGCGCCCGTGCATCCAGCTTTGCGGCGCTACACTGGCGACCGAGGTGGACATCTCGCCCCACCATGCCGAGGTGAACGGCACCAGTTGGCGCAACGCCTGCAAGCCGTCGGCAATGAATTCGGCGGCACCGCGTTCTCGCGCCAGGCGCCCCAGGTGCAACACGCAACGGTTGAACGCCTGCAGCGAGGTGTCGACGCCGCCCTGATTGCCCTGCCCCATCGTGCCATTCCTGCTCGCATCGGTCTGTCGTTTCGACCATGCCACAGGCGCCGCGATGGCGTCTAGCGGGCGATTTGTGGATGAGTTCCAGGGATTTTCATTGCACCACGCTGCTCAAGCCATACAGCTGCGGCCGCCGGTCCCGGTGCAGGTCGTTGCGCTCGCTGATGCGCTTGTTGCGCGCCTCGGCCAGGTTGAGGGTGGCCAGTAGAATCTGCTCGCCGCCCTGCTCCGCCGGACCGGCCAACGGATAACCGTCGGCGTCGACGATCACCGAACCTTGCACCCAACTCACCCCGCGCTCATGGCCATGGCGATCACAGGCGGCGATGAACATTCGGTTGACCGAGGCATTGGCTTGCACCCGCAAGACTTCCGCCGGGCGCTCGGTCTGCGGCCGTGGGCCGGCGGGCCAGTTGACCGGCGCACAGAGCAGGTCGGCACCGGCCAGGGCCGGCAGGCGCACCCACTCGGGGAACTCCAGGTCATAGCAGATCAGCATGCCGATGCGCCCGTGGACCGTTTCGATCACCGGCGGCGCGGCATTGCCGGCGCTGAAGATTTCCTTCTCGGCATCCCACAGGTGCGCCTTGCGGTACACCGCGCGCACGCCCTGCGCATCGATCAGGGCCGCGCTGTTGGCCAGTTGATCCCCGGCCAGACGCTCGCAGAATCCGCCGACGATGACGATGTTCAATTCACCGGCCAGTGCCTGCCACAGGCGCAAGGTCGGGCCCTCGGCGGTTTCCGCCAGGGCCAGTGCTTCTGCGCGGTCGGCAAACAGGTAGCCGCTCTGCACCAGTTCCGGCAACACCACAACCTGGGCACCCTGCAAGGCCGCCGAGCGGATCGCGCGCTCGGTGAGCGTGCGGTTGTAGGCGAGGTCGCCGATTTTCGGCGCCAATTGGCAGCAGGCGACCAGGGTATTCCTTGCAGTGTTCAACGCACCGACTCCGCGGATGAATGGGTCATGGCAACGATGTCGTGCTCAGTGATCGAGTCGATGACCCGGCGCTCCGCGGCCAGGTCCAGGGAGCGGCTGAGCAAGTAATACGTCAGGCCCGACACTAGCAGGCCCACCAGCCAGGCGATGTCGACGCCTTCGAGCACCCGCGCCAGCGGACCGACGAAGACTTCTTTACCGGCGGCAGCATCGTAGATATAGAAGAACGGCACCATGGCGGCAAAGCCGATCAGGTACGCCACGATGCCGCGAAATTGCCAGGCGCCGTAGATGCCCTTCGGCGTGAAGAAATGCGGGATCGCGTAGCGGCCCTTGCGCACGAAGAAATAGTCCACCAGGTTGACGGCGGTCCAGGGCACGAGGAAGTACAGCAGCAACACGAGGAAGGTGTTCAGCAGCGCGATACCGTCACCCTTGATCGACAGCACGCAGGTCAACAGGATGAGGCTGATCACGCTGATCGACAGCACCCGGGCGCGGGGTGTCGGGGTGATCTTGCTGATCGAATCGACACCGGTCAGCAACGTCAGCATGGCGCTGTAGGTGTTCAGCGCAATGATCGGCAAAAAGCCCGCCACCGACACCACCACCAACAGATTGCCCAGGCCGGGAATCATCGAAGAACCCACCTGATTCAACGCCACCAGTGCATCCACCGCTTTCAGTTCCTGGGCGAGCCAGGCACCGAGGCCGATCATCCAGCTACCCGACAACGAGGCGCCGATGAATATCGCCGCGATCAGTTTCGGCCGGCTGGTGTTTTTCGGCAGGTAGCGCGAGTAGTCGGAGACGTAGGGCGCATAGGAAATGTTGTAGCTGGCGCCAATCGCGAACAGGGTGGCGAAGGCGATCCAGCTGAAGCCCAGGTCGGTGGCCGGCGTGACGCCTTCGGAGCCGGCGCCGAACATCAGGGCGATGGTGACCAGGGCATACAGCGGCAGCGTCGCCAGCAGCGCCCATTTGAAGGCCTTGTGCATCAGGTCGTGGCCGTAGATCGACAGCAGCGCGCCGATCAGCACCACGGTCACGGCGACGATGGTCGGGTCGATGCCGAACACATGCTCCAGCCCGTTCATGATCAGCGAGACGTTCACCACGTTGAAGCCGACGAACACGAACATCGTCGCCATCAACGCCAGGATCACCCCCCGATAACCGAACTGGGCACGGGACTGGATCATCTGCGGCAGGCCCATTTCCGGGCCTTGCGAGCCGTGGAAGGCCATGAAGATGGTGCCGAACATGATGCCCAGCGCGCCGGCCAGCAGGGTCCACAGCGCCGACAAGCCAAGGCTGGGGCCGACGAAACCGATGGAGATGGTGAAAAAGTGGAAATTGCCGAGGAACCAGAACGGCCCCTGGCTGCTGAGTTTGGCGTGGCGTTCGTTTTCCGGGATGTAATCGATCGAGTGGCCTTCGATGGCCAACCCGCTGCTCGCCTCGGCGGTGTGCGCGGAAAGTGGGGACCCTGACATACGATGATTCCTATGCAGTTGATTGTTTTTGTTTTGAGCGCAGCGGTCGATTCTCCAGAAAAAGCTGACGATGACCCTGCTTTCCCTGCAATGTATGGCGTTGGCCTCAGCCGTAAAATATCCACGGCGCACTGTTCACATAGATCGGCGTCAATGTAATCGAGTCACGGGAGCCCCCATGCTGGGAACTGTAACGGAGCTGGATCTGCGTCTGATCCGGGTATTTCTCACGGTGGTCGAGGCCGGCGGGATTTCGGCGGCGCAAACCGCCCTCAACACCACGCAACCGACCATCAGCGCACAGTTGGCGACGCTGGAGGCGCGGGTGGGTTTCCGCCTGTGCGAACGCGGTCGCGGCGGATTTTCCGTGACACCCAAGGGCGGTCAGTTCGTCGAGGCTGCGCGCCGCTTGCTGGCCGCCGCCGAGGGTTTCAGGGTCGAGGTGCAGCACATCAACCGCAAGGTCTCGGGCAACATCAACGTCGGCCTGCTGGGGCAGATCGACCCGGTGGCGAACACGAAAATCGGCTTGGCCATTGCCCGCTTGAGGGCTCGGCACGAGGGCTTGTACTTTCACTTCACCGAGCTGTCGTCGTCGCTCCTGGAAGAAAAAATCATCAACGGCCATATCGATCTGGCGATCGGTTATTTCTGGCATCGCTTGCCCAATATCGACTACTTCCCGTTGTTCCAGGAAACCCAGATCGCCTACTGCGCGCCGTCACACCCGCTGTTTGGGCAAGTAGGTGCGCTGACCCGCGAGGATGTCAGCCACCATGACTGGGTCTGGCCGAGCCACCCCTTGCCGGAAATGCCGGCGCCGACCTCGATCGAACGCCTGACCGTGCTCACCGACAGCATGGACGGGGCCGCGCTGCTGATCCTGTCCGGCCAGCACTTGGGCTTCCTGCCGCAGCATTATGCGGCCCGGCATGAACAGCTTGGGCAGTTGCATCCGCTCAATCCCGAGTTGCTGCGCTATGAGGTGGGTTTTCATGCGGCGGTTAGGCACTCGGCGCGGCAGCGGGATCTGGTCAGTGCGTTCCTGAACGAATTGATCGATATCTTCGGTTCACCCTGATAAACGCCCCTTGTGGGAGCGAGCCTGCTCGCGATGGACGTTAACGATAACGCGGGGGGCCTGATACCCAGCGACGCTCGGAAGTCCATCGCGAGCAGGCTCGCTCCTACAGGGGGCTGTGGTGTTCTCAGAAGCGGATTTCAGCAGCAGGGATAACGTCGATCCGCGCCACCGAACCGCTCAGGTCAGCCCAATCCTTGTTGTGTTCGGCGATGATGTCTTCGGCCCTGGTATTGCCATTGTCGACGGTGGAATGCGCGTCGGCGGCCAGTACCACGTCGTAGCCCAGTTGATGCGCCTGGCGCAGGGTTGCATTCACGCAGTAATCGGTTTGCAGGCCACAGATGACCAGGCGTTCGATATCCTGCACCGGCACCAGCTTCTGCAGGTTGGTCTGGTAGAACGAATCGCCGGTGGTTTTACGTACGCGATGATCGGCGGGTGAAGTGTGCAGCCCATCGGCCAGTTGCCAGCCCGGAGCGCCGTGCTTCAACAGGTCGCCCTCTTCCTCGTGCTGGATCAGCACCACCGCAACGCCGGCTTTTCTCGCCCGGGCACTGAGGCCATTGATCGTTTCGATGACGCGCTGGATCTCGAAGCACTCGTACTCGCCTGAGCACAGGGCCTGCTGAACGTCGATGATTAACAGTGCGGTGGTCATGATCCCTTCCTTGATGAGTTGAAAAATCGGGGGACGCGTGCGCCCCCCATTCAAACACAATCGTCAGTATCAGTAACCCAGCGACAACCCGGTATTACGCCGTGGATCGTTGGCCCCGTAGAAACGGTTCTTGCCCACCGGCTTGCCCTCCAGCGACGGTGCGCCCACCAGGATCGCCGCCAGGTGGTTGGCATCCTGCGGGCCGGCAAACTTGTGGCCCCAGCTTTCGAGGATCTTCACCGTGTCGGGACTGGTGGTGAAGGTCTCCAGATTGGTTTCCTCCGGCAGCCATTGCTGGTGGAAACGTGGTGCATCGACCGCTTCCTGGATGTTCATGCCGTAGTCGATCACGTTGAGCAGGGTCAGCAGGGTCGCGATTGCGTATTGCGCCTCCCCGGCGAGGCAGTATGCTTAACACCTGTTCAGCAATTCGGCGATGCGTGCGGCATGACCTACACCTGTATCACCCTGGCGTCACCGGTCGGCAAGTTGAAGCTGGTGGCGAACGATTCACGTCTGGCGGCCATCCTCTGGGAAAATGACAAACCGGGCCGGGTGCGCCTCGGCCCGATGAACGAAGCGCCGGACAATCCGGTCCTGCTGCGCACCGCGCAACAGCTGCGCGAATACTTCGCGGGCACACGCCGGACTTTCGAGCTGGACCTTGATTTTGCCGGGACGGAATTTCAGAAGAAGGTCTGGATGGCCTTGCTGACCATTCCATTCGGCCAGACCCGCAGCTACAGCCAGATCGCCGAGCAGATCGGCAACCCGAGCGCGGTGCGGGCGGTGGGTGCGGCGAATGGCAGGAATCCGATTTCGATTATTGCGCCCTGCCATCGGGTGATTGGCGTGTCGGGGAAATTGACCGGGTTTGCCGGAGGGCTGGAGGCGAAAGAACACCTGCTGACGCTGGAAGGGTGCGAGTGGTCAGGCTCGATAAAAACGGGGGATTTGTGGGACTGATCCCGCACCCGGCAACTCTGTCATGGAAATGTGGGCTCTCCCTCAATGACTACGAAGGCATTTGGAATTTTTCTGCCGTTCTTTGATGGAAAATCTGTTCCCACGAAACTCTTCAAATCTTCAATTAGAGCAATGACTCGCCTGCGGCTTGGAGCAAAGTCGATCATTTCTTCTGCGTTCGGTAAGGAAGTGCAAGGATTGATACAACCAATACTGGAAAGAAAACCAATCCCGGGATGAACAAGAATTTCCGAACGATTCCCCGTCTTCAATAACTCAAGTCCCGGTCTGGGCTTGGCACTGACACTATCGGAATCTTTATAGCCGAACGTTACATACTTGACCCCGTCCTGAGTTGCCAAAGGATAGCGCCCTGCCTCCACTCGCCGATTATTTCCTGGCTCGGAATTGTCCCCTGGACCTCGGGTTTCCGCGACCATCCCCGAAAGACCCGGCCCTGTCTGTTTTTGCCCGTCGTGGAACACCTGATAGGTCCCCACCGTTCTCCGCTTGCCATCACTGGAACGACGTTGTTCTTTCGTTCTGATGATGTGCATTTCCCAGCCTGTTCCTGTTATTGGCATTTCTTTATCCTCCTGAAGGGACAACCCAATGAATCAAGACTGAAACGTTTTGCCTCCCAACCCGGCCGCTTTTATTGCATCCAACATGTGTGTACTCATGGCGCTGGAGCCGCCTGCATGCCACCAGTTCAAGCCGGCCACTCGGGCAAAAGCCGAAAATGAAGCCAGAAACTTGTCCAGTTTCCTGTCTGCTTCTTCTTTGCTGAAACCGGCCTCTCCCCAATAGGATTGTCCGGTCATCACGATTGGCCGAGGGGTGGCGCCCATGAGTTTTACCCAGCCATCCAGACACAATTCGGCGTACGCCGACGGACTGGCTGACTCGTATGGCGTGCCATTGCTTCGTTTGAACTGCTTGAGCATTTTGGCGTTGGGAAAGTTGAACCAATAAACCTGAGGGTTGAACATATCAACGAAAGGCAGTGCGGCACGCATCAGTTGAGGTTCGTGCCAGTCGATCAGTGAAAACGTAGTGACGCCGAATCCTCCGGTGACGGCCTCTCGAACCCTGCGGCAGTAGTCGGCAATTTCAGCAGCGGTCCAACTTGAGTTGTTGTGCCCGTGCTCGATGTCGGCGACGTAGTCATTCAAACCAAAGAACTGAAGTTCCTTGATCGCCAACCTGGATTCCGTCGCTGGCGATACGCCCTGATTCCATCCCCAACCGGCCACCGCAATGCCTTCGGTCTGGAGGGCATCGATCAGCGTTCCGATCAGTTTTTTCGAAGAGGCGCTATAGGCACTGGTGCCATGCACGCGGACCCAGGCATGAGACATGTCCATGCTCTGGAGAGTGCTGACAACGCCCTGAACATCCGAGAAGCGTTTGATGGTAGAAGGAACATCGTAGATATAAGTGCCATGCCCGCAAAAGGATGCGGGGAGTGGGGATCCCATTTTCCACCTCCTGAGCCCTATAACCTGAAAGCCGAAACCGGGAGACTGGCTCCAGGCCAATTGCTCATCATTGGGTTACTGAGGTGGCAGACGGGCGACAGCACTGCACAATTGAAACCATTCACTTTCAATGAACCTGACAGTTCATTCTTGCCACGCTTAAGGCATAGCAATGGATGTCGGGTTCTTCCACTCATTGGCGACGATCGGGCCTGATACCCAACACAATCGGGAAAAAAACTCTTTCATTGCAGTTATCCCGATCGCCTGGGTTGGACATGCCAAGTGAATACCTGTCATCTCAAGAAAGCTGCGCCCTGTATTCCTTTTCATACTGAGTCGCCAGCGACTCTTTCTGCTTGTCGTCAAGCAACTTGCCGGCCATCTGGAAGAACTTCTGCTCTTCTTCCTCGAGATGGTGATGAACCTTCTCCGACAGTTTCTTCGCGGTCGCAAGCCAGCCCGGACTGGACATCTCGGTGCCGTCCAGTTCTTCCATCATTTCATCCATCTCGTGATGCTCGGCGATCGCATGGCGGCTGAGGTCGACGCCATTGTCGAACTCCATCAGCGGGATGTAGAAATGCCGTTCTTCAGCGGTTTCGTGAGCCTGCAGTTCCGACTTGAGCTGCTTGTACGCGTCGACGCGTTCAGGGGTATCGCCGCTGGTGCGGATCAGGGCTTTGGCGTAGGTACGTTGGCGCTCGTGGCTTTCGCGCAAGGCTTCGAAAATATTCACGGAATGTCCTCATCGGTCGCACTCTGGAATGGCGCGTCACAGTAAATGACATCTGCGCGTTGGCGACGGTTCCACTCCTTGGGCGATGGAACAAAGGCGACAACCACGATAGGCTGCCGATTCACTGCCATAAGGATATAGCCATGAACCTGCGAATAGAGTTTTCGCCCACCCCCACGGAAGAAGAGCGCCTGGCCATCCTGCTGCCGCTGCGCGCCTACAATGCCTCGAAGGCCGACGGCGCCGTACCCGAGCATATCGCCCTGCTGGTACGCGACGAAAACGATGCGATCCTCGGCGGCCTGTACGCCAGGTTGTTTTACCAGTGGATGTTCATCGACTTGCTGTCGGTGCCGGAGCAGGCCCGGGGACAGGGCATGGGCACGAAGCTGATGCAGATGGCCGAAGACATGGCGCGGGAGAGGAAGTGCGTGGGATTGTGGCTCGATACCTTCGAGTTCCAGGCACCGGAGTTCTACCGCAAATGCGGTTACAGCGAGATCGGCCACATCGCCGACTACCCGCCGGGGTACAAGCATTTCTTCTTCCAGAAGCGCCTGAACTACTGACTATCCACGCCCCCTGTAGGAGCTGCCGC
>NZ_AKJF01000026.1 GCF_000282475.1 Pseudomonas sp. GM78
AGTCCCGTCCGCTGCGCCATATCTGCTTCGAGGCCCACTGAATGCCTTGGAGCTACGAAGAAAACCACTGGTTTACTTCGAGTCGATAGCAAAGACCCTGGTCGAAAGACCGGGGTTTTTTGTTTCTGGTATTTGGCTTTTTCTCCACTGTTACGCCTCCCGCCGAATCTTTCTGCGCAACTGCTGCATAAAGCACTTGGTGACGCCTCGCGACATTAATTAGAATCACTCTCATTTACGATAACTCCTGGCACAGGGCTTCTTGAGATGAGTGATGCAGCGATGGCGAAGGAACAAACCCTTCACGACCTGTACCGCGATCACCGTAGCTGGCTCGAGGGCTGGCTGAGGCGACGCATGGGCAACGCTTGCGATGCGGCGGACCTGAGCCAGGATACGTTTTTGCGTTTGCTCGCCAGCTCCCAGCGCATCGCTGATCTGCAAGAGCCCCGTGCCTATCTGCTGACGGTGGGCAAACGCCTGCTGAGCAACTTCTACCAGCGTCGCAGTCTTGAACAGGCTTACCTGAGTGCGTTGGCGTCCCTGCCCGAGGATTGTGCGCCGTCCCCGGAACAGCGTTGGCTGCTGCTGGAAACCCTGCAAGCGCTGGACGAACTGCTCGATGGATTGCCCAGGGCAGTGCGACGGGCCTTTCTTTGGAGTCAGCTCGAAGGCTTGAACTACCAGCAAATCGCCGAGCGTTTGTCGGTGTCGCAGCGCACGGTCAAACGCTACATGGCGCAAGCCTATGAACATTGCCTGATGGTGGAGCTGTGAACAGCCCGGCGCCCGATGTTCGCCAGGCCGTCCGCGCCGCCGCACAATGGCTGGCGTTGCTCGAGTCGGGCGGCGCCACCGAACAGGACCGCGTAAATCTGCAACGGTGGCGCGACAGCTGCGCCAGTCATGAGCACGCCTGGCAAAAGGCCCAGGCCTTGCGTCAACGCTTTGCCGACCTGCCTTCAGCGTTGGCCCTGAGCAGCCTCGACCGCCCCGATCCTGGGCGGCGCGTGGTGCTCAAGCGCGCATTGGGCGCGGTCGCGTTGGTGCCGGCCGCCTGGCTGATCAGCCGGCAATTGCCGCTGGACGTCTGGCGCGCCGACCTGCAGACCGCCACGGGCGAGCACAAGCAAGTACGACTGGCCGATGGCAGTGTCCTGCAACTCAACACCGCCAGCGCCGTCGATGTGGATCTGCCGAGCCGTCGGGTAACGCTGGTGGAGGGTGAAATGTCGCTGAAAGTGCCGGGAGCATCACCCTTGATGATCCAGACCCGGTTCGGTCAGGTGATCATCAGTCAAGGCGAAGCCTGTGTGCGACAGGATGGCCGCGGATGCCGGGTGTCGGTGTTCAACGGCGCCGTGCAGTTGCAAACCTTGCAGGGCGCAGCGCTGACATTGCACACGGGTCAGCAGGTCAATCTGCAGGCGACAGGCGCCGCCGCGGTACAGGCCTTTGATGTATTGCAACCCGGCTGGCGCGAAGGCGTGTTGATGGCTAGCAACACGCCACTCGGGGAATTCCTGCGTGAGCTCGACACCTATCGGCCCGGTGTCCTGCGTTGGGCGCCAGAGCTCGAAACGCTGCGGGTGACCGGCAGTTTCCGCCTGGACGACACCGATCGCATCCTCGCGCTGCTCGCGGCCAGCCTGCCCCTGGAGGTGCAAATGCGTACTCGATATTGGGTGACGCTGACGCCGCGCAAAAAAGTTGTTTGAAGCCTGTCCCCTTTTTTTGACTCGCTTGTCATTCAAGGCAACTGAACGCACAAGAGAGCCTCTTCAATGCCCGCCGTAAAGTCTTGCCGTCCACGCCCGGCGTCGTCCGGTCTGCGCCCGTTGTTGCGCCTGAGCCTGTTGTTGAGCCTGAGTGCCAGCCCGGTTTTCATCACCAATGGATGGGCCGACGACGCCACCCGCCGCAGCTATCAGGTGCCGGCCGGCAGCCTGAGCGATGCGCTGACCCGGTTCGCCGGCCTGGCCGGGGTCAACCTGTCGGTCGATCCGGCATTGGTCAGCGGCCGCAGCAGCGCCGGGCTGTCCGGTGAGTATGGGGTGGAGGAGGGCTTCGTCCGCTTGTTGCACAATTCCGGCCTGCAACTGCAACCGGTGGGGGAGCAGGCGTACATCCTGATTCCCGCGCCTTCCGGCAGCAGCCTGCAACTGGGCGCGACCTCCATTCTCGCTACGGCGGGCGACGCGGCCGATCAGGCATATGCCGGTGGCCAGGTTGCGCGCCGCGGTTCACAAGGCTTGCTGGGCTCGCAAGACTTCATGGAAACGCCGTTCAGCATGACCACCTACACCAGCGAGGCGGTGAAAAACCTGCAGGCGCGTACCCTGGGCGACCTGGTTGCCAGCGATCCCTCGGTTCGCGCCACCAACCCGGCGGGAGGGCGCTATGAGCAGTTCACCATTCGCGGGCTCAGCCTGTTCAACAGTGATGTTTCCTACAATGGGCTCTATGGGGTCTTGCCGACCTATACCATCGACATGGAGATGGCTGACCGCGTCGATATCCTCAAGGGTCCCAGCCAGCTGATCAACGGCATCTCGCCGCGGGGCAGCGTGGGGGGTGGGATCAACGTGGTGCCCAAACGCGCGACCGACCAGCCCATCACGTCGTTCACCGGCAGTTACGCCTCCAACAACCAGCTCGGCGGTGCTATGGATGTCGGCCGACGTTTTGGTGAAGAGGACATGTTCGGTATTCGCTTCAACGGCGTGAAGCAGTCCGGCGACACCGAATGGGATCACCAGCGTGTCGATCGCGAGATGGCCGTGCTGGGCCTGGATTTTCGCGGTGAGCGTCTGCGGCTCTCGACGGACATTGGCCACACCGAGCGCGATACCGACGCCCCGCAGGAACGTGTGCAGGTGGGCGTCAATGCGCAGGTGCCGAACGCGAACGATGTCCGCCACAACTACGCGCAGCCCTGGAGCCAGGCGCGGACCACGGACACTTTCGGCACCCTGAACGGCGAATTCGATGTCAGCGATTCAGTCCTGCTGTACGGCGGTGTCGGCGCGCGCAAAAGCAATCACGACTTTCTCCGGCATGCCGTTGCGGTCAGCAACGATGCGGGTGATTTCAGCGTGCTGCCACGTGACTTCACCCGCGACGAAAATGTCCGTACGGCCACGGCGGGCGTGCGCAACTGGTTCCATACCGGCCCGGTAAGCCATCAGGTCAACCTCGCGGCCAGTTATTTCTACATGGACTTCGAGAATGGCGGCGCGCGTTATGCCGCGGCTCCCAGCAACCTCTACGACCCCGTGCAAACCCCGACGCCTGTCCGGCCCACACGCTTCGATCCTGAGGTCTACACCGAGAACCGCTTCAGCAGCGTGGCCTTGTCCGACACATTGGGGTTCTTCGATGACCGGCTGCTGCTGACCCTCGGTGCCCGCTGGCAGCGGGTGCAGGTGGACGACTGGTCGGATGACGTCAAGGGCGACACCGCCTACGACGAGGAAAAGGTCTCGCCGTCGGGCGGCATCCTGTTCAAGGCCACCGACAAGCTGTCGCTGTACGCCAACTACATGGAAGGCCTGAGCCAGGGCAAGATCGCCCCGTCGACCTCGATCAACGAGGACGAGATTTTCCCGCCGTTCATCAGCCGCCAGGTCGAAGTTGGCGCCAAGTACGACGCCGGTGCGTTCGCCGTCACCGCAGCGGTGTTCCGGATCAGGCAGCCGGCCTATGAGACCAACGCCACGACGCGGGTATTCGGCCCCAACGGCAAACGGCAGAACGAGGGTGTGGAGCTGAGCGTGTTCGGAGAACCGCTCAAAGGGTTCCGGCTGCTCGGTGGTGTGATGTACATCGACAGCGAGTTGACCGACACCACCAACGGCACGTTCGACGGCAACCGGGCGCCCGCCACGCCCGAATACAACGTCAACCTGGGCGCCGAGTGGGATGTGCCGAACGTCCAGGGGCTGACCCTGACCAGCCGTGGCATCTATTCCAGTTCACAGTATCTGGACCAGTCCAACAACAAGGAAATCGATGCCTGGGAGCGTTTCGACGTGGGGGCGCGATACGCGTTCACAGTCGACGAAACGAACGTTACCGTGCGCGCCAATGTCGAGAACGTGGCGGATAAGCGTTACTGGAGTTCGGCGGGGGCCTCGGACGACAGCGAGCCGGGCTTGACGCTGTCGACACCGCGGACCTATCTGCTGTCGGCGACTGTCGACTTCTGATGGCATCGCTTTGACTGACCCGACGCCATCGCGGGCAAGCCCGCTCCCACAATGATCTGCGTTGTTACACAAATTGAGTGAACAACGAGAATCCTGTGGGAGCGGGCTTGCCCGCGATGGCGGCGTCAGCCACACCGCAAAACTCAGCCTTGCAGGTACACCGCATGCGTATGGGTGTACTCATACAACCCATGCTTGCCATCCGCACCACCAATCCCGGATTTACGCACGCCGGCGTGGAAACCCTGCATCGCTTCGAAATTCTCGCGGTTGACGTAGGTTTCGCCAAAATCCAGCTCGCGCATGGCGTGCATCGTTTTGCTCAGGTCGCGGGTGTAGATCGACGAGGTCAGTCCATAGTCGCAATCGTTGGCCAGGGCGATCGCTTCGTCCAGGTCATCGATGATCTGGATCGGTAGCACCGGGCCGAAGATCTCCTCGCGCATGATCTCCATGTCGGCGTGGCATCCTGCCAGGACGGTGGGCTGGAAGTGAAAGCCGTTCGGCAGGTCGGCAATCTGCCCGCCGCTGATCAGGCTTGCGCCCTGGTTCAACGCCGTGCGGACTTTTCGATTGACGCTGTCCAGGCCCTGGCGATTGATCAGCGGGCCCATCTCCACATCAGGTTGGGCAATCGGGTCGCCATAACGAGTGGCATTCATGGCGGCGGCGATACGCTCGATGAATTGATCCGCCACCTTGCGCTCAACGTATACCCGCTCGGCGCAATTGCACACCTGGCCGCTGTTGATGATCCGCGAATCGCGAATGGCCTTCACCGCCAGGTCCAGGTCGGCATCCGCCAGCACGATCGCCGGGGCCTTGCCGCCCAGTTCCAGATTGAGTTTGGTGATGTTCGGCGCGGCGGCGGCCATGATCCGTGAGCCGGTGGCGACGCTACCGGTGAAACTGATCATGTCCACGCCCTTGTGCGCACTCAACGCCGCACCGACGCGGCCATCGCCACAGACCACGTTGAGCACGCCGGGCGGCAGGTCGGTTTCAGCGACCAGCCGGGCGAATTCGAAGCAGTTGTTCGGCGTTTCTTCGCTGGGCTTGATGACGATGGTGTTGCCGGTCAGCAGGGCCGGGGCCATCTTGCGGGCGATCAGGAAGAACGGGAAATTCCACGGCAGGATCCCGGCCACCACCCCCAGCGGTTTGCGGAACAGGAAGATGTTTTCGTTCTGCCGGTCGCTGGTGATGATTTCGCCTTCGATACGCCGCGCCCACTCGGCCATGTAGTCGAGGTAGTCGGCGGTGAAATTGACTTCGACTTCGGCCAGGCCGTTGATCTTGCCCTGTTCCAGGGTAATGGTGCGCGCCAGGTGTGCAACGTTTTCCCGCAGTTTGGCGGCGATTCGGCGCAAGTAGCCGGCGCGGTCATTGGCCGGTTTGCGCGCCCAGTCCTTTTGCGCGGTGCGCGCAGCCGCCAGGGCGCGATCGACATCTTCGGCATTCGACGCCGGCACCTTCGACAGCAGGGCACCGGTGGCCGGGTTGATCACATCGAGGTGGGCGGCGCTGGCGACGAACTGGCCGTCGATGTAATTTTCGTAAACAGGCACGGATGACATGGAACGACTCCTGGGCTGATCAGTAGGTACGCGACGGCGCTTGTTCGGTGGCCGGTGTGCGGTAGCGGGCGAGGGTGGTCATGGCGCTCTGGCGTAACAGGCTGATGTCGATCGCCACGGCGATGAACTGGCAGCCCCAGCCCTGATAGCGGCGCGCGTCTTCTTCATTCGGCGCGAGGATGCCGCAGGCCTTGCCGGCCGCCAGCGTGGCGTTGACTGCGTGTTGAATCCGCTCCTGAACGTGTGGATGGCCGGGATTACCGGCATGGCCCAGACCGATGGACAGGTCCGCCGGCCCGATGAATACCGCGTCGACGCCTTCCACGGCGGCAATCGCTGCGACGTTTTCCACGCCGAGCCGCGATTCCACCTGCACGATCAGGCACAGTTGTTCATGGGCGGTGTTCAGGTAATCCGGCACCCCGTCCCAGCGCGTGGCGCGGGTCAGGCCGCCGCCGACGCCACGAATGCCGTGGGGTGGATATCGCATGGCGCGCACCAGGGCCTGGGCCTGCTCGGCGGTTTCGACCATCGGGATCATCAGCGTCTGCGCGCCGATATCCAGCAGCTGCTTGATCAGGCTGGCGTCGCCATTCACGGCGCGCACGATGGGGGCGGTGGAGTAGGGCGCCACGGCCTGCAATTGGGCGAGTACGCCGGGCACGGTATTGGGTGCGTGCTCCCCGTCGATCAGCATCCAGTCATAACCGGTGGTGGCGACGATCTCGGCGGCGTAGCCGGTGGCGAACCCGGCCCAGATACCGTATTGGGGCGCGGTGGTTTTCAGGGCGGCCTTGAAAGCGTTGTGCGGCATGTTCATCACGAACTCCTTTCTCAGCGGCTATACGGCCGATGCAGTTGGCATTCCGGGTTGAGGGTGACGCCGAATCCCGGCTGGTCGAGCGCCGACAGGCGCATGCGTCCGTTCACCGGTATCGGTTCGCCAAGCAATTGCGGATGGAACATCGGCACTACTTCGTCAGCCTTGGGTGCCATCATCAGGAACTCGGCGAACGGGCTGTTGTGTCGGGTGGCGACGAAGTGATAGCTGTACACCGATGAGCCGTGGGGAATGACCAAGGCATTGTGGGCGTCGGCCAGGGCCGAGATTTTCACCAGTTCGGTGAGGCCGCCGCACCAGCCGACATCCGGCTGGATGATGTCGCAGCAGCCCATCTCCAGCAGCATGCGGAAGCCCCAGCGGGTGGCTTCGTGTTCGCCGGTGGTCACCAGCATGCCTTTGGGCACGTTGTTGCGCAGGGCGGCGTAGCCCCAGTAATCGTCGGGCGGCAGCGCTTCTTCGATCCACTTCAAGCCGTGTTCGTGGGCGCCGACCGCCAGCTTGGTGGCGTAGTTGAGGTCCAGGCTCATCCAGCAATCGAGCATCAGCCAGAAGTCCGGGCCGACCCGTTCGCGCATGGTCGCCAGTTCTTCGAGGTTCTTGCGCAGGCCTTCTTCGCCTTCGGCCGGGCCATGGTGCAGGGGCATCTTGCCGCCAATGAAACCCATTTTCTGCGCCAGGTCCGGGCGTGCACCGGTGGCGTAGAACTGCAATTCATCACGCACCGCGCCGCCGAGCAGTTGGTGCACCGGCTCCTGGCGGATCTTGCCGAGCAAATCCCACAGCGCCAGGTCGACCCCGGAAATCGTATTGATGACGATGCCTTTGCGCCCGTAATACAGGGTCGACTGGTACATCTGGTCCCAGATTTTTTCGATGTCGGTGACTTTCGCGCCTTCGAGGAACCGCGCCAGGTGTTTCTCGACGATGTAAGCAGCCGGTTCGCCACCGGTGGTGACCGCGAATCCGACAGTGCCGTCGCTGGCTTCGATCTCCACCACCAGGGTGCCGAGCACGTTGATGCCGAAGGTGCGGCGGCTCTGGCGGTACTCCGGGTATTTGCTCATTGGCGTGGCGATGTGATCGTCGATCCAGTGACCGTCCGCCTGATCGTGATAATCCGCGCCGCCGCCACGCAGGGTGAAAGCGCGCACGTGTTTGATGGTTGGAATGCCCATGGTGTGACTCCTCAGGTTTAAACGGTGGCCGGTTTGTTCGAAGCCTTATGGCTGGGCGAACGCACGCCCAGCACCAGCAACGCGGCAATGACGGTGGTAGCGGACAGCAGGTACAGACCGGCTGCCGGGGAATGGAAGGCGCCTTCGGCCCAGTTTTTCAGCACCGGGGCGATGAAGCCGCCGAGGGCACCGAACGAGTTGATCAGGGCGATGCCGGCCGCCGCGGCGCTACCGGCGAGGTAACTGGAGGGGAAGGTCCAGAACACCGGTTGCACGGCAATGAAGCCCGAAGCGGCGAAGCACAGGGCGATGATGCCCAGGAATGGACTGCTGAAGGTCACCGAGCAGGCGATACCGGCGGCGGACATCAGCAACGTCAGGCACGCCGTGCGCCGCCGTTCGCCGGTGCGGTCGCTGTAGCCGGGAATCAGGTACGCGGCGACGATGGCGCAGATCCATGGAATCGCGGTGACCAGCCCGACCATCAGCCCGACCTTGGTGCCCAACAGTCCGCCGACCTGGGTCGGCAGGTAGAACACCACGCCGTAGACACTGGCCTGGATCAGCAGGTAGATGAGGCACAGGTACAGCACCGAGGGTTGGCACAACACGTTGAGCAGGCTGCGGCCGTGGTTCTGTTTGTGGCTGTCTTCCTGGTCGAGCAGGCTCTGCACTTGCTGGCGTTCCTCGACCGTCAGCCACTTGGCGTCCGCCGGGCGATTGTCCAGGTAAAAGTAAGCCCAGATACCAACCGCCGTGGCCATCAAGCCTTCAACGGCGAACAGCCACTGCCAGCCGTGAAAGCCGGCCCATCCGTCCATTTCCAGCAGTAATCCGGACAGCGGACTGCCGAAGATGAATGCCAGTGGCGCGCCGAAGTAAAAGAACCCCATGGCCTTGCCGCGCACGGCGCTGGGAAACCAGTAGGTGAGGTACAGGATCACGCCGGGGAAGAATCCGGCTTCAGCCACGCCCAGCAGGAAGCGCAGGACATAGAAGGTGGTTTCGTTATGGGCAAAGACCATGGCCGCGGAGACCAGGCCCCAGGTAACCATGATCCGGCACATCCATAGACGGGCGCCAACGCGGTGCAGGATCAGGTTGCTCGGCACTTCGAGCAGCGCGTAGCCGACGAAGAACACCCCGGCGCCAAAGGCGAAGGCGGCGTCGCTGATACCGGTATCGGCCTGGAAGGCTTGCTTGGCGAACCCGACGTTGGCGCGGTCGAGGAAGGCCATGATGTACATCAGCAGGAGAAACGGGAGCAGCCGCCAGGAAATCTTGGCGAGCAGGGGCGCGGGTAGAGTCTTCATCGCGGTTTTCCTTTGGTAGGGCATTTGTTCTTATGGGGAAGACTGTACGGCGGCTGATCGATGCGTTACAAATCGAATCTAGCTCACAACCGATACCCTGAGGGTATCGATAACAAGGCCCGCCATGACCACGCCCATCATCTCCCGCAGCCTGCTCAACCGCCTGCGCTACAAGCATCTGCACATGCTGGTGACGCTCAATTCGAGCCAGAACCTGCACCGCGCTTCGCAAAGCCTGAACATGTCGCAACCGGCCGCCACCCGCATGCTCCATGAGATTGAAGACATGTTTGGCTGCGACCTGTTCGAACGTCTACCCCGGGGCATGCGACCGACGGCGCTGGGTCAGGAGCTGATTCGCTTTGCCGAGACGGCCCTCAGTGGCCTCGACCGCTGCGCCGAGGACCTGATCGCGCGGCAACAGGGTGGTTATGGCTATCTCTCCATCGGCACCATCATGGGCGCGGCGCCGGACCTGGTGATGGACTCGATTGCCGAGATCAAGGCGCTCAACCCGCAGCTGCGGATTCGTATCATGGGCGACACCAGCGACCAGGTGATCCAGTTGCTGGAGCAGGGCCGCATCGACCTCGCCATCGCCCGACGCAATGCCGCCACCGATAGTGAGCACTACGAGTTCGAACAGCTGGGCAACGAACGCCTGCTGGTGGTGGTGCACGCTGGCCACCCGCTGGCCCGGCGCGAAAAACTGCAGATGGCTGAACTGGTCAGCGGCTGGCCGTGGATTTTGCAACCGGAAACCAGCCCCGCGCGTATTGGCCTGGATCAAGCCCTGCAGCGCCTGGCCTTGCCGCTGCCGGCAGACATCATTGAATGTAGCTCGGTGTATTCGATGCAGCAGTTGATTCAGCTGACTGACGCGATCATGGTGCTGTCGGAGACCGCCTTGCGCGACTACCTGAAAATGGGCTTGGTGGTGGCGCTGCCGGTTGAACTGGATGTGCAGCTGGCGCCGTTCGGGTTGCTGTTGCGCAAGGGCGAGCACATCAGTCGGGAGTTGGGCCTGTTCATTGATCTGCTGCGGCGAAAAGCCGCGATTTTTTGATTCCTTGGTCAGTTTTTTGTTTTCCGCGAGCGCAGAAACCTTTAAAGTTAACCTATCGGTCAGCTTTGAATTGTCATCACAGCCCCTTGCATCGTCAAAAGGGGCTTCTGCGCGACTCGAGATTTCCAGAACATAACCAGAAGGGCGGCCTCCATGACCGCTCATAGGATGATCCATGTCCAACCGTGAAATATCCCGGCGCTCGTTCCTTCAGGGCGGGCTGGTGGCGGGTGTGAGCGTGACGCTTACACCGCTGAGCAGTCAGGCGCTGGCAGCCTTGATGGAAAACAGCGTGACCGTGCCGTCCGAGCAGTGGCTTGGCAACAACGGAAAGGCGCGCGCCCGTAACGATGCCTTGTCCAAGGTCTGCGGCAGCAAGGTCTTTGCCCGCGACATCCGCGCCAAGGACATGCCGGGCTGGCCGCAGCAGCAAGGCCACGCCATGCTGCTGAAAACCATCAAGGCCGACCGTATCTATGACGGCTACGACCTGTCGTGGCTCGGTGCCGACCTGCAGCCCGACCGCATCGTTACCGCCGACGACCTGGTCAAGGACGGCATCGTCTTCCCGGAAGAACACGCCCCCGACCCCCTGTTGCCGGCCGGCAAGGTGCCGATGTTCATCGGCCACCCGGTGGCGATCCTGATCTGGAACGACTTCGAGCGCTTCCGCCAAGCCAAGGCCCAGCTCAAGTTCAATGACAAGGCAATCCGCTACGGCGAAAAAGTGCCGTTCTACGAGGGCGATCCCTATGGCAGCTTCCGCTATGTGCGCGTGGGCGGCGCGACCTCGGCCGATGAAGACGAATTCGCCAGCCTCAAGGATTCGATTCTGTTCCCGATGCTGCGCAACCGCCGGCCGGTATGGAATGCGCAGCCGAACCTGCACGGCAACCTGACCGAGCGTGGCTTGTTCTACGCCGAGCGCATGAAGCAACAGATCGACACGCCGTCGGACAACTGGCTGGTGTTCGACGAGCGCTACAAGACCCCGTCGATCGAACCCGCGGCCATGGAGCCGGACAACGGCAACGGCTGGTACGACCCTGCGACCAAGACCCTGCATTTTGTGGTTGCCACCCAGTGCCCGCTGGAAACCGCGACCGAGACCGCGAAGATGATCGCGCCGTCGCGTTTCGGCCTGGCCAACCTCAACATGCACCCTGGCTACACCGTCGGCTACGGCTCCAAAGACCACAACATTTTCGTCTACTACGCAGCCTTGGCGGCGTTGTACGGCGCCGGTGTGCCGGTACGCCTGGCCAACGACCGCTACGAGCAGTTCCAGAGCGGCATCAAGCGTCACCCGTTCGACATCCGCTACCAGCTGGCGGTGGACAAGACCGATCACAGCTTCAAGATCTTCCGCGCCGAGATGAGTGTCGACGGCGGCGGACGGGTCAACTACAGCCCCTCCGTGGCGGCAGTAGGCGCCACGGCGGCGCAGTCGATCTACTACATGCCGCAGAACGATCTGCAGGTCACCGCCTATCACTCGCGTGCGGTGGAAGCCGGGTCGATGCGTGGCTACGGCACGCTGCAGAGCATGGCGTCCACCGAAATGATGGTCGATGAAATTGCCGATCGCCTCGGTGTCGATGCCATTGAGCTGCGACGCAAGAATGCCCTGCGCTCGGGCATGAAAAACACCCAGGGCGCGGTCCCGGCCGGAGCCTTGCGCCTGCACGAGATCCTCGACAAGGCGGCGGTCAACGAAGTCTGGAAAAACCGCAACGCGATCAAGCAACAACGCGAAGCGGCGGACCCGGATAACTGGTATGGCGTCGGTTTCGCCATATGCCAGAAAGACTTCGGCACCGGTTCCGAAGCGCCAATGGCCAGCATCGAATACACCGTGGATGGTCGCATCACACTGCGCCACATCGGTATCGAAATCGGTACCGGCATGTCCACCTCGCAGGCGATGGTGGTGGCCGATTTCCTCGGCAACCCGGCGCACGAAGTGAAGACCGGCGAAACCGAATGGAAAGAGTTGCAGCTGATCAGCGGCGGCAACCCGTACATCATGAGCCAGACCGAGCAGGACAACTTCCTGCGCAACCCGCGCTGGGTCGGCAAGGTCGCGTCGGCATCGTCGGCGACCAACTCCGCCTACTACTTCAGCCACGCCACCCGTGAAGCGGCGCGTGTGCTGTTCAACCACGGCCTGTGGCCGGCGGCGCTCGAAATCTGGCGCCAAGGCCCCTACGGCGGCCAGGCAAACCCTTACGTGGTACGCCGCGAGGACGCCCATTGGGTCGATGGCAAACTCACCGCCAACGGCATGGAGCCCTTGCCGTTCGCCATGCTCGCCAAACGTGCCCACGAACGCGGTTTGGTCACCGGTGCCACGGTGCACGGCTTCAACCGCTGGAGCTGGGCCGAGGCCGAGTACAGCATCGATGGCGTGCGTGAGCGTTTGCCGCTCGATGGCCTGGCGGTCAAGTACGGCGACGGCGCGCCGAAGGTGAAGAAAGCGCAGATGAGCAGCGCCGGTTTCCACTTGCTGGATCGGCAGAACATCGCCTACCCGCCAACCCAATTGAACAACGCGGCGGTGACTTACTACAGCCCGGTGGCGACGCTGGTGGAAGTGAAGGTCAACAAGGGCTCGCACGAAGTATCGGTACTTAATCACCACTCGTGGGTCGAGTGCGGTCGGGTGCTGGTGGAAGAGCTGGTCAAGGGCCAGGTCGAAGGCGGCATCGCCATGGGCATCGGCCATGCGTTGATGGAAGAAATGCCGCTGTACGAAGGCGGGCCGGGGGAGGGTGACTGGAACTTCAACCGATACCGCTTGCCGATGGCGCGGCACGTGGCGGTGTGGAAACAGACCGCGGAAATCCTGCCGCCTCTGTCGCCGAGCGACCCGTCCAAGGGCATCGCCGAGGTGGTGATGATCCCGGTGGTCGGTGCCATCGGCAACGCCGTGGCCCACGCCATCGGCAAACGAGTCCGCGACCTGCCTATCACTTCTGCACGCATCAAGGAGGCCCTCAATGGCTAACCGTCCGCTTCAACTGACCCTCAACGGTCAATCCGTCGGCCCGGTGGACATCCCTGATGACCTGCCGATGATCGACTACCTGCACGAATACAAGAACCTCACCGGTTCGCGCCTGGGCTGCGGCCAGGGCATCTGCCACGCCTGTGTGGTGATCGTCGACAACCCCGATGGCACCAGCGAAGAAGTGCGCACCTGCATTACCGGCGCGCACTATTTCGAAGGCAAGAAGGTCCGGACCATCGAAGGCCATGCGACCCGCGATGAGCAGGGCAAGGTCACCGAGCTGAACCCGATCCAGCAGCGCTTCGTCGACGAGTTCGCCTTCCAGTGCAGCTACTGCGCACCGGGTTTTGTGAATGCCGCGACGGTGCTGGTGGAAAAGCTGCAGCTTCAGCCGATCGTCAAGAGCCAGCTGGAAAAAGTCATCGAGGACAGCCTCGGTCACCACATCTGCCGTTGCACCGGATACGTGCGCTACTACAGCGCCACGCGCAATGTGCTGACCGATCTCGGCCTGGTCAAGGAGGGCTAAGCATGAAGCAACTACTTACCCGCCTGACCCTGGCGGTCGGCCTGGCTGCGCCTGTGTTGCTGGCGCAGGCGGATGATCAGGTGGTTCGTGGGGCTTACCTGGCCCGCGCCGCTGACTGCATGGCTTGTCATACCGCGCCGGGTGGTGCGCCCTATGCCGGTGGCCTGCCGATCGTCTCGCCATTCGGGACGATCTACGGCACCAACATCACCCCGAGCAAAGAGCATGGCATCGGCCTGTACAACGATGACGAATTCTTCGCTGCGCTCACCGCAGGCAAGCGCCGAGATGGCGCCAACCTTTATCCGGCGATGCCCTACACCTCGTATCACCTGATGCCACGTGCGGATTCCGACGCGATCCACGCCTACCTGAAAACCGTCGCACCGATCGAGCGTGCTGCGCCGGTCACCAGCCTGAGCTTTCCGTTCAACGTGCGCCTGGGCCTGATGGGCTGGAACATGATGTACGGCAAGGACGTGAAGCTGGCGCCGACCGAAGGCAAAAGCGAAGCCTGGAAGCGCGGCCAGTACATGGTCGACGTGCTCGGTCACTGCGGCGAATGCCATACCCCGCGCGGCTTGCCGGGGGCGATGCAGCAGGACAAACGCATGACCGGCGGCATTCTCAATGGCTACCTGGCGCCAAGCCTGTTGGCCACTGACCTGGCGGCCCGTGGCTGGAATCATCAGGACCTGAGTTCGTTCCTCAAGCACGGCATGAGCGCCCAGGGCACCATGTTCAACGAGATGTTCCCGGTGTTCCACAACAGCACCCAGGGTCTCAACGATCCGGACCTGGCGGCTATGGCGACCTTCCTGCTCGGCGACCAGCCACCGGCGGCGAAAGTCTTGACCGACGTGCCACTGGAGCAGCTCAGTGCCAGCGCCCAGCGCGGCCGCCAGGACTACCTGAACGTCTGTGCCGGTTGCCACGCGCCAAATGGCGAAGGCAAACCGCACATCGCCGTGGCCATGCGCGGCAACACCACCTTGCGTCTGGAAGACCCACGCAACCTGGTGCGGGTGATCGACGATGGGATCGGCGAGCAGAAATTCGCAGGCTTCGAACACATGCAACCCATGCCGGGTTTCGCGCAGAAGCTCACCGACGCGCAGCTTGCCGATCTGTTGAACTACCTGCGCCAGGCGTGGGGCGGTCAACCGGGTGACCTGGCCTTGAACGATGTGCAGAAGTTGCGGGCCGACGCGCCGCCGCTCGAGCACAAGGCGCACTGACATGCAGCATCTGGATCTGCAAGTGGTGCGGCGGGCACTGGCGTGGTCGACGGCCGGGCAGCGCATCTGGCTGTGCAGCGTGCTGGCCACCTACGGCTCGGCGCCTCGTGCGCCGGGCTCGTTGCTGGCGGTGAATGCTGACGGGCAATGGATCGGTTCGCTGTCCGGCGGCTGTGTCGAGGAAGACTTCCTCGAGCGCGTCGCCGAAGGTGCATTCGAGCAAGCGGTCAGCGTCGTGCGCTACGGCGAAGGCGATGACCCGCGCTCGCGGGTCAGCCTGCCCTGCGGCGGCGTGCTCGATGTGCTGGTGGAAAAGCTTGAGCCTGTCTGTGAGGTGCAGGCGCATCTGCGGGAGCTGGAGTCGGCGCTGTTGGGCCGGCGTCGGCTGATCCGTGAAGTCGACCTGGCCAGCGGCGCGCGCAGTCTGTTCGATGATCGCGAGCAGGGTGTGCGCGTCGAGCGCGAGATCGATCGCGTCAGGCTGCGCATCGGCGCGGCACAACGCCTGTTGCTGGCCGGGTATTCCAGCGTGGCCCAAGCCTGCGCGGAGTTTGCCGTGGGCCTGGGATTCGAGGTGATACTTTGCGATCCGCGGGACGAAGTGCTGGAAGGCGTGGTGCTGGACAACGTGGAGATTCGTCGTCAACTGCCCTCGGTGTTCATCGCCGACGGCGGCTGCCACAGCGATACCGCGGTGGTGGCGCTGACCCACGATCCGCGCATCGATGACCTGGCGATGATGGAAGCGGTGCGCACCGACGCGTTCTACATCGGCGTGATGGGCTCCCTGCAGACTTCGCAAAAGCGCTTCGAGCGGTTGCGGCGCATCGGTGGGCTGGGGGAGGCGGAACTGGCGCGGATCCATGCGCCCATCGGGCTGAACCTGGGCAGCAAGACCCCGGCGGAAATCGCTTTGGCCGTGCTCGCCGATATCCTGCGAATTCGCAGCGGGATCGCGCGCGATCGACTGTGATGCAGGCCCCGTCAGGGCCCAGGCTTGTTCAAAAAGAGGCTCGTCGCTTGATTGGACGAGCCTTTTTTGTTGTGCGTCATTCTTGACACTGTCCGGTCAGCTTCTCTAGGATGCTGCCCATGCGCCGATTTAAACAGCTACTTGCGGGGCGCCAGGTCACTCATTGAGTTGCCGACAGAAGCTTGAAGCAGGCTTCGAAATACCGCTAAAGCGCTGGTTCGGTGTTGCCTCTCACCTGCCATGCAGACTTTTTGAGGCTGAGACACGACACGATGAATGCACTAAGCCCTGTTGTACGTCCCGCGCCGATCACGGCACATCTCACCCAGCGCAATCCAAAAATCCTGCTTGGCGGTAAACATCAGCCGACGCTCCTGCGTTACCTCGATGGTTGGCCACGCCGTACCGGTGGGCCGGCAGCCTTCCTGATCCAGTTTGTCGAAGACGGTGAATCCCTGGCGCGCTTTGCCGCGGACAGTTTCGACCTGGCAGTGATTCAGTCGCCAAGCATCGAAGACGCCCCGGAAATGATCAGGCAACTGACCCGCGTTGCCCGGCAAGGGTTGATTACCCGTCGCTGAGGCTCTGATCACCAAGGAGCAGCGCGCTGCGGCTCATGGATAGTCGATCGCCACGATATACACACATTGCTCACCCGTCGGAGTCTGGACCCGTACCTCGGCGTCCAGTGCCTTGCCGATCAGCGCGCGCGCCAAGGGCGAGTCGATGCTGATCAGGCCCTGTTTCAAATCCAGTTCATCCGGGCCGACGATGCGGTAGCGTGATTGCTTGCCATCCTCGTCCTCGATCGTGACCCAGGCGCCAAAATAGACTTTGTTCGGGTCGCTGGGCTTTTCGCTGACGACCTTGAGGGCTTCCAGGCGTTTGGTCAGGAAGCGCACGCGACTGTCGATCTCGCGCAGCATCTTTTTGCCGTAGGTGTACTCGGCGTTTTCCGAACGATCGCCCTGGGCTGCCGCTTCGCTGACCGCTTGGGTCACCTGGGGGCGGCGCACGTGCCACAGTTCATGAAACTCGGCGCGCATCCGCGCTTCACCTTCGGGGGTGATCAGCGCGGTGCCGGCGGTACGGGGAGGGCGATAACGGCTCATGGCAACTTTTCTTCGAATCAGGAGCGCTTGAGTCTATCAACCCTCGCGCAGGACTGTCAGGGGGCTGGCGTTCAAGGCGCGGCGGGTGCCGAACACGCCGGCACCACCGATCAGCACGGCGCCGATCAATGGCAGCACCAGCAGCCACGGATGCGGATGCCAGGGCAGGTCGAAGGCGTAGCGGTAGAGCACCAGGCTGACGACTTCCGAACCCAGCGCCGCGAGCAGCCCGCTGACCGCACCCAGCAACCCGAATTCGATCCGTCGTGCCTTGACCAGCAATTGCCGCTCGGCCCCCAACGCGCGCAGCAGGGCGCCCTGGCGGATGCGTTCATCCAGCGTCGCCTGCAAACCGGAGAACAACACCGCCATCCCCGCCGCCAGGACAAACAACAGCACATACTCAACTGCCAGGGTGACCTGGGCGAGGATGCTGCGCAGTTGCGCCAGCAGCGCTTCGACCTGCAGGATCGTCACCGCCGGGAAACTGCGCGACAGGTCGACGATCTGCTGGTCATGCCCGGCAGCCAGATAGAAGCTGGTCAGGTAGGTGGCCGGTAAATCCTTCAAGGTGCCGGGCTGGAAGATCATGAAGAAGTTCGGCTGGAAGTTGTCCCAGTTGATCTCCCGCAGGCTGGTGACTTTCGCCTCGCGATTGGCCCCGCCCACGGTAAAGACCATATGGTCGCCGAGCTTGAGCTTCAGGCTTTCGGCGACTTTGCCCTCCACCGACACGCCGGGGATGTCATCCGGCGGTTGCTCCGGCCACCAATTGCCGGCGGTGATCTGGTTGCCCGCGGGCAGGTCTGCCGCCCAGGTCAGGCTCAGGTCACGCTGGATCGCCCGGTCACCCGCCGATTCCTTGGTGACGATTTGCTGCACCGGCTCGCCGTTGATGCTGATCAGCCGCCCCGGGACCACCGGATACAGGGGCGCCGATTGCGCCGACAACGCGATCAGGCGGTCGGTGAACGCCTGCTTGTCCGCGGGCAGGATGTTCAGGGCAAAATAGTTCGGTGCGTTCTTGGGCAGCTGGTTCTGCCAGGTGTCCAGCAACTCGCCACGCAGCAGGGCGATCAACGCCATCGACAGCAGAATCAGGCCGAAGGCCAGGGACTGCCCGGCGGCGGCCAAAGGATGGCGCAGTAATTGCCCCAGCCCCAGTCGCCACGGCAGGGAGGCACGGGCCAGCATGCGTCGCAGGCTTTTCAATAACAGCAACAGCAGACCGCCCAGTACCAGTGCCGCAACCACGCCGCCGCCGAGCAGGGCGAAGGTCAATAGCAGGTCCAGGCTCAGGCGCCACATGATCAGCCCGAGGGCGCCCAATGCGGCGCCGTAGACCATCCACGTGCTGGACGGTATCGGCAGCATGTCCCGGCGCAACACGCGCAAGGGTGGAACCCGACCCAGCGCCGCCAGCGGCGGCAGGGCAAAACCGGCCAGGGCCACCAGCCCGGTGCCGATACCGGCGATGGCCGGGAACAGGCCGCCCGGTGGCACGTCGGTCGGCAGCAAGTCATGCAGCAGGGCGAACAGGCCCAGTTGCGCGAGCCAGCCGATGGCGGCGCCAATGAGGCTGGCGAGCAGGCCGAGCACGGTCAGCTGCAGGCTGAACAGGACCATGGTTTCCCGACGGGACAGGCCAAGGCAGCGCAACAGCGCGCTGGCATCGAAGCGGCGGGTGGCGAAGCGTGTCGCCGACAACGCCACGGCCACCCCGGCCAGCAGCACCGCCACCAGGCTGGCCATGTTCAGATAGCGCTCGGCCTTGCCCAGTGCGCCGCCGATCTGCCGGTTGCCATCGCGGGCATCCTGGATACGCTGGTTGGCGGCCAGGCCGGGCTTGATCAGTTGGCGATAGGTTTCCAGGGCTTCGGCCTTGCCGCGCCAGAGTTCGCGGTAGCTGACCCGGCTGCCGGGTTGCACCACGCCAGTGGCTTGCAGGTCACCGAGGTTGATCAACACCCGTGGCGTCAGGCTGTAGAAGTTGCCGGCGCGGTCGGGCTCGTAGGTCAGCACCCGTGCCAGCTTCAGGGTTTTCATGCCGACATCGATGCTGTCGCCGATCTTCAAGTCCAGCGCCGTCAGCAACCGGGCTTCGACCCAGGCCTCACCGGGTTTCGGCCCGCCACCGGGCTCTTCCGGGGCGAAGGGCGCAGGGGCACTTTTCAGTTCGCCGCGCAGCGGGTAGACGTCGTCGGCCGCCTTGATGCTGGAGAGCTGTATGCCGTTGTCGGTGGCGATGACACTGGAAAACTCCACCACCCGGGCGTGTTCGAGGCCCAGCTCGGTGCCGCTTCTTACTTGCTCGGGGCGCGCTGGCGAGCTGCCCTCGAGCAGCAGGTCGGCACCGAGAAACTCCGTGGCGCGCAACATCATCGCGCCATTCAGGCGTGCGCCGAAGTAGCCGATGGCGGTACTGGCGGCCACAGCGACCACGAGGGCGAAAAACAGCACGCGCAGTTCACCGGCGCGGGCATCGCGCAACAGTTGACGGACGGCGAGACTGAACAGGCGCAACAGCGGCAGGCGTGCCATCAAGGCTCCAGGGGGGCGACCAGCAGGCCGGCTTCAAGGCGGATCAGGCGCCGGCAGCGGTGTGCCAGGCGTTCATCATGGGTCACCAGCACCAGGGTGGTGCCGCGTTCCTGGTTGAGTTCGAACAGCAGGTCGCTGATGCGCTCGCCGGTATGGCTGTCGAGGTTGCCGGTGGGCTCGTCGGCGAACAGCACATCGGGTTCGGCGGCAAATGCCCGGGCAATCGCCACGCGCTGCTGTTCACCGCCGGAGAGCTGGCGTGGCGAGTGGGTCAGGCGTTGCCCAAGGCCGACCCGCTGCAACAGCTCGGTGGCACGGCCGCGGGCGTCCTGGCGGCCATCGAGCTCCAGCGGCAACATGACGTTTTCCAGGGCGTTGAGGCTGTCGAGCAGCTGGAATGACTGGAAGACGAAGCCCACATGTTCGGCACGGATGCGCGCACGCTGGTCTTCGTCGAGGTTGCTCAGGCCCTGGCCGGCGAGGGTGACTTCGCCGCTGCTCGGCAGGTCGAGGCCGGCGAGCAGGCCTAGCAGGGTGGATTTCCCGGAACCGGAGGCACCGACGATGGCCAGGCTGTCGCCCTTGTTCAGTTCCAGGCTGAGTTGGTGCAGGATGGTCAGTTCACCTTCCGCGCTGGGAACCACTTTGCTAAGGTTCTTCGCGGTGAGAATGCTTGCGCCCATGGAGAATCCGATGCGTGTGTGGTTTTTGAGTGCTGGCCTGGCCTTGATGTGCATGGCCCAGAACGCAGCGGCGGGTACAGTCCTGATCGTTGGCGATAGTATCAGCGCCGGTTTCGGACTGGATACCCGCTTGGGGTGGGTGTCGTTGCTCGAGCAGCGGCTCAAGCGCGAAGGTTTCGACGATAAGGTGGTCAATGCGTCCATCAGCGGCGACACCAGTGCCGGAGGCCAGGCACGCCTGCCGGCGCTGCTTGCAGAGCATAAGCCAGCGCTGGTGATCCTCGAGTTGGGGGGCAATGACGGCCTGCGCGGTTTGCTGCCAACACAATTGCAACAAAATCTTGCTTCGATGATCCAGCAGTCGCAGGAGGCGGGCGCCAAGGTGCTGCTGCTCGGCATGCAATTGCCACCCAACTATGGCGCTCGATACACCAAGGCCTTCGCTGACGTTTACAGCAACCTGGCCGATGAGAAAAAGATCCCGCTGGTGCCGTTTTTCCTCGACGGTGTGGGCGGTCATCCGGACCTGATGCAGGCCGATGGCATCCACCCGGCAGCCGGGGCTCAGGACAAGTTGCTGGAAAATGTCTGGCCTACGCTAAAACCGCTGTTATGACACTTTTCTAGGAGCAGGCTTTCGGCTAAGGTGGCGCCCCCGATTTGGAGCCCCCGATGCCGCGTTCTGCCTGGTCACTTTATGCCTATCAACTGATCGAGCCTGACGAACAGCTGGATCTGTTCGCCTGCCAGGAAGTGCGGGTACACCTGGTGACCCGGCAACTGGAGCTGGGCGGCTCGGCGGACCGGACCCTGTGCGGCAGTCTGCTGCCGGCTCAGCCGCGCTGGTCTAACGTCGATCGGCGGGTGTTCCAGGACCAGCGCCTGTGCTCGTTGTGCCGGGCCATTCTGGAATCGCAAAAGCGTGGCACGTCGCCGATCTGGCCGGAGTTGCGGTTCGAGCTTTGATCGTTGTAGCGGTGGCTTGGCGAAGGCGGCCTTACAGCCGACCTATGTTTTGTTGGCTGTGTACATATCCATTTCTGCGGTCACGGCTACTTATGGTTTCGCTCTTATGT
>NZ_AKJF01000027.1 GCF_000282475.1 Pseudomonas sp. GM78
CTGGGTGTCTTTAAGCTGCATGACGTTTCCTTTTCTGAATGAGGGGTTGGCGAGCGCTGGCTTAAACCAAAGCGCTACGTCTTTTCAGCTCATGGTTCAGAATGAAATCGTTCTCGGAATAATCCACCGGGCAATCGATAACGTGCACACCTGGCTCACTGATGCAGCGCTGCAGTAGCGGCAAGAAGCCTTCGGCGCTTTCCACCCGATGGCCCTTGGCACCATAGCTTCGCGCATACATGACGAAATCCGGGTTGCCGTAGTCCAGCCCAAAATCAGTGAACCCCATGTTGGACTGCTTCCAACGGATCATGCCGTAGCCATCATCGCGTAGGATGATGACCGTCAGGTTCATCTTCAAACGTACGGCGGTTTCCAGCTCCTGGCTATTCATCATGAAGCCTCCGTCACCGCACACAGCTACCACAGGACGATCCGGATAGACCAAATGTGAAGCCATCGCCGAAGGCAGGCCCGCACCCATCGTTGCCAAGGCATTGTCTAACAGTACGGTGTTGGGTTTATGTGCCTTGTAGTTGCGCGCGAACCAGATTTTGTAGATGCCGTTATCCAGAGCCACGATGCCTTCGGAGGGCATGGCACGACGCACGTCGGCGACAAAGCGCTGCGGGTAGATCGGGAAACGGTTGTCGTCCGCCCCCTCGATCACTTGGGCCTCGTTGGATTCACGGATCGTCATAAGGCGGGTGAAGTCCCAGTGTGAAGTGTCATTCAAGGACTCGCCGATCTGCCAAACAGCATTGGCGATATCGCCGATCACTTCGACCTGTGGGAAGTACACCGGATCGACCTCGGCGGAGCGGAAGTTGATGTGGATGACTTCGGTGCCGCCACGGACCATGAAAAATGGCGGTTTCTCAATCACGTCGTGGCCAATGTTTACGATCAGATCAGCTGCCTCGACGGCACGGTGCACGAAGTCGCCGGAAGACAGTGCGGCATTGCCAAGGAAGCGTGGATGACGCTCATCTACCACGCCTTTGCCCATCTGAGTGGTGACAAAAGGGATGCCGGTCTTGTCGATCAGTTGCTTGAGTACCTTGGCAGTCATCTTGCGATTGGCGCCGGCACCAATCACGAGAATTGGGCTACGGGCTGTCTGCAATTTCTCGACAGCGGCCTCGATGACCTTGTGTTCGGCCAGTGGGCGACGATGCAGGCTCGGAGGAATTGGCCGGCTTTCGGTCTGCTCCGCGGCGATGTCCTCGGGAAGTTCAAGATGAACCGCTCCGGGCTTTTCTTCCTCAGCAAGGCGGAAAGCTTCACGCACACGCGAGGGAATGTTGTCAGCGGACGCCAACTGGTGGGTGTACTTGGTCAGCGGTTGCATCATCCCAACAACATCAAGAATCTGGAAACGGCCCTGCTTGGACTTTTTGATTGGCTTCTGCCCGGTAATCATGAGCATTGGCATTCCACCCAAGTAGGCATAGGCGCCAGCAGTGACCAGGTTCGTAGCGCCAGGGCCAAGGGTCGATAAGCTGACTCCCGTTTTTCCGGTTAACCGGCCATAGGTTGCCGCCATGAAACCAGCCGATTGCTCATGTCGAGTGAGAACGAGCCGGATGTTGGAGCGCCTGAGTGATTCAAGTAAATCCAGGTTCTCTTCACCAGGAATCCCGAACACGAACTCTACGCCCTCATTCTCGAGGCACTGCACTACGACGTCTGAAGCCTTGAGCATTTCACTCTCCTCTAAAATCATGTATCCGCGCTTGAGGTGCAACCTTGGACAATTCGCTTACGATGGATATTCAGAAACCAAAACACTGCACTTGCCAGCAAAGCGACGTGGGCTTCGACCGGCAGGTGCAGTAAAACTGGAATTCCTTAGTGTTATGCGGACGCGTGGATAACTCAACGTCGTGTCAGGTCCAGTGCCACATCGACGATCATGTCCTCCTGCCCACCGACCATTTTTCGCCGCCCCAATTCGACCAGGATGTCGACGGTACGCAACCCGTAGCGCTGGGCCGCCGCTTCGGCATGACGCAGGAAGCTGGAATAAACGCCTGCATAACCCAGCGCCAGCGTCTCGCGATCTACCCGCACCGGACGGTCCTGCAGCGGACGGATGATGTCATCGGCGGCATCCATCAAGGTGTAGAGGTCGGTGCCATGATTCCAGCCCAGTCGCTCGGCGGCAGCGATGAACACCTCCAATGGCGCGTTGCCCGCCCCCGCCCCCATGCCAGCCAGGCTGGCGTCAATGCGGTCACAGCCCTCTTCCACCGCGACGATGGAGTTGGCCACGCCCAGGCTTAAGTTGTGGTGCGCGTGCATGCCGGTTTCGGTTTCCGGCTTGAGCACCGCCTTGAACGCCCGGAAACGCTCGCGGATGTCCTGCATGTTCATCGCCCCACCGGAGTCGGCCATGTACACGCAGGTCGCGCCGTAGCTCTCCATCAACTTGGCTTGGGCAGCCAACTGCTCGGCCGGAATCATGTGGCTCATCATCAAGAAACCGACGGTGTCCATGCCCAGCTCGCGGGCATATTCGATGTGCTGTTTCGACACATCGGCCTCGGTGCAATGAGTGGCGATGCGCACCACCCGGGCACCGGCGTTGTAGGCTGCTTTCAAGTCATGCACGGTGCCGATGCCGGGCAACAACAAGGTAGTGATCTTGGCGTGGCTGATCACATCGGCGGCGGCTTCGATCCATTCCAGGTCGGTGTGGGCGGCGAAGCCGTAGTTGAAGCTCGACCCTTGCAGGCCATCACCGTGCGCCACTTCGATCGAATCGACCTTGGCTTTGTCCAAGGCGCGGGCGATGTCCTGCACGTTTTGAAGCGAATACTGGTGACGAATCGCGTGGCTGCCGTCGCGCAGGGTTACGTCGGAGATGTAAATTTTTTTGCCGGGATTGAAAGTCATGACGGTCTCCTCAGGCGTTGAGCATTGACTGCGCCATACGCTCGGCGGTGGCCAAGGCAGCGGAAGTCATGATGTCGAGGTTGCCTGCATAGGCTGGCAGGTAGTGGGCGGCGCCTTCGACTTCAAGGAACACTGAGGTCTTGAGGCCGGAGAACTTGCCAAGACCCGGTATGTTCAGTGGTGCGTCTTCGGGGATGACGTCGAACTGGACTTTTTGCTTGAGGCGATAGCCCGGCACATAGGCCTGTACGGCGGCCGCCATCTCTTCGATGGAGGCCTCGACCAGAGTCTGATCAGCGGCTTCGGACAGCACAAACACCGTGTCACGCATCATCAGCGGCGGTTCGGCCGGGTTCATCACGATGATCGCCTTGCCCTTGGCTGCGCCGCCGATCGCTTCGATAGCCTTGGAGGTGGTTTCGGTGAATTCGTCGATGTTGGCACGAGTGCCGGGACCCGCGGACTTGCTGGCGATCGAGGCGACGATTTCGGCGTAGTGCACCTTGGCCACGCGTGATACCGCTGCAACCATGGGGATGGTCGCCTGTCCACCGCAAGTGACCATGTTGACGTTGAGTTGGCCGAGATTCTGTTCCAGATTGACCACCGGCACGCAATACGGGCCGATGGCTGCAGGTGTCAGGTCGATCAGACGGATACCGGGTTTGATCGAACGCAGGAAGGCGTCGTTCTTCACGTGGGCGCCGGCCGAGGTGGCATCGAAGACGAAATCGATGTCCTTGAATTCGTCCATGCGGGTCAGGCCTTCAACACCTTCATGGGTCACCGCCACGCCCAAGCGTTGGGCGCGGGCCAAACCATCAGAAGTCGGGTCGATGCCGACCATAGCGGCCATTTTCAGGTGCTTGCCGTGACGCAAAATCTTGATCATCAGGTCAGTGCCGATGTTGCCCGAGCCGATGATGGCGACGCTTATTGGATTGCTCATTGTTATTCTGTCCTGTCGTTGCACACAGTCTGGGATCAGGCGTTACCACGCCGGCGTTCGGCAAGGGTCTTGCCACCCGCAGCCCACTGCGTTTCGGGAATCTCTTGAAGCAGCACACGGACGCTATCTACGGGCACATCGAGGCTTTGCGCGATGGCCTGGGTGACATTGACCAACAGCGCATGCTTCTTCTCTTCACTGCGTCCTTCGGCGAGGTGGATCATGGCGATAGGCATGGTCGATAGCTCCGGATCAACGCTGGCTGGACGAAGTGAAGCGCATGGAGACGCTGCCCAAATGCTGGTAGCGGACGGTGATGTTGTCCCCGGCAGCAACGGCAATGGCCTCGGTGATGCCGCCGGTCATGATGAAGCAGCCCGCCGGCAGTTCACGCCCCTTGGCACCGAGCATGTTGGCCAGCATGGCGACGCTCTGCGCCGGGTGCCCGAGCACCGCGGCGCCGGCACCGGTGGCGACTACTTCGCCGTTCTTTTCCAGCACCACACCCAGGCATTTAAGGTCAATGCCCTGCACGCCACTCATTTGTCCGCCGGTGACGAAGCGTGCCGAAGAGGTGTTGTCGGCAATGACGCTCTTGAGATCGAAGCGGAAATTCTCGTAGCGCGAGTCGATCACTTCAACTGCCGGCAAAATAAAATCTGTAGCCGCCAATACGTCGCCAACATGCACGCCCGGTCCCTTGAGCGGATGCTTGAGGACAAAGGCGATCTCGGCCTCGACCTTGGGATGGATCAACCCGTCAACATCGATAGCCGCGCCGTCCAGGCAAGAGCCGTAGTCCGTTAGGAAGCCGTGGATCGGATCAGTGACCCCCATTTGCTTCATTTTTGCGAAAGACGTCAGGCCCATTTTCAGGCCGGCGATACGTACACCGCGTGACTCTTTGCGTTGGCGAATGGTGTCCTGAATGGCGTAGGCGTCTTCCCAGTCCATGTCCGGGTGGGCGTCGGTAATCTTGGCCACCGCCTCGCGGTTGAGCTCGGCGTTTTCCAGGTGTTCGGCCAGTTGGGCGATAGTGCTTGCAGAGAGATTCATAAAGGATTCCTTCAAACGAAACGAACAGAAGCCGAGCCGATACCGCCCAGGCTGATGCGCAATTGATCACCGGCCTTGACCGGTACCATGGCCGCCAGTGAACCAGAGAGAATGACTTCGCCCTTATTCAGGCCAATGCCAAGTTCACCGAGTTTGTTAGCCAGCCAGGCCACGGCATTCGCCGGATGGCCGAGGGCCGCAGCACCGGCGCCGGTGGCAACCACTTCACCGTTCTTTTCCAGGGTCATGCCGACACAGGCCAGGTCAACGTCACGCGGGGACACGCCCTGCCCGCCCAGGACGAAAGCCCCGGCGGAGGCGTTGTCGGCGACGGTGTCCTGGATGCGGATCTTCCAGTCACGGATGCGCGAATCGACGATCTCGAAGCACGGCATCACATAGTCAGTAGCCCGTAAAACATCAGCCACGGTGATACCGGGGCCATGCAGGTCTTCCTTAAGCACGAACGCGATTTCGCCTTCGGCTTTGGGTGCGATCAAACCGTCGATGGCGATGGCGGCGCCGTCGGCATAGGGCATGTCCGAGAGCAGATGACCGAAGTCCGGTTGATCGACGCCGAGCATGTCCATCACTACTTTGCTGGTGACGCCGATCTTTTTTCCGATGACCCGCTGGCCGTCGTCAAGGCGTCGCTGGATCATCGCCAGCTGTACCTCGTAGGCCTGCTCCAGGGTCATGTCCGGGTAGGTGTCGGTCAGTGGCGCCAGAGCCTGGCCGTTGCTGAGGGCCTGGTGCAGTTGCTGACCGAGTACGTGGATCTCTTGTTTATTCATGAATGGCTCCTTACAGCCGCACGCAGACGTTGCGCAGTTCGGTGTAGAACTCAAGCGAATGCACGCCCCCCTCACGGCCGATACCCGACTGCTTGGCACCGCCGAAAGCGGTACGCAGGTCGCGCAGAAACCACGAGTTGATCCAGCAAACACCCACGTCCAGTGCACTGCCCAGACGATGAGCGACCTGCAGGTTGCTAGTCCACACGCTGGCAGCCAGGCCATAGGGTGTGTCGTTAGCCAGGCGGACGACTTCTTCTTCGGTATCAAAGGGGGCGATGTGGCAAACCGGACCGAAAATTTCCTCGCGTACCACGGCCGAGGTTTCGGCAAGGCCGGTCCAGATCGTCGGCTCGAACCAGGCGCCTTCGGCCAGGTGCTCCGGTACCTGCGCAATGCCACCGCCGTGGACCACGGTTGCACCATCGGCGACAGCCTGACGGCAGTAAGAGAGAATTTTTTCGCGGTGACCGAGCGAGATGACCGGCCCCATGGTGCTGTCGTGCTGGTTCGGATCACCCACTTTGATGCCTTCGGCGTGGGCCTTGAACGCAGCGACAAAACGCTCGAACAGCGGACGTTGCACGTAGATGCGCTCGGTCCCCAGGCAGACCTGGCCACTGTTCTCGAACACGGCGCGCCCCAATCCTTTGACGGCTTTTTCCAGGTCCGCATCGGCGAAAACAATACCGGCGTTCTTGCCGCCCAGTTCCAGCGATACCGGGCGGATACCCTTGGCTGCGGCCTTCATGATGATCTCGCCCGTGCCGGTTTCACCGGTGAAGGTGACACCATTGACCTCAGGGTGAGCGGTGAGGAAGGCACCGGCCGAGTCCCCGCCGAAACCATGCACCACGTTGTACACACCCGGTGGCACGCCGGCTTCATTCATGACTTCGGCGAGCAGAGTGGCGGTGGCCGGAGTCTCTTCGGAGGGTTTGACCACGACAGTATTGCCACAGGCCAGGGCCGGCCCAACCTTCCAGGTCATCAGCAACAGCGGCAGATTCCAGGGACAAACAACAGCGATGACGCCACGTGGTGCTCGCACGCTGTAGTTCACCGCCTTGCCACCGTCAGGGGTGTCCATCACGAAGCTTTCAGTCGGCACATTCTTGATCAGGTCGGCGAACACCTTGAAGTTGGCCGCCCCACGGGGAATGTCCAAGTGCCCGGCGAGTGCGCGGGGTTTGCCGGTGTCGGCCACTTCCGCAGCCACAAACTCTTCATGGCGACGTTCGATGCCCTCCGCCACTTTGTGCAACAAGGCCGTTCGCTGGGCGACAGTCATGCTGCCCCAAGGGCCTTTCAATGCTGCTTGCGCAGCTCGCACGGCGGCGTCGACCTCAGCCTTGCCGGCCTCGTGCACCAAGCCGATCAGGCTGTTATCGGCTGGGTTGCGGTTTTCGAAGGTACGGGTGCTACTCACCCATTCACCATTGATGAAATGGCGGAATTCTTTAGCAGGCATAAGGTGTTCCTTCTTTTTCTAGTTGGCTGGAGCGCTGGCTTCGGGATCACCCGCCGTCAGGTATTCCCACATACGTTCGTAAATTCGGCCGCTGGTGACAGCCCGTCGCGCGCAGGCCTGTGGGTCGAGTACCGGCCCTTGGGTGGCAAGACCTGCGCTGTGCAGTTGCAACTCAATCCGCGCGGCGTCTTCCAGATACCAGGTCAGCGTCAACGCTTCGATCAGTGACGCGCCAACGACGATGGCGCCGTTGCCACGCATGACCAGCGCATTCCCCTGCCCTAATTGATTGGCCAAGGCGCTGGCTTGCTCGTCGCTGCGCAGCAGTTGCGGGTCGTCCCACAGCGGGATTGGCTGCTGAAAGTAGCTGCCCATGCCATGGCGCGGTTGAGGTGTGAGCCTTGCGCATGACAGGGTCATGACCTGGGCAGGCATGCTTCGGATCACGGCGTGGACGTCTGGGCGCCGACGATATATTTGCTGGTGGATACGAACCTCACCCAGCACGCCGTCGGGCAACTCACCTTTGACCGGTACCACGATTCCTGGCTCGCCCGGCTGGATCAAACCCATCGGTTGCGGGGCGCAGACCAGAAAGTGCTCCTCATCCAGACGCAGGCTGCAGTGCCCGTAGGCATGCACCAGACCCGCACGGGCCAAAGCGCGCGCAGCCACGCGCACCTGCGACTGCTCCTCGCGGCCGGGTAATGGCAAGCGACTCACGATTTGAACTCCGGAATGTCTGGCTTCGCACCCCATGCGCAGAATCCCGCACCCTCCGCCGGAAACTGCCGAGGTTGGTGGGTTGCATCATTTTCTGGAGAGATCAGGCTGACCCCTGTCGAGTATTCGTATGTCATGCCGTCAGGTCCCTCGAAATAAAGGAACATCGCGCCCGAGGTGGGGTGGCGGCCCGGACCAAAGAGGATGCGTATGCCCCGCTCAACCAGGAAGTAATAGGCACGCATCAAGTCATCGACGGACTCCACCTGGTGGTTGATGTGTTGCACGCCGGGATGGGACGAAGGGAACAAGGCGATCTTGTGATGGATTTCGTCGATACGCAGCAGTGGCGCCTCGCCAATTCGGTCACTAACCCTGGCGTTTGCCAGCTGAGTCCAGAACAGTTCATCACGCCGGGCATTCATGGTGCGCAAGCCAATGTGGCTGAAACCGGTGATGCCGGCATCGCGACTAGGGAAATAGCGTCGCCCGCTTGCCTGGGGACGCAAGACCAGCTCGATGTTGTTGCCGCTGGGATCCTTGAAGCGAATGAAGTCGTCTACATAACGCACTTCAGCGTCTGCACGCGACCCATGCTGCACGCTGTATTCATTACGCTCCAGCAAGACTGCCGCGTCCTCGAGGTCTTGGGCAGTCCTTACTTCGAATGCCGTCGTGGTTTCTTGCGGGTCACCCTCGTAGTAGCAAAGCGTATGGTCGCGACTGTCCGATCGGAAGTAGACCGCACCATTGGCTTCGCGGGCGATCTGCAATCCGAGAACCTGGGTGGCGTAGCGACGTGCCTCGTCCAGATTCGCGGTTCCCAGCCGAACGTATCGAATGTCATGCAGGTTGATCATGAGGGATGTCCTCTTATTTATAGTTGTCTGGGACTCATCTTCCCGTCGCCCGATGGATAAAAGAAGCAAATATTAGTTATTCGCACTATCTGAAATCGTTATACAGATGCCGACATCAAACTCCGATTTTCAAACGCAAAAAAAAGCCCCGTATCAGTAGATACGGGGCGGTATTAGGACCAACGAATCAGTTCACCCGATTGCCTCCTTGGCAATGTCTGCATTGGCGGACTGCGTACTCACCTCGCTCACTGTTTTGTTCCTTGGCATGGAGATCACAAACAATGCGGAGATGACGTAGAACCCGGCGCACACCATCAGTCCCGCCGCCAGGCTATAAAAGCTGGCAATGCCACTGAGCAGCACGGGGGCAAAAGCCGCCAGGCCTCGGCCCACGTTGAAACAGAAGCCCGCCCCAAGCGTTCGCACCCGGATGGGGTACATCTCGCTGAAGTAAGAGCCGAACAACCCGGCGAATACCATGAAAAATGCGTACCCCGCCCCTATCCAGATCAGCGATTGGGTCTGGGTGGTATAGACATAGACCAGCGCCATCATGGATGTCAGCAACAGCGATATGACAATCGTAAGCCGCTTGCCAATGCGGTCGGCGATGAAGCCGAATACGTTCAGGCCAAAGAAATTCCCGAGATGCAATACCGCCATAAAGCTGGTCATCGACGCCAGACTCAAGCCACGGTCCTGTATCAGGTAGGTGGGCAGCCACGTGCTGACGCCCCACGAACCAAGCAACGCAAAGCTGGCTGCAAGAGACCCCAGCAGGGTGTAACGAAGTAACTCAGGCGAAAAAATCTCCTTGACCGATATCCGCTGCGCAGCAGTGCCCTGAGTAACGCGTTGAGCTTTCCAGGCCGGCGATTCCGGAATCAGAAAATACACATAAATAATCGGCAGTATCACCGAGGCGCCGGACACAAAAAACATCAAACGCCATTCCGGCAGCATGAACTTTGCCGCCAGGGCAGCGGCGATGGCGCCAACCGGGAAGGCACTGATCACGAAGGATATGGCCCTGGCGCGCTGCTTGGGCGGCCACGTTTCAACGATATAAGCCGAGAGGATTGTCCATACCCCACCGAGCCCAAGACCCGAGATAAACCTCAGGCCCATCAGTACGTAGAGATCATGGGCGAATGCAAAGACGCACGTCAGTGCACCGAAGATCGCCAGCGATGCAATCAGTGCCTTGCGCCGGCCGAAGTTGTCGGAGTACCAGCCTGTGGCAACTCCGCTGACACCAATACCCAACAATGTAGCGCTAGCCAGCGCACCCACCTCGTGGAGGCTGAAACCCAGGTCCTGGCGGATAACGGGCAGTGCGAGCGTTAGCAGAATGATCTCCATTGCATCAAAAAGGTACGCAATGAATCCACCGATCAGTACGTGCCACTTGGATATTCCAGTCATGGTTTCACCTGATTTTAATTATTGGACAGTGATATTCGTTCGATGGGCCGCCACGTTCTTATGACTTCCCATCAAGGACGCGACGTTCAGAATCGGTAAACAGCCTGCAGCCAGATGCGATCACCTTCAGCTCGGTTCTCTACCATCGTCTCGTGCTGCCATTTCATGACAAACCCGATTGCCGGGGTCTGGTATTTGATCGCGGGGCCTATAGCGGCGACTTGACCACGGTTACCATCCAAGTAGGTCTGGCCATTCTTTTCATCGTCGCTGAGCTGCTTGTACAAGTAGCCGTTCACGCCTACCTGCCATTCGCGGGTGATGTTGTAGCCGATGTTGTAGTCGGCGTTGAACTCACGGCCAGAGCGATAGTTGGTTTCGGAGTTCTCGCCATTGATCATGTAGATGAGCTTGGCGCTGACCTCCAGATTCTCCAGCGGATAGGCGGTAAAGGAATACCAGGGCCCGTAAGCCCACGTGTTTCGACCGGGGTTGAAAAGGCGGTCCTTGTCATAGGACCCGATGGGCGCAAACACATCCAGACCGAGTAACTGGTGGTACCGCGGAGAGCTCCACCCCAATACAAAAGGAACCACCGTCAGATCGCCGGCACCTTCTTGATGGTCGCTGCGATGAATCCGACCGGCAGGCGTATCGACATCAAAACTGATGTCACCCTTGATCAAGGGCAAGGCAAGGCGACTGGCCAGTTTGGCTCCCAATATCGTGAAGTCCTGATAGACATAATCCACTCGAATCGACAGTGCCTGAACATTAAGGTCGAAGTTGTGGATGCCTTGTTTCTTGTCGCCATCGCCGTCCAGCGTCTTGTTCGCACTGTAGTCGGATAAGTAAAAGAACTCGGTAAAGCCTGGCGGTGGCATCTTTCCCGCACCGACCGTATTCACACCCAGTGGGTATGAACTGCCGCCGCCCTCTGTTGCCTGGGCCAGCGGAACGCAAAGAAGGCCGACGCAGAGGGAACAGATCCAGGCGCTTGTCGCGCGCAGAGCATTTGATCTTGGTGTGCTCATCTCATGTACCATTATTATTTTTGTATGATGGAGGAGAGTTTTTTTTGCAGCTTTCAGTGCTGGCGTTACTGAAAGGCGACTGGCAAATTTCAGGCGCAGCGAAGCACACCGTCATTTGTCAGGACGCTGCAAACAGTTGAGTTATTCAACGGCCGGGCATTGATTGCCCGGCCCTCAGCAAGGTGTTACCGAATAGTGGTTTCCAGCTCGCCGAGCCCTTCGATGCAGACTTTCAATACATCGCCGCGGTCCAGGAATGTGTGGCTTTCCATGCCCACGCCCGCCGGTGTTCCCGTCAACAGAACATCACCGGGAAACAGATCGATGGTCTGGCTCAGATAGGAAATCTGCTCTGCAATGCCGTACATATGGTTGCGGGTATTGGAATCCTGTACCCACACACCATTCCTCGACAGCTTGATATCCAGGTTCTCAGGATCTTTGACAAATTGTGCCGGCGTCAGGTACGGGCCCAGCGGGCAAGAACCCGTGAAGCATTTGTGGCCAATCCAGTCGAAGCGAAACGGCGAGCTGGGGTCGACTTGCTCGCGACGCAGTCGATCACGTGCGGACAGGTCATTGGCGCAGGTGTAACCCGCCACATAGTCGAGCGCCTCTTCAATGGAGACACGCGATGCTCGCTTGCCAATCACCACCGCCAACTCGGCTTCCCAATCGAGCATGCGGACACCTGCCGGAAAGTCTACCGCTTGCTTGTGTGCGACCAGACTACCGCGGCCAGGCTTGATGAAATGCCAGGGAGCAATGCCCTCGCTGCGCGGATCCAGCGACAGTTTCATGTTGAACGCACGGGCCATGGCTTCGACATGGTCTCGATAGTTTGCTCCCGCGCAATAGATCGTGCCTGGACGTTCCAGAAAAGGAGCAAAGTGCAATGTGGCTAGATCAAGCCGTTGCGATTCATAGAGCGCTGGCGCTTCAAACACTGCCATTGCAAGCTTTTGCAGCTGTGGATTGGACGTCTCCCAGCGCTCGAGCAATGCATCGACGGAAACTGCCGGCAATTCAAGGCCGGTCTTGGCCACAAGCTGACCAAGATCATAGGCGTATTCGCCAACCAGCAGGCCGGTAGCGTTTGACTGGACATCCGTCCGATAGGTGAAAAGCTGATACTTCATGGGGTCACCATCACAGGAGCGAAAAGCGTTGGTTGGAAAAGCTGACGTGGAGCGTGAGGCCGCCTTCCATGAGCAGCCACTTGCGCACATCCACGTCATAAACGCCGTGGGCGATAAAGGGATCTGACTGGACGATGCGCAGTGCTTCGGCATGATCCGCCGCACGCAAAATGCTCATACCCCCCAGCTGACCGGGAAGGGTCTGATCCGAGACAAAGGGCCCGGAAGCGAACAACTCGCCGCGTTGCTGCGCGAGAATCGCCCACTTCAAGTGGGCGTCCAGCAGCTCTGGTACGCGGGTCAGGTCCCGTGGCGTACGCATGACCACGAACAGCGGCTTGTTCAACATCCCTGCCAACAGTTCCTTGGTCGTAGAGCTATCACTCATCATGCGCCGCCTCGAAGTTTTGAATGAAGGCTTCAGGCGGTGGATTGGTTGCCCACACGGCGATCACGTCTTTGGGCTCGCCGTCGATAGCCAGCCATTCGCTGTCGTCTTCGGGAATGACATCGATGTCCCAGAAGTATTCGACCATGCTGTCCCAAGGGTCGCGGATGTAGTGAAAGTAGTTGGAGCCGGCCACGTGTCGACCCAGGCCAAATGCGCTTGCATAACCCAGGCTCATCAGGTGTTGAGCGCCCAACTGGATCTCATCGATATCCATCACTTCGAAACTGAGATGATGTAGGCCACTATGGCTGCTCTTTGCCAGGCCCAACACATGGTGATCACCACCACAGCCACAGCGCAGAAAGGCGATCTTGTCCCCCGCGCGATCAGAGACTTTCATCCCCAGCACCCGGGTATAGAAGTCGATCGAACGATCCACATCAGGGGTGAACTTGATCAAGTGGCCCAGGCGCAAAGGCGTCACTCGGCGCAACTTCGAGGCCGGTGTGCAGCCGCGCTGACCGATGCGACGGTAACGGCCCGGGGTGTTCAACTCTGGCGTCGGCAAAGTCGCTACCGGCATGGAATCGGCGTCGGTGACGTGAACCCAATCTCCGGACGGGTCACGAAACCACAATCCGTCCTGCCCGATATCAAACGGTGCCGGATGGATGACCACACCGTGGTAGCTGAGGTTTTCCCGAATCGTCTGCAGGCCCTCAGCATCGGTACCAAACGAGATATAACTCAGGCGCTTTGTGGTGCCGGGCATCAGTCGCACTTGATCCTGGGCTCGCCCTTTACAGCGCAACACCAAATGATCACCTGCCATGCGGGCTTCGAGCCCGACAGCTTCGTAGAAGGAGCGACCTACTTCCAGATCCGGAACAGTCATGCCTACGTGTTGTAGAGAACGAATCATCTTGGACGCTCCTTTTTAACGAATAGGGGAAAAGGGTGCGGCGCTCAAAAGTTCCACCTGTTGGGCAACCACCAGATGGCCGTTCTTGCCTAGGAACGTACGCCATCTTGGATCACTGGACAGCGCCGCTCGGCGTTGGGCACGGTCATCAAAGCTGGAATATCCCCACAACTGAATGACCCGATTGATGTCCCCCGTTTCCGGCTTGAAATAACCGATCAGGTTGCCCAGTGCCTCGCCCTGAAGTGGGAGTCCCTCCTCCTCGTAAGCACGTAGGAATTCGTGCAAGGCGCCAGGCTTGAGTTGATAGGTACGTTGTTCAATCAGCATGTTGTTTTCTCTTTTTTGGAAGGTGCCTGGGAGTCGGCTTTGGAGTCGGCTTCGATCAACTTGATCACTGCCGAGATATCTTCTTCACCGATGCCTTCTTCAATAGCCCTTAGAAAGTAGGGCTTGGCGGAATTGAACAAAGGCGCGGCGCTACCGAGTTCCTCGGACAGCTCACTGGCCATGTCGATGTACTTTTCCAGCGTGGCAAAAGGTCCTGGTGCCGGCAGGAAATGACGATCAGCCATCATCGGTGCTCTTGCGCTGAACATCGTTGAACCACCCGCGCTTTGGCGAATCACCTCAACCACCTGCTGTGCGCTGAACCCCGCTTTCACGCCGAGGTTTAGCGCCTCAGCTGCGGCCAAGGTGTGAATAGTCACCAGATAGTTGGCGATCAATTTCATCGCGACTGCGCACCCAAACCCACCGATGTGGAACTGGATGTCGGCGATCGCATCGAGCACTGGCTTGCAGTGCTCCACCAAGTCAGGATCACCACCCAGAAACAAGGAAGCCTTGCGTTGGGAAACCATTGATGGAGTACCACTGACCTCCGCTTCCAACACCCGCGCACCACGTTGCCCGATACGCTGAGCCATTCGTTGCTTGAAGGCTTTGTGATAGGTGCCGATCTCGATGAGCGTGTGCTGCGGCCCTATGGACTGAAGCAGGCCATCAGGCCCCTCCATGATTTCCATGTGGGCCACTTCGCTGGGCAGGCAAGTGAGGATGAAGTTTGATTGCGCCGCTACGGCGGCAGGGCTTTCGAGCGCGATGCCGCCCTGACGGATGAAGGCCTCGCGATCTCGACGTCGGTAACCGACAACGCGAAATCCGGCCGCAAGCAGGTTGGTTGCGATAGGAAGGCCAAGCTGGCCGATTCCCACCATACCGATGGTTATCACAGGCATTTTTCGCCTCTCTTGTTGTTGTTCTTTTATGCAAAGCTTGAAGCTCGGCTAGGCGCTAACCTAGGCGCAGCCGGGTTTTGGAGCAAACAGCTCGAGTTATGAATAAGTAGAAGCTAGCGTTATACAAAGGGGGCGAAGTGGGCGGGATGCCTCAGCTAAAAGACTGGGAGTCCATGCAGAATGCGAGAGGTCGGTAGTCGATCTGAGGCTATTGATGATTTGATGACGAAGCAGAATTGAGAAAATGCAGCACGCGGCAGCTCTCTTCACCGTGCTCACCCACCAAAATGAGATGAATTCGACCTATAGGGGCTGACGCAGGCTGCGATACTTTTTTCGTAAGCTATTTAAGCCGCTGATTGTTGCAAAGCAGGCAGTGCCAGACTCACCGCCCGCACCGAAGCCTCTGCCTTGGCGATTTGAGCGTCAACAATCAGCCTACCGGCCTGCAACTCGTGCCGCGGCCGCAGTAATCCGGCAATCGACAAGCTGACGGTTATGAATCAAGTGTGTCGCTGCTAGCTCGCCCGGCGTGCCAATACTCAGTTGCTGTATCTGGCTATCGCGCACGGCACGAATATTCCCGGTGGCGCACTCGATCAGTGGACCACTGTCAAAGATATCGATGTAGTCACGATGCTCAAAACCTTCCGCTTTGAGCATACCCAGTGCCGGTTCGTGTTTGGATGAACCCTTCCGAAGACCTTTCGTGCCCCCTCCGGCTACAAGCAGGTTGGCAAAGGAAGTTTTGGCCGGCATATCGTCAGATGTTGCAGGGTGGACAATCATCGCGCGTGTTCTTGGGCGAACGAGTGCTTGGGCAGGAACACCTCTGCCAGCATGCAGCGCGCGCTGCCGCCACCAATGCGCTCGATGGTGTCAATGTTCACAGGCAATGGCGTGGTGTGGGTTTCGATCAAGCGACGCTGATCGGCGTCAAGCGATTGCCAGGCTGTGCGTGACATCACCAAAAGCGGTTCGCCCGCCGCGTTGTGCACTTCCAGCATGTTGCCAGCAAAGGACTCCAACTGCGCCCAGTTCAAGGCAACGACCTGTTTGCCGCTGGCCTCAAGGCGCGAGAGCAGCGCCGCGCGCTCACCCAAATGGGGCACGGACGCCAGGCAAGCCACCGCCACCCGGGTACCGACACTCATCATCACATTGGTGTGATAAATCGGCACGCCTCGGCGGTCCACCGCGTTGAACGCACACAGTTGATAACCCAAATGGTTGACCAACTGATCCAGGGCCTGAGCATGGGTGCGTGTGGAATACCCGGCATAGCAAATCTGCTGCTGCCGATCGAGGACCATACTGCCGGTGCCCTCTAGGAAAACCTCATGCTCTTCGAGGCTGGACAGGTCCAGCACCTGCTCGACCCGGTATTCGTCCAGCAACCCGTCGAGTACACCTTTATCTCGCTCCAGACGCCGGTTGTGACCTTGCATTGGGTACAACACCAAGGTGCCGTCCGGGTGGCTGCTCCACCAGTTGTTGGGGAAGATCGAATCCGGGGTATGCGGCGCTTCGCGATCGTTGTGCACCAGAACCTTGACGCCGTGCCGTCGTAACGCGGCGACATAGCCATCGAACTCGGCAAGGGCCTTGAGTTGTACGTCTTCAGCAACTGTTGCCGGACGCTGGAAACGGTTGTTCGCCGCTGTGTCCTGATTGAAGGAGAAACGTGTCGGGCGAATCATCAATACGGTATTGGTGGTTTGCATGGGCACAGACTCAATGAGGGGCGAGAGAGTCTCATTGTCTGATTCGAGGCGGGAAAAACCCGGTTGATAAAGGCTTTTGCGGTGATGAAAACGGCTGAAGATTATTAGTTGTCCAGCCGATTCGGTGAGTCGAAAAACAAAAAAAATCGCTGCTCTCGGCAGCGATTTTGAACTTACTCCATGGAGGTCTTGACCATTGCCAGTTCCGGGTGGCTGACCAGTTTGTCGATGTGCAATTCCGGGTCGTCGAACCAGACTTCGGTCAACACCCGGTAATGCTCCATATCCCGGCATCGCATGCGCAGGCTGTAGTCGAAAGCGCCGCTGATCAGGCGACATTCCAGAACCTGTGGGCAGGCACGGACTTTGGCCTCGAAGGCCTTTTGCGCCGCGCGTCCGCTTTGGTTCGACAACGCTACCAGCACCAGCAACGACAAACCCGGCGTCAGTTTTTTCTCGTCAAGAATCGCACCATAGCCGCGAATGACCCCAAGCTGTTCGAGTTTTCGAACCCGCTCCAGACAGGGTCTGGGAGTCAGGTGCACACGTTCGGACAGCTTTTGATAAGTGATTCGCCCTTCGTGGCGCAACACTTCAATGATTGCCTGATCGATACGATCAAGCACGATCGACAGATCGCGGATATCCGCCATGTACGCCTTGCCTCACTTCAAACGACCCGATAGAAATTGTTGCAAACGTTCGCTGGTTGGCCGGTCGAGTATCGTAGCATCACCCTGCTCCTCGACTCGCCCTTGATGCAAGAACAACACTTGGCTGGAGACTTGACGAGCGAAGCCCATTTCATGAGTCACCATCAACATCGTCCGGCCTTCTTCCGCCAGCGCCTGAATCACCTTCAGGACTTCACCCACCAGTTCCGGGTCGAGTGCCGACGTCGGCTCATCGAACAACAGAATCTCCGGTTCCACCGCCAGGGCACGGGCAATCGCCACCCGTTGTTGCTGCCCGCCCGACAAAAATGCCGGATATTGATTGGCCACCCGCTGCGGCAATCCAACCTTGTCCAGATACGCCCGTGCGCTCTCTTCCGCGGCCTTGCGGCTCATGCCCAGGACTCGACACGGCGCCAGCACGATGTTCTCCAGTACAGTCAGGTGGCTCCAGAGGTTGAAATGCTGGAACACCATCGCCAGTCGTGTGCGCAAGCGCTGCAACTGCTTGGGGTTGGCCACGCGCATGCCACCGACGCCTTGGCGGGTGAGGACTCGCTCTCCATCCAAAGCGATAGCGCCTTCGTCTGCGCGTTCCAGAAAGTTGATGCAGCGCAGCATGGTGCTTTTACCCGAACCGCTGGCGCCGATCATGCTCACCACATCCCCTGCCTGTGCGTTCAACGAGACGCCCTTGAGCACTTCATTGTCACCAAAACGTTTATACAGATTTTCAACTGTGAGTTTGTACATGCGTGTACTCCTGAAGCGGCTGCCTCATGGGCGCCGCTCTGGATAAAAAATGGAAGTCAGTGAGCCGGGCCCAGGAAGCTCAGCCAGCGTTTCTCTGCCAGCCGGAACGCCCCGACCAGCCCGAACGACAGCGTGAGGTACAACAGGCCGGCAATGCCGAATGCCTGAAACGTCATGAAGGTCGCGGCGTTGGCATCCCGGGCGATTTTCAATATGTCCGGGATCGTCGCGGTGAACGCCACCGACGTCGCATGCAACATCAGGATCACTTCGTTGCTGTAGTACGGCAGCGCGCGGCGCAGCGCCGAGGGCAGGATCAGTTGCAGATACAGGCGCCAGCCACTCAGGCCATAAGCATGAGCCGCTTCGATTTCGCCATAGGGGATGCTGCGGATCGCTCCGGCAAAAATTTCAACGGTGTACGCGCAGGTATTGAGGGTGAACGCCAACAGCGTGCAATTCATCGCATCGCGAAAAAACGCTTCCAGCAGCGGCTGCGAACGCACCACTGCAACACCGTAGATCCCGCTGTAGCAAATCAGCAACTGGATATATAACGGCGTGCCGCGAAACACATAGGTGAACACCTGAACCGGCCAACGCAGAAGCCCCCAGCGGGACACGCGCAGGACCGCCAGAGGCAACGACAGGACAAACCCCATCGCGATACTTGCTACCAGTAACCACAGGGTCATCGCCAGCCCGGTGACGGTTTCACCGTCACTGAACAGGAAGGGTTTCCAGTACTCGGCAATTAACTCGATCATCGCGCCATCCCCCGTACGCCCTGGTTATAGCGGCGCTCCAGCACGCGCAGCACATAGTTCGACGCGCTGGTAATCAGCAGGTAAAGCGCCGCGGCCAGCAACAGGAAATCAAGCATGTTGAAGGTGCTCTTACCGGCCTCTTGCGCGACTTTTACCAGGTCTGATAACCCGATGATCGATACCAGCGCTGTAGCCTTGAGTAGCACCAGCCAATTGTTGCCCAGGCTCGGCAAGGCGAAACGCATCATTTGCGGGAACACCACGAAACGGAAGCGCTGCCAACGGTTCAGGCCAAAGCACGCCGCAGCTTCCTGTTGCCCGCGTGGCACGCTCAGAATTGCCCCGCGAAACGTCTCCGTGAAATACGCGCCATAGATAAAACCAAGCGTGATGATGCCAGCCACAAACGGGTCGATCTCCATGTAAGGCCACCCCATAGCCTCGGTCAGGGCGCTTAGCCAGCCTTGCAGGCTGTAGAAAATCAGCAGCATCAACACCAAATCAGGCACGCCACGGATCAGCGTCGTGTAAAAGGTCGCCGGTACATTCAACAGCTTCAGCGGCGACAGTTTGGCCGCCGCGCCGAGCAGGCCCAGCGCCATGCTCACCAGTAGAGCGAGAGCTGACAGTTTGAGGGTGACCCAAGTGCCGTGCAGTAACAAAGGGCCATAGCCTTGCAGGGCCGAAAGGTCGACCCCCAGAACATTCAGGAAGGAATTCACGCCAGTCACCAGTCTTGATGCGCCCCGGTCGCTGTGTCACTGCGATCGGGGCACGAGGATCAGTTGTTGTAGAGGTCCAGATCACCGAAGTGCTTCTGCTGGATCTGCGCGTAGATGCCCTTGTCGTGCAGGGCCTTGATGGCGGCATTGAGCATGCCTTTGAGCTCTTCGTTGTCCTTGCGCACACCGATGGCGATTTCTGATGGCACCAACGGGTCACTGATACCTTCACTGTTTTGGAAGTTCTTCCCTTGGGGCGAGGTCAGGAAACTCATCTGCGCTTGCAACTTGTCCTGGATCGACGCATCGAGACGACCATAAACCAGGTCGGCATAGACCTGATCCTGATTCTGATAGGCCCGCAGTTTCACCCCGCCCGGCCCCAGTTTGGCCTTGGCGTAGGTTTCCTGAATCGTGCCCTGCATGTAACCGATGGTTTTGCCGCGCAGCGACTCGGCGGTAGGCAGCAGTCCGGAGTCTTTGCGGGTGACAATGGCGGTCGGTCCTGCATACAGGCGATCGGTAAAATCGATCTGTTTTTTGCGCGCGTCGGTAACGGTCATCGAAGATTCGATGGCATCGAACTTACCGGCCTTGAGCCCCGGAATCAGTCCATCGAAATCATTGCTGACCCACACGCAGGTCAGCTTCAGCTCGGCACATATTGCATTGCCCAGATCCACGCCGAAGCCCTGAACCCCGCCATCGGCCGTGGTGGATTCAAAGGGTGGGTAACTGGGGTTGACGCCAAATCGCAGCTCCTTCCATTCCTTGGCACTGACGCCCGTGGTGCAGCAAAGCAACGCGAGTGCCGGCAAAGTCAGCCATTTGATGTTCATCTTCTTGAGTCCCGGATTATTTGGATTTATCGCGATCCAGCGCTTGCGTCGGACCACACTTTTTTGATAGGGGCAGAGAGTCGATGCGGTGTTTACCGCAGCCGTTTTTGTTGTTGTTTTCAACTGGAAGCAGCCAGTCGTCGGAGTTGCATCCATCTCAAGCGGCGAACAACAAGTGCTTGAAACGGACCGTCAGAATGCCAATTGCCGGGAGAGTGCTGGTGTCGTAAGCCCATGTTCAAACAGCGTGCCTGTGCTGAACAAAGGACTTTCACAGCCGATTCTGTCGTCGGCTGTGAGTCACCGCTTCTTCACTCAGTGGAAGCTTCACAGGAAAGGTGGTTACCGTTAAGGCGTTTTTCATCTGCATAACGATGAGTAGTAAATCGCACCCGGCCGATTCCGCTGCGCGCGCTCTGTTTTCGACTGCTCTGGCTGTACCCAGGGTCAGCATTAGCCGAAATCTTCTCTCCATTAACTCGACAATAAGTCCGTTGCAAATAAATGGACCACCCCATCTCGAACGGAAAAAGGTAGTCCAGACCGGCACACTAAAAGACACGCAAAGGAACCCAATATGACCCGTTACATTGACGTGAATGATCTGAGCCACCTCGTACAGGAAAAAGGCTTGCCTCGCTGCCTGACCGAAATGGCCGAATACATCCGTCAGGACTACATACGCTGGCCAGATTTCGAAAAGTGTGCGCGCCTGGCGAACCACTCACCCGAGGGCGTCATCGAGTTGATGCCGGTGTCTGATGCAGCGCTCTACGCTTTCAAGTACGTGAATGGACATCCAAAGAACACGCAAAACGGCATGCTGACAGTGATGGCGTTTGGTGCGCTAGGAGACGTCGATACCGGCAAGCCTGTGTTACTGAGTGAAATGACGCTGACGACTGCCATTCGCACTGCCGCCACGTCTGCGCTGGCGGCCCGCTACCTCGCCCGACCGGACAGTCGCCGAATGGCGCTTATCGGCAACGGCTCGCAGAGCGAATTCCAGGCCCTGGCCTTCAACACATTGCTAGGCATTACTGAAATCCGTCTCTACGACATCGACCCTCGCGCTACGGCAAAGCTGGTCGCCAACCTGCGGGCCTACCCCGATATTCAGGTGACCATTGCCAGCACCGTCGCGGAAGCGGTACGCGGTGCCGATATCGTGACCACGGTCACGGCCGACAAGGCCTACGCAACCATTCTGACGCCTGAAATGATCGAACCCGGCATGCACCTCAACGCGGTGGGCGGTGACTGTCCCGGCAAGACCGAACTGCACCGTGACATCGTGGAACGTGCGCGGGTCATGGTTGAGTACGAACCGCAAAGCCGTATTGAAGGGGAAATACAGCAGATGCCCGTCGATTCACCGGTTATCGAGTTCTGGAAAGTCGTCACTGGTCAGACTCAAGGTCGCCAGCATGCCGAGGAAGTCACTTTGTTCGATTCGGTAGGCTTCGCCTTGGAGGACTACTCCGCCTTGCGCTATGTGCTGGATGTTGCAAGAGCACTGAACATTGGCAGTGATATCCAACTGGTGCCAGAGCTGCAAGATCCCAAGAACCTGTTCGCTCTGCTGCAGCCTTCAGCAACCGATGTAAGGCTTCGGGCCTGACTCAACTCGACTCTTCAACGTGCTCATCTGGCGACCCTGCGGCTGCCAGGTGGCCCGCTGAACAAACCCTCGGTCGTTTCAGTCTGTTTTACAGCGCCATCCGCTGCGCGAGACACCTGGTTCCACATAAACAAACTTAGCCTTTGCATAAGAATTCCATGGCTGTTCGCCGCATGCCCGATGGATCTGGCTGATGCCAAATCCACGGCCGCATGAAGCCTTTCCTCATCCACTATGGAAGACTCGATATGCCACGTTTCATGCTCAGCACGCTGACGCTCGCCCTGGCCTTGACGGCAATGATGCCGGTGGCCAACGCTGCTCCTTTACTCGATCCCGCACCTGAACATACTCGTGCCGACAGTCAATCGGGCCAGGCCAATACCTGGCTGGAGATTGATCAGGCTGCTTTCGAAGGAAACATCACCAAACTTCAGCAACGCCTGGCGGGCAAAAGCCAGATGTGTGCCGTTATGAAAGCCGACGCTTATGGAAATGGCATTGCTTTACTGATTCCTTCCGCGATCAGGATGGGGATCACCTGTATCGGCGTGGCAAGCAACGAGGAAGCACGTGTTGCTCGGGAAAAAGGCTTCAAGGGACGCCTGATGCGTTTACGTAGCGCTACCTTTGAAGAGGTCGAGAATGCGCTGGGCTACAACATCGAAGAATTGGTCGGCAACCTGGAGGTTGCACTTCAGCTCAATGAACTGGCCACCCGCAAGGGCCTGAAGCTGCCGGTTCACTTGGCGTTGAACTCGGCAGGCATGAGCCGAAACGGTCTGGAAATGAGCACGTCTGCGGGGCAACAACAGGCGGTGGATCTGACTCGGCTGGACCATCTGAATATCGTCGGAATCATGACCCACTTCCCGGTCGAAGAGCGCGAGGATGTCCTCCAGGGGCTGGCCAAATTCAAGGAGCAGTCCGGCTGGTTGATCGAGCATGCCAAACTGGACCGCAGTCGGATCACCCTGCACTGTGCCAACACCTTCACCACCCTTGAGGTACCGGAGGGTTGGCTAGACATGGTTCGCCCAGGTGCCGCGCTCTACGGCTACCCAGTGGGTGGACATAACGAATTTCAACGGGTGATGCAGTTCAAATCGCAGGTCGCGGCGGTCAATGCCTACCCGGCGGGCAGTACGATCAGCTACGACCGCACCTTTACCCTGAGCAAAGACTCGTTGGTCGCCAATATCCCGGCCGGCTATTCCGACGGCTATCGAAGAGCGTTCTCCAACAAAGCCTCAGTGCTGATCCACGGCCAACGCGCGCCGGTGATCGGCAAGGTCACCATGAACACCCTGATGGTTGATGTCAGTGGTATCAAGGGCGTGCGGGCGGGAGATGAGGTTGTACTGTACGGCAAACAAGGTGATGAAGAGATTACCCAGACGGAGCTTGAGACCATCAACGGCGCATTGTTGGCTGACTTGTATACGATCTGGGGCAATTCCAATCCGAAAGTCTTGAAGTCCAGGTAAGGTAGATAAAAGAAGGTGCGCAGGCACCTTCTTTTTTGTCTGATCCAGAAGCAGATTCGCTACTATGGTTGTCCGTCTTCATCGTTTGCGGATTTATTCATTCTGGAGCCCGAATGCCAAGTCAAAAGGACATCGCCACCGAAAGCGGCGCACCGATGATCCCTGAACAGCGCCGTGAATTGATGCTGCGACAGTTGCGAAAGCATCAGGTGCTCAGTGTTCATCAATTGATGGAAATGTTCGACTGTTCGCACATGACCATACGCCGCGACATCGCGTTGCTGGAGCAGGAAGGTCGTGCTTATTCGGTAACGGGTGGTGTGCGAATTGCCAGCCAGTTGCACAGTGAGCCCAGCCATCAGCTCAAGGCGGTGGTGGAGTTGCCGCAGAAGCAGGCAATGGCCAAACTCGCCGCCCGGCTACTGCATGCCGACATGACGATTTACCTGGACGCGGGAACCAGCACCCTGGAAATCGTCCCCTACATCAAGGCATTGTCGGGCATGACCGTGGTGACCAACGACTTCGGCGTCGTCCAGGCACTGATCGAAGCGCCCCATGTCACCGTAATTCATACCGGCGGGCAACTGGATCACTCCAATCAATCATGCGTGGGCGGTCTGGCAGTGGCCACCTTGCGTCAGGTCGTCACCGATATTGCGTTCATATCGACCAGCTCATGGGATTTGCGTCGCGGACTCACCACACCGTCGGCACTGAAGGTGGAGGTCAAGCAGGCCGCGATGCAATCGGCTTCGCAAGTGGTGCTGGTGGCCAGCAGTTCGAAATACGGCACCTTTAGTATGTACAAGATCGCCGGGCTCGAGCAGTTCGATATCATCCTCAGCGATGATGCCTTGACCCCTGCCGCGGCCGACGGCATTCGCAAGCAAGGTGTCGAACTTTTGCTACCGTCTGATAATCCCGTGGTCTGAAACGACGGGCTCCCGCATCCAGCAGAGCCCGCGAGCTACCTGCCCTGTTAAGCCTGACGCGCCTTCCAGTCACGCAACCATTGCAAGCCGGCAGACGTGTTGCCACGCGGCCGGTATTCACACCCTACCCAGCCGTCATAACCCAACTGGTCGATCAGCTCGAACAGGTAGGGATAATTGACTTCTCCCAAGTCCGGTTCATGCCGGTCCGGCACGCCAGCGATCTGGATATGCCCAATACCGTCGAAGTCCCGACGCAGTTTGGTGGCCAGGTCGCCTTCGACGATCTGGCAATGGTAGCAATCGAACTGAACCTTGAGGTTACTGGCGCCCACTTCCTTGCAGATTGCCTGGGCCTGGTCCTGCCGGTTGAGGAAAAAGCCCGGCATGTCCCGTGTATTGATCGGTTCGAGCAACACGGTGACACCTGCCTTGGCGGCCTGAGCCGTGGCATAGGCGAGGTTTTCCAGGTACACGCCGTGATGCCGTGGCCGGTCACTCTCGGATGGCAGCAGGCCGGCCATGACATGAACACGCGAATTACCCAGCACGCTGGCGTATTCCAGGGCGCGATCCAAACCGCTACGAAATTCACTCTCACACCCCGGCAACGACACCGTCCCCCGCTCGCCCGCCGCCCAATCACCGGGTGGCGCATTGAACAGAGCCTGTACCAGGCCGTTGTCGCTCAGGCGTTGCTTGAGCTCCTGAGCGCTGTAGTCGTAGGGGAACAGATACTCGACCGCTTCGAAACCATCGGCAGCCGCGGCGGCGAAACGATCCAGAAACTCATGTTCCGGGTAGAGCATGCTTAGATTGGCAGCAAAACGAGGCATGGTAGCTCCTGAAATAATGGGTTAGACAAAAGGCCAGATCAGCAGGGTAATACAGAAACCCAAAGTACCGAGCAACGTGGTCAATACCGTCCAGGTGCGCAGGCCATCGGCCACGTTCAGCCCGGACAATTTGGTGAAGATCCAGTAACCGGCGTCATTGATATGGGACATGGCCAACCCCCCACCGCCCATGGCCAGGCACAGCAGGGCCATGTGGTTCGGCGTCAGATTAAGGGTCACGATCAGCGGGCTGATGATACCGGCAGTGGTCACCAGTGCCACAGTGGTCGAGCCCTGCACCGCACGCAACAGCATGGTCAGCAGAAAACCCAGCGCCAGCACCGGCAGGCCGGTGGTGCGCAACATATCGGAGACCACGGCACCGATCCCGGTATCCACCAGTACCTTGCCGAACACGCCGCCGGCACCGGCGATCAGGATCACCATCGCCACGCCGGGCAAGGCCGAGCCGATCACATCCGACACCTGAGTGCGGCTCCAGCCCCGACGCGAACCTAGCAGCCAGGCACACAGCAAGGTGTCGATCAGCAATGCCACCAGCGGTGCACCGAGCACAGTCATGATTGCGCGCACAGTCGATTCGGCGGGCAGCAGCGAGGTGGACAGCGTCCCCAACAGAATCAGGATAATGGGTAGCAGGATCAAGCTGACGATCAGACCAAAACCCGGCGCGGGTGCCGGCGGCAGTTTGGACACGATGCTGCTGGTGGACTCTTCCAGACCCATGTGCGATACGGCTTCTGCCGCGCGCTCGGGGTTCGTGTCGCTGCCGTTGGTCCAGGCGGCCAGGTCTTCGTTGGTGACATGCGGGCCATAGACCTCAGCACGAATATCGTCGGTCATCGGGTACACCCGACGGGTCATGCGCCCGGCCACGCGGTAGCCTACGTAGCAAAGGAAGGCTGTGATGGGCAGGCCGAACATCAGCACACGGCCCAGGTCCGCGCCCAATTGGCTGGCAGCGGCCACGGCGCCCGGGTGCGGCGGCAGGAAGGCGTGTACGGTCAACAAGGCCGCGCACATCGGCAACGCGAACACCAAAAGCGGCTTGCGTGCGCGCCGGGCTATCCCATAAGCAAGCGGCATGAGGATGATCACGCCCACCTCGAAGAACACCGGCACCCCGACCATGAAGCCGGCAATCGTCAACGCCAGGGGCGTACGCCGATTGCCGAAACGGGTAATCAGGGTCTTGGCCAACGCCTCGGCACCGCCAGAGAGCTCGATGATCCGCCCGATCATCGCGCCCAGGGCAATGATGATCGCAATATGGCCTAAGGTTTTGCCCATACCACCTTCGATCGTAGCGACCAGATCAGCCGGCTTCACTCCGGCCACCAGCGCTACCAGAATGCTCACCAGCATCAAGGCCACGAAGGGCTGGAACTTGTACTTGAGCACCAGGAACAACAACAGAGCGATGCCCGCCCCAGCGGTAATCATCAGGATTAACGGGCTCATTTCAAAAGCCCCCCACGCCGGGTCAATGAAACGGTGCTGCCAATGGATCTGCACATGCCGCAGTGAAGGTGAGCCATGCTTGGATTTCCTGTTGTTATTGTTTTTTCAGGCAAGCCGCGTCCGTCGAGAGTCGCAGTGCGCCTCCCAGGCAGGGCTTGCAGTATCGTTTTGTTGTGTTAAGCCCGTGCGCTACCAGTGCGCGCCAAACGTTTCTCGCAGCTCATCCAGCGCCGCCTGGTCGAGCGGCTCTGGCTTCGGATTGCTCATCAGCCACAGTCGCGCGGTTTCCTCAAGTTCTTCCAAGGCGTAGCTGGCTTTGGATACCGAACTCTCCCAGACCACCGGACCGAGCCGCTCCAGCATCACGCCGCGAACGCTATTGGCCAGTTTTGCAACCTGTTCGGCTACCTTCGGCGAGCCGGGGCGCTGGTAGCCAATCAACGGGATATGCCCGACTTTCATGACCTGATACGGCGTCAGCGGCGGCAGAATGTCATTGGCCTGCCAAACGCCTGCCAGGGTCAATGCCACCAGATGGGTCGAGTGGGTATGCACCACGCCGCCGACAGTCGGGTTGCGGTCATAGACCTGGCGATGCAGTGCCAGGGTCTTTGAAGGCTTGTCCCCGGACACCCATTTGCCGGCCAGGTTGACCTTGGCGATGGTCGCCGGATCGAGGCGCCCGAGGCAGACGTCAGTCGGCGTGATCAACCAACCATCATCCAGCCGTGCGCTGATATTGCCCGCGCTGCCGACGGTGTATCCGCGCTGATAAAGGCTAAGGCCTGTCTCACAGATTTCTTCGCGCAAGGCGTTTTCGTTAATCATTGAACACCTCCGGCGAGTTGGTTCAGGGCTTTAGTGAAGAAGTCCCGGCCACCGAAGTTGCCCGACTTGAGTGCCAGCGCCAAAGGCTCGTCAGTGCTGCTGACCGTCGCCGGAACACCCGGATCGATCTGCGCGCCGATCTGCAGAAGCTGCACGCCCAGCGCTTGAACCACGGCGCCTGATGTTTCTCCGCCGGCGATCACAAAGCGACGCACGCCGCTCTGACGCAGACCCTCTGCGATTTGGCCAAAGGCGTTTTCCACCAGGCTGCCGGCTTGAACCACACCCAGTTGCCGCTGCACCGACTTGACCTCTTCCGGCGAGCTGGTGGCATAGATCAATACAGTTTGTTCGTTCTCGCGAGCGAAGGTCAGGGCTTGTGCTACCACCGGCTCACCGGCAGCCAGGGCCAACGGATCGATGCGCAAGGCCGGACGACCGGCTTCGAGCCAGGCCGCCACTTGTCCATTGGTGGCAATCGACGCACTGCCGGCCAACACCACTTCCCCGCCGGACACCGCCGGGAGTTTCGAGGCATCGAGGTCACGCAGCTTGCCGGCCCGACGGAAGTTCTCCGGCAGGCCCAGGGCCAGCCCCGAACCACCTGTCAGTAACGGCAAATCGGCGCAGGCGCTACCAAGGGTGTACAGATCGCGGTCCGACAAGGCATCGGCGATGGCCATGCCCACACCTTGAGCCCTCAGTTCGGCGATGCGAGCCTTCACCTGCTCAGCGCCTTGGGCAATGGTGTCGTAGCGCAGCAGACCGACACTCAGGCCGGTTTGCGATTGCAGGACCCGAACCAGATTGGCGTCGGTCATCGGCGTCAGCGGGTGATGTTGCATGCCCGATTCACTGAGCAACTGATCCTGCACAAACAGGTGGCCGCGGAAGATCGTCCGGCCATTTTCCGGGAACGCTGGGCACGCCAGGGTAAAATCACTGCCCAGTGCAGCCAGTAGCGCTTCGCTGACCTGGCCGATATTGCCGGCGGCGGTCGAGTCGAATGTCGAGCAATATTTGAAAAAGATCTGCTCGCAACCTTGTTCGCGCAGCCAGGTTAGCGCAGCGAGGGACTGTCCGACTGCTTCGGCGACCGGTGTGGTACGGGATTTCAGGGCAATGACGATCGCATCGGCATCAAGCCCAGCGGCAACTTCCGCGCTCGGGATACCGATGCTTTGCACGGTGCGCATACCGCCGCGTACCAGCATGTTGGCCAGATCCGTGGCACCGGTGAAATCGTCGGCGATGCAGCCCAGCAGCGGGCGTGCGGTGGTTGTAGTCATGGGGTGTTCCTCAAACGGGCTCTGGCTTAGCAGTCGGCAATTCGATGCCCGGGAAAATCTTGATCACCGCTGAGTCGTCCTCACGGCCGAATCCGGCACTGGATGCCTGCATGAACATTTGGTGTGCGGTAGCTGACAGCGGCAGCGGGAATTTGCTGGCACGGGCGGTATCCAGCACCAGGCCCAGGTCCTTGACAAAAATGTCGACTGCGGACAACGGCGTGTAGTCGGCCTTGAGAATGTGCGGCACGCGATTTTCGAACATCCAGGAATTGCCGGCGCTGTGGGTGATCACTTCATATAGGGCATCGGCATCAACCCCTTCACGCAGGCCCAACGCCATGGCTTCGGCAGAAGCGGCAATATGCACCCCGGCCAGCAGTTGGTTGATGATTTTGACCTTCGAACCCAGGCCGTGGGCGTCACCCAGGCGATACACCTTGCCGGCCATGCCCGCCAGTATCGATTCGACCTTGGCATAGGCGTCGGCCGGGCCCGAGGTCATCATGGTCATTTCGCCGGCGGCAGCCTTGGCGGCACCACCGGAAATCGGAGCATCCAGATACAGCAGGCCCAGCGCAGCCAGCCGCTGGCCAAGATCCACGGCATAAGTCGGAGCGACCGTGGCGCAACCGATCACCAGACTACCCGGGCGCAGTGCAGCCACGGCACCACCCTCACCGAACAGCACCGTTTCGGTTTGCTCGGCATTCACCACTACGGTAATGATCACCTCGCACTGCGCAGCCATGTTCGAAGGTGACGGACAAGCCACACCGCCCTCCCCAGCGAACTGCTCTGTTACGGCAGCACGCACATCACAGGCATGCACATTGAAACCGCTGCGCAACAACGAGCGGGCAATGCCCAGCCCCATTGCGCCCAGACCGACTACACCGACATTCTTGTTATTCATGGGGTACTCCAGAGGAAAGCAGCGACTGCTTCAACACCTGCAAGGCGCAGACGTTGGCCGCGTTGTAGATGCAGCAGATCATCCACCAATGAACGGATTATGTGAAGTATTTTTTCTTCATAACATTTTTTAACATCGCTTTCATTGTGCAGAGTGACGTGATGCTGCCTTCTTGCGGGAGATAACGCCGACGCCGGCGAATTGAGGGTTTCAACGAGGTCGTGATCTTCATCACCAACACGCCTCACGCTGGTATTTGATGGTGTGAAACAGTACGGAAATCAAAGGCGCAGGCGGTATCAGCGCGTTGCCTGCGCCGGATGAAATGATCGATGCGTGGCTGCGCATGATGCGACTCATGGATCGCCCTCATGAGGCTGCGATCCTTGCGCCGATGATTGAGCGCGAGATTCTGTTCCACGCATTGCAGGGATCGCAGGGAGACATTCTTCGCGATGTTGTGCAACCGGATGGCCGGATGACACAGATTCGCCGTGTCACCCAATAGATTCGTGATTACTACCCGAGCCTTTTCCGTGTGGAACCGCTATATCGGCCCTGCTGCTTTGGGCTAAAGTGCTCGTTGAATGACAGAAAACTCATCAATTATCTGGCTAAGCTGCTAGTAATAGTCGAACGTGATCGTCCGCTCTGTGTCGCCTGCTATCCCTCGCGACAGGCAACAATCGGCCAAAAGCTGCCGGTCACGGTCTCTGCTTAAGGCCTCCCTCGTTGGGATCTCATCCGAATTATGTTTACCTCCCGGCATCGGCAGGCCAACGTCACTTCACCTTCTCGATGTCACCGGGCTTCCAGCTCTTATCGATAGCGGGTTCCTTAGGGCCGTAGAGTCGGATGATCGCGAAATAACCTTTGCCGGGCACAGTGGCGAGCCAGTTGGCTTTCTTACCTTCGGGTACTTTTGGTCCGAGGTAGAGGTCGGTGCTGCGGTCGGCGTTCTGCACCGGTTTGTCACGCGAACCGAGGGAGGGGAACGGCTGGCCGTTGTCGAGACCGGAAGCATTTGCGGCATCGTAAAGCGTCACCGACCAGAACAAGTCGGCAGGAATGTTGGCCGGCAGGTTCAGGCGATAGTTGGTGTCACCCGACAAGGGCGTGCCCCCGCTGTCGGTGAAACTGATCATATATTTGGCACCCTTGCCTGGGGTTTGGGACATCATTCCCGGGCTTATCGAGTAGTAATTGGTGAACATCCAGATTCGAGCATCAAGGGCCAGATACGGATAGGCTCCGGCGACATTTTCCCAACTATCATTCTTCGATCCGCCCGGATTCGCGGGAGTACCGTCGGCGAAAGGATTAAGCCACTGGCGGTCTGGATAAACTCTAAACGAGAGACCACTCACCTTGTCTGAAAAGCCAATGACACGGCTCATTTCATAGCCGGTCTTGGCGGACCGATCGAGGATCTCGCGTGTTCGCGCATCAGGATTGAACGGTTGCCCCTTGACTATGCCGATCGCCGCCAGCATACCGAGCCAATCGGGACCGGCGAGGTTGGCGCCTTCACTGTCCACAAGCAGCTTGAGCTGATCGAAGGCATTGCCGTCGCTGCTCGGCAGCATGTTGACCGGGACGCCGGAGGCATCGGGGTATGTCATCGGTTTCGCCTCGGCCGCGCCGTTCAGTGGATATATCTTTGTCTGTTCAAGATGCGTAACCGTCGGCGTTAGATTCTTCGGGTCTTTATAGAACCCGCGTAGAAAGACAAAGACATTATTTGTGGCAGAGCGGTACACGTAATAGCCCTCCGGCACTTCGCCCTTGTAGCCGGGTGGCAAGAGGAGAAACTTGCCGCCCTTTCCCTCATCCGGTCCAAACAGACCAACGTCACCGAAGAACTTGCCACCATCGACCGGAATGGGACGCTGCCAGACATCCAGCAGGATGCCTTGCAACTCAGGCGGCGCTTCCATCACCATCGGTCCATCCCTTCCCAAGTCGATGTAGCTCATCGCGTAAAGGACATCGGAATTGGGGGTCGTCACCAGGGTCTTGGCATCGAGTCTGCGCTTCCAGATCGGCAAGACGTTGTAGCCGGCGCCGAATGTCTTTTCCGAGCCCACCTGCATGCCAAGGGTGTTGATCAAAGGCAGCGCCCAGAGATACGTCTGCGTCGCCCGTTGAAAAAGCAATTCGTCGCGTAGTATCTGCGCGGCCTCCTGCGTGGGTCGGCCTTGCGTGAACGGCAGGTCGGCGAGTTTATTGAAGCTGGTTTCCTGAGCGAAGGCTTGCGTTGCCAATTCGCTCATTACTAACGCGCCCACGAGCGCAGCGGCGATCAAGTTCTTTAGATTCATGGTTGCATCCTCTGCCGTTCGATCACTTCACCGTCGCGATGGCCGGTGGCTGCCACGTGCCGTCGAGTATGGCTTTGTCAGCCCAATAGGCACGAATGTAGAGCGAGAATGGGCCGC
>NZ_AKJF01000028.1 GCF_000282475.1 Pseudomonas sp. GM78
AAATAAATCTGTCCCCTTTTCCCTACTTTTCCCTAGGAGAGAAATGAAAAAAGAGGACAGTTTATTCAGGGCAAAGTCATAAAATAAATCGGTCCCTTTTTTCTAATCTGTCTAGTCTCAAAATAGTTATAAGTCTATTTTAGGGTCAGGCAGTGTGTTTCAGCGAATTCGGGTTTTTTTATAGGTTTGAAATGGTTGGTTAGGATAACCTCTCTCTGTATTTTGTACCAATCTAGAGCTGGGTTTCTAATGTTTAAAACTTTTTCCGCGTAGGTTCTTATTATGTCGGGATGGATGTTTGGCATGGTCGAAGGGTCAAGGTTTGCGATAGCAAGTTTCATGTGGAGTAAATTGGGTTCGGAAGGAGGGGGGGTCCGATTTAATTGCTCAAGTAAGTCGCGCATTGCAATAGTGGTTGGGTTTGTGGGATTTTTATCAAGGTTCTCGTAATCGATTTGGAATTGTTTGTTTTGCATGTCAAGCGCATCTGGCTCTTTGGCAATTAGCTTGTCATATTGTATTAGTTCGTCACGGGCGTTCAAGGCTTCATTAGGTGTTTTTCTAGATTTGATTTTCCATTTGGTGTTGTTGTATTTTACCTTTCTGGTGACAGTGGTTTTCAACAAGGTAAGCCAAGAGCGATGCCCGTCGTTGTCTGTTCGGTTGGCTGGATCTCCCAAGCAATAAGCATAAGCATTCAATCCACCCTTCCCAAACGGACTCCAATTATCCGGGCTATTAAACCGCATCAATACGGGATTAAACGCCCGATACCCATTCCCCAGTAGATAATGCCCAGTTACCGGATCTGGCCGTTCGCCGTTAAAGCAGAGCAGGCTGAGTAACCCGCCTCCAGCAGAACGGTGACCATAGGGTGAATAGGCGATGGGCTGCGGTGAATGATTGGCCTTGACCATCTGCAGCACCGAACGCTGCTGATCGGTGGCCAGCAGCGTGGTATCGGGCGCATTACCCTCACTTTGTTGCTGCGCCAACAACTGGTCACCCTGCTGGACAATCGAAAGGCACATCGCACCTTGTATCTCGGTGGCCAGCCTGCTTTTGCAGTAGAAGCTCTGGCGCCTGGGGGTGTCTGCCAGGGCATGACTGATCAGGCGATCGAGGGGGTCGTAGTGGTAATGGCAGAGATCGGTTTCGCGCGGTGATGATGTCATGGGTGGTTACCCCCAAGGTTCGAAGTGCGGGAGGTCAGTATTGGTCTCAACACAAAAGTTGGGTACTAGCAGAACTGATAGGTGTGCTGTGGTGCGTGTATGATTTACTGGTCATTTGTGTGCTTTCCGAGGTACTCGGTGGCAGTGCCGGCCTCTTCGCGGGCAAGCCTCGCTCCTACAGTGATTGGGGTTGATCACGAAATCAGCGCTCGACACAAATCGCTGTGGGAGCCGGGCTCACCCGCGATGACGCCAGACCAGGCAATACAAAACCTCCGTTAAAACCTCTATTTCAACCCCTCGCAAAAGTTGGAAGGCTTCTTGCAGTAGCCGCTTTGCGCCAGCTTCTGGCGTCAAAAGTTTTGCTTCAAAGGAACGGGGAATACCGGTGGATCGCTCTCAGTTAATCAACAGTGCCCGCACGAACATGGCAGACCTCAGCCGAGGCAATCTGGGCGTGCCGCTGTTGTTGCTGGTCATGTTGGCGATGATGATGTTGCCGATGCCGCCGTTCCTGCTTGACGTGTTTTTCACGTTCAACATTGCACTGTCGATCGTCGTGCTGCTGGTGTGTGTGTACGCCTTGCGGCCGCTGGATTTTGCGGTGTTCCCGACCATTTTGCTGGTGGCGACGCTCTTGCGGTTGGCGCTCAACGTGGCATCCACCCGGGTGGTGATGCTTCACGGCCAGGATGGCCATGCCGCCGCGGGCAAGGTGATCCAGGCCTTCGGCGAGGTGGTGATTGGCGGTAACTACGTGGTCGGTATCGTGGTGTTTGCGATCCTGATGATCATCAACTTCGTCGTGGTGACCAAGGGTGCCGGGCGTATTTCCGAGGTGAGCGCGCGTTTCACCCTCGATGCGATGCCCGGTAAGCAAATGGCTATCGACGCCGACCTCAACGCCGGCCTGATCGATCAGGCCCAGGCCAAGGCCCGCCGTTCGGAAGTGGCGCAGGAGGCTGAGTTCTATGGCTCCATGGACGGTGCCAGCAAGTTCGTGCGCGGTGACGCCATCGCCGGCCTGTTGATTCTGTTCATCAACCTGATCGGCGGCATGGCGGTCGGTATCTTCCAGCACAACATGACCTTCGCCGATGCCGGCAAGGTGTACGCCCTGCTGACCATTGGTGACGGTTTGGTGGCGCAATTGCCATCACTGTTGTTATCCACAGCGGCGGCGATCATGGTGACCCGTGCTTCGGGCTCCGAAGACATGGGCAAGCAGATCAATCGGCAGATGTTCGCTTCGCCCAAGGCGTTGGCGGTGTCGGCGGGCTTGATGGCGGTGATGGGGCTGGTGCCTGGCATGCCGCACTTTTCCTTCCTGTCCATGGCCGCCCTGGCGGCGGGTGGTGCGTACCTGTTCTGGAAAAAGCAGAACTCTGCCAAGGTGCAGGCCCTGCAAGAGGTCAAGCGCCAGCAGGAGCTGTTGCCATCGCCGGCCCGTGCCCAGGAGACCAAGGAGCTGGGCTGGGATGATGTGACGCCGATCGACATGATCGGCCTGGAAGTGGGCTACCGGCTGATTCCGCTGGTGGACCGCAACCAGGGTGGTCAATTGCTGGCGCGGATCAAGGGCGTGCGCAAGAAGCTGTCCCAGGACCTTGGGTTTCTCATGCCCACGGTGCACATTCGCGACAACCTCGACCTGGCACCGAGTGCCTATCGCCTGACCCTGATGGGAGTGATTCTGGCCGAGGCGGAGATTTACCCGGATCGCGAACTGGCGATCAACCCGGGGCAGGTCTATGGCACGCTCAACGGCATAACCGCCAAAGATCCGGCTTTCGGCCTGGAGGCGGTGTGGATCGAAATCAGCCAGCGCGCCCAGGCGCAATCGCTGGGTTACACCGTGGTCGACGCCAGTACGGTGGTGGCCACCCACCTGAACCAGATCCTGTACAAGCACTCCAGCGAGTTGATCGGCCACGAGGAAGTTCAGCAACTCATGCAATTGCTGGCGAAAAACTCGCCGAAGCTGGCTGAAGAGCTGGTACCGGGCGTGCTGTCGCTCTCGCAATTGCTCAAGGTCCTGCAGGCGCTGTTGGCCGAACAGGTGCCGGTACGCGACATTCGTAGCATTGCCGAAGCCATCGCGAACAACGCCAACAAGAGTCAAGATACCGCCGCGCTGGTCGCCGCGGTGCGCGTCGGCGTATCCCGCGCAATCGTGCAAAGCATTGTAGGCACTGACTCCGAGCTGCCTGTGATCACGCTTGAACCCAGGTTGGAACAAATATTGCTCAATAGTCTGCAGAAGGCAGGACAAGGCTCTGAAGAGGGCGTTCTGCTGGAGCCAAGCATGGCTGAGAAGCTGCAGCGCTCGTTGATCGATGCGGCGCAGCGGCAAGAGATGCAAGGTCAACCGGTGATTCTGCTGGTAGCCGGTCCGATTCGCGCGATGCTCTCGCGATTTGGCCGACTCGCGGTCCCGGGTTTGCATGTGTTGGCTTATCAGGAAATTCCTGACAACAAGCAAGTGACCATCGTTGCGACAGTAGGGCCCAACGGCTGAGGTAGTGATTCATGCAAGTTAAGCGTTTTTTCGCCGCCGATATGCGTCAGGCCATGAAACTGGTTCGTGAAGAGCTGGGCGCCGATGCCGCGATCATTGGCAACCGCCGCATCGCCGGTGGTGTCGAGATTACGGCCGCCCTGGATTACCAACTGTCGGCGCTGGCCCCGCGCGTGCCGAACATGGAGCTCGAGGACGAACTGCGCAAGACTCAGTCGCGGATCGTCACTGCCCAGGCCGAATTGAGCCTGCGCGGCGAGGGCGATAACGACAAGGGCACCAATCAACAGTTGTTTGCCGGCCTGCCGCTGACCGCTGCCGAACCGCTGATCGAACCGACCCTGGCCGAAGCGCACCGTCCCGCGCCAGCACCTGCCCCGGCGGCCACGATTGATACGCGGGTCTTCGACTCGATGCGTTCGGAGCTCAACAGCCTGCGCGAACTCATGGAAGTGCAACTCGGTTCCCTCGCCTGGAACCAGCTGCAGGGCAGTCGTCCGGAACAGGCGACCCTGTGGCGTCGCCTGCAACGCATTGGCGTGTCCGGCCCGTTGTCGCGGGACCTGCTGGCGCTGGTCAGCGAAATTGAAGAACCCCGTCAGGCCTGGCGCATGTTGCTGGCGCACCTGGCGCGGATGATCGTTACGCCGGAAATGGAACCGCTGGAAGAGGGCGGTGTGATCGCCATGGTCGGCCCGGCCGGCATGGGCAAGACCACCACCCTGGCCAAGCTGGCGGCCCGTTACGTGCTCAAGTACGGCGCGCAGAACATTGCGCTGGTGAGCATGGACAGCTTCCGCATCGGTGCCCAGGAACAGCTCAAGACCCTCGGGCGGATCCTCAATGTGCCGGTGACCCACGTCGATCCGAACCAGTCGCTGGTCCAGGCGCTGGATCCCTTGTTGCGCAAGCGCGTGGTGCTGATCGATACCGCCGGCCTGCAAGCCAGCGACCCGGCCCTGCGCATGCAGCTCGAAAGCCTGGCCGCTCGAGGCATTCGGTCAAAAAATTATCTGGTCCTGGCAACCACCAGCCAGAAACAGGTTCTAACCGCCGCTTATCACAGTTACAAGCGTTGCGGGCTCGCTGGCTGCATCCTGACTAAACTGGATGAAACGGCAAGTCTGGGCGAGGTGTTGAGCCTGGCCATCAGCCATGAGTTGCCGGTGGCCTACCTGACCGATGGCCCGCGGATTCCGGATGATCTGCATCTGCCGCGTCGTCATCAACTGGTCAGTCGGGCCGTCAGCGTGCAAATGCAGGAAGAACCCAGCGAAGAGGCCATGGCTGACATGTTCGCTGATATCTACCACAGTCCGACCAAGCAGGTTGGCTGAGGTAACAATGAATAGTTTTTGTACCCTACATCGATGGCCTGCCATGCATTGTTCCGGTTGTGAACGCGCAGCCAGTTATGTGGCCCCGTCTATGCAGAACAAGGTAAAGAAATAACATGGGCAGCATGCATCCTGTACAGGTGATCGCGGTGACCGGCGGCAAAGGTGGCGTCGGTAAAACTAACGTGTCAGTGAACTTGTCCCTGGCTTTGGCTGAGCTTGGCCGGCGCGTCATGCTGCTGGACGCCGACCTGGGCCTGGCGAACGTCGACGTTCTGTTGGGGCTGACACCCAAACGTACCCTGGCCGACGTGATCGAGGGCCGCTGTGAACTGCGCGACGTGCTGTTGCAGGGCCCCGGCGGCATCCGCATCGTGCCCGCGGCGTCCGGCACCCAGAGCATGGTTCACTTGAGCCCGGCCCAGCATGCCGGCCTGATCCAGGCCTTCAGCGACATCGGCGACAATCTCGACGTGCTGGTGATCGACACGGCGGCGGGCATTGGCGAATCGGTGGTCAGTTTCGTGCGCGCGGCCCAGGAAGTGTTGCTGGTGGTCTGCGACGAGCCGACCTCGATCACTGACGCCTACGCGTTGATCAAATTGCTCAACCGCGATTACGGCATGAACCGTTTCCGCGTGCTGGCCAACATGGCGCAGAGCCCCCAGGAAGGGCGCAACCTGTTCGCCAAGTTGACCAAGGTCACCGACCGCTTCCTCGACGTCGCCCTGCAATACGTGGGTGCGGTGCCTTACGACGAAAGCGTGCGCAAGGCCGTGCAGAAGCAACGCGCCGTCTACGAGGCCTTCCCGCGCTCCAAGTGCTCGCTGGCATTCAAGGCGATCGCGCAGAAGGTCGATACCTGGCCGCTGCCCGCCAACCCGCGTGGGCACCTGGAGTTTTTCGTCGAGCGCCTCGTGCAACAAACGGCAGGACCGGTGCTATGACCGCAAGCGGTTACAACCTCTACAAGGCATCGGCGCGTAACGCGCAGTACGAGCTGATCGAGCGTTACGCGCCGCTGGTTAAACGCATTGCCTATCACTTGCTGGCGCGTCTGCCGGCCAGTGTCCAGGTCGAAGACCTGATCCAGGCCGGGATGATCGGCCTGCTGGAAGTATCGACCAAATACGACGCCAGCAAAGGCGCCAGTTTCGAAACCTACGCGGGCATCCGCATCCGCGGCGCCATGCTCGATGAAGTGCGCAAGGGCGACTGGGCGCCACGTTCGGTCCACCGCAATACGCGAATGGTCAGCGACGCCATTCGCACGATTGAAGCGAAAACCGGCCGTGACGCTAAAGATCACGAAGTTGCGGCCGAACTCCAATTGAGTCTTGACGATTACTACGGGATTTTGAACGACACCCTGGGCAGCCGCCTGTTCAGTTTCGACGACCTGTTGCAGGACGGCGAACACGAAGGGCTGCACGAGGATGGCGCCAGTGCTCATCTGGAACCGTCACGCGATCTGGAAGATGAACGCTTCCAGGCGGCGCTGGCGGACGCGATCGCCAACTTGCCGGAGCGTGAGCGATTGGTGTTGGCGCTGTACTACGACGAAGAACTGAATCTCAAGGAAATCGGCGAAGTCCTGGGGGTCAGCGAATCCCGGGTCAGCCAGTTACACAGCCAGTGCGCGGCCCGTTTGCGGGGGCGTCTGGGAGAGTGGCGAGCGCGCTGAAGGCAGTGTGGGGGCACTGCGACGCGGTTGGTGGGGTGATGAACCGTGCCGGCCTCGATCCGTTGTAACCCAAACACTCATCAAGTGTTTCGCCAGATTGATTGAAATGGCGCGTCCAGGTGCTGGGCGCGTTTTAGTCTGCTTGGAGGTCGAATTGGACAAGAACATGAAAATCCTCATCGTTGATGACTTCTCAACGATGCGGCGGATCATCAAGAACCTGTTGCGTGACCTTGGGTTCACCAACACGGTCGAGGCCGACGATGGCACTACCGCCATTCCGGTACTCAACAGCGGGAGCATCGACTTTCTGGTGACGGACTGGAACATGCCTGGCATGACCGGTATCGACCTGCTGCGCCACGTGCGCGCCGATGAAAGGCTCAAGCACTTGCCAGTGCTGATGGTGACTGCCGAAGCCAAGCGCGAGCAGATCATCGAAGCGGCCCAGGCCGGCGTAAACGGCTATGTCGTCAAACCCTTCACGGCCCAGGCGTTGAAAGAAAAAATCGAGAAGATTTTCGAACGCATCGGTTGAACTGCGCCACGGGGGAGCTATGGGGCATAACGAATCATCCCAGGGCGATTTTGAATCGACCCTGAAAAAACACGCCGTCGAATTGGTCGCGAGCCTTGAAAAGGGCAGGTTCGGCGATGCTGTGCAATTGATCCATGAGCTCAACCAGACCCGTGACCGAGGCCTGTATCAGGAAGTGGGCAAGCTCACCCGCGAGCTGCACAGCGCGATCGTCAATTTCCAGATTGACCCGCACATGCCGCAAGCCGAGGAAGTGTCGCAGATCACTGACGCCACCGAGCGCCTGGGGTATGTGGTCAAGCTGACCGAAGCCGCCGCCAACCGCACAATGGACCTGGTGGAAAACGCCACGCCGCTGGTCAACAGCCTGGCTGACGAAGCCCAGGGTTTGAGCGCGGACTGGGGTCGCTTCATGCGCCGCGAAGTCGGGGCTGAAGAGTTTCGTGAGCTGGCCCGGCGCGTCGACGGCTTCCTGGCGCGCAGCAACACCGACAACCGCGCGGTGTCGAGCAACCTCAATGACATTCTGCTCGCCCAGGATTACCAGGACCTCACCGGCCAGGTGATCAAGCGCGTGACCCAGTTGGTCACAGAAGTAGAAAGCAACTTGCTCAAGCTCGTGCTGATGGCCAGCCAGGTGGACCGCTTTGCGGGCATCGAACATGACCGTGCGGCGATGCTTGCAGAAAAAGATCCACAAAAACATCTCTCCAAGGGTGAAGGTCCGCAGATTCATGCCGATAAAAGAGAAGACGTTATGTCCGGTCAGGACGATGTGGACGATTTGTTATCCAGTCTTGGATTTTAGGTTTTCGGGTTTTTAGACCTTTAGGAGCACCCCCTTAAATGAGCTTCGGCGCCGATGAAGAGATCCTTCAGGATTTCCTGGTTGAGGCCGGCGAGATTCTAGAGCAACTGTCCGAGCAACTGGTCGAGCTGGAAAGCCGTCCGGATGATGCGGATTTGCTCAATGCAATTTTTCGCGGTTTTCACACTGTAAAAGGGGGCGCCGGCTTCCTCCAGCTCAATGAGTTGGTGGAGTGCTGCCACATCGCCGAGAACGTGTTCGACATCCTGCGCAAGGGCGAACGTCGCGTCGACTCGGAATTGATGGACGTGGTCCTCGAAGCGCTGGATGCAGTGAACGGCATGTTCAGCGAAGTGCGCGAACGCTGCCCGATCACGGCTGCAACCCCCGAGTTGCTGGCGGCGCTGGCTCGACTGGCCGAGCCGCAAGCGGCGGACGAGGTGGCAGCTGTGCCTGTTGCCGCAGTGGTCGAAGCCGATTCAGGCGATATTACCGATAACGAATTCGAACAATTGCTGGACTCGCTGAACGCCGTCAAGGCCCAGGCCGAAGCGCCAGCCGTTGTTCCTGCACCTGCCAGCGAAGTGGCTGCAAGCGATACGGCTGGTAGCGACGAAATCACCGATGCCGAGTTCGAGTCGTTGCTCGATCAACTGCACGGCAAGGGCAAATTCGCCGTCGATGCAGTGGCTCCTGCGCCCGCCGCGCCACCAGAGCCTAAAGCCGCTGGCGATAGCTCCGACATCACCGACGAAGAATTCGAAGCCTTGCTCGACCAGCTGCACGGCAAGGGCAACTTTGCCGTCGAGGCGCTGGAGTCGGCCATTGCATCGGTGCCTGCTCCGGCAGCGCCCACCGCAGCGGCGGCCGGCAGTGACCTGATCAGCGATCATGAATTCGAGGCGCTGCTCGACGAATTGCACGGCAAAGGCAAGTTCAGCGAAGTCGGCACCGCGACAGCGGCGAGCGGTTCGAACTCGGTGGCGGCATCGACCGCCAAGGTTGTCGCGCCCAAACCCGTTGCCAAGGCACCCGAACCGAAAGCCGAAGCGCCGGCACCCGTTGCCGCCGTGGTACCGGCTGCGGCCCGTGCCCCGGCTGCGCCGCCCGCGGAAAAGCCGGCCAGCGAAGCCGAGACCACCGTGCGGGTCGATACCGCGCGGCTCGACGAGATCATGAACATGGTCGGCGAACTGGTGCTGGTGCGTAACCGCCTGGTGCGCCTGGGTGCCAACAGCGCCGACGAAGCCATGTCCAAGGCCGTGTCGAACCTCGACGTGGTCACGGCCGACCTGCAGACCGCGGTCATGAAGACCCGGATGCAGCCGATCAAGAAAGTCTTCGGGCGCTTCCCGCGCCTGGTTCGCGACCTGGCGCGCCAGCTCAAGAAAGAGATCAACCTGGAGTTGGTCGGCGAAGACACCGACCTCGACAAGAACCTGGTCGAGGCCCTGGCCGACCCACTGGTCCACCTGGTGCGCAACGCGGTCGACCACGGCATCGAATCGCCGGAAGAGCGCGAAGCGTCGGGCAAGGCCCGTGGCGGCAAGGTGATCCTTGCGGCCGAGCAGGAAGGCGATCACATCCTGTTGTCGATCTCCGACGACGGCAAGGGCATGGACCCGAATGTCCTGCGTTCCATCGCGGTAAAACGCGGTGTGATGGACAAGGACGCGGCCGACCGCCTGAGCGATACCGAATGCTACAACCTGATCTTCGCCCCGGGTTTCTCGACCAAGACCGAGATCTCCGACGTGTCGGGTCGTGGCGTGGGCATGGACGTGGTGAAAACCAAGATCTCCCAGCTCAACGGTTCGATCAACATCTACTCGGCCAAGGGCCAGGGCTCGAAGATCGTCATCAAGGTGCCGCTGACCCTGGCGATCATGCCGACCCTGATGGTCATGCTCGGCAACCAGGCGTTCGCCTTCCCGCTGGTGAACGTCAACGAGATCTTCCACCTCGACCTGTCGCGCACCAACGTGGTGGACGGCCAGGAAGTGGTGATCGTGCGGGACAAGGCACTGCCGTTGTTCTACCTCAAGCGCTGGCTGGTCAGCTCCGCCGCTCACGAAGAGCAGCGCGAAGGCCATGTGGTGATCCTTTCGGTGGGCACCCAGCGGATCGGCTTTGTCGTCGACCAGCTGGTGGGCCAGGAAGAAGTGGTCATCAAGCCATTGGGCAAAATGCTCCAGGGAACCCCCGGCATGTCGGGCGCCACCATCACCGGTGACGGCCGCATCGCGCTGATTCTCGATGTTCCGAGCATGCTCAAGCGTTACGCCACACGGCGTATTTGATTCTGGCGCAGCGGTGGCGGCTGACGCCCCGCTGCGTCTAATGGAGTGTTTATGGCAGTCAAGGTCCTGGTGGTGGACGATTCAGGGTTTTTCCGTCGCCGCGTCTCGGAAATTCTTTCAGCGGATTCCAATATCCAGGTCGTCGGCACGGCGACCAACGGCAAAGAGGCGATTGATCAGGCGCTGGCCCTCAAGCCGGACGTGATCACCATGGACTACGAGATGCCGATGATGGACGGCATCACCGCGGTACGGCACATCATGCAGCGCTGCCCGACCCCGGTCCTGATGTTTTCCTCGCTGACCCATGAAGGCGCCCGGGTCACCCTGGACGCGCTGGACGCCGGCGCGGTGGACTTCCTGCCGAAGAACTTCGAAGACATCTCGCGCAACCCCGAGAAGGTCAAGCAACTGCTGTGCGAGAAGATCCTCAGCATCTCGCGCAGCAATCGTCGCGTCAGCAGCTATAGCGCGCCAGCACCGGTGGTAGCTCCGGCTCCGGCTCCGACGCCAGCGCCTTCGAGCACCTTCGGTTATGGCAGCAGCGCGCCGGTGCGCCCGGCTCCAGCACCGATCCCTAGCCGTGCACCTGCGCACGCACCGTCGTCGCCAGCGCCGAAACGCAAAGCCTACAAACTGCTGGCCATCGGTACGTCCACCGGCGGCCCGGTGGCCTTGCAGCGGGTATTGACCCAGCTGCCAGCCAACTTCCCGGCGCCGATCGTGTTGGTTCAGCACATGCCGGCGGCCTTCACCAAGGCGTTCGCCGAGCGCCTGGACAAGCTCTGCCGGATCAGCGTCAAGGAAGCCGAGGACGGCGACATCCTGCGCCCGGGCCTGGCGTTGTTGGCACCCGGTGGCAAGCAGATGATGATCGACGGCCGGGGTGCGGTGAAAATCCTGCCGGGCGACGAGCGCCTGAACTACAAGCCGTGCGTGGACATCACCTTCGGGTCGGCGGCCAAGTCTTATGGCGACAAAGTTCTGGCGGTGGTACTGACCGGCATGGGCGCCGACGGTCGCGAAGGCGCGCGCCTGCTCAAGCAGAGCGGCAGTTCGATCTGGGCCCAGGATGAAGCCAGCTGCGTGATCTATGGCATGCCCATGGCCATCGTCAAGGCCGAACTGGCCGACGCGGTGTATGCACTGGACGACATCGGCCGGCACATCGTCGAGGCGTGTGTCTGATGGACGTTTTAAGTCTCATCGGCATCATCATGGCGTTCGTCGCCATCATTGGCGGCAACTACCTTGAAGGCGGGCATATCGGCGCGCTGGCCAACGGTCCCGCCGCGTTGATCGTGCTGGGCGGGACCATTGGCGCGGCGTTGCTGCAATCGCCCATGAGCGCTTTCAAGCGGGCCATGCAGATTCTGGCGTGGATCCTGTTTCCTCCGCGGGTCGACCTGGCCGGCGGCATCGATCGCGTCGTCAACTGGAGCTTGACCGCCCGCAAGGAAGGCCTGCTGGGGCTGGAAGGGGTGGCCGATACCGAACCCGACAGCTACTCGCGCAAAGGCCTGCAATTGCTGGTCGATGGCGTCGAGCCGGAAGCGATCCGCAGCATTCTCGAGGTGGATTTCTACACCCAGGAAAGCCGCGACATCGAAGCCGCCAAGGTTTTTGAAAGCATGGGCGGATATGCGCCGACCATCGGCATCATTGGTGCGGTGATGGGCCTGATTCACGTCATGGGCAACCTGGGCGATCCGTCGCAGCTGGGCAATGGCATCGCCGTGGCCTTCGTTGCCACCATCTATGGCGTGGCCAGTGCCAACCTGGTGTTGCTGCCGATTGCCGCCAAGCTCAAGTCCATCGCGTTGCGCCAGTCGCGTTATCGCGAAATGTTGCTGGAAGGAATCCTGTCGATCGCCGAAGGTGAAAACCCGCGCTCTATCGAGTTGAAGCTCCAGGGCTTCATGGATTGATGGGGGTAATGGACTATGGCTCGTCGTCGTCAACATGATGAACATGTAAACCATGAGCGTTGGCTGGTTTCCTACGCCGACTTCATCACCTTGCTCTTCGCGTTTTTCGTGGTGATGTACTCGATTTCGTCGATCAACGAAGGCAAGTACAAAGTCATTTCCGAGGCATTGATCGGCGTCTTCACCGATAGCGATCGCGCGCTCAAGCCAATCCCCATCGGTGACGAGCGGCCGAAGACCGTCACCCCGGCCAAGCCGTTGGTCAAGGACAGTGACCAGGTCGATGCCGGTGTCTCGGGTGCCAGCGATCCGCTCAAAAGCATCGCCGACGACATCAGCGCGGCCTTCGGCGACCTGATCAGCTCCAAGCAGATGACCGTGCGCGGCAACGAGTTGTGGGTCGAGATCGAACTCAATTCCAGCCTGTTGTTCGGCAGCGGCGATGCCATGCCCAGCGACATTGCCTTCAACATCATCGACAAGGTCGCGACGATCCTCAAACCGTTCGACAACCCGATCCATGTCGAGGGTTTCACCGACGACCAACCGATCCGCACCGCGCAGTACCCTACCAACTGGGAGCTGTCCTCGGCCCGCTCGGCCAGCATCGTGCGCATGCTGGCCATGCAGGGGGTCAATCCCGGTCGCCTGGCATCGGTGGGCTATGGCGAGTTCCAGCCGGTGGCCAATAACGCCACGGCCGAGGGCCGGGCGCGCAACCGTCGCGTGGTGCTGGTGGTGTCGCGCAACCTGGACGTGCGGCGCAGCCTCACCGCTACGGGAGCGGCCAACGCTCAACCGGATGCCGCCTTGAAGCGTGCTGGCACACAAACTGCACCGACCACGGTCAAGTCGCCGGTTCGAGAGAACGCCGTCAATTCTCCGTCGCCCGCATTAACACGTTGAGCTAATTCCCGGTCGACCCGGCCGGGAGGAACAATCGAATGAGAGTCTGGGCAGTTGCCAATCAAAAGGGTGGTGTCGGTAAAACCACTTCTTCCATCGCTTTAGCCGGGTTGCTGGCCGAGGCGGGCAAGCGCGTGGTCGTGGTCGATCTCGACCCCCACGGCTCCATGACCAGCTATTTCGGTTACGACCCCGACAGCCTGGAACACAGCAACTACGACCTGTTCCTGCATAAAGGCAGCGTGCCCCAGGGCCTGCCCGGCCAGCTGTTGCTGCCCACCAGTCACGAATCCATTTCGCTATTGCCCTCGAGCACCGCGCTGGCCACCCTTGAACGCCAGTCGCCGGGCCAGAGTGGCCTGGGCCTGGTGATCGCCAAGAGCCTGGCGCAGTTATGGCAGGACTTCGATTACGCGGTCATCGACAGCCCGCCGTTGCTCGGGGTGCTGATGGTCAATGCCTTGGCGGCAAGCCAGCAACTGGTGATCCCGGTGCAGACCGAACACCTGGCGGTCAAAGGGCTGGAGCGCATGGTCAACACCCTGGCGATGATCAATCGTTCGCGCAAGCAGGCCTTGCCGTTCACCATCGTGCCGACCCTGTTCGATCGCCGCACGCAAGCGTCCCTCGGTACGCTGCGGGTGTTGCGCGACAAGTTTCCTGACGAAATCTGGCAGGGCTACATCCCGGTCGATACACGCCTGCGCGACGCCAGCCGGGCGGGGCTGACGCCTTCGCAATTCGACGGCAAGAGCCGCGGCGTCGTCGCCTACCGCGCGCTGCTCAAGCATCTGCTGGCGGCGCAACTTGTTGCGCAGGTGGCATGAGATGCCAATGAACCGGCCATTGAAAATCACCTCACGCCCGCAACTGGCGCTGCAGTCCTATCTGGACAGCCTGCTGCAAGACATCACCGAAGAATTCTCAGCGCCCATCGAAACGCTTCCCGAGGTGATCGAGGTTGACGCTGTGCTGGACGAATTCCAGGCGGCAGTACTCGAAGAGCAGGCTCGCGATGCGCAGACAATCGTAGTCGCGGCCGCCCCAGCGGTAGTGCCGGTAGTGAAAGCACCGGTTGCCGTGATCGATGCGCCAACACCTGTGCTGGCACCGGTCTCGACCATTGCACCTTTGCTGCAAACCTTGGTGCCACCCGCCGTCGAAGACCAGCAGGTTTTGATTCAGGCCCCTGTCGACGTGCAACAGGTGCTGGTACCACCCGTGGTGGAAGTGCATCTGCCACCCGCTGACACGCCACCACCGGCAGAAACCGACGGCCGACCCGCCTGGGCCGCCGAACCGTTCGAATGCCTGTTGTTCGATGTCGCCGGGTTGACCCTGGCGGTGCCGCTGGTGTGCCTGGGTTCGATCTATCCACTGGCCGGTCACGAGCTGACGTCGTTGTTCGGTCAACCGGAGTGGTTCCTCGGCATCCTGCCGAGCCAGGCAGGCAACCTGAAGGTGTTGGACACGGCGCGATGGGTCATGCCCGATCGTTACCGCGAGGATTTCAAGCAGGGCCTGCAATACGTGATATCCGTCCAGGGCTACGAGTGGGGGCTGGCGGTGCATCAGGTCAGTCGCTCGTTGCGCCTGGACCCGAACGAAATCAAATGGCGCAGCCACCGTGGCCAGCGGCCGTGGCTGGCGGGCACGGTGATTGAACACATGTGTGCATTGCTCGATGTATCCGAACTGGCCGAGTTGATCGCCAGCGGTGGGGCCAGGCACATGGGCGGCACGAAGCCTCCCCATAAAACCAAATAACAGAACAACACCGCCAGGGCGGTTTCTTGAGGGGATCAGGGTATGAATGACAAGGCGACGGCGGCAAAGGGTTCCGAAGATCCGATCCTGCAATGGGTCACCTTCAAGCTGGACAACGAGACCTACGGCATCAACGTGATGCGCGTCCAGGAAGTCCTGCGCTATACCGAAATCGCCCCGGTACCGGGCGCTCCGAGCTATGTGCTGGGCATCATCAACCTGCGCGGCAACGTGGTCACCGTGATCGACACCCGCCAGCGCTTCGGCCTGATGAATGCCGAAATCAGCGACAACACCCGCATCGTCATCATCGAAGCCGACAAGCAAGTGGTCGGGATCATGGTCGACAGCGTGGCCGAAGTGGTTTACCTGCGTCAGTCGGAAATCGAGACAGCGCCGAACGTCGGTAACGAAGAGTCCGCCAAGTTCATCCAGGGCGTGTGCAACAAGAACAACGAACTGCTGATTCTTGTCGAGCTGGACAAGATGATGAGCGAAGAAGAATGGTCGGACCTGGAGAACATCTGATTGATTCTCGAAGTGGCGGTCATTGTCCTGTTCCTGTTCTGGGCAGGCACGCTGGCAATGTTTTTGTCCTATATCCGCGGGCAAAAGCTGATCGCTGCGCAACAGGCCCAAGGCGATGCGCAGCGCGACCAGCGCATCAAGGACCTGGGCAGGCGCGTCGACAATTACCAGGACGGCAATGTGCGCATGGGCGAAGAGCTGCAGGAATTGCGCGCGCTCGTCGCGCCATTGCCGGACAAGCTGACCCGGCTGGAACAGCGCGATCCCAAGAGCCTGTCATTTGATCAGGCGGCGAAACTGGTCGGCATGGGCGCCAGCGTCGACGAACTGACCCAGTCCTGCGGCTTGACCCAGGCCGAGGCAGAGTTGATGAGCAAGGTGCACAAGAACTGAGCCGCCCGGATCGTTCCCACGGTGTGCGTGGGAATGCCTCTTGGGACGCTCCGCGTTCCGCTTTCAGGATGTGACGCGGAGCGTCACGGGCTGCATTCCCACGCAGAGCGTGGGAACGATCAAAGATCGCAGCCTTCGGCAGCTCCTACAGGTGAATGTAAACCCATGTAGGAGCTGCCGAAGGCTGCGATCTTTTGCTTTCAAAGCCTTAGTTGTCGTCCCCGCGCTCTGTAATATCCTTCTCCACCATCACCGCATCCAGATCCTGCCCCGCCGGAAACTTACCCTTCAAGTTCCACGCAAACGCAATGATCTCGGCAATCGTGAGATATAGCTCCTGCGGGATACTGTCCCCCAACTCCATCCGCGCCAGCAGGCTCACCAGTTCTGCGTTCTCGTAGATCGGCACTTCGCAGTCGCTAGCAATGCGCAGGATTTCTTCCGCCAGTTCTTCGTCGCCCTTGGCCGTCAGGGTAGGGGCGTGGGTGCCGTCGTACTTGAGGGCGATGGCTTGGCGTGGGGCGCTGGGGTTTTTCATGCGTTTTCGTCGACCCAGCGTTGTTCGACGCGGGTTTGTGGACCTTGGGGAGGTTTGCCGAGGTGGCAGTCGAGATCGCCGACGTTCAACCCTGCGGCCAGCATTCGTTGGCGCAAGGCCGCCAGGTTGTTTTCGATCAGGCTGGCGGTGTAGGCGCGTTCGGCCCACAGCTGGCTGCTGAGGCTGCCCTGTATCAGTTGTGCCTGAACCTGCAACGGCCCGAGCGGTTCCATGTCGAACGCCAGTTCGATGCGCCATAGTTGTTGCTTGGGCAGGCGCTCCTCCTGGCGTTCCTTGGGTTGCTCTCTTTCGGGAGCCTCTTCGCGCTGGAACTTGACCTGCAACGGCACGATGTCCTGCAGGTTGCGCATCGGAATCTCCAGCTGCCAAGTACTCATCAGGCGCCCGTCTGGTGTGACACCGGTCTGCTCCAGGCTGGACAGCTGGTGGCTTTGCAGGCGTGAAACCGCGGCTGCGGCCAGGCGCAGCAGGTGTTCCAGATCGTCTTCGCCTTCGGCGCTTTGCAACAGCCGCTCAGGCAGCGGGAAACCGGTCGGCGACGGCTTGGCGCTGACCTGGCCAAGCATGCCCAGGGCATTGCGCACAAAGCTCGGCATGGCCTGGGCCAGGGTGTTGGCGGCGATGATCGCGCTGAGCTGGGTGCTGGCCGGCAGCCCGGATGACAGCTGGCCGATCAGTTTGAGCAGGTCGCCTTTCATGTCGGGCGCCAGGTTCTGGCCGCCCAGCAGTTTCGATTCCAGGAACGCACCGCTGCTGGCCAACGCCTGGGCCAGGCCTTTGGCACTGCTCAATTGCTGGATGTCCGGCAGGCCAGCGAGCAATCTGTCCACGGCCGTGCGCAGCTCGCTTGAAGTCTGTGTCGAGGCTGGCAGGTTTTGCAGCAGTTTGAGTAAGCCGTCCAGCGAGCCCTGGCGGCTTTGTTGGCTGAGCAGTTGCTGGGTCACGGCCAATTGTTCCTGGCGGCTGCTCAGGGGCACGAACTTCAAGGTCTGGGCGTCCTGCACCTGGGCGCTGAGCAAGGTGCCGATGCGCAACGGCTGCGAACTGTCGATGCTAAGGGTGCTGCCGCTCAACGCGGTGTTGAGCAGGCTGACCATCGAGCGGAACACCGTGGCTTGCCCCGGTACAGGCGGCAACGCCTGGGAGGTCAGCACTTTACCCTGCAGCAGGGTGCCCGCTGGCATTTGCGCCGTGTCGATGCGGGTGAGGGTGGCGACACTGGCGGCGATGGCTTGCTGCACGGTGACCGCCAGGTTGCCCGCCGAAGGTTGGGTGACCGCGATGCGGGTGCCTTGGGCCAAGGGCTGATTGCTGATGGCCTGGAGCATGGTCTGCCGACCGTTTTCGAGGGTGAGCTTGAGCAGCAACTGAAAGGCCTGATCCGCCTGCTTGAGCGACAGCACTTCCGCCTTGGCGGTCTGGCCTGCGGTGATCAGGCCCTCCGTCGGCGTCAGCAGCTTGAGCAACTCGCCACTGACCGCCGGCGCACGCGGGGTCGCCGCGGTGACCTGCGGTAGCGGGAGGATGTTCATTTCGCCTGTCATACGCGGTCACAACCTTGGGAAAATGCACGCTTGAGAGTAGGAAATGGCATGTATAATGCCGTCCCGTTGTATACAGAATGCGGAAAATTTCACGGTTAATTGACGCAGCTCTCTCGTCCGGGCCGCCAATACCTTTATCCTGCATCTCTTTAACGGCCGCACCAGCGCCGACTTGAACCGTATAAGGCCCGTGAACCCTTGACCAGTCCAGTCCTGCAAACCGTTGCCCTTGCCTGTGAGCGAGACCTTCGGCTGCTCTTCGAAAATCTCGATTTGAGAATGGCCAGTGGCGAAATGGTACAAATCAGTGGCCCGAACGGCAGTGGCAAGACCAGCCTGTTGCGCCTGTTGTCCGGCCTGATGCACCCGACCGCCGGTCAAGTGCTGCTCAACGGTCAGCCGCTGAGCGAGCAACGCGCCGAGCTTGCACGCAATTTGTTGTGGATCGGCCATGCCGCCGGCATCAAGGACTTGCTGACCCCGCAAGAGAACCTCAGCTGGCTGTGCGCCCTGCATCAACCGGCTTCACACGAGGCGATCTGGCAGGCCCTGGCGGCTGTCGGGTTGCGCGGTTTCGAGGATGTTCCCTGCCACACGCTGTCCGCGGGTCAACAGCGCCGCGTGGCACTGGCGCGGCTTTACCTGGACAGCCCGCCGCTGTGGATACTCGATGAGCCGTTCACCGCCCTCGACAAGCAAGGCGTGGCACAGCTCGAAGAACACCTGGCCGGCCACTGCGAGCGCGGTGGCATGGTGGTCTTGACCACTCACCATACGCTGAGCCGCCTGCCGGCCGCTTATCGCGACATTGATTTGGGGAACTGGGCCGTATGAGTGTTTTCGGCCTGTTGGTCGCCCGCGAGGCCCGTCTGCTGTTCCGCCGTCCGGCAGAACTGGCCAATCCGCTGGTGTTCTTCGCCATCGTCGTTTCGCTGTTCCCGTTGGCGGTCGGTCCCGAGTCTCAATTGTTGCAAACCTTGTCTCCGGGACTGGTCTGGGTGGCGGCCCTTTTATCGGTTTTACTCTCGCTGGACGGGCTTTTCCGCAGTGATTTCGAAGACGGATCGCTGGAACAGTGGGTCCTTTCGCCGCACCCCCTGGCTCTTCTGGTTTTGGCCAAGGTGCTGGCACACTGGGCGTTTTCCGGCTTGGCACTGGTTTTGCTCGCACCCTTGCTGGCGTTGATGCTCGGTTTGCCTGCCGCCTGTCTGCCGGTGTTGCTGCTTTCTTTATTGCTGGGTACACCGGTACTGAGCTTGCTTGGTGCGGTGGGCGCGGCATTGACGGTCGGTTTGAAGCGTGGCGGCCTGTTGCTGGCCCTGCTGATTCTGCCGTTGTACATCCCGGTGTTGATCCTTGGCAGTGGCGCCTTGCAGGCCGCCTTGCAGGGCATGCCGGCGACCGGTTATCTCTTGTGGCTTGGCAGCCTGACCGCCCTGGCGATAACCCTGACACCCTTTGCAATAGCTGCTGGCCTGAAGATCAGCGTCGGCGAATAATGAGGTCTGGTCAAAAATTGACCAGTAAAGACCCTTTGGCTGTCTCGTGACAACGAGCGGCAACCGTGATGGAAACAGTAATGAACTGGACGTGGTTTCATAAGCTCGGCTCGCCCAAATGGTTTTACGGCATCAGCGGCAAACTGCTGCCATGGTTGAGCGTCGCGGCGTTGCTGCTGATCGGCGTTGGCGTGGTCTGGGGCCTGGCCTTCGCGCCGCCGGACTACCAGCAGGGCAACAGCTTTCGCATCATCTACATCCACGTTCCGGCCGCCATGCTGGCCCAGTCCATCTACGTGATGCTGGCGGTGTGCGGCATCGTCGGGCTGGTGTGGAAGATGAAGCTGGCCGACGTCGCCCTGCAGTGCGCGGCACCCATCGGTGCCTGGATGACCGCCGTGGCGCTGGTCACCGGGGCGATCTGGGGCAAGCCGACCTGGGGCTCGTGGTGGGTCTGGGATGCACGCCTTACGTCCATGCTGATTCTGCTGTTCCTGTACTTCGGTCTTATTGCGCTGGGCAACGCCATCAGCAATCGTGACAGCGCGGCCAAGGCCTGCGCGGTGCTGGCGATTGTCGGGGTGATCAACATCCCGATCATCAAGTACTCGGTGGAGTGGTGGAACACCCTGCACCAGGGCGCGACCTTCACCCTCACGGAAAAACCGGCGATGCCCGCCGAGATGTGGCTGCCGTTGCTGCTGACGGCGCTGGGTTTCTACTGTTTCTTCGGCGCGGTGTTGCTGCTGCGCATGCGCCTTGAAGTGCTCAAGCGCGAGGCTCGGGCCAGTTGGGTGAAAGCCGAAGTGGAAAACAGCCTGGAGGTCGTTCGATGAGTTTTGCTTCATTCGGCGACTTCCTCGCCATGGGCCATCATGGCCTGTATGTCTGGTCGGCCTATGGCATTTGCCTGGCGGTGCTGGCCCTCAACGTGGCGGCGCCGATCCTGGCCCGCAAGCGGTATCTGCAACAAGAGGCGCGTCGTCTGCGCCGGGAGAACGGCAAGTGAATCCGCTGCGTAAAAAGCGTCTTATCATCATTCTGGCGATCCTGGTCGGGGTCGGCGCCGCCGTGGGCCTGGCCCTGAGCGCCCTGCAGCAGAACATCAACCTGTTTTACACGCCGACCCAGATCGCCAATGGCGAAGCCCCGCAGGACACGCGCATCCGCGCCGGCGGCATGGTCGAGGCGGGCTCCCTGCAGCGTTCCAGCGACTCGCTGGACGTGAAGTTCGTCGTCACCGACTTCAACAAATCCGTGACCATCGCTTATCGCGGCATTCTCCCTGACCTGTTCCGCGAAGGGCAGGGCATCGTCGCCCTGGGCAAGCTCAATGCCGATGGCGTGGTGGTGGCCGATGAAGTGCTGGCCAAGCACGATGAAAAGTACATGCCGCCGGAAGTGACCAAGGCCTTGAAAGACAGTGGTCAATCCGCCCCAACACCCGCTAAGGAGGGTTGATCCATGACTTCCGGCATCTTCATTCCCGAACTGGGCCACCTGGCCATGATCCTGGCGCTGTGTTTTGCGCTGGTTCAGGCCGTCGTGCCATTGGTCGGCGCCTGGCGCGGCGACCGGTTCTGGATGAGCCTGACCCAACCGGCGGCATGGGGGCAATTCGCCTTCCTGCTGTTCGCTTTTGCCTGCTTGACCTATGCGTTCATGGCCGACGATTTCTCCGTCGCCTATGTCGCCAGCAACTCCAACAGTGCCTTGCCCTGGTACTACAAATTCAGCGCCGTATGGGGCGCGCACGAAGGTTCGTTGCTGTTGTGGGCGCTGATCCTCGGTGGCTGGACGTTCGCCGTGTCGGTGTTCTCCCGGCAGTTGCCGCAAGTGATGCTGGCACGGGTGCTGGCAGTGATGGGCATGATCAGCACCGGTTTCCTGCTGTTCCTGATCCTCACCTCCAACCCGTTCAAGCGCATCCTGCCGCAAATGCCCAGCGATGGCGCCGACCTCAATCCATTGCTGCAGGATATCGGCCTGATCGTTCACCCGCCGATGCTGTACATGGGTTACGTCGGTTTCTCGGTGGCGTTCGCGTTCGCGATCGCAGCGCTGATGGGCGGCCGTCTGGATGCCGCGTGGGCGCGTTGGTCGCGTCCGTGGACCATCGTCGCCTGGGCCTTCCTCGGTATCGGCATCACCCTCGGCTCCTGGTGGGCCTACTACGAACTCGGCTGGGGCGGCTGGTGGTTCTGGGACCCGGTGGAAAATGCCTCGTTCATGCCCTGGCTGGTGGGCACCGCGCTGATTCACTCGCTGGCGGTCACGGAAAAACGTGGTGTGTTCAAGAGCTGGACCGTGTTGTTGGCCATCGCCGCCTTTTCGTTGAGCCTGCTGGGCACCTTCCTCGTGCGTTCCGGCGTGCTGACTTCGGTGCATGCCTTTGCCTCGGACCCCGAGCGCGGCGTGTTCATCCTGATCTTCCTGCTGTTCGTCGTCGGTGGTTCGCTGACGCTGTTCGCCTTGCGCGCTCCGGTGGTCAAGAGCCAGGTCGGCTTCAACCTCTGGTCCCGGGAAACCCTGTTGCTGGGTAACAACCTGGTGCTGGTGGTGGCGGCGTCGATGATCCTGCTGGGCACCTTGTATCCGTTGATTCTCGATGCCATGACCGGCGCCAAGCTGTCGGTCGGCCCGCCGTACTTCAACGCGCTGTTCATTCCGTTGATGGCCTTGTTGATGCTGGTGATGGCGGTCGGCGTGATCGTGCGCTGGAAAGACACCCCGGTGAAGTGGCTGCTGAGCATGCTGACCCCGGTGCTGCTGGGCAGCGCCGCGCTGGCGGTGGTGGCTGGCGTGGCGTACGGCGATTTCAACTGGGCGGTGCTGGCGACCTTCATGCTCGCGGCCTGGGTATTGCTGGCTGGCGCGCGTGACATTGTCGACAAGACTCGCCACAAAGGCCTGATCAAAGGCCTGCCGACCCTGACCCGCAGCTACTGGGGCATGCAGGTTGCACACCTGGGCATCGCCGTTTGCGCCCTGGGCGTGGTGTTGTCGAGCCAGAACAGTGCCGAGCGCGACCTGCGCCTGGCGCCCGGCGAATCCATGGCCCTGGGCGGTTATCAGTTCATCTTCGAAGGCGCCAAACACTTCGAAGGCCCGAACTTCACCTCCGACAAGGGCACCGTCCGGGTGATCAAGGGCGGCAAGGAGGTCAGCGTCCTGCACCCGGAAAAACGCCTCTACACGGTACAGAATTCGGTGATGACCGAAGCCGGGATCGACGCCGGTTTCACCCGTGACCTCTACGTCGCATTGGGCGAACCCCTGGGGGACGGCGCCTGGGCGGTACGTGTGCACGTCAAGCCGTTCGTGCGCTGGATCTGGTTCGGTGGTTTGCTGACCGGTCTTGGCGGTTTGCTGGCAGCGCTGGACGGACGTTATCGAGTCAAGGTGAAAAGCCGTGTGCGTGAAGCACTGGGCATGTCTGGAGCGACTGCATGAAGCGTTGGTTGATGCTCTTGCCACTGGCGATTTTCCTGGTGGTGGCTGTTTTCCTGTATCGCGGTCTGTACCTGGACCCGGCCGAGTTGCCCTCGGCGATGATCGGCAAACCCTTTCCGGAGTTCTCCCTGCCGGCGGTGCAGGGCGACAAGACCCTGACCCGTGCCGACATTCTCGGTAAGCCGGCGCTGGTCAACGTCTGGGGCACCTGGTGCATTTCCTGCCGGGTCGAGCACCCGGTGTTGAACAAGCTGGCTGAAAAGGGCGTGGTGATCTACGGCATCAACTACAAGGACGTCAACGCCGACGCCTTGAAGTGGCTGGCGGACTTCCACAACCCCTATCAACTGGACATCCGCGACGACGCCGGCACCCTGGGCCTGAACCTCGGTGTGTACGGCGCCCCGGAAACTTTCTTCATCGACGCCAAGGGCATCATCCGCGACAAATTCGTCGGCGTGATCGACGAGCAGGTCTGGCGCGAAAAACTGGCGGCCAAGTACCAGGCGCTGGTCGACGAGGCCAAGCCATGAAGCGCTGGATTGCCGCCGTTGTCCTGGGCTTGAGCCTGGCCGGCGTGGCCCACGCCGCCATCGACACCTACGAGTTCGCCAAGGAAGGTGATCGCGAGCGTTTTCGCGAGTTGACCAAGGAGCTGCGTTGCCCCAAGTGCCAGAACCAGGACATCGCCGACTCCAACGCACCGATCGCCGCCGACCTGCGCAAAGAGATTTTCCGCATGCTCGGCGAGGGCAAGGACAATCAGCAGATCATCGACTTCATGGTCGATCGCTACGGTGATTTCGTCCGCTATAAACCGGCCCTGAACGCCAAGACCGCGCTGCTCTGGTTCGGCCCCGCCGGCCTGCTGCTGGGCGGTGTGGTGATCATCGCGGTGATCGTGCGCCGTCGCCGCGTGCAACGCGCCGAAACGCCGGGTTCGCTTTCTGCCGAGGAGCGCAAGCGCCTTGACCAACTGTTGGATAAAAACCAAGAATGATTGATTTCTGGCTCGCTGCAGGCCTGCTGCTCCTGGTAGCCCTGAGTTTTCTGCTGATCCCCGTTCTGCGTAGCCGTCGCGCCCAGCTCGAAGAGGATCGTACTGCCCTGAACGTGGCGCTGTATCAGGAGCGCGTGGCTGAGCTTCAGGTTCAGCAGCAAGAGGGCGTTCTCGATGCCGCGCAAATGGACGCCGGCCGCGCCGAAGCCGCCCGTGAACTGCTCGCCGACACCGAAGGCGTTGTCGCGCCGCGGGTGACCCGCCTGGGCAAGGCGGCACCGTTGCTGGCCGCCATCCTGGTGCCGGTGCTGGGCCTGGGTCTGTACCTGCATTTCGGTGCCAGCGACAAAGTCGAGCTGACCCGGGAATTCGCCCAGGCGCCGCAGTCGATGGAAGAAATGACCCGGCGCCTGGAGCGCGCAGTCGCGGCGCAGCCCGACTCCGCCGAGGCGCTGTACTTCCTTGGTCGCACCTACATGACCCAGGATCGTCCGGCTGATGCGGCGAAGGTCTTCGAGCGCACCGTGAACCTCGCCGGGCGCCAACCTGAACTGTTGGGGCAATGGGCCCAGGCCCAGTATTTCGCCGATGGCAAGAAGTGGTCGGACAAGGTCCAGGCCCTGACGGACGAAGCGCTCAAGGCTGATCCGAAAGAAGTGACCAGCCTTGGCCTGCTGGGCATTGCCGCCTTCGAAGGCCAGCGTTATCAGGAAGCGATCGATTACTGGAATCGCCTGCTGGATCAACTGCCGCCGGACGACCAGTCCCGTATCGCGCTGCAGGGTGGTATTACCCGCGCCAGCGAGAAACTGGTGGCCAGCGGTGGCAAGGTGGCCCAGGCGCCAGCGGCCAAGCCGGCAGCGCTGCTCAAGGTCCGGGTGGACCTGGCGGCCGACCTGAAGGCCAAGGTCCAGCCGGGCGACAGCGTGTTCATCTTCGCCCGCGCCACCTCGGGCCCTCCCGCGCCACTGGCGGCCAAACGCCTGACCGTGGCCGATCTGCCGGCCACCGTCGAATTGGGCGATGGCGATGCAATGATGCCGCAGTTGAAACTGTCGAACTTCCCTGAAGTCCAACTGGTTGCGCGCATCTCCCGCGCCGGCCAACCGACGGCAGGCGAGTGGATCGGTCGCAGCCAGCCCCTGGCCAGCAGCACCACCGCGCCGCAAGAACTGACCATCGACAGCCCGGATAAATAACAGGAAACGCCACCATGACCGCCATTGCTCGTATCACCCTGCTCAGCGTTGTTTTGGGGCTGAGCGCTTGTGCGGTCCAGCGGCCACCTGAAGAGCCGACCCCGCCACGGATCCCGCCGTCGCAGCCCAGCACCAAACCGGCGCCGTCGACGGCGCCAAGCAAGCCGACGACTCCCGCCAAACCGGCCAAGCCGCTGCCGCGCACCTCGGCCAGCTTTGCGCCGCCACCGGGGGGCAATAGTCATTGGGATCCGAAACTGGGGGTGTATGTGCTCGACGATCAACCGAACACCTTCTACCGCCAACGCACCTACTACCGTTGGGACAACGGCTGGGGCCGC
>NZ_AKJF01000029.1 GCF_000282475.1 Pseudomonas sp. GM78
CCTGCGGCAGCTCCTACAGGAGGCCGGCGTTTTGCAGAACGTGTTCCAAGGCTTCTTTATCGGCAGCAGAGCCGCTGTCCAGAATCCGCTTGAGCTGCTGTTCGATCTGCTTCAGGCCTTCATCAGGCAAATTCAAATGCTCCGGCAAAATCTCGTCACCGGTACTCACCAGCAGCGCAAAGTGAATGACATTTTCCAGCTCCCGGGTATTGCCCGGCCAGCTGTGTCGTTCCAGCACCGCTTGCGCGGCCTCGCTGATCAGTGGCACTGGCAGGTCCAGCCGCTGGCTGTAGATGCCGAGGAAGTATTCGGCCAGCGACAGGATGTCGCCCACCCGTTCGCGCAGTGCCGGCAGTTCGAGCTGACCTTCGCTGAGGTAATGGTAGAGCCGCTCGTGGAATTTCCCGGCGGCGACCGCCTGGGCCAGATCGATGCTGGTGGCGGCGACCAGACGCACGTCCACCGGACTCGGTTGATGCGCACCGACGCGGGTCACTTCGTGGTTTTCCAGGGCGGCGAGCAATTTGATCTGGATCGGCAGCGGCAGGTCGCCGATTTCATCCAGGTACAGCGTGCCGCCGTTGGCCGAACCGAACCAACCGGCGCGACTGCTGGCAGAACCGCTGTAGCTGCCGGCGGCATAGCCGAACAATTCTGCGTCGGCGTAGGTTGGGCTGATCGCCCCGCAATTGACCGAGACGAACAAGCCGCCGCGATCACTGGCGCGATGGATGTGCCGAGCCAGCAGCTCCTTGCCACTGCCGGTTTCACCACGGATCAGTACCGAGATCGAGCGCGGCGCCAGCTGTTCCAGCTCCTGGCGCAATTGCCGCGAACGCGGGTCGACGAATACCAGCGCCTTGGCGCGGATGCTCAGGGGACTTTTTTCAGCGTCGGGAAAGGTCAGCAGCGGCTGACCGAAGGTTTCAAAGCTCATGGCAGACTCCCGCCCAAAACCGCCAAAGGACGGGGGCGTTGAAAAAAACAAAAGGTTCAGGCGCGGCGCAGGGCGTGGTGTTCCATGCGGTTTTGCAGACGATAGAGATAGGCAAAACCCTGCTCCCAACGCTGATGACCCGACTTCACATTGATGTGCCCGGCACCTCCCAGGATCCCCGCTTCCGCGCCCCAGTTACGCGCCAGCTCCAGGGCCCGCGGCGCGCTGACGGCGCTGTCGTTGTCGGAGCTGACGACCTGGCTGGGAAACGGCAACAGGTCGGTTGGAATCGGTGCGAAATTGCGCAGGGCCGGCGCGCAGGCCGGTCGCTCGACGTCCGCCGGCGCGACCAGCAAGGCGCCACGTACCTGACGCAGAAACTGCACAGGCGCGGTAGCCGCCCAATGCGCGACGGTGATGCAGCCAAGACTGTGGGCGATCAGGATGACGGGGGTGCTGTCGGTGGCAATGGCCTCGGCCAGCGCCGCCACCCAGTCTTCACGACGCGGCGTCAGCCAGTCCGCCTGCTCCACCCGTGCGCTGTTCGGCAAGCTGTTTTGCCAGTGGCTTTGCCAATGATCTTCTGGCGATCCTTGCCAGCCCGGCACAATCAGGTAGCGAATTGATTCGTTGCGCATGGGGGAAGCTCTCCTGCTGCGTGTCTGTTCCTGATCGAGTATAGGGACGGGATTTATATTCGTTAAGGAATAAGAAGCTATTTATTAAGACCTATATCGAATATAAGACCAGAGATAAAAAAAGGGGCCGCACCCTGCCAAGGAGACGGCCCCGGAAAACTTGAAACGCTGTCAGCGCGCGGTGATCACCGACAACTTCGTAATCCCTGCCCGCTCGATCGACGCCATGGCTCGAGCCACTTCGCCGTAATTCACCCCGTCATCGGCCTGCAATTGCACCCGTACTTCAGGGTCTTTGGCCTTGGCTGCCTGGAGCTTGAACTCCAGCAAATCAGGCTGGATTTCATCCTTGTTGATAAACAACTTGCCCGCCCCGTCGATGCTAACCACCAGCGGGTCCTTCTGCTCCACCGGCGCCACGGCCTCGGTCTTGGGCAGGTTGATCGGGATGGCGTTGGTCAGCAGCGGCGCGGTGACGATGAACACCACCAGCAGCACCAGCATCACGTCCACCAGCGGTGTCACGTTGATCTCGCTCAGCACCTCATCGCTGTCTTGCGTGGAGAAGGCCATATCAGGACGCCTCCTTCACTTTTTGTGCGTTAGCCGGCGCCGCAACCTTGTGCGCCGTCGGGTGGATCAACACGCGGAACGCACTCTTCTGCGCCAGGCTGTAGAAGTCGTGGGCGAAGTCGTCCAGGTCCGCCGCCGTCAACTTCAAGCGACGCAAAAAGTAGTTGTAGACCAGCACTGCCGGCACCGCGACGGCGATCCCCACACCGGTGGCAACCAACGCTGCACCGATGGGTCCGGCGACTGTTTCCAGGCTCGCCGAGCCCGCTGCGCTGATGCCCTTCAACGCCTCCATGATTCCCCACACCGTGCCGAACAAACCAATGAACGGCGACGTGCTACCGATACTCGCAACCACCGCCAGCCCGGTTTCCAGCGACCGGCGCTCGCGCACGATCTGCTGACGCAGGGCCCGCTCGAGACGATCCTGATGATTGATCGCCTGGCTCAAATCCGTCGCCTGTGGCGCCTCGCCCACCTGAATCGCCGCATAACCGGCCTGTGCCACCCGCGCCGCGGCGCCTGGTTGGGATTCGGCTAACTCTGCGGCCGAATCCAGGCTCGACGCGGCCCAGAAGCGCTGATGAAATTTTCGGTCCTGGGCTTTCAGGCGACCGAACTGCACGCCCTTGAGCAACGCCAGGCCCCAGGTGGCAACGGAAAAAACCACCAGCAGCCAGATCACCGCGCTTTCGATGGATTGGAGTGGAGATGCCAATAACGTCATGGTGAATTCCTCGTGTAAACGTTTCGCGCTAAAAAGGTGTCGGTTTAATGAATCTTGAAATCGATGGGCACGCTGACCCAGCCGTCCCGGGCCACATCACCCTGCTTGGCGGGCACGAAACTCCAGCGTTTCACGGCGCTCAGGGCCGCCTCATCGAGGGCCTCGCGGCCGCTGCTTTTTTGAATCTGGATCTCCCCGGGCTTGCCGCTGGCCAGCACATGCACACGCAACAACACCGTGCCTTCCCAACCGCGACGCTGGGCCAGCGACGGGTATTCCGGCGCCGGGTTTTTCAAATACCCGGCGCTGGCCGAGGCGGGTGTCACCGGGGCCGGCGCGGGCGGTGCAGGTGGCGCCGGGGCCGCGACCGGAGCAGCCGGTTGTGGCGGCGCGGGCGGTTGCGGGGCTGCTTTTGGTGCAGGTTTAGGCACCGGTTTAACGATCGGTTTTGGCTTGGGAATCGGTTTTGGCGGTGCCAGCTTGGCTGCCAATTCGTCCACCACGGGCGGCGGTGGCTCGACCACGGGTGGCGGCGGCGGTGGAGGTGGCGGCGGTTCGACCACTGGCGGTGCCGGACGTGAAAACTCGATGGTCATCGGCGGAATTTCCGGCGGCACGACTGGCAATTCTTTGGTCGGCTGTTGATTGAGCCAGTAGATCACCGCGCCGTGCACCAGCAACGCCAGCACACCGAGCAGTATCGCTTCGCGTCGGCTCAGGATGCCCTTGGGCGCACGCTGCAAACGCAGCTGGCCCAAGGGCACGCGGTGCACCCTCCCGAAGTCGACCAACTCGCCACCTGGCGCCTGGCACCAAAGCACCTCGTGTGCGCCGGCGGCGGTCTGGACATTGCCCATTGCTTTACTCCCTGCGGTCTCTTTGCGAATTACCCGATACGTCGAACCCGACATCCCCCGTACGACGTATCGAGGAGTTAATCATTGGGTTAGACGCTTATCTCTGAAAGTAATCTTTAACGTTAAAATTAGACCTAAAACGAATATGAAAAATGCCTGGTTCGCTGCAGGCCCTGTTCCATAAGGGCTGCGGCGAGGCAGCCAAAAACACATGCTTTTGAAGCATTGAAAATATTCCCCTAGGGCATGGTTCTCGCCTCAGCCGCCGCATTCATCAGAAGTCGTAACGACCGGTCACACCCAAGGTTCGCGGTGTCCCGAGCAAGCCTTCGTAACCGCCATTGGAAGCGGTCCAGAGGGTGGTGTAATAGGTTTTGTCGAAAGCGTTTTTCAGCCACAGTGAGACGTCCCACTGCCCCTGCTTGAAGTCGCCGCGCAGGCCGGTGGACAAGTTGACGACGGCGTAGCTGGGGATCTGGCCGAAATCGGAATCTTCCACCGTGCCCACCGCTTTGGAGCGGAAGGCGTAGCTGGCGGTGACGTACTCTTCGAAGCCGTTACTCAGGTTCCATTTGTATTCGCCGTTGGCGTTGCCGATCCATTTCGAAGCGCCGACCACCTGATGGCCGCTGAGATCGCAAGAGGCCGGAGCACCCGGCGCCAGGCTGACTTCCGGTGGGCACGGCGCATCTTTGTAGGAGAGGTAGCTGACGTCGTTGTAGGAGCCGTTGATGTTCAGCGTCAGGCCGCGTAACGGGATCAGCGTGCTGTCGAACTCCACGCCACGAGAGCGCACGGAACCGGCGTTGGTCAGGTATTGCACACGGTTGACGTCGTCGTAGGCGTTGGTTTGATAGCCGTTGACCTGGGTCCAGAACACGTTGGCGTTGAGTTGAAGGCGACGGTCCCAGAGCGTGCTTTTGAAACCGAGTTCGGCGTTGTTTGCGCGTTCGGTGCCGATCAGCAGCGAATCGGCACCAGCGACCGGGGCTGTGCCGACGGCCAGGTTGACCCCACCGGATTTCTCGCCATGGGACAGCGTGGCGTAGCCCAGCAGGTCATCGGTGAAGTGATAACTGAGGTTCAGCAAACCCGAAGGGCTGGAGCTGTATTGATTCAAATCACCGGAGTCGTAAGCCCCGGCGCGACCTTGTCTTACCGCCGATGCCGCCCCCGCCACCGCCGCACCACCCACTGGCGCGTCGCGGTTCACCCAGGCGCTTTTCTCTTCATAAGTGCCACGCACACCCGCGGTGAAGTCCAACCGCTCGGTGAGGTGCCAGGTGCCTTGGGCAAACAGGGCGAAGCTGTCGGTTTCGATGTGGCCCTTGCCGATGCTGGTGACGTTGGCCAGTGCGCTCGGGGGCGTGCCGTTCCAGATGTCCGCTTGCGGGCCGTAGAAGCTGAACGATTTGTTGTCCAGGTCGGAACCGAAGTAATAGGCGCCGAGCACGTAATCGAAGAAACCGCCGGTGGGCGACGCCAGGCGAAACTCCTGGGAATACTGCTTATCCTCCACCGAAACGCCAGCGTTGTAGAAGGCGGATACGTTCAGGCCGTCATCGTTGCGCGGGGTGAAGTTCCACCAGCGGTAGGCGCTGATGGACGTCAGGGTAAAGTCGTTCGGCAGCGTCCAGTTCGCCTCGACCGACGTTCCGCCCTGATGCACGGTGACGTGTTGTTCGTTGTTAAGGTTGACCTTGCGATGCGTGCCATCGACCAGCGTGGCGCCCGCCGCATTGGCCCGGGCCTGGTACAGGTTGACGCCATTGATGGTCGGCCCGGTGTTGTACAACACGCGGGTGCCGGCGCTGGAATCCTCTTCGTTGTAGTCGCCGATCCAGCGCAGATTGAACGCCTCATTGGGCTTGAACAGCAACTGGCCACGAAAGCCATCCCGTGAGCCGCCGTTCAAGTCATGGCCGTCGAATTCGTTCTTGATGTCGCCATCGCTGCGGGTGCGGTAAGCGGAAAATCGTCCCGCGAGTTCATCATTCAACGGGCCGGAAATGGTGCCCTTGGTCTGGAAGTAACCGTCCTCGCCCACCGAGGTTTCGATGCTGCGTTCCGGTGTGAATGAGGGCGCCCGCGTACTGATGTTGATCACGCCAGCCGTGGTGTTCTTGCCGAACAATGTGCCTTGGGGGCCGCGCAGCACTTCGAGTTGCTCGATGTCCATCAGGTCGAACACCGCCATGCCCGGCCGACCGAGGTAAACGTTGTCGAGGTACAACCCGACGCTGCCCTCCAGGCCATCGCTTGCCGGGTTGTTGCCCAAGCCACGGATCGACACGCTGGACTGGCGCGCATGCATGTAGGCGACGTTGACGCTGGGCACCAATTGCTGCAGATCCTGGATGCGATAGACCCGCTGGGTTTCCAGGACCTGGCCACTGACCACGCTCATCGGGGTCGGTACATCCTGAGAACTCTCTTCACGACGGCGGGTGGTGACGGTCACTGTTTCCAGCTGAGCGCCATCGTCCTTGACCTGGCCCGACGCGGCTTTTGCCGGTGCCTCTTGGGCAGTGGTGGTCTCGGCCGCATAGCCTTGGGTCCAACTGGCGCTCCCCGCCAGCAGCAGGGCCAGGGGCAGGCGTTTGAGCCGTCGGGGTGTGAGGGGTGACGCAAGGTTCAACGGACTCATCAAGCGGCTCCTGATCAAAAAACACACAGCCACTTTTCAGCAGTGCATATTCTTTAAAGTTATTTATTTATGTTTTTACAAAGATTTACTGCATAAGAGATTGCCTTTATAAGGAGTCGACCTAATGCATATCCAATGCATTTCCCCGATATTTTTAATGTGAAAAATGCATATCGACTTGCGCCAGCTTCGCCACTTCATCGCCCTCGCCGACCAGCGCAGCTTCGTCGCGGGCGCCATGGCCGTGAACCTGTCGCAGTCGGCGTTCAGCCGTAGCATCCAGGCGCTGGAACACAGCGTCGGCTGTCAGTTGGTGGATCGCGGGCGCAAGGACCTGGCGCCGACCAAGCAGGGCCAGGTGTTGCTCGAACACGCGCGGCGGCTGGTCAGCGGCGCGCAGCAGATGGCCAACGAGATCAGCCAGTTCAACGGCCTGGAGGCCGGCGAATTGCGCTTCGGTTGCGGCCCGGCGCCAGCGGCGGGTTTGATCCCTCGGGCGATCGGCAGCTTTATTGGTCGCTACCCCAAGGCGCGGGTGCAATTTCAAGTGGATGACTGGCAAAGCCTGAGCAAACGCCTGCTGAGCGAAGAGTTCGAATTTTTCGTCGCCGACACCCGGCAGTTCGAGGCCGACCCGGACTACCTGACCCAACGCCTGCGCCCGCGCAAATGGCATTTCTGCTGCCGCGCCGGGCATCCACTGGCCGCTCGCGAAAGCGTCAGCGCCGCCGAGTTGATGAGCTATCCGATGGCCGTCACCATTCGCCCGCCCAACCTGCGCAAAGTCATCGTCGACCTGAGCGGCCGGCCGGATTTCGCACCCAATGTGGAGTGCGAAAACAGCTACAGCCTGCTCGGTGTGGTGCTGCGTTCGGATGCGATTGGCATCATCGGCGAGTATTCAGATGCACTGCATAATGCCAAGGGTGAGTTGGTGCGCTTGAAGATCGATGGACTGGCCGATGACCTGGAAGAGCTGTACACCCGCTACGGGATTGTCAGTCGCGCGGGGTATCGGTTGTCGCCGTTGGCCGAGGCGATGATTGCGCAGATCAAGGAGGTTGATGCTCAGGATGAAGAGGTGTGTTCGCTGGAGAACTTCGCTGTCTGACCGGGCCTCATCGCTGGCAAGCCAGCTCCCACAGGGATCGATGGTGTTCACAAATCATGTATCAAACAAACCTTGTGGGAGCTGGCTTGCCAGCGATGAGGCCCGATCAGGCGGCGATGCACCTCCTGCATAAAAACCATTCCCCAAACGCACTTGCCTCAACCCCGCCCCAGCAGCGAAAAACCTCGCCTGTCTTTTCGATCGGTGAACCCCATGCCCAACACCCAAAACCCGGTGCGCAACGTGCTGTACATCATGTGCGACCAACTGCGCCGCGATTACCTGTCGTGCTACGGCCACCCGCACTTGCACACCCCCAACATCGATCGCCTGGCCGCCGCTGGCGTGCGTTTCAGCCGGGCCTATACCCAGGGCACAATCTGCGGCCCATCGCGGATGTCGGCCTACACCGGGCGCTATGTCAGCAGTCATCAAGTCGCCTGGAACGCCGTGCCCTTGCCGCTGGAAGAGCTGACTATCGGTGACTACCTGCGCCCCCACGGTATTCGCACCGCACTGGTGGGCAAGACCCACGCCACGCCTAATCTCGATGCGTTGCAGCGGCTGGCCATCGACCCTGGCAGCGCGCAGGCCGAGCACCTGAACGAAGTCGGATTCGAGCCGTACTTGCGCCATGACGGCATCTTCCCCGACGACCCGCTATTCGATGACAAACGCGAATCCGCGCCCTACACCCACTACCTGCGCGACCTCGGTTATGCCGGGCGCAACCCGTGGCACGACTGGGCCAACGCTGCCGAAGGCGCACAGGGCGAAATCCTCAGCGGCTGGAAAATGCGCAACGCCCATCTGCCGGCGCGCGTTCCCGAGCAGCATTCGGAAACCGTCTACACCACTGACCGCGCCCTCGACTTCATCGCCGAGCAGGGCGAGCAGCCCTGGTGCCTGCACCTGTCGTACATCAAGCCCCACTGGCCCTATATCGCCCCGGCGCCGTATCACGCGCTGTATGGCCCGGAACAGGTGATCGAGCCGGTGCGTGCAGCCGAGGGCGAGGCCAGTGATCACCCGGTGTACAACGCGTTCCGTCAGCACGAGGAGAGCCTGAATTTTTCCCGGGACGAAGTACGCCTGAACGTGATCCCGACGTACATGGGCCTTATCAAACAGGTCGATGACCAGCTCGGGCGGTTGTTCGATTTCCTGCAGAGCAGCGGTCGCTGGGATGACACCCTGATCGTGTTTACCAGCGACCATGGCGACTTCCTTGGCGATCACTACCTGGGGGAAAAAGAGTTCCTGCTGGAGCCGGCGGTGGGGGTTCCGCTGATCGTTCGCGACCCGCGTCCGGAGGCAGATGCAACGCGCGGTTCGGTGGATGAACGACTGGTGGAAACCATCGATGCGCTGCCGACTTTCCTTGAGGCACTAGGATTGCAGGGGGCCGAGCATCGACTTGAAGGACGCTCGCTGATTCCCCTGCTGCACGGAGTAAAAACTGACTGGCGCCGATTCGCGATCAGTGAATACGACTACGCCTTCCAGGCGCCTGCGCGGGAACGCTTGCATCAACCGATCGACCGCTGCCGCATGACCATGGTGCGCAGCGAGCGCTGGAAGTACCTGGCGTACGACGGCTTTCGACCGCAGCTGTTCGACCTGTTGAAGGATCCGCAGGAGCTAAGGGACCTGGGTGCTGACCCGGCGTATGCCTCGGTTCGGGAAGAGCATGCGGGGTATTTGTTTGAGTGGGTGAGAGGGTTGAAGCGGCGGACGACGATCAGCCATGAGGAGATTGATTTGCGCGGGCAGCGGTTTCGCTACGGAGAGCCGGAAACCGAGAAAATGGTGCAGATCGGCGTGTGGTAGAAAAAGCATCGCTGGCAAGCCAGCTCCCACAGGGTTTCGTGTCGTTCACATCCATTGTGGTCAACACCATTCACTGTGGGAGCTGGCTTGTCGGGTCGCCGCATCGCAGCGATTACTTCAGATCAAACGCCGCCGATATCCGGCCCCTTCACCGTCTGACTACGCTGCCCCGCCACACCCACCGGCACCTCGCCCTTGAGCGTCACGCGCCGCACCACGCGGTCCTGGGTGCCATAGTCATCCACCGCGTAATGCTGGGTGGAGCGGTTATCCCAGATCGCCACATCACCAGCCTGCCAGCGCCAGCGCACAATGTTTTCCTGGCGGACGACGTGGCTCTGCAACAGGTTGAACAGGTGCGCCGAATCACCCTGGGAGTAACCCTTGATGCGCTTGACGAAATGCCCCAGCAGCAAGCTTTTCTCGCCGCTGATGGGGTGTACGCGCACCACCGGGTGCTCGGTCTCGTAGATGGTCGAGGTGAAGATCTTGCGGTAGCGCTCCAGCTTTTCCTCCGACACGTCAGGCTTGGCGCCCGCGTAGTCGTACTCGTTGCTGTGCACCGCCACCAGTTTATCCGCCAGTTCGCGCAGCTCCGGCGTCAGTTCGTTGTAGGCCGTGGCGGTGTTGGCCCACAGGGTGTCGCCACCAAAAGCGGGCGCAACCACCGAGCGCAGGATCGAGGCTTTCGGGTAGGCGTCGACGAAGGTCACGTCGGTGTGCCAGGAGTTGGCGCGCTGGCCTTGGGCACCGTCCAGCTCCAGCAGAAAACGGGTGCCGTCACGCACCGGCACGGTCGGGTGCGCCACGGGTTCGCCCAGCAGATGGGCGAAGGCTTCCTGGCTCTGATCGTCGAGGTGGGCCTGCTCGCGAAAGAAGATCACCTTGTACTGCACCAGCGCCTGCTGGATCGCCTCGACGGTGTTGGCATCCAGTTCACCGGAGAGCTTCACGCCCCGGATCTCGGCACCGATCCGACCGGCCACCGGATGGATTTCAAGCGCGTGGACAGCGGGTTTTACAGCTAAAGCGGCATTGCTCATGGGTAGACCCTCGATCGGACTGCTGACGGTTGAGCGACAGCGAAACAACGCTCTATCTATATTCAATTTAGGTCTAATAGATATTCGTATGCTTCGTTGACGGAATAAGAGCTTGCATTTAAAACCTCAACCAACCCTCGTCGCAAATGCCTTCGAGCTATTTTTAGGATGCCGGGAAAGCATATGGATCTTCGCCAGTTGCGCTACTTCATCGCCCTCAACGAACACCGCAGTTTCGTCCGTGCGGCGGACGCCATGGGCATCACTCAACCGGCGTTCAGCCGCAGTATCCAAGGGCTTGAGCAAGAGTTCGGCTGCGTGCTGGTAGACCGTGGCAACAAGGATTTGCGCCCGACCCCCGAAGGCCTGGTGGTGTTGCAACATGCGCGCAGTCTGGTGCAAGGCGCGGCCCTGCTCAGCGCCGAAGTGACGCAGATGACCAAGCTCGACGCCGGTGAGCTGCGCTTCGGTTGCGGCCCTGCCCCGGCGGTGAAACTGGTGCCGGATGCGGTCGCGCAATTTATCAACGCGCACCCGAAAGTGCGCACCTGTTTCGAAGTGGATAACTGGGAAAAACTCAGCCGCGCGCTAAGCCGCGAAGAGATCGAATTCTTCATCGCCGACATCCGCCATTTCGAAGCCGACCCGAACTTCCAGACCCAGGCCCTGACCCCCAGGCGCGGCGTGTTTTTCTGCCGTCCCGGGCATCCGTTGCTGGCCAAGGAAAGCCTGTCGACCAACGACATGTTCGACTACCCGCTGGCAACCACGCTGATTCCGCCGGGCATCCGCAAACTGCTGGCGAACCTCAGTGGGCGCATGGACTTTTCCCCGACTATCGAGACCGAGCATTTCCCGGCGCTGGTGAAAATCGTGCTGCAATCGAATGCGATTGGCGTGGGGACGCAAGAGGCCTTTGTCGAAGACATCGCCCAGGGTTCGCTGGTGTTACTGCACTGGCGCAATCTGCCGCAGAACATCGAGAGCATGAATGCCCGCTGCGGGATTGTCAGTCGCACAGGGTTCAGGTTGTCGCCGGCGGCGCGGGCGATGATCGAGATATTGGTGGCGGTGGACAAGCAGGAGATTGCTGTCGCGGTTTAGGGCCCCATCGCTGGCAAGCCAGCTCCCACAGGTTTTTCTGGTGCTCACAAAATGCATGTGCACTGGAGATCCCTGTGGGAGCTGGCTTGCCAGCGAAGAGGCCCGCAAGAGCGCTAGAGATTTAGAGTTTTGCCGCAGCCAACTCCGGCACCACCCAATCACTCACCTTGAACGACTTGCGAATCAGCTTCTGCTGCGAAGCCAGGTCCACGGCATCCTGCAATTTACCCAGGAACACCGGGTCCAGGGTCGAGGGGAACACCTCGCTCAGGTTCTGGTCCTTCAAATCCTCGGTCAGAATCACCGACGGATAACTCGCAAGCCCGGACACCAACTGAATGTACGCTTGCTTGTTGCTGTCCTGGGTCAGCCATTGCACCGCCTGCTGTTGGGCCTTGAGCAGTTTCGCCACCACCTGCGGGTGCTCGTCGACAAACTTGCCATTGGCCACCAATACCGCCTGAACACTGCCCGCGCCACCCAGGTCCTTGGTGTTCAACGGCAACTCGGCCAGGCCTTTGGCTTGCAACGCCGTCAAATTGGAACCGCCCCACGACGCATCGATCTGCCTGGCGGCGAGCGCGGCCACTGCAGCGTTGAAATCCAGGTTGATGACTTTCAGGTCCTTCTCGCTCAAACCCTGGCTGGCCAGCGCTGCATCAAACGACAACTGGCTGGCAGTGCCGCGAAAAATCGCCACGCGTTTGCCCTTGAGGTCCTGCAGGGTCTTGATCCCCGAGCCCGGCACTACGCCCAGGTAATGCTTCACCCCGCGCGCCGAGGCACTCAGCACCCGCGTATCCAGGCCATTGGACTTGCCGATGATCGCCGCCAGGTCACCGAGGTATGCCAGATCGACTTGATCGTTGGCAAAGGCTTCGTTGATCACGGGACCTGCGCCCTTGAAGAAATTCCACTGAATCTTGATGCCCTGGTCGGCAAAGGCCTTTTCGTAAATCTGTTGATCGCGCAACACGTCCACCACGCCGCCTGCGCTGTGTTGCGTGCCGGCGCTGAGGTCGGGCACGGCGATGCGGATTTCCTTGAGTTCAGCGGCCTGGGCGGTGAACGCCAGCAAGCCCGCCAGAGCCGGTATGGCGAGCAGGCTGAAGACACGTTTGAAGGGGATGCTCATGGGTACGGCTCCTGGTGACGACGGCGTTGAGGAGCAGAAAGTAGGCTCAATCTTGATCAGCACTTAAATACTATAAATTCACATTTTTATATCGTTTAGACCTAAGCAAGCAACGACGGGGCTCGTGGAGCGATATGCATAAGCAGCATCAAAAATATTCTTCGAATGCATTGGATGCGTTTTGGCTGGAGGCCTTAAATGGTCTGGCTTATCTCCCAATAGTATTGATTTGATTTTTTATAGAACTATTTTGCATACACCCCGCTCCCACAAAAGGCAGGCCGTATTGCAACCCGACAACGGAGGTCTCGCCCATGGCTCGTGTTTCCCTGCTCAGCCTGCCGCTCGCCGCGCCACCGCTCAATGGTCGGCGGCTTTGGCCAACCCTGAGCCAGCGGCTTTTACCCTGGCTGCTGCCACTCAGCCTGTTTGCGCTGTGGTGGCTGGCCAGCCGCAATCAATGGATGAGTGAACAGATCCTGCCGGCGCCCTCGCTGGTCTGGAACAGTGCGGTGGAGCTGTCGCATGGCGAGCTGTGGAGCCATTTATGGATCAGCCTGCAACGCCTGTTCTGGGGCCTGCTTGCCGGGATCACCGCGGGCGCGGTATTGGGCGCGGCGCTGGGCTTCAATCGCACGCTCGAACGCCTGGTGTTCCCGATATTCGCCAGCTTGGCGCAAGTCCCGACGCTGGCATGGATTCCCCTGTTCATGGTGTTTTTCGGCATCGGCGAAGTGTTGAAACTGGTGGTGCTGATCAAGGCCATCGTGGTGCCGGTGACCCTGCACACCTTGGTGGGTGTGCGTGATGCACAACCCAGGCTGCGTGAAGCTGCTACGGTACTGCGCCTGCCGCCGCGATTGCTGATCCGCCGCCTGGTGCTGCCCGCCGCACTGCCGGCCTTCATGGCCGGCGTACGCCTGGCGCTGGCCGCAGGCTGGACGTCACTGCTCGCCGTCGAACTGCTCGCCTCCAGCGAAGGCATTGGTTTCCTGATGGTCTGGGCGCGACAACTGTTCATGCTCGACACCGTGTTCGTCTGCATCGTCGTGATTGGCTTGATCGGCGTGGTCATGGATCGCGGCATCGGCCTGCTGGACAAGAAGCTGGTGCACTGGCCGCATCCGGCCACGGCCGAAATCCGCCGAGGCCCGAAATATCAAGGCTGGCAGCGCCTGCAACCCTGGTTGCTGCCATTGGCGTTGCTGTTGGTGTGGCAACTGGCGACGAATCAGCAATGGGTCGACGCCAACATCCTGGTCAGCCCGCTGGCGGTGCTGGTAACCACCGGGAACGGTTTGCTCAACGGTACGTTGATCAGCGGCATGGCCCTGAGCCTGGGTCGCACCCTCGGCGGCCTGTTGCTCGGCGGCGGCCTTGGCTTTGCCCTGGGCTTGTTGCTGGGGCTGTCGCGCACGAGCGAACGAGTCCTCGGACCAACCCTCGCCGCCCTGCGTCAGATCGCAATTTTCGCCTGGGTGCCGCTGCTCACCGCCTGGTTCGGTTTGGGCGAACTGGCCAAGTGGGTATTCGTCGCCCTCGCCGCGTTTTTCCCATTGTTCATCGCCACCCAACGCAGCGTCGCCAATCTCTCGCCGCAATTGAACGAGGCCGCCCGAGTGCTGCGCCTGAATCTGCGGCAACGTCTCGGCCGACTGGTGCTGCCGGGGGCCGCACCGGGTATTTTCGCCGGGCTCCGGTTGAGCCTGATCTACGCCTGGCTGGGCACCATCGGCGCCGAATATTTCATGCCGTCCAACGGTGGCATCGGCAGCCAGATGATCGGCGCCCAACAACTGCTGCGCATGGACCTGATCATGGCCGGCATGTTGCTGGTCGGCCTCACCGGCGCCCTGCTCAACCTCATTGGCCAACGCCTCGAAACGCGCGCCACCCGCTGGAGACACGCATGAACGCACCCATTGTCAGCTTCAACCACGTGGGCAAAACCTTCGACGTCGACGGTTTTGAACTGGAGGCCATTCGCGAATTCAACCTGGACATCGCCGAGGGTGAATTCGTCGCCATCGTCGGCTCCAGCGGCTGTGGAAAATCCACTTTGCTGCGGCTGCTGGTAGGCCTCGATACGCAGTTTCGCGGGCAGATCAGCGTCGATGGCAAAGCCGTCACCGGCATCGGCGGCGAGCGCGGCATCGTCTTTCAGGAACACCGTCTGTTTCCTTGGCTGACGGTGGCGGACAACATCGGCCTGGGCCTGGTCAACGAGCCATTGAGCGCTGATGAAAAGCACAAACGCATCAGTGATTTCATTGACCTGGTGGGCCTGCGCGACTTCAGCCGTGCCTATCCACACCAGCTCTCCGGTGGCATGGCGCAACGGGTGGCGATCGCTCGCGGCCTGGTGGCCAGCCCACGGATCCTGTTGCTGGACGAACCCTTCGGCGCCCTCGACGCCCTGACCCGCCAACAAATGCAGGATGAACTGCTGGCGATCCGCGCCCGGGCAAAAATCACCACGATACTGGTCACCCACGATGTCGAGGAAGCGATCTTTCTTGCCGACCGCGTGGTGGTAATGGAGCCGCGTCCCGGACGCATCAAGCAAGTGGTCGACATCGCCCTGCCTCATCCGCGTCTGCGCAGCAGTTTCGACTTCCACCAGCTGCGCGAAGAACTGCTGCACGAACTCACCAGCGACGACCACTACCAACCACCGGTACCGGTGCAGGTGCGTGACTTGCCGTTGTCTTTCATTGCCTGCTGAACAGGAGATTCTTGATGCCGCAACGCCCCAACTTTCTGGTGATTCTGGCCGATGACCTTGGCTTTTCCGATCTCGGCGCATTCGGCGGCGAGATCGCCACGCCGAACCTCGATGCACTGGCCAACAACGGCCTGCGCCTGACCGATTTCCACACCGCGCCCACCTGCTCGCCGACGCGCTCGATGCTGCTGACCGGCACCGATCACCACATCGCCGGCATCGGCACCATGGCCGAAGCACTGACGCCGGAGCTGATCGGCAAACCCGGTTACGAGGGGTACCTGAACGACCGCGTTGTCGCCTTGCCCGAGCTGCTGCGCGAGGCCGGTTACCAGACGTTGATGAGCGGCAAATGGCATCTTGGCCTGACCGCTGAACTGGCACCCCATGCCCGCGGTTTCGAGCGTTCGTTCTCGCTGCTGCCCGGCGCCGCCAACCATTACGGTTTCGAACCGACCTATGACGAACACACGCCGGGCCTGCTGAAATCCACCCCGGCGCTGTACATCGAAGACGATCAATTCATCGATGAACTGCCGAAGGATTTCTACTCCTCCGATGCCTTCGGCGACAAGCTGCTGCAATACCTCAAGGAGCGTGACCAGACCCGGCCGTTCTTCGCTTATCTGCCGTTCTCGGCGCCGCACTGGCCATTGCAGGCACCTGCCGAAGTGGTGGAGAAATATCGCGGCCGCTATGACGCAGGCCCTGAAGTGCTGCGTCTGGAGCGCCTGGAAAAACTCAAGGCCCTGGGGCTGATCGACGCCGATGTAGAACCGCATCCGCTGATCCAGCTCAGCGCCCAATGGGACGCCTTGAGCGACGAACAACGGCAGATTTCCGCACGGGCCATGGAGGTCTATGCGGCGATGGTCGAGCGCATGGACTGGAACATCGGTCGCGTCGTCGACTACCTGCGCAACCAGGGGCAACTGGACAACACGTTCATCCTGTTCATGTCCGATAACGGCGCCGAAGGTGCGCTGCTGGAGGCCTTCCCGAAATTCGGTCCGCAGTTGCTGACCTACCTCAACCAGCATTACGACAACAGCCTGGACAACATCGGTCGCGCCAACTCGTACGTCTGGTACGGGCCGAACTGGGCACAAGTGGCGACCGCGCCTTCGCGGCTGTTCAAGGCATTCACCACTGAAGGCGGGATTCGGGTACCGGCGCTGGTGCATTACCCGCAACTGCCGCTCAAGGGGCAGATCAGCCATGGATTCGGCACGGTGATGGACATCACGCCGACCATCCTCGACCTCGCCGGGGTGCGTCATCCGGGCAAGCAATGGCGCGGCAAGCCAGTGGCGCCGTTGCGTGGCAAGTCGTGGCTGGGGTTTCTGTCGGGCGAAACGGCGCAGGTGCATGACGAGCACACCGTGACGGGTTGGGAGTTGTTCGGGCGGCGGGCGATTCGCCAAGGGCAATGGAAAGCAGTGTTCATTCCGGGGCCGGTGGGGCCGGCGACCTGGCAGCTTTATGATTTGGGTAGCGATCCGGGGGAGATTCATGACCTGGCGCTGAGCCAGCCCGAGAGGCTCGAGTTGCTGATCGGGCATTGGCAGAAATATGTCGATGAGACCGGGGTGATCTTGAGTGAGTCGCCTTTTCAGCCGGATTGAGGTTGTCTGAAAGATCGCTATCGCTGGCAAGCCAGCTCCCACAGTGATTGTGCTGAATGAAAATTTTGCATTCAACGCAGAAACCTGTGGGAGCGGGCTTGCCCGCGATGAGGCCATCAGACGCGCGCACCCTCTACCGTTTCACCCTGAACTGCCTCATTACGCACAAACCGGTTCGCCCGCGCAAACGTGCCGAAATCATTGAACCGCACCCCCATCTCACGCATCACCTTGTGCGCCACCGGCACGGTCATCTGGCGGATGTAGAACGGTTCCTTCACCACAAAGTGATGAATCCCGTGGCTGCTGCCGAAGTTGAAGCAGAACGCCTGCAACGGCCACAACCACCAGGCATTCAGCACCTGGCACTGCTGCATCACGTTCCCCGGCTCGATGTCACCGTAGTAGTGCATGTTCGAACTGATGAAGTGCAGGCAAAAGGTGCGCAGCACATTCGGGCCGATGATCACCACCGCGGCGATATCAATCACGTTCATCACCGACAACGTGGTCGCCGACCACTCGATCGGCGTGCCCATCAGGTACGCGATGCCGTTCGCGGCGTGGAAGCCGAGAAACACGTACCACGCGCCCCAGTGCATCAGCGCCAGCGGTGCGTAGACCTTCAGGGTGCGCTGGATGATGCTGAACTTCATCGCCCAGGTCTTGGCCCGCAACATGCGGATGAACGACGACATGATGTTGTCGCCAATCATCAACAACCGCACGAAACCCCAAGGCTCGCCATTAGTGATGGCGCGCTCCTCCATGTCGGTCTCGGAGCCGGATACCTTGTGGTGATTGAGGTGCAGGTGACGACGAATCCACGGATTGATCGTACTCGGACGCGCCAGCCAGACCAGGCCCATCATCAGGTTGTGCGGCACCCGCTGCTTGCGAAAGTACATGCTGTGAATCAGGTCGTGCTCAAGTTCGTGGGTCAGGGAAGCGAAAAAAGCATTGAGCAGCAAGCATACCCACCAGGCGATGTAGCCCTCGATGTAGAGCGCTGCGGAACCGATCATGCCGGTCAGCGCGAAGGCCAGGATGCCCGCGCCCAAGGCGTCCTGGTGCTTGAGAATCGGGTAGCGCTCGCGCAGTTCGACGCCCTTGGCCAGCAACACTTGGCGAATATGTGCCGATCGCGCAGCTGCATTCAGTCGCTGGGGACTTGCAGAAGTACCTTGCATGCTTCCATCCTCTGGTTATTGATGTTCGCATCCTGCCCGCTTCACTCGCCTGGAGCGGTAGCCGAGAACGCCAACCTGTTGACCGGAAGCGCCAATCAGCATGACTGAACCGACCTCCCTCGCCAGCTGGACCCGCGCCCTGCGCAAGCAACTCGACGCCCTGGGCCTCGACAGCACCGCCCTGTGCCAACAGGCCGGGCTCGACCCGCAACTGATGGACGACCCGAACGCCCGTTATCCGTTGTCCGGCACCACGCGCCTGTGGGAAATCGCGGTGCAGGTCAGCGGCGATCCGGCGATTGGCCTGCGCGTCTCGCGCTTCGTCAGCCCAACCACCTTCCACGCGCTCGGTTATGCACTGGTGGCCAGCGGCAGCCTGCGGGAAGTCTTCGAGCGTATCGTGCGCTATCACCAGGTGGTCAGCGACGCCCTGGAACTGGAACTGACCCGCGCCGATGACCGCTACTGTTTCCATCTGAAAATCCCGCCAGGCAATCCGGCCCCGGCCTTCGAAGCCATCGACGCCTTCGTGGCGATTTACGTGCGAACTTGCCGCAATCGCCTAGGCCGCGACTATGCACCGCTGGCGGTGTACTTGCGTCGCCCCGAGCCTGCGGACCCGCACCAATGGCACAAGGTCTTTCGCTCACCGGTGTATTTCGCCACCGGCGAGGATCGGCTGGAATTCGCGCTGACTGATTTCGACAGTCACCTGGACGATGCCAACCCGGAACTGGCTGAACACAACGAAACCGTGCTCAACCGCACCCTCGCGCAACTCAAACCGCTGACGTGGGAGCGCAAGGTCCGCGACGCCATTGAAGAGCAATTGCCGGAAGGCGAACCCAGCGCCGAACACATCGCCAAGGCCCTGCACCTGAGCCTGCGCAGCCTGCAACGGCACTTGGCGGATGAGGGTTGTCGCTTCGATACGCTGCTCAACGAAAGCCGCGAAAACCTGGCGTTGCTGCACCTGCGCGATCCGCAGTGCTCTTTGAGTGAGATCAGCTATTTGCTGGGGTTTGCCGATACCAGCAGCTTCAGCCGCGCGTTCAAGCGCTGGACGGGGATGACTCCGGGGCAGTTTCGGGATGGATTGCGCTGATCAGCGGCTCACAAGACTGCGCGCCATGCCTGATTTCCACTGCTCCACAAGCGCTTCGCCAACGTTGGCAAAATCGCTGTTGCCCTTGATGTGAGCAGCCATTTCGCTCATCGCCACGTCCATACCATGGGCGACTTGCTGCAACAGCTCTTTACAGCGCCCCTCGGTCAGATTGCAGGCCGACCGGCCAAAGCGCATCAGCATTTTGTACTTGGGCCATGCTTTTGATCCGCCTAGCAACAACGCCATGCTGTCGTTCTTGATATAGACCGAAGTGGTGACGATGTCATAGGCCGGAGCAAGGCTGATTTGCGCATCAGTAGCGCAATCCTCGTACAACACTCCGAAATTTTTCAGGTGAGCGTCACCATTCTTCAAGCCGGACGAGAGCGCAACAATCTTGAAAAAAGACTCCAGTGCACTGTTGAGCAACGGTGGGGAGACGAATGCTTTGATCTGCCGCGCGGCACCTTCGTATGAGCCATCGTATTTAGCTTTCGACGGCCAGGCATTCAGGACACAGAAATCTTCGAACCCCAGGTAACCACGGTCGTTCAGATCGAAACGTTCGACGACCAGGAATTTGCCGTGCTCACTGAGCTCAAACTTCGGCACTTCAAGGCCTGAATGCAATGCGGCCCGCATGCAAAAATACTCGTTGGCCGCAAGCTCAGGGTATTCCTCTGCACGGAATGATTTGACCAGGTGCGTCGCGCCTCGATGAGTCAGCCGGTCGATAGTCGTCGCACTGTCACGGATAAGCACCTTCGGCTGCACGCCAGAGACGCCTGAATATCGGCCATAGGTGTGCAATAAATCCTCGAACAAACCTTGCGCACCGTCGTGAACCAGCAGGTCCGCGAGGCGGGTTTCAGGTGGACGGTCATTTGAGTCTTGCGCGTTTGCGATTCCCACTCGACCGAGCTGGTACGGGCCAACGATCGCAAGCATCGTAAAATCATCGAAGCCCCTGACTGCCTTGCTGAATCGGCGCACCAACTCATCAAGCAGAGCGCCCTCCGGCAAATTCATTTCGAAAATCGGCGGAACACCATTTTCCCACGTGTAACTTTCGAGCCGCGCCGGCATGGTCAACGAAACCGAGTTTTCCTCCTGCGTGCTTTCGACATAGGTGAACACTGAATCACTGCGCGATTGACCACGACCGAGTGTGCCGGCCAAGGCGCCGGAGACACTGATGAACAGCCGGTCCTGCTCCTGCGCCTCATCCATGGAAGTTTGCCTTTTTCAGAGAGTCCAACGTTGGACGCTTCGTCTGACGAGGCACGGCAATGAGCTCGTACCCGAAACCGTTGAGAATCGCCTCAACCTTGCGCAGACCTATTTCGGAGATGGTGTTGTTCTCGATTCCCGAAATCGTTGAGCGGCTCATTCCGTACTGTTTTCCCAATGCCTGCTGGGAAAGCTTTTGCTCTTTACGTAGCGAGCGGATCAGTTCACCAAGGTTTTCCATTTATCAACCTGCATCATATACCGTGCAAAACTCCACGAACCGTGGATATGCATTGTATTTAGTGCAGTTTTGGGGCGATGTCCAGCTGGTTTTTAACCGTTCTCTGCACAGTCGCTAAACGACAACCAATGCCCGCAACCGTTGCGCATCGAGGATTTCGATCTCGCCATAACCGAGACGCAATATCCCCTGCCCCTGCAAATCCTTGAGGATCTGGTTGGTGGTCTGGCGCGACAGCGACAACATGGCGGCAAGCTGCTCTTGCGGCAGTTGCAGAACGCGCCGCGGTTCGTCGAGCTGGCCGTAGCCTTCGGCGATCATCAGCAAGCGATGGGCCAGACGGGCCGGGGCTGGCAACAGGCTCAGCTGTTCGAGATTGATGAAGGTCATGCGCAGTTTCTGGCTCATCAGCAATGCCAGTTGCCGCCAATGCCCGGGCTGTTCGTCGAGCATCTTGAGCAGCACGGTTTGCGGGATGTGCAGCAGTGTGCTCTGCCCCACGCCGAACGCATCATGGGTACGTGGCTGACCGTCGAACAGGCAGATCTCGCCGAACCAGTGCGGCGGTTCCACCAGGCCCAGCAATGCCTCCTTGCCCTGTTCGTTCACGGCGCCGACGCGTACCGCGCCTTCAAGCACCGCGTACAGTCCACACGGCGGATCGCCACGCTGGAACAAAAGCTGACCCGCTGACAGCTGCCGCACCCGCGCAGCATTGAGCAGACTATCCTGTAGGGACACAGGCAGATGGCTGAACCACTGACCACGCATCAGGCGCGCACGCCAGACCTGCTTATCCATGAAAACTCCTAGAGATTGTCGCCTGGCTGACAGAGCGTGAAACGGCCGCAAGGCATGATCAGTCACCCTACAGGAGGAATAACAATGAAAAAAAGCCTCGTTGACCATCTCAGTCAATACGCCGCCTACCACCGCGATCCGCGCAACATCGCCAGCCACTTCGTCGGCATTCCATTGATCGTCGTGGCGGTGGCGGTATTGCTGTCCCGTCCGCAATGGGCCGGGGGCTGGCTTTCGCCAGCAGTGCTGGTGTCTTTGGCGTCGGCGTGGTTCTACCTGCGCCTGGAGTTGCGCCTCGGCCTGTTGATGACGGTGTTGCTGGGGCTGTGCGTTTGGGCAGGTCAGGCACTGGCGCAGCAAAGCACGCTGGTGTGGCTGGCGAGCGGCGTTGGGATGTTTGTGATCGGCTGGGCGATTCAGTTTGTCGGGCATCACTACGAAGGGCGCAAGCCGGCGTTTGTCGATGATGTGACGGGGTTGATTGTCGGGCCGTTGTTTGTGGTGGCTGAGTTGGCGTTTTTGCTGGGGTTGCGGCATAAGCTCAAAGAGCAGATCGAGGCGCGAGCTGGTGGGGTGCGGGTCAATCCGAATCGCGCTGCTGCATAACACGTCATCGCGAGCAGGCTCACTCCCACAGGGGTTTTCGGTCGGTCACATAACATGTGTACAACACCGATCCCCTGTAGGAGCGGGCTTGCCCGCGAAGCTTTTGCTTTAGATGTTGGCGACTTTCTGCCAGACCTTCGGCTTGAAGAACAGCGTCTCGCCCTTCGCCAGGCCGATCAGGCTGTCGTGATCCTTCACCACTTCGGCCTCGATCAGATCGCTCTGCCCTTCGACCTTCAGCGTCACGCGAGTGGTCGCGCCCAGCGGACGGATATCCCGCACTTCGGCCGCATGGTGATCTTCCAGTTCATGCCGCGACAACGACACTTCGTGCGGACGGAACAGCACGTGATTGTCTTCGCCCAGATGCAGGCGGTTCGAATCGCCGAGGAAGTGATAGACGAAATCGCTGGCCGGATTTTCGTAGACGTCGCCCGGTGAACCGATCTGCTCGATCACGCCCTTGTTCATCACCACGATGCGATCGGCCACTTCCATCGCCTCTTCCTGGTCGTGGGTCACGAACACCGAAGTCAGGTTGATGTCTTCGTGCAGGCGCGCCAGCCAGCGACGCAGCTCTTTACGGACCTTGGCGTCGAGGGCGCCGAAGGGTTCGTCGAGCAGCAGCACTTTCGGCTCCACCGCCAGGGCGCGGGCCAGGGCGATACGCTGACGCTGGCCACCGGAGAGTTGTTCCGGGTAGCGATCCGACAACCAGTCCAGCTGCACCATGTTCAGCAGTTCGTGCACCTTGGTTGCGATCTGGCTTTCGCTCGGGCGCTGGTTTTTCGGCTTCATCCGCAGGCCGAACGCGACGTTGTCGAACACCGTCATGTGGCGGAACAAGGCGTAGTGCTGGAACACGAAACCGACATTGCGGTCACGCACATCGTGGCCGGAGACGTCTTCGCCGTGGAACACGATGTTGCCCTGGTCCGGGGTTTCCAGGCCGGCGATGATCCGCAGCAACGTGGTCTTGCCGCAACCGGACGGGCCAAGCAACGCCACCAGCTCACCGCTCTGAATGTCCAGGCTGATGTCATTGAGCGCCTTGAACGCATTGAAATTCTTGCTGACATTACGCACTTCGATCGACATGAAATCATTCCTCCGCGGCGCTGGCGCGCAGGCGGTTAATACGGTTTTCGCTCCACTGCTTGAGCAGCAGGATGAAGAGCGCCAGGATCAGCAACAGGCTCGCCACGGCAAACGCGGCCACGTGGTTGTATTCGTTGTAGAGGATCTCGACGTGCAGCGGCAAGGTGTTGGTCACCCCGCGAATGTGCCCGGAAACCACCGACACCGCACCGAATTCACCCATGGCCCGCGCGGTACACAACACCACGCCGTAGATCAGGCCCCATTTGATGTTGGGCACGGTGACGTGCCAGAACATCTGCCAGCCATTGGCCCCGAGCAAACGCGCGGCCTCCTCCTCCTGAGTGCCCTGCTCCTGCATCAGCGGAATCAGCTCACGGGCCACGAACGGCACGGTGACGAAAATCGTCGCCAGCACGATGCCCGGCAAGGCGAAGACGATCTGGATGTCGTGATCCTGCAGCCACGGGCCGAACAGCCCCTGGGCGCCGAACATCAGCACATAGACCAGACCGGCGATTACCGGCGATACCGAGAACGGCAGGTCGATCAGGGTCACCAGCATGCTTTTGCCGCGGAACGAGTACTTGCTCACGCACCACGCGGCACTGACACCGAACACCAGGTTCAACGGCACCGAAATCAGTACGGCAATCACCGTGAGTTTCAGCGCCGACAGTGCGTCGGGCTCGAAGATCGCGGTGAAGAACGCACCCAGGCCATTTTTCAAACCCTGGGACACCACGATGAACAGCGGCAGTAACAGGAACAGCGCAAAAATCAGCCAGCCAAGGCCGATCAGGATTCGCCGCGAGGTTGCACTGCCACGGCGGGCAGCGTTGGCCGAAGAGGCGGCAGCAATAGACGATTGGGACATTGTTCGCGCCTCCTTATGGGGTTTCGATGCGCCGCTGCAGCAAGTTGATCAGCAGCAACAGAATGAAGGAAACCACCAGCATCAGTACACCAATGGAGGTAGCGCCGGTGTAATCGTATTGGTCGAGCTTGACCATGATCAGCAGCGGCAGGATCTCGGTTTTCATCGGCATGTTGCCGGCGATGAAAATCACCGAACCGTACTCGCCGACCCCGCGGGCAAAGGCCAGGGCGAAACCGGTAAGCCAGGCCGGAAGCAGTGCGGGCAACAGGATATGCCGGGCAACCTGCCAGGGCTTGGCACCCAGGCACGCCGCCGCTTCTTCCACTTCACGGGGTATATCGGCCAATACCGGCTGTACCGTACGTACTACGAATGGAAGTGTCACAAAAGTGAGGGCAAGAGTGATGCCCAGGGGGGTGTAGGCGATCTTGAAACCCAGATCCGCTGCAAACTGCCCTACCAACCCGGTGGGGGTATACAGCGCGGTCAGCGCAATACCGGCCACGGCGGTGGGCAATGCGAAGGGCAAGTCGATCATCGCATCGATGACCTTGCGCCCAGGGAAGGTATAGCGCACCAGCACCCAGGCCAGCAGCGTGCCGATGATGCCGTTGATGATCGCGGCGTACAGGGCGGTGCCGAAGCTCAGCTTCAACGCCGCCAGCACCCGTGGCGCCGAGATGATTGCCCAGAACTGATCCCAGGTGAGTTGAGCGGCATGCACGAACATCGCCGCCAGTGGTATGAGCACAATCAGGCTGAGGTACACCAAGGTGTAGCCCAGCGTCAGCCCGAAGCCGGGTATGACGGGGGAGATACGACGCGACATAAAAGTCCCTGGTTGAGAATGCACAAAGCCTCGAATCGCGATCCGAGGCTCCTTGATGGCTATTTAAGATTACTGCGCCTGGTAAATCTGGTCGAATACGCCGCCGTCGTTGAAGAATTTCGGCTGCGCGGTTTTCCAGCCGCCGAAGTCTTTGTCGATGGTGACCAGGTCCAGTTTCGGGAACTGCTGGGCGTATTTGGCGGCCACATCCTTGTCACGTGGACGATAGAAGTTTTTCGCGGCAATTTCCTGGCCGGCAGGGCTGTACAGGTGCTTGAGGTAGGCTTCGGCGATCTGCTCGTTGCCCTTTTTCTCGGCGTTCTTGTCGACCACGGCCACTGGAGGCTCGGCAAGGATCGACAGCGAAGGCACGACGATCTCGAACTTGTCGGCGCCGCCATCTTCTTTCAGTGCCAGGAACGCTTCGTTTTCCCAGGCCAGCAACACGTCACCCTGACCGTTGTTGACGAAGGTAATGGTCGAGCCACGAGCACCGGTGTCCAGCACAGGCACGTGCTTGAACAGGGTTTGCACGTATTCCTTGGCCTTGGCTTCGTCACCGCCGTTGGATTTCAGGCCATAGGCCCAGGCCGCGAGGAAGTTCCAGCGCGCACCGCCGGAGGTTTTCGGGTTCGGGGTGATCACCGATACGTCGTTCTTGACCAGGTCGCCCCAGTCCTTGATCCCTTTAGGGTTGCCCTTGCGCACCAGGAACACGATGGTCGAAGTGTATGGCGTGCTGGCTTCCGGCAGACGCTTCTGCCAGTCGGCCGGCAGGGTCTTGCCGAGCTTGGCGATTTCGTCGATGTCGCCGGCCAGGGCCAAGGTCACCACATCGGCGCGCAGGCCGTCGATCACCGCCCGGCCCTGTTTACCCGAGCCACCGTGGGACTGCTGGATTTTCACGCTGTCGCTTGGATTACTTTTCTTCCAGAAATTTACGAATTCAGCGTTGTAATCCTGGTACAGCTCACGGGTCGGATCGTACGACACGTTGAGCAGTTCGTAATCCTTGGCAACGGCGGAACCGGCAAACAGGGCGCTGGCCAGGGCGGCCAAAGCGAAATGGCGAATCGACGACATGGTGAAAGCTCCTGGAATTCTTAAATGTGTTGGCTTTTCTTATGATCTGGAATCGGGTTGCCTGCTCAAAGATCGCAGCCTTCGGCAGCTCCTACAGGGAATTGCGTGCCTCTGTAGGAGCTGCCGCAGGCTGCGATCTTTTGATCTTTCGCTTCAGCCCGGTTTATTGCCCGGCTGCTGCAAGCGGAATTTTTCCTTGCGCTCGATCTGGACCACCTGGGCGTTGTGCACGGTGATTTCCACCGCACCAAACCGCAGGTCGCGCAAGGCGCTCTGGATTTCGCGCAGGATGGTTGCTTCGTCCTGGCCGTCAACGCTACGTAGAGATGCGCTCATGGTGCTGCTCCTTCGACTGAGAGATTGCCTGGCAGTGGCGGCACTGCTTGCGGCGTGAGACCAATAGTAGAGAGGCGCGGATATTCTTAAAAAGACTATTTAAGAATGTTTATATAACCAGAAGAGATTATTCGGTGGGACAAGGGTTTGCGGTTGTTCAAGCGATTACCGGAGCACGTGACCAATCCAATTGCCCAGCCGGCACCGGCCGCCCAAACCAGTAACCCTGCCCCAGGTGACTACCGTGTTCGAGCAGGAACGCCGCCTGCTCGACCTGCTCGATGCCTTCGGCTTGCACCTGCATGCCCATGCTCTGCGCCAGGGCGATGATTACCCGCACGATGGCCGCGTCGTCATCGTCCAACGGCAACCCGGCGACAAAGCCCTGGTCGATCTTGAGTTTCTGTACCGGGAGGCGCTTGAGCCGCAACAGCGACGAATAACCGGTGCCGAAATCATCAATGGCCAACTGCACACCCAACTCCCGTAGCCGGTGCATTTGCTCGAGCGCGACCTCTGGATCTTCCATCACCGCGCTCTCGGTGACTTCCAGCTCCAGGCAGATTGGGTCCAGGCCGGTTTCGCGCAGCACCTGCGCAACCTGTTGGTAGAGCTCACGGCCGGCGAACAAACGCGATGACACATTCACCGCGACAAACGACAACGCCACGCCCGCCTGCTGCCATTGGCACATCTGCTCACAGGCCTGGCGCATCACCCAGGCGTCGATCTGGGCGATCAGCCCGGTTCGCTCGGCAACCGGAATGAATTGCGCAGGTGACACCATGCCGCGCTGCGGATGCTCCCAGCGCACCAGCGCCTCGACGCCGACCAGGCGACGGGTCTTGAGATCGTGAACCGGCTGGTAAAACACCCGTAGCTCGTCCTGCTCAAGCGCCCTGCGCAGCTCAGAGGCGGTCTCGACCCGCTGCTGGGCATGGGCGGTCAATTCTTCGGTGTACAGGGCATAGCCATTGCGCCCGGCGCTCTTGGCCTTGAACAGTGCCGAATCGGCGTTACGCAACAACTGCTCGGCACTCAATGCATCACTGGGGAACTGGCTGATACCGATACTGGCGTTGATGAACAGCCGATGCCCCTGAATGTCGAAAGGCTCCTTGAGGCCCTCGATGATCCGCTGGGCCAGCGCCGCGGCCTGCATCAGTTGCGGACAGCTTTCGGCCAGCACGGCGAACTCATCGCCCCCCAGGCGCGCCAGGGTGACCCCAGGGTCGAACATGGCACGCAAGCGCTCGGCCACCGCCTTGAGCAATTGGTCACCCATCGAGTGCCCGAGGCTGTCGTTGATCATCACGAAGTGATCCAGATCGATCATCAGCAAGGCACAGCCACGCTTGTGGATCTGCGCCGATGCCAGGGCTTGCGTGGCGCGGTCGGTGAACAGTAGTCGATTGGGCAGGCCGGTGAGCGGATCGTGATGAGCCAGGTGCCTCAATTCATGTTCAGAGTCCTTGATCGCGCTGATGTCGGAAAACACCGCCACGAATTGACTGCAACGCCCCTGGTCGTCGTGGATGATGCGGATGGTTTGCCATTGCGGGTAGATTTCGCCGCTTTTGCGCCGGTTCCAGATTTCCCCGCTCCACTCGCCGACGCTGTTGAGCGTGGCGAACATCGCCTGGTAGAACGCGGGTGGATGATGCCCCGACTTGAACAGGCTGGGCTGACGTCCCAGCACTTCTTCACGCTGATAGCCGGTGATCTCCATGAAGGCGCGGTTCACATGCACGATCCGCCCTTGGTGATCGGTGACCAACACCCCTTCACGGGTGCAATCGAACACGGCGGCGGCCTGGCGCAGACGCTCGCGGTCTTCGCTTCGTGCACGCCATTTCGCGCCGACGCCCAGGCAACGCAACAGTCGACTCCGTACAATGAAGATCACGCCCGCGCTCAGCACCACCCAGGCATAACCGTTGATCAGTTGCCAGCGTAAGCGCTCGGCCGAGTTATCGAATAAACTGCTCAATAAATAGCCACTGAGCAGCATCCAGGCCACGGAAATCAGCAGGTAAAGCAGCGCTGCACGCATGGCATCGCGATAGCTGGCAGACATAAGGCTGTCCATGTCCCTACGAAAAAGTCGGGATTATAGTTTAAAGACACATCCTGCCACTCATATCTGAAAGGGCGACTGGTTTTATCTGTCCGCTTAGTGATAATGCATCGGCTGTTTTTTTCTTTTTCGAGGGCCCTATAGCCTATGTGGTACGAAGGTTTTCTCGGCTTGTCGCCCTGGTCACTGGTGGCAGTCACCCTGCTGATGACCCACGTCACGATTATCGGCGTCACGGTCTATCTGCACCGTTACTCAGCCCATCGCTCGCTTGAGTTGAATGCCGGCCTGAAACATTTCTTCCGCTTCTGGCTGTGGTTGACCACGGCGCAGAACACCCGCGAGTGGACCGCCATCCACCGCAAGCATCACGCCAAATGCGAAACCGTCGATGACCCGCACAGCCCGGTGGTCAAGGGCTTGTCCACCGTTCTGCGCAAAGGCGCCGAGCTGTACCGAGCCGAAGCGGAAAACCCCGAGACGCTGCGCATCTACGGCAAGAACTGCCCGGATGACTGGATCGAACGCAACGTCTACACCCGTTTTCCACTGCTGGGTGTAGCGATCATGGCCGTTATCGACCTGCTGCTGTTCGGCACTATCGGCATCACCATCTGGGCCATCCAGATGATGTGGATCCCGGTGTGGGCCGCCGGTGTGGTCAATGGTCTGGGCCATGCCGTCGGCTACCGCAACTTCGAGTGCCGCGATGCGGCGACCAACCTGGTGCCCTGGGGCATCCTGATCGGTGGTGAAGAGCTGCATAACAACCATCACACCTACCCTAACTCTGCAAAACTGTCGGTGAAGAAGTGGGAATTCGATCTGGGCTGGGCCTGGATTCAAATGTTCAGCTTCCTGCGCCTGGCCAAGGTCCAGCGGGTCGCGCCGATTGCCCATCGTGTCGAAGGCAAGGGCAACCTGGACATGGACACCGCCATGGCGATCCTCAACAACCGCTTCCAGATCATGGCCCAGTACCGCAAGCTGGTGATCGGGCCGCTGGTCAAGCAAGAGCTGGAAAAGGTCGATCACTCGGTCCGCCACCAGTTCCACCGCGCCAAGCGTTTGCTCTCGCGGGAAACCAGCCTGCTGGACGACAAGCACCACGTACGCATCCAGAACATGCTCGAGCACAGCCAGGCACTGAAGGTAATCTACGAGAAACGCCTGGCCTTGCAGCAGATCTGGGTCAAGACCAGCTCAAATGGCCACGACATGCTGGCCGCCATCAAGGATTGGGTACACGAAGCCGAAGCCAGCGGTATTCAATCGCTGCGCGACTTCGCCGACCAGCTGAAAACCTATTCCCTGCGCCCAAGCGCTACCTGAAGCCGTTGATCGGTGCGCCCAATGCCCGGGCGCACCCTTCGGAACTTCGCTCTAAATCCCTTATCTCAATGACACTTCGCCATCCAGGCGGGCTTCGCTGTGGCCGCTTCGAACCCTGAGCGGTGCACGCCCTTGAGATTTGGTGCCGATGGTCAACAACCAGCAAGACTCATCCCTCACGCAGTGGCCCGAGGCCGCGCAAACCCTGATGGCGCTGATGCACGCCCAAGGCGAGGTGGCGCGCCTGAGCGAACGCGAACAGCTGCTCAACACCTTGCTGGTGAGCGTCAACGCGGTGCTGTGGGCATTCAATTGGGAAACCCGCCAGGTGCTGTATGTCAGCCCCGCCTATGAACGGATTTTCGGCCGCAGCGCCGACCTGCTGTTGGCCGACTACAACCAATGGCGCGACAGCATTTACCCCGACGATCTCGAGTACGCCGAGCGCAGCCTGGCGGACGTACTGGACAAAGGTGCCGTTGAAGACCGCGAGTACCGAATCATCACCGCCGATGGCCAGCTGCGCTGGATCAGCGACAAGTGCTTCATCAACCGGCAGGCCGAGCCTGGGCAGCCGGTGATCATTGTCGGCATCGCCGAAGACATCACCGACAAGAAACAGCTGGAGTCCGAACTGCATCGGCTGGCGACCACCGACGCCCTGACCCGCAGCAGCAACCGCCGGCATTTCTTCGAAGGCGCCGACCACGAATTCGAACAGGCACGACAACAGTGCACTCCGCTATCGTTTCTCATGCTGGACATCGATGACTTCAAGGTCATCAACGACACCTACGGCCACCAGGAAGGCGATAACGTGCTGCAGCACATTGCCGAAAGCGGCCGTGCTGCACTTCGCCGCGGCGATCTGTTCGGCCGCATTGGCGGCGAGGAGTTCGCCGCGGTATTCCCCGGCTGCACGCCGCAGATGGCGCTGCAAGTGGCTGAGCGCGTGCAACGGGAGATTCAGGCCTTGACCTTCAACCACGACGGCCAGACATTCGGCATCACCGTCAGTCAGGGGCTGACCAGCCTCACGGCCGAGGATAAAAGCGTGGAAAGCCTGTTTGCCCGCGCGGATGCGGCGATGTATGAAGCCAAGCGCCAAGGCAAGAACCGAATCATCACGGCCTGACCCGTCCAACACATAACTCCTGTAGGAGCTGGCTTGCCAGCGAAGGCGGTGTATCAGACTCACCGAGTCGTCTGGATTCGCTGGCAAGCCAGCTCCTACAGAGGTCTGCGCCAGCCTTATTTCTTGCGCATCCGCACCAACTCCGGCAAGCCGATCTTCAGCAGCCGCGCCGTTCGGCTATTGGCCAACGCCTCAAGGCCCTCATGCTCGGTCAGGCGTGCCAGTTGCGCCGCCATGTTCATCACCAGGGCCTCGCGGGAGTAAACCCCGCCACCGAGCTGGTAAACCGCCGCAATCAGCTGCCGCAGCTCCAGCGGCAGGCGCCAGCGGGTGCGCAGCGCCGAACCGTAGGCGGCACCGAACTCGGCCAACGCCTCGCCCACTTGCTCCTGCTCGTCCAGGTCGCCACCGGCCTGTTTCCACTCCTGCAAACAACGCAGCAACGCCAGGTCGCCCAGCCGATGCAGCATGCCGGCGCAGTAGCAACGTGCCTGATCCAGATCCAGCAAGCGCGCCAGCGTTCGCGCGTACTCAGCGGTGTGCAGCGACAAATCCCAGTAACGCTCGGCATAGTCCGCCAGCTGTGGATCGCTGAGCCGCGAATTGCGCTTGAGTGTCAGGCCCAGGATAAGGTTCATGCTCTGCCCGGTGCCCAAACGGTGCAGTGCCTGGGACAGCGTCTGCACGGCGGTGCCATGGTGCTGGGCAGCGCTGTTGGCGGCGGCGATCAGCACGGCGGTGACCTGTGGATCGGTGCGGATCTCATCTTCCAGCACCGTCAAATCCAGACCATTGGGATTGAGGCTTCGCTTGACCGCCACTTGCACGTCGGTCATCAGCGGCGCGCCTTCCGCCAGTTCGCGACGGCGCTCGAGGAACACGGACAACGTCATGCCCGGCGCCAGCGTCGGCACCTCGCACGATACCTCTTCCCCGGCGTTCAGCAGCAAAGCCTGCAGGCGCTGGGTCAGGCTTGCCATGTTCAGGGGTTTGGTCAGGTACGCGGCGGGGGCCAGCGGCAAGGCCTCTCGTACGCTCGCACTGTCATTGCGGCTGCTCATCAGAATGAAGGGCAACGGTGGATTGCGCTTGCGCTGGCGCACACTGCGCAACACATTCAGGCCATCGACGCCTGGCAACTCCCAGTCGGCGATGACCAGGTCGTAAGGGTTCGACGCCAGCAACGCCAACGCCTGCTGACCATCGGCACACAAATCCAGCCGCGCATCGCAGCGAACGTTCAACAACACTTCCTTGAGCAGATCGCGGGTCCATGGGTCGGCCTCGGCGATCAGCACTCTCGGAATCGCGGGTAAAATGACGACTGTCATACAGCTCTCCCTGGCAATGCGTGAACCTTAGCCAAAGCCGGCCATCGGTTACAGCGCTAATACGCGGTTTTGCCTTTTAGAGGGCATGAAAAAACCCGCCGAAGCGGGTTTTTTGTGAAGCAGGTCACACTCGGTGATCAGAGCTCGGAGAAGCACTCTTCGATGATCGCCAGACCTTTGTCCAGTTGCTCGTCCGGCGAAGTCAGCGGTACCAGGACGCGCAGAACGTTGCCGTAGGTGCCGCAGGACAGCAGGATCAGACCCTTGTCGCGAGCCTTGGCCACAACGGCTGCCACGGCGGTCGGGTTCGGCTTGTGGCTGTCGCCACCTTCGAACAGCTCGACAGCGATCATCGCGCCCAGGGCACGCACTTCGCCGATCACCGGGTACTTGGCCTGGATGGCTTTCAGGCCAGTCACCAGACGCTCGCCGACAGCCTTGCAGCGGTCCAGCAGGTGCTCTTCTTCGAACACTTCCATCACGGCCAGGGCCGCGGCGCAAGCGATCGGGCTACCGGCGTAGGTGCCGCCCAGGCCGCCTGGAGCGATGGCGTCCATGTATTCAGCCTTGCCGCACACACCGGCCAACGGGAAGCCGCCAGCGATGGATTTGGCGAAGGTGGTCAGGTCGGCAGCAACGCCCATCTGTTCCATGGCGAAGAAAGTACCGGTACGGCCTGCGCCGGTTTGTACTTCGTCAGCGATCAACAGGATGCCGTGCTGGTCGCACAGGGCACGCAGACGCTTCATGAATTCTTTTGGAGCGACGTAGAAACCACCTTCGCCCTGAACCGGCTCGATGATGATGGCAGCGATGTCACGCGGCTCGGCGTCGTTCTTGAAGATGCGCTCGATGCTGGCGATCGAATCGTCGATGCTCACGCCATGCAGTTCGTTCGGGTACAGCGCGCGGAACACGCCGCCTGGCATCAGGCCCATGCCGGCCGAGTAAGGCACGACTTTACCGGTCAGGCCCAGGGTCATCATGGTACGGCCGTGATAAGCGCCGGTGAACGCGATCACGCCGGCACGGCCAGTGGCGGCACGGGCGATCTTGATGGAGTTTTCCACGGCTTCGGAACCGGTGGTCACCAGCAGGGTTTTCTTGGCGAAATCACCTGGCACCTTGGCGTTGATTTTTTCGCACACTTCTACGTACGGCTCGTAGGCCAGTACCTGGAAGCAGGTGTGGGTCAGCTTGTTCAGCTGCTCGGTCACGGCGGCGATGACTTTCGGGTGCACGTGGCCGGTGTTCAGCACGGCGATACCGCCGGCGAAATCGATGAACTCGCGACCTTCAACGTCGGTCACAGTCGCGTTCTTCGCGGACTCGGCGAAGATCGGGTGAATCTGGCCAACACCACGTGGAACTGCATTGGTACGGCGGGCCATCAAATCAGCGTTAGTCTTGCTCATTACATTCCTCATTCGCCGCTCATCGGTCGGCGTGGTTCAAGGATTAAGCGGCGGGGAAGCAACCGCAGCAGCATGCGATGATCGACTGCTACAGCGTTCCCGGCCACAGAGAAAATTCCGGTTGAAGCACGCAAAGGGTCAGCGCTCTCGTGCCCTTTGCGTTTGAAGCAATCTCTTACCGGGCTTAGATGCCCAGGCAGAGGTATTTGATTTCCAGGTAATCTTCGATGCCGTACTTGGAACCTTCACGGCCCAGGCCCGAGGCCTTGATGCCGCCGAATGGCGCGACTTCGTTGGAGATCAGACCGGTGTTGACGCCGACCATGCCGTATTCCAAGGCTTCTGCCACGCGGAACACGCGACCCAGGTCACGAGCATAGAAGTACGAAGCCAGGCCGAACTCGGTGTCGTTGGACATCGCGATTACGTCGGCTTCGTCTTTGAAGCGGAACAGTGGAGCCAGTGGGCCGAAGGTTTCTTCCTTGGCCACGGCGGCGTTGTTCGGCACGTTGGTCAGGATGGTCGGCT
>NZ_AKJF01000030.1 GCF_000282475.1 Pseudomonas sp. GM78
GGCGCCCTGCCGATGCCGCTGTCGCTGTACGGCCAGTACGTACACAACGCCGAAGCCAGCAACGATCAGGACACTGGCTGGCTGGCCGGCGTCAAGACCAAGATCTACGGCTTCGGCCTGGACTACAACTACCGCGACGTGCAGCAGAACGCGGTGGTGGGTGCCTTCACCGACTCCGACTTCGCCAACGGCTTCACCGGTTCGCGCGGCAGCAAGCTGAAAGTCAGCTACGAGCTCGACAAGAACTTCACCCTGGGTGCGACGTACTTCATGGCTAACTCCGACTACACCAACGCCAGCGTCAACCTGAAAGACTCCGACATCAACACCCTGCAACTGGATGCCGAAGCGAAGTTCTGATTTTCCCGCTGCACGACTCCAGTATGGACGCCTGAGTCGCTTTTACACACTCGCGTTGCCGTATCGGTCCCCATCATCCGTCCGATACAGCAACGCGAGTTTTTTCTGCGCAAAAAAAATCGCAGCCTGCGGCAGTTCCTTCAGGGTATTACATAACCCTGTAGGAGCTGCCGCAGGCTGCGATCTTTTAGCGGGCGAAATCAGCGTTTGCGCAACAGCACGCTACCGATCGAATAACCGGCGCCGAACGAGCTGAGCACTGCCAGCGAGCCGGCGGCCAGGTCATCCTGGTGCTTGTGGAACGCAATCACCGAACCTGCCGAACTGGTGTTGGCATAGGTATCGAGAATCACCGGCGCTTCCTGCTCGGTGGCTTCACGGCCCAGCAGCTTCCTGACGATCAGGTGGTTCATGCTGAGGTTGGCCTGGTGCAGCCAGAAGCGCTTCACGTCGCCGACGTTGAGTTGATTCTCTTCAAGATGAGCAGCGATCAGCTCGGCGACCATCGGGCAAACTTCCTTGAACACCTTGCGGCCTTCCTGCACGAACAGTTTGTCCTTGGCACCGATGCCCTCTTCCGCCGCGCGGTTGAGGAAACCGAAGTTGTTGCGGATGTTGTTGGAGAACTTGGTCAGCAGCTTGGTGCTGACAATGTCGAACTGGTGACTGGAAGTGGCCAGGTCAGCGCGCTCGATGATCACCGCGGTAGCGGCATCGCCGAAGATGAAGTGGCTGTCGCGGTCGCGGAAGTTCAGGTGACCGGTGCAGACTTCCGGGTTGACCATCAGGATCGCCCGGGCCTGGCCCAGCTGGACGCTGTTGGCCGCAGCCTGGATGCCGAAGGTGGCCGAGGAGCACGCCACGTTCATGTCGTAACCGAAACCCTGGATGCCCAGCGCTTCCTGGACTTCGATGGCAATCGCCGGGTAGGCGCGTTGCAGGTTGGAGCAGGCGACGATCACGCCGTCGATGTCCGCGGCGGTCTTGCCCGCACGTTGCAGGGCTTGTTCGGCTGCACCGATGGCCATCTGGCAAAGCACCGACCATTCGTCGTTGGAACGCTCGGGCAAGCGTGGCGCCATGCGTTGCGGGTCGAGAATGCCCTCCTTGTCCATGACAAAGCGGCTTTTAATACCGGAGGCTTTCTCGATGAACGCTGCGCTGGACTCGGTCAACGCCTCGACTTCACCGCGGGCAATGGCCTGGGCGTTGTCGGTGTTGAATTGGGCTACATAAGCATTGAAAGACTGCACCAGCTCTTCGTTGGAGATGCTGTTGGCCGGGGTGTACAGGCCGGTGCCGCTGATGACGACGTTATGCATGGTCGTGTCTCTAATCTGTTCAGGCAGAAAGTATTGGTACAGTCGTACCAATACACAAAGGGTCTATTCCCATCCTGGGGACGCAAACCTGGCATCGCTTGATCCGTCGCGCAACTTGGCCGAAGGCTCTAGGCCGCGAAACCGGCGTTTATGGTCGCGAAGTTTGCCATAAACCTTGGATTTTCGCCCCTTTTGCTGGAGCAAACACCCACTGACACAACACCTGACCTGTGGGAGCGGGCTTGCCCGCGAAGGCGTCAGCACATCCAACATTGATGTGACAGAAACGCCGCATTCGCGGGCAAGCCCGCTCCCACAGGGTATTGCACCAGCCTCGGGCCTACGGCTCGACCTGGCTCCACTGCTTGCTCAGGCGCTTGTCGGAGATCGGCACCTTGGTTCCCAGTTGCTGGGCAAACAGCGACACCCGGTATTCCTCCAGCCACCAGCGATACAGCTCCAGCTGCGGATCGCGCTTGCCTTCCTGGGCGTGTTTGTTGGCGCGGGTCTGGTATTGCGTCCAGAGGCCGGACAACTCGCCGCTCCAGACCCGATCCCGTTGCACCTGGGCACCGATTTTTTCGAAACGCTGTTCGATGGCCTTGAGGTAGCGCGGCAGTTCCTTGAGCCACTGCATCGGCGTTTCCCGGACAAACCCCGGGTACACCAGGTGGCTGAGCTGCTGCTTGATGTCGTTCAGGGCCACGGCTTGCGCCAGGTCGATCTTACCCTTGAAGCGTTTTTGCAGGCCGTGCCAGTGCTTGAGGATTTCCAGGGTCAGCCTGGCCACGCGTTCGGCATGTTCGGTCCAGGCGCCGCGCTTGCGTTCAGCCAACGATGCCAGGCCGGCACCGTCGCGTGGCAGAGGGTCTTCACCCTCGAGGATGCAGCTGTCGAGGCTGGCCAACAGAATGTCTTCGACCAGCGCATCGACACGCCCCAGGTCGCGATACAGCAGGCCCAGTTCGGTCAGGCCCGGCAACTTGCCGCGCAGGAACTTCGCCGGTTCCGCCAGTTGCTGCATCAGCAGGCGCTGCAGGGCGCGGCGATGCTGGAACTCGGCTTCGGCCGGTGTAGAGAAACGTCCTTCCTTGACCGTGCCCGCCTCTTCCACCAGCGCCGGATAGACCGTCATCGACAAGCCGGCGATCTTCTGCTGGGTTTTCTCGGCGACGGCGGCGAACACTTTCGGTTCCACCGGCTGCTGGCTTTTCGCGGTTTGCGGTACGGCCAGGGCGGCCTGGCTGGCCTCGGCGAAACGGGCCGTCAGCTCGGCCAGGTCGCGCCCTTCGCCGAGGAACTTGCCCTGGGCGTCGACGATTTCCAGGTTCATCCGCAGGTGGCTTTCGACCTGCTGGGCCGCCTCGCTCCAGGCTTCATCGCTGACGCGGGCGCCGGTCATGCGCAATAACTCGCGACCCAGGGCCTGGGGCAACGAGCCTTCGGCGAAGGTCATGCGCTGCAACGCGGCCTTGACGAAATCCGGCACCGGCACGAAATTCTTGCGCAAGGCCTTGGGCAGGTTGCGCACCAGCGCAATGCACTTGGCCTCGATCACCCCCGGCACCAGCCACTCCAGGCGTTCCGGCGGCAGCATCGGCAACAGCGGTGCCGGCACACGCAGGGTCACGCCGTCGCGCGGGTGGTTCGGTTCGAAGTGGTAGCTCAGGGCCAGCTCCAGATCGCCGATGTGCAGCGTGTCCGGATAATGCTGGGCGGTGACTTCACTGGCTTCGCGGGCCAGCACGTCTTCTTCACGCATGATCAGCAATTGCGGGTCTTTCTGGCTGTTGATCCGGTACCAGCTGTCGAAGGTCGCGGTCTGGTGGATCTCTGCCGGAAGGCGCGCATCGTAGAAGGCGTAGAGGGTTTCTTCGTCAGCCAGGATGTCCCGGCGACGGGCCTTGGCTTCCAGTTCGTCGAGTTGTTCAAGCAACTGCTTGTTGGCCGTCAGGCACTTGGCTTTCGACTGGATCTCGCCACGCACCAAGGCTTCACGGATGAACAGTTCACGGGACACCACCGGATCGACCGGGCCGTAATGCACCGGCCGGCGGCCAACCACGATCAGCCCGAACAGGGTGATCTGCTCGAAGGCCACGACCTGGCCACGCTTCTTCTCCCAATGGGGTTCGAAGTGGTTTTTCTTGATCAGGTGCCCGGCCAGCGGCTCGATCCAGTCGGCATCGATCTTGGCCACCATCCGTGCATACAGCTTGGTGGTTTCCACAAGTTCAGCGGTCATCAACCATTGCGGGCGCTTCTTGCCGATACCTGAGGAGGGGTGAATCCAGAATCGTCGCTGACGCGCGCCGAGGTAGTCGCCCTCTTCGGTTTTCTGCCCGATCTGGCTCAGCAACCCCACCAGCACCGCTTTGTGCAGCTTCGGATAGTCCGCCGGCTCTTTGTTGAGGCTCAACTGCATGTCGCGGCAGATCAGGCTCAATTGGCGATGGGAATCACGCCATTCGCGCAGACGCAGGTAATTCAGGAAATTCTTGCGACACCAGTTGCGCAGCGGGCTGGCGGTCAGCGCCTGGCGTTGCTCTTCGAACCCTCGCCACAGGTTGACCAGCCCGGCGAAGTCCGAGTCGGCGTCTTTCCATTGCGCATGGGCCTGATCCGCCGCTTGCTGGCGCTCAGGCGGTCGCTCGCGCGGGTCCTGGATCGACATGGCGCTGGCGACGATCAGCACTTCCTGCAGGCTGCCGAGCTTCGCCGCTTCCAGCAGCATGCGGCCCATGCGCGGGTCCACCGGCAGCCGCGCCAATTGACGACCGAGGGGGGTCAATTGGCTGTTGCGGTCCACTGCCGAAAGTTCTTGCAGCAGATTGAAACCGTCGCTGATCGCCTTGCCGTCCGGCGGTTCGATAAACGGGAACGCGGTGATCTCGCCGAGGCGCAGATGCAGCATCTGCAAGATAACGGCGGCCAGGTTGGTGCGCAGGATTTCCGGATCGGTGAACTCCGGACGCCCGAGGAAATCTTCTTCGCTGTAAAGGCGCACACAGATGCCTGGCTCGACACGTCCGCATCGGCCTTTGCGCTGGTTGGCGCTGGCCTGGGAAATGGCTTCGATGGGCAGGCGCTGGACCTTGGCGCGGTAGCTGTAGCGACTGATGCGCGCGGTGCCGCTGTCGATCACGTAACGGATGCCCGGCACGGTCAGCGAGGTTTCCGCGACGTTGGTCGCCAGCACCACGCGACGGCCCGGGTGCGACTGGAAGATCCGCTGCTGCTCGGCCGGCGACAGGCGCGCGTACAACGGCAGGATCTCGGTGTGCTTGAGTTGGGCCTTGCGCAGCATGTCGGCGGCGTCGCGAATCTCGCGCTCGCCGGGCAAGAACACCAGCACGTCACCGGGACTGCGGCGCTCGCTGCGCTCGTAGGCGGCGATTTCGTCGAGGGTGGCAAGGATCGCCTGGTCCACCGTCAGGTCGTCCTCGACCCGGTTGCCTTCCTCGTCCTGTTCCAGGGTCAGCGGGCGGTACCAGGTGTCCACCGGGAAGGTGCGACCGGATACTTCGACAATTGGCGCATCGTCGAAATGCTTGGAGAAGCGCTCCAGGTCGATGGTCGCCGACGTTATGATGACCTTCAGGTCCGGCCGACGCGGCAACAGGGTTTTCAGGTAGCCGAGCAGGAAATCGATGTTGAGGCTACGTTCGTGAGCCTCGTCGACGATGATCGTGTCGTAGCGTTCCAGATAACGGTCGTTCTGGGTTTCCGCCAGCAGGATGCCGTCGGTCATCAACTTGATCAGGGTATTGGAATCGCTCTGATCCTCGAACCGCACCTGATAGCCGACCAGGGCACCCAACGGCGTGCCGAGCTCTTCCGCCACCCGGGCGGCCACGCTGCGTGCGGCGATTCGGCGCGGTTGGGTGTGGCCGATCAGGCCATGCTGGCCACGCCCGATTTCCAGGCAAATCTTCGGCAGCTGGGTGGTTTTACCCGACCCGGTTTCGCCGGCGATGATCAGCACCTGGTGCTTTTCCAGCGCCTTCTTGATTTCGTCGCGCTTGGCGGCGATCGGCAGGCTGTCGTCGTAACGAATCACCGGCAGGCTGGCCTTGCGTGCCAGCACCTGGTCACAGGACGCCTGCATTCGCGCCACCCACTGGGCCAGCTTGGCCTCATCGGGTTTCTTGCGCAGCTCAAGCAACTGCCGCCGCAGCCGGTGGCGGTCGGCGAGCATGGCGTGATCGAGGTTTTTCAGCAGTTTGTCGATGGAGGGCGATTCGTCGGTCATCGGGTACGCAATTCAGTCGTCTAGTGGCGCAGGTCGGGGATTGTCGCAGATTTTACGACCGCTGCGCGGCCGATCGCGAGCAGGCTCGCTCCCACAGTGGACCTGCGGCGTCCACACAATTGGGTGCACCACATTCAAATGTGGGAGCGAGCCTGCTCGCGATGGCGTCAGTCCAGACCCTTGCGCCGATACGGGAACACGTCGATCACCTTGCCGGCGCGGATGGCCTCCTGCAGGCTCTTCCAGTAATCGGCGTTGTACAACTCGCCATGTAGCTGATCGAACAACTTGCGCTGCCCCGAATCGGCAAAGAGAAACGGCGGGAATTCCTCGGGGAACACATCCAGCGGCCCGATCGAATACCACGGCTCGGACGCCATTTCATCTTCCGGCGTACGCGGTTGCGGGATATGCCGGAAGTTGGCTTCGGTCAGGAAGCAGATCTCGTCATAGTCATAAAACACCACCCGCCCATGCCGCGTGACGCCGAAGTTCTTCAGCAGCATGTCACCGGGAAAAATGTTCGCCGCCGCCAGTTGCTTGATCGCCAGGCCGTAATCCTCCAGGGCCTCGCGCACCTGCGCCGGGCTGGCGTTTTCCAGGTACAGGTTCAGCGGCGTCATCCGCCGCTCGGTCCAGCAGTGACGGATCAGCACCGTGTCGCCTTCCACCGACACCGTGGACGGCGCGACTTCCAGCAGTTCCTCCAGGCACGCCGGGTCGAACTTGCCCAGCGGGAAGCGGAAGTCGGCGAACTCCTGGGTGTCGGCCATGCGCCCGACACGGTCGACGCTCTTCACCAGCCGGTACTTCTCGATCACCGTGGCGCGATCGACGTTTTTCGACGGCGAGAAACGGTCCTTGATGATTTTGAACACGGTGTTGAAACCCGGCAGGGTGAACACGCTCATGACCATGCCGCGCACGCCGGGGGCCATGATGAACTGGTCGTCAGTGCTGGCCAGGTGGTTGATCAGCGCCCGGTAGAACTCGGACTTGCCATGCTTGTAGAAACCGATCGAGGTGTACAGCTCGGCGATGTGCTTGCCCGGCAAAATACGCTTGAGGAAGCCGATGAACTCCGCCGGCACCGGCACATCCACCATGAAATACGAACGGGTGAAGGAGAAGATGATCGACACGTCCGCCTCGTCGGTGATCAGTGCATCGATCTGGATGCCCCGCCCCTCGAGGTGCAGCAGCGGGATCGCCAGCGGCCATTGCTCATCGGCGGTGTAGATGCGCCCCACCAGGTAGGCGCCCTTGTTGCGGTAGAGCACCGAGGAAAACAGTTCGACGCTGAGCTGCGGGTCCTTGCACACCCAGTCCGGCAGGTTCTCGCGCAGCTGCGCTTCAAGGCGGCGCAGGTCGCCGGGCAGGTCGGCATACTCCTCGCTGAAGCGATAATCGGCAAAGATGCTCGCCAGCATGCCCGACAGCTGGCCCTGGGGCTTGTAGGTGCGGGTTTGCGCGGCGCGGGCCCGGCGCAGGCTCGGCCGCGTGGTGTGGATGAACATGCAGCCGTCGCTGATCAGGTCATGGCTGAACAGCCCGCAGAAAATCGAGTTGTACCAGGTCTCAGACAATTCATCGTCGAAGCGCAGGTCGATCAAGGTGATGTACGCGCTCTTGACCAGCGGCCAGCAACTGACGTCCAGCGTGTCGGTGTCAAAGGCGGTGTGCAGGCGCGCCACCGTTTCACTGACCTTTTCTTCGTAGAGATTGATCCGCGCCGCCGACGCCGACTGCGTCTCCTGCCACTTGGCCTGCTCGAAGCGGGCCCGGGCGCCGTCGGTGATCTGGCGAAAATGCTCGCGGTAATCGTCAAAGCCATCGAGGATCAGGCGGGCGATGTCGGCGGCTGGCCATTGCTGCGGCATGGTGAGACCTCTGCGGGAATTCGTGAGCCCTGAGCTTAGCCAGTGAAGCGGGTGCAGGAGAAGTGTAATTTTGTGCGGGGGTTATTTGCCCGTTTTCCGGTTGCCATTGATCAGGCACTCGGCAACACTCTCGTCCCGATCAAGGAAGGAGAGCACCGTGAACCCCGTCGATATTGTCCGTTTACTGTCACTGGCGGCCATCTGGGGTGCGAGCTTTCTGTTCATGCGCATCATCGCCCCGGTGATCGGCACGATCCCCACGGCCTTTTTTCGCGTGTCGATTGCGGCGGTCGGGCTGTTGGTGATACTCGCGCTGATGCGCATCAGTTGGGACTTCAAGGGCAAGCTCAAGACCGTGATGCTGCTGGGGGTGATCAACTCTGGGATCCCGGCAACGCTCTACTCGGTGGCCGCACAAGTGCTGCCGGCCGGTTACTCGGCGATTTTCAATGCCACCACGCCGCTGATGGGCGTGTTGATCGGCGGCCTGTTCTTCCATGAAAGACTCTCGGGCGCCAAGCTCGGTGGCGTGTTCCTCGGGCTGCTCGGCGTCGGCGTGCTGACCCGCGCCGGTCCCGTGGCCTTCGATCTGCAATTGCTGATGGGCGCCCTCGCCTGCCTGCTTGCTACCACCTGTTATGGCTTTGCCGGTTTTCTTGCCCGCCGCTGGCTCGACCAGGCCGGTGGGCTCGACAGTCGCCTGTCGGCGCTGGGCAGCATGCTCGGCGCCACGCTGTTCCTGCTGCCGTTGTTCGGCTACAGCGTGATCAGCCAGCCGCCGGCGAGCTGGGGCGGCTGGAATGTCTGGTTGTCGCTGTTGGGATTGGGGCTGGCGTGTACCGCCTTTGCCTACATCATTTACTTCCGCTTGCTCAGTGCGATCGGCCCGGTGAAGTCCTCGACCGTGACCTTCATGATCCCGCCGTTCGGGGTGTTGTGGGGGGCGCTGTTTCTCGATGAACCGCTGTCGATGGCGCATGTGTATGGCGGGGTGTTGATTGCGGCGGCGTTGTGGTTGGTGTTGAAGCCTGGGGTGGTGAAGGTGGCTCACAAGTAAATTTGTGCTGCCGCTGATGACGCCATCGCTGGCAAGCCAGCTCCCACAGGGTTCGGCGTCGAATACAGAATATGTGTACAACACGACTCACTGTGGGAGCTGGCTTGCCAGCGATGGCGTCGGCCCGAACGCTACAAAGCTGAATCACTCACCTCCCCATCCACCAACCGCCGAATCCCCAGCGGATTGCCATTCTGCAAAGCCTCGGGCAACAACGCATCCGGATAATTCTGGAAGCACACCGGGCGCAGGAAGCGGTCGATGGCCAAGGTGCCGACCGACGTGCCCCGCGAGTCGGACGTCGCCGGATACGGCCCGCCATGCACCATCGCGTCGCACACCTCGACACCAGTCGGGTAGCCATTGAGCAGAATCCGCCCGACCTTTTCCTGCAACATCTCCGCCAGCCAGCGGTACTCCAGCAACTCGTCAGCCTCGCCGATCAAGGTCGCCGTCAACTGCCCGCGCAGGCCCTGCAGCGCCGCCGCCAACTGCGCGCGGTCCTCGACTTCGATGACGATGGTGGTCGGCCCGAACACTTCTTCCTGAAGCAGTTCATCACCCTTGAGCAACAGGCTGACATCGGCCTTGAACACTTGCGGCTGTGCCTGGTTACCCTGCTGCGGCTTGCCCGCCAGATGGCTCAGGCCCGGATGTTCGTGCAGTTCACCCAGGCCTCGGCTGTAGCTGGCCAGCGCCGGGGCATTGAGCATGGTTTGCGCAGGTTGCTGGTTCATGCTCGCGCAAAAGGTTTCGAGAAAGCTGCTGAACTGCGGTGAGCGCAGGCCGATGACCAGGCCCGGGTTGGTGCAGAACTGCCCGCACCCCAGGGTCACGGAACCGGCGAGCTGCGCCGCGATCTGTTCACCGCGCACGGCCAGCGCCTCGGGCAGCAGGAACACCGGGTTGATGCTCGACATCTCGGCGAACACCGGGATCGGCTGGGGCCGGCTCGCGGCGATGTGGCTCAGGGCATTGCCACCTTTGAGCGAGCCGGTGAAACCCACCGCCTGGATCGCCGGGTGCTTGACCAGCCACTCACCGACACCAGCGCCATAAATCATGTTGAACACCCCGGCCGGCATTTCTGTACGCTCGGCGGCGCGGATGATGGCGTCCGCCACCCATTCGGCGGTTGCCATGTGCCCGCTGTGGGCCTTGAACACCACCGGGCACCCGGCGGCCAGGGCCGAGGCGGTATCGCCGCCGGCCGTGGAAAATGCCAACGGAAAGTTGCTCGCGCCGAACACCGCCACCGGCCCCAGGGCGATGCGGTACTGCCGCAGATCCGGGCGCGGCAATGGCTGGCGCTCCGGCAACGCGCGGTCGATGCGTGCGCCATAGAAATCACCGCGACGCAGCACCTTGGCGAACAAGCGCAACTGGCCGCTGGTGCGACCGCGTTCACCCTGGATACGCCCGGCGGGCAACGCGGTTTCGCGGCACACGGTGGCGACGAAGTCATCGCCCAGCGCATCGATTTCATCGGCGATGGCATCGAGGAACGTCGCGCGTTTTTCCGCGCTCAGGCTGCGGTAGATCGGGTACGCCGCCGCGGCGGCATTGGCGGCAGCGTCCACTTCGGCTTCGGATGCCTGGAGGAAGGTGCAGGGCAATGGTTCCCCGGTGGTCGCATCGAGACTTTGCAGTTGCAAGGTGCCGTTGGCGCTGCGGCCGCCGCCGATGTAGTTGTGTCCAAGTGGCAATGTCATGAGGGTTTCCTTAGCTGGCTCACAGCGTCCGCACCTGACCGATGGGCAACGGCTGGGCACTTTCGCCGATGCCGTTCACCAGTGGCGCACCGAACTCTTCCAGGCTGATCTGGAAGCGATCCCCCGGCTGGGTCTTCACGCCATCGGCAAACGACAGCGTGGCGGTACCGAAGTAGTGCACATGAACATCACCGGGCCGCAAGAACTGCGCGTACTTGAAGTGGTGGAACTCGAGGTTGGCCAGGCTGTGGCACATGTTGTCCTCGCCGCTGAGAAACTCCTTCTCCCAGATCGTTTCGCCATTGCGCTTGATGCGGCTGGTGCCCACCAGGTGCCGGGGCAATTCACCGACGCGCAGCTCCGGCCCATACGCGCAGCAGCGCAGTTTCGAGTGGGCCAGGTACAGGTAGTTTCGCCGCTCCATGACATGGTCGGAGAACTCATTGCCCAAGGCATAACCGACGCGATACGGCTGGCCGTCGTCGCCGATCACGTAGAGTCCGGTCAGCTCCGGTTCTTCACCGGCGTCTTCGGCAAAGGGTGGCACCGGGAAGTCCGCGCCGGGGCGCACGACGATGCTGCCGTCGCCCTTGTAGAACCATTCCGGCTGCGCACCGACCTGCCCGGCCGCTGGCTTGCCGCCCTCCAGGCCCCATTTGAACATGCGCATGGTGTCGGTCATGCCGGCTTCGACGGCGCCCTCCTGCTGGTGCATTTTGTCCCGCGTCGAAGCGCTGCCCAGGTGGGTCAGGCCGGTGCCGCTGATCAGGCAATGGGCCGGGTCTTCGTGGTCCAGCGGGGGCAGGACCTGGCCCTGCTGCAACAACTGTGCGTAGTCCGGGCCCGGCTCGGTGCCGCGTAAGGCGACTTCTTCTTGCAGGCTGCGCTGGGTGCGGATCGCCGCGAGTGCCAGTTCGCGGGTGTTGCGGGTGCCCTTGAGCACCTGGACTTGTGCCCCGTCGACGAGCCCGACCTGGCGTTCACCGGCAGTGTTTTCGAATTGAATCAGGCGCATGTCGCCCTCCGGAAAGTCGTGGATAAGTGGCTCACCACAGGGTCACTCGATGATGTTGAAGTCGCTCAGGTACTCATCGGAGATTTCCAGGCCCAGGCCCGGTTTGTTGTCGTCGAGCTGGATGTAGCCGTTGACCGGTTGCGGCTCGCCCTTGAACACGTAGTAGAAGAGTTCGTTGCCGACCTCGACGTCGAACACCGGGAAGAACTCGGCCATCGGCGAGGCGGTGGTGGACATGGTCAGGTGGTAGTTGTGCATCTGCCCGGCGTGGGGGATGACAGGCACTGACCAGGCCTCGGCCATGGCGTTGATCTTGCGCGCGGCGGTGATGCCGCCGACGCGGTTGGTGTCGTACTGGATCACGTCGACAGCGCGACGTTCGAGCAGGTCCTTGAAGCCGTAGGAGGTGAACTCGTGCTCGCCACCGGAGATCGGCATGATCCCCATTTTTTTCAGCTCGATGTAACCCTCGATGTCGTCGGCGATCACTGGCTCTTCCAGCCAGCGCGGCTCGAATTCGGCCAGCTTGGGCAACATGCGCCGGGCATATTCGAGGGTCCAGCCCATGTAGCATTCGAGCATGATGTCGACGTCGGGGCCGGCCAGGTTACGCAAGGCGCGCACTTGTTCGATGTTCTTGCGCATGCCCGCCGGGCCGTCTTTGGGACCGTAGCCGAAGCGCATTTTCAGCGCGGTGAAGCCCTGGTTCAGATAGCCCTGGGCTTCTTCGAGGAACAGGTCGAGGTTGTCGTTGGCGTAGAGCTTGGAGGCGTAGGTCCAGATCTTCTCCTTGGTACGGCCGCCGAGCAGTTTGAACACCGGCTTGTTGACCGCCTTGCCCATGATGTCCCAGATGGCGATGTCGATCGCCGAGATGGCCGCCATGCCGATGCCTTTGCGCCCCCAGGCGTGGCTCTGGCGGTACATTTTCTGCCAGATGTATTCGTTGTCGAACGGGTCTTCGCCAATCGCGATAGGGGCCAGGTAAGTGTCGATGATTTCCTTGGCCACCCGCGGCGCCAGGGCGCAGTTGCCGATGCCGACAAGGCCGTTGTCGGTCTCGACTTCCACCACCAGCCAGCCGTGGAAACGGAACGAGCCCATGGCGTCGCCGCGCTCGAACAGGATGTCGCTGGCGTTGGTGCAGAAGTGCGCCTGAGGTGGGACGACTTTGCCTTTCCACTCGAAAACGCGGGTACGGATCGCTTTGATTTTCATGAATACAGTTTCCTTGCGCTGCCGGCTTCTTGTCATTGTTGTGTCGCTGCCTGGAGCCGCTCAGGTGAGCGGTGCCAGGCATTCGATGGAGCGACTGTAGCCAGCGCCCGGGGGCTGCGGATAATCACTTATGCGTATCCGGCGATAACCTGGGGTGATGGCAGAAACGGGATATCTGCCAGGTCGGGTTATCAGCCGCGCCGCAAAAAACTGTGGGAGCGGGCTTGCCCGCGATAGCGATCTGACAGTCACTTTCAACGTGTCTGTACTGGCGCCATCGCGGGCAAGCCCGCTCCCACAGGGGATTTATACAGTTTTCGAAATCGAGGTCAGTAGCTGTTGCCACCCATTCGGCAAGCAATCTCGAACGCCTGGCGCGTCGCACCGACGTTGGCCTTGCCCTGCCCCGCGATGTCGAATGCGGTGCCATGGGCCGGGGTGGTGATCGGGATCGGCAAGCCGCCCTGCACCGTGACGCCACGGGAGAAGCCCATCAGCTTGATCGCGATCTGCCCCTGGTCGTGATACATCGTGACGACCGCGTCAAAGGCGCTGGCATCGCCCTGGACCTTGAGGAAAATCGTGTCGCCCGGGTACGGTCCTTCCGCCGCGATGCCCAGCGCCTGAGCCTTGCGCACCGCAGGGCCGATGATGTCCAGTTCCTCGCGACCGAACGAGCCGTTGTCGCCGTTGTGCGGGTTCAATCCGCAGACGCCGATGCGCGGTTTCTCCAGGCCATTGCGCTTCAACGCGGTGTCGATCAGTTGAATCGCTTCCACCACCCGCTCCTGGCTGAGCAGCCCCGAGACTTCGGCCAACGCCACGTGAGACGTCACCCGTGAAGTCCAAAGGTTGTCGAGCACGTTGAATTCGCAGAACGGCCCGTGGAAATCCAGCAGCTCGGCGAACCAGTGCAACTCATCGTTGTGGGCCATGCCGGCCATGTGCAGCGAAGTCTTGTTCAACGGCCCGAACAGCACCGCGTCGGTGGTCCCGGCCTCGGTCAGGCGCAGGGCGATTTCCAGGGTGTCGAGGCTGTAGCGACCGCCAATGACACTGGCCTCGCTGCGGGGAAATTCACCCACAGTGTCACCGCGAAAATCGTAGAACAGCGGTGTGTCATCGTCGAACGACAGCTGCTCCAGCGACTCCACCCGGCGATAGGGAAACTCCACCCCGGCGATGCGCATGCCGCGGCGCATTTCCGCTTCGTCGGCAATCAGGATCACGTTGGCCTGGCCGCGTACATCGGGCTCGCCGAGCAAGCGCGCGATCAGTTCCGGGCCGATGCCCGCCGGGTCACCCAGGACCATCGCGATGGTTGTCTTGTTCATGCTTCACTCCTCAAGGATTCAGGCAGCGCCCGGTCAATGGCGCAAGGTTCGCAGCGATAGATTCGCTGCGCGTTGCTGTAGAACAGTCGCTCCTGATCGGCCAGTGGCAGATCGGCGACGATGAATTTGAAACCGCTGTAGATGTCGTCGAACGAGCCACACAGGCTGTCCACCGGGAAATTGCTGGCAAACATCGCTCGCCTGGTGCCGAACATCGCGATGATTTCGCGCACGATCCAGGCGTTGTCGATGGCACGCCACGCCCGGCCCGCCTGGCCCAGGCCGGAGATCTTGACCTGCACGTTCGGCCACTGCGCCAACCGCGCCATCGCCGCTCGCCACCCCGCCAAACCTTCGGCGCTGCGGTCGTTGGGCAACCCGGCGTGATTGAGAATCAGGGTGATGCCGGGGAAGTCCCGGGCCAGCCGTTCGGCCTCGGGCAGGTTCCACCAGGGGGTCTGCAAGTCAAAGTGCAGGCCCAGCCCCTCCAGCGCGGCGTAACTGCGCCGCCAGTGCTCGTCGCTCATCAGGCTGCGCACCCGCCCGAACTGTTCGGGTGACGTCGGCCCGCCGGGTTTGTGCCGCACGCTGCGCACGCACTTGTAGCTGGCCTGCTCGGCCAGCACCGCGATGGCGTCCGGGTGGTCGAGCCAGGCTTGCGCGACGATCGCATTGGGTACCCCGTAACGGGCGGCCAGTTGCTCGATGAAACGGGTTTCGCCAATCGGGTCCTGGGGGTTCCATTCGGTCTCGACATACACCGTTTGCACCACCCGATGTTCACCGGCATCGGCGAAGTAATCCTCGGGAAAATAGCGGCGCTTGATCGCGGTGTAATCGCCGTAGCGAAACGCAATATTGGCTTCGGGCGCCAGCCACGGATGGTCATTGACCGTTGGGTCCCAGAAGTGATGATGGGCATCGATGATCGGTCCATTCCAACGCTCAGCCATAACGCACCTCGTCGAGACTGATGAACAACGTCGCCAGTACAAACACTGCCGAGCACGCGGCAAAGAACCCGAGCACAGGGGCGAAGCCACCGCTCATTTGCAGGATCACCCCCACCAGGATCGGCACCGCGATACCGCCGGTGCTACCGGCCATGTTCATCACACCGCCGATCAAACCGACCCGCGCCGGTGCTGCCAGCAACGCCGGGAAGCTCCAGTAGAGGCTGCCCCACATCAGGAAAAACGCGGTCATGGCCAACAGCGCCACGGCCGCAAAAGGATCGCTCAGGGTCGGCAACAACAGGAACGCGCCGAGGGCCACCAGGCCGGAAAACGCCAGCAGGCTCTTGACCGCCACCCCGCGACGCACGCCCTTGCGGATCAAGCCATCGCAAAGGAAACCACCGGTCAACGAACCCAGTGCGCCGCAGACGAAAATCACGAAGGTCGCCGCGCCAATGCCCTTGATATCAAAGCCCCGGGCTTGCGCCAGATAGCTCGGCCCCCAGGTCAGCAGGCCGAAATACACCATCGCCCAACTGGCACGACCGATCAGCAAGCCGCTCAGGGAACGGGCGGCGATGCCCAGGCCCTTGACCGGTGCCCGGGCGGCTTCAGCGGCCGGCGTGGCGCGCCCGGCGTTGATCTTCGCCAGCTCCAGGGCATTGACCTGCGGGTGAGCGTTCGGGTCATCCCGCAGATAACGCCGCGCCAGCCAGGCCAGCAACAGGGTCGCCACACCGGCGATCACGAAGGCCAGGCGCCAGGAGTCCAGCGACGCAATCAGGTAGGCAATAATCAACCCGCCGAGCGCCACACCCAACGGGCTGCCGCTGTCCATCAACACCGCACCGCGACTGCGTTCGCTGGGTGCCAGCCATGAGGAGATCAGCTTGCCGCCAGACGGAAACAGCGGCGCTTCCGAGGCCCCCAGGGCCACGCGGGCAAACAACAAAGACAGGCCGCCCGTGGCGAACGCCGCCAGCACCTGGAACGTGCCCCACAACCCCGTGGACCAACTGATGACCCGATGCGGTCCGAAGCGATCGATCAACCAGCCGCCAGGAATCTGCAACAGTGCGTAGGCCCAGAAGAAGCTGCTGAGGATCAGGCCCTGCATGCTCGGGGTGAGGGAAAACTCATGGGCGATGGTCGGCATGGCGATGGACAGCGATACCCGATCGATCAGGTTGACCATGGTCAGCGCAAAGATGATCGCGAAGATCCGCCAACGCACGTTGCTGGCCTTGGCAGTACCCGCTTGGGGCATTGCCGCGGCGGCGGTCGGAGCACCTGCGCCAGGCAGATGCAGGGAAGCACTGGGACGAGCCATGGTGCGTACCTCGTTTTTTTATTGTTGTGGTTGCAAGCGCGTCGCTTCGTGGCGACCTGTGTGGGCACTATCGAAGGCCCGGTGATAACCGTCTAATCAAAACTTGAAATCAGGTGATAGCTTCGGGTTATGGCATGCCCCGCTTTCAATGGGCTTTCAACGTCGGCACGCATTTCTTCTGTAGGAGCGAGCCAGCTCGCGATGGTCGTCAACGAAAACCCGTGTTTCCTGAATAAACGTGGCGCCCTCGAGCCCATCGCGAGCAGGCTCGCTCCTACAGGAGTCCGAGCTATAACCCCAGGCTATCGGTGTATGTATTGTTTTGACTAGACGCGGCGGCGGCGCCTTCCCACACTCTGGCCAGGCTTGCAGCTTTCGAACGCCAACAAGTCACTCATAACAACTACAAAAACGAGGCTCTTCCATCATGCGAAATGCATTCGTCCGTCGCACATCCCGTCTGTTTCTTGGTTGCACGCTGGTCGCCGCTGGCGCCCTCCCCGCTTTGGCCCACGCCTGGCAACCGGACAAGAACGTCGAAATCGTTGTCGCCGGCGGCCCCGGTGGCGGTACCGACCAGCTCGGTCGCCTGATCCAGTCGATCATCACCACGCACAAGTTGCTCGACGTCAATACCATCGTCCTCAACAAGGGCGGCGGCAATGGTGCCGAAGCCTTTCTCGACATGAAGATGAACAAGGGCGATGCCGAGAAACTGGTGATCGGCACCAACAACATCTACCTGTTGCCGCTGGTGTCCAAGCTCGGCTATCAATGGCAGGAGCTGACGCCGATTGCCGCCGTGGCCGAGGATGACTTCATTCTCTGGAGCTACAAAGGCGCACCGTGGAAGGATGCGAAAAGCTTCTACGAAGCGGTCAAAGCCGACCCGTCGAAGCTGCGCATGGGGGGCAGCCAGTCCAAGGATGTCGACCAGACCCTGACCCTGCTGCTGAACCAGACCACCAACAGCAAACTGGTGTACATCCCGTTCAAGAGCGGCAGTGAAGCAGCCACCCAGCTGGCCGGCAAACACATCGCCGCCAACGTCAACAACCCCAGCGAAAGCATCAGCCAATGGCGTGGCGATCAGATCGAACCGCTGTGCGTCTTCAGCAAGGAGCGCATGAGCTACACCGACAAAGTCGCCGGTGACAAATCCTGGGCCGACGTGCCGACCTGCCACGAACAAGGCCTGGGCATCGATCAATACCGCTTCCCGCGCACCGTGTTCATGCCCGGCGATATTTCCGCCGAGCAGCGCGCGTTTTATGTCGAGCTGATGCGCAAAGTCACTGAAACCCCAGAGTTCAAGGCCTACGTCAAGCAGAACGCGCTGGTGCCGACCTTCCTTGAGGGTGAGCCGCTGACCGCCTACATCGAAAAAGACACCGCACGCGTCACCCCGGTCTTCAAGGAAGCCGGGTGGTTGAAAAACTGACGTTGTCGCGGCCGCCCCGCCTGTGGGCGGCCGTCATCTGCTGGAGGTGTCTGCATGTCCCATTCTTCGGATTCACCCGCGCTGGTCGGCACCCGTTGGGTCGAACTCGGCCTGACACTCTTCACCGCGCTGATCGGCGTGGTGGTGATGTTCGGCAGCGTCGAACAAGGTATCGGCTGGGGTGATGCCGGCCCCGAGCCGGGTTACTTCCCCTTCTACATCGGCCTGATGCTCAGCGCCGCGAGCGTGGCCAACGGCGTGTTGACCGTGGTGCGCTGGCAAGCGCTGAGCATTGCCTTTGTCAGTCGCGGTGCATTCAGGCAAGTGCTGTCGGTGTTCATCCCGATTGCGCTGTTTGTCGCTGCCATGCCGTTGACCGGCATCTACGTCGCTTCGGCGTGCTTCATCGCCTGGTTCATGTGGCGTGACAAGGTCCGCGCCAAGCCTTACGGCAAATGGATGATCGCCACGGTATCCCTCGGCGCGGTCCTGGCCAGCTACCTGATTTTCGCGCTGTGGTTCAAGGTCCCGCTGGATGCCGGCCCGTTGGGCGACTGGATTACCCTGGTCGGGAGAAATTTCAAATGAGCGAATTCGATTCCCTGTTGCAAGGCATGAACCTGATCCTGACCCCGGGCCACATCGGCTTGATGGTGATCGGCGTGCTACTGGGCATCCTGGTCGGCGTGTTGCCCGGCCTCGGCGCCCCCAATGGCGTGGCACTGTTGTTGCCGCTGACGTTCACCATGTCGCCCGTGTCGGCGATCATCCTGTTGTCGTGCATGTATTGGGGCGCGCTGTTTGGCGGCTCGATCACCTCGATCCTGTTCAACATCCCCGGTGAGCCCTCATCGGTGGCGACGACGTTCGATGGCTACCCAATGGCCCGCGAAGGCCGCGCCGCCGAAGCCCTGACCGCAGCGTTCAGTTCGGCGTTGCTGGGGGCACTGGCCGGGGTGTTGTTGCTGACCTTCCTGTCGACCAAGATTGCCGCATTCGCCATGTCGTTCAGCTCGCCGGAGTTCTTTGCGGTGTACCTGTTGGCCTTCTGCACCTTCATCGGCATGAGCAAGAACCCGCCGCTGAAAACCGTGGTGGCGATGATGATCGGTTTCGCCATGGCGGCGGTCGGCATGGACACCGTGTCCGGCAACCTGCGCCTGACCTTTGACCAGCCGATCCTGATGACCGGCATCAGCTTCGAAGTGGCGGTGATCGGCCTGTTCGGCATCGGCGAAATCCTCTGCACCGTGGAGGAAGGCCTGGTGTTCCGTGGCGAACATGCACGCATTACCCCGATGGTGATCCTGCGCACCTGGGCGAAACTGCCGCGCTACTGGTGGACCATCGTGCGCAGCACCCTGGTCGGTTGCTGGATGGGCATTACGCCGGGCGGGCCAACCGCCGCATCGTTCATGAGCTATAGCCTGGCGCGACGTTTTTCGAAGAACCGCGACAACTTCGGCAAGGGTGAACTCGAAGGCGTGATCGCCCCGGAAACCGCCGACCACGCCGCTGGCACCAGTGCCTTGCTGCCGATGTTGACCCTGGGCATTCCCGGTTCGGCCACTGCAGCGGTGATGCTCGGCGGCTTGATGATCTGGGGCCTGCACCCGGGGCCAACGCTGTTCGTCGAACAGCATGACTTCGTCTGGGGCCTGATCGCCAGCATGTACCTGGGCAACGTGGTGAGCCTGATCGTGGTGTTGGCCACCGTGCCGCTGTTCGCCTCGATCCTGCGCATTCCGTTCTCGATCATCGCGCCGATCATCATCATGGTCTGCGCCATCGGTGCCTACTCGGTGCACAACTCGTTCTTCGACGTGGTGCTGATGCTCGGTTTCGGCGCGTTGGGTTATCTGTTCAAGAAGCTGGGCTACCCGATCGCGCCGCTGGTACTGGCGGCGGTACTGGGCGACAAGGCCGAGGACGCGTTTCGCCAGTCGATGCTGTTCTCGGACGGGCACCTGGGGATCTTCTGGTCCAACCCATTGGTGGGCGGCCTGACCACGGCGGCGCTGCTGATGCTGTTCTGGCCGTTGATTTCCAAGGCGCTGCAAGCCCTGATCGGCCTGCGCAAAGCCCCGGTCGCCAAGCCAAAATCGGTGCTGTGACACGGCAATGCTGGCAACGCCTGGCATTTGTTGTCAGGCTTGCCGCAGTCTTGATTGCGAGAACGGCCCATGTCCCGAATTCCTGATGCCAATGTGATCCACAGTCGACTGCGTCTGCGCCAGCTACGGCTGATGCTGGCGCTGGAGGAATTCGGCTCGTTGCGCCGTGCCGCCGACCACATCGGCATGACTCAACCGGCAGCGACCAAGATGCTGCATGAGGCTGAGGATTTGCTCGGCGTCGAGCTCTTTGAACGCCTGCCGCGGGGTATGCGCTCAACCCCTTTCGGGGAAACCGTCATCTACTACGCCCGCATGGTCTTCGCCGAGCTCAGCGGCATGCGCGAAGAACTGGTGGCCCTGCAATCAGGCAACCTGGGGCGGGTCGCCGTTGGCGCGATTCCGGCGCTGGCCTCGGGGTTGTTGACCCGCACCATCGCGACCTTGAAGCAGAGCCATCCACGCCTGTCCATGAGCATCCAGGTCGACACCAGTGACGTGCTGGTGCAGGCGTTGTTGCAGGATCAACTGGACATTGTGCTGGGACGGATTCCGCCTGGAGCACGGGCCGAAGAACTGCTGTTCGACAGCCTGGGTGAAGAAGAGCTGTGTGTGATTGCCGGTGCGCAAAATCCGCTGGCGCAGGAGAAGCAACTGGGTTGGGCAGAATTGCAGAACATGACCTGGGTGCTGCAACAACAGCCAAGCCCGATGCGCGCGATCATCAATCAGGTGTTCCACAATGCGCGGGTCGATATTCCGAGCAGCATCGTCGAAACCACCTCGATCATGACCTTGCTCTCGTTGATCCAGCAGACCGATATGCTCGGTGTCACGCCGGTGTCGGTGGTCGAGGATTATCCCGGTCGTGACCTGCTGGCGGTGTTGCCGATCAAGTTCGAAGCACGCTTGCCACCCTACGGGCTGATCACCCGCCGCCATCGCATCCAGTCGTCGGCGATGCAGGCGTTCATGAACTCGGTACGCGCCGAACATGCGCTGAGCAAATGAACGGGCCTGGAGACATCCTTCAGGCCTTGTCGATATGAGCAAGGTTGCAGGCATCAACCCGCTTGCAAAATTCGGTTGAGGTACTGGCCGTAACCATTTTTTGCCAAGGGGGCCGCCAGTTTTTGCAGCTGATCGGCATCAATCCATTTCTGCCGGAAGGCAATCTCTTCAGGACACGCGACTTTAAGGCCCTGGCGACGCTCGAGCGTGGCAATGAACAGGCTGGCATCGAGCAGTGAGTCGTGAGTCCCGGTATCCAGCCAGGCGTAACCGCGCCCCATGATTTCTACCGACAGGCTGCCCTGCTCCAGGTAAAGGCTGTTGATATCGGTGATTTCCAGCTCTCCACGTGCCGATGGCTTGATGCTCTTGGCCATCTCGACCACGTCCTGGTCATAGAAATACAAGCCAGTGACTGCAAAGTTCGACTTGGGCTTGAGCGGCTTTTCTTCGAGGCTGATCGCCTTGCCCTGGGCGTCGAACTCGACCACACCGTAACGCTCCGGGTCATTGACGTGATAGGCGAAGACACTCGCCCCAGACTGACGCGCCATGGCACTTTGCAGGATGTTGATGAAGTCGTGGCCGTGATAGATGTTGTCACCCAGGACCAGGGCGCTGGGGTCATTGCCGATAAAGTCTTCGCCGATGATGAAGGCCTGCGCCAGGCCATCGGGCGAAGGCTGCACGGCATAGGAAATGTTCAGGCCCCAACGGGCGCCATCCCCCAGCAGCTGTTCGAAACGCGGCGTGTCCTGTGGCGTGGAAATGATCAGGATATCGCGGATACCCGCCAGCATCAGGGTGCTCAGCGGGTAGTAGATCATCGGCTTGTCGTAAACCGGCAGCAGCTGTTTGGAGATGGACAAGGTCGCCGGATGCAGTCGAGTACCGGAGCCGCCGGCAAGGATGATGCCTTTACGATTGAGCATATTCATTTCTCCAGTATTTCTGCGAGCATCCGTGTCACGCCGACTTTCCAGTCAGGCAAGCTCAGCGCAAAGGCCTTTTGCAGTTTTTGCGTATTGAGTCGGGAATTGCTTGGACGTCGTGCCGGCGTCGGGTATGCCTCGGTGCCGATCGCGTCGACCAAGGCCTGGGTAACCTTGAGGTTCATGCCTGCCCGCTCGGCGTGTTCGAGTACAAAACGAGCATAGCGACACCAGGTGGTTTCGCCAGTGGCGGCAAGATGGTAGATCCCGCCCAATTGCGGGTCGGCCAATACGCTGCGGATGGCATGGGCGGTCACATCCGCGAGCAATTCGGCGCCGGTTGGCGCGCCGAACTGGTCATCGATCACGGCAAGGCTTTCACGTTCACGGGCCAGGCGCAGCATGGTCGTGGCAAAGTTGTTGCCCCGTGCGGAATACACCCAGCTGGTTCGCAAGATCAGATGCGCGCAGCCGCTGGTGGCAATCGCCTGTTCGCCGGCCAACTTACTGGCGCCATAGACACTCAATGGCGCTACCGGATCGTTTTCCTGCCAGGGTCTGTCGCCAAACCCGGCGAACACATAATCGGTGGAGTAATGCACCAGCAGGGCGTTGAGCCTCAGCGCCTCTCGAGCCAGCACTGCCGGCGCTTGGGCATTGACCCGATAGGCCTGCTGCGATTCGCTTTCGGCCTTGTCGACAGCGGTGTAGGCCGCTGCGTTGACGATAACGTCAGGCTTGATGCGCTGCACGGTGGCGGCCAGCCCCGGCAGATCATTCAGGTCGCCGCAGTATTCCTGGCTGGCGGAGTCGAGCGCCAACAGTTCGCCAAGAGGCGCAAGGCTGCGTTGCAGCTCCCACCCCACCTGGCCGTTCTTGCCGAGCAATAGCAGTTTCATGCGCTGCGCCCGGCATAGTTTTTCTCGACCCATTCGCGGTAGGCACCGGACTGGATATTGCGCACCCAATCCTGGTTGTCCAGATACCACTGGACGGTTTTGCGAATGCCGGTCTCGAAGGTTTCTGCCGGCTTCCAGCCCAGTTCACGTTCGAGTTTGCGGGCATCGATGGCATAACGTCGGTCGTGCCCGGGACGATCGGTCACGTAGCTGATTTGTGCATGGTAGGGCTGGCCGTCCGCACGCGGACGTAGCTCATCGAGCAACGCGCAGACGGTGTGCACGATCTCAAGATTGGTTTTTTCGTTCCAGCCACCGACGTTGTAGACCTCACCCACGCTGCCGGCCTCCAGCACGCGGCGGATGGCGCTGCAGTGGTCCTTGACATACAACCAGTCGCGGATTTGCTGGCCATCGCCATAGACCGGCAATGCCTGGCCGGACAGCGCGTTGACGATCATCAGCGGAATGAGCTTTTCCGGGAAGTGATAAGGCCCGTAGTTGTTCGAACAGTTGGTGGTCAGTACGGGCAGGCCGTAGGTGTGATGGTAGGCGCGCACCAGGTGGTCGCTGGCGGCCTTGCTGGCCGAGTAAGGGCTGTTGGGTTCATACGCATGGCTTTCGTTGAACGCCGCTTCGTCCTTGGCCAGCGAACCGTAGACTTCGTCGGTGGACACATGCAAGAAGCGAAAAGCCTGCAGCGAATCGCTCGCAAGCCCCTTGGCGTAGGCGCGCACGGCTTCCAGCAAGCGGAAAGTGCCCACGATGTTGGTGTCGATGAAGGCTTGCGGTCCGTGGATGGAGCGATCGACATGCGACTCGGCGGCAAAATTGAGAATGGCTCGGGGCTGGTGCTCTTCGAGCAAGCGCTCGACCAAGGCACTGTCACCGATATCGCCCTGCACGAATACATGCTGCGTATTGCCCGTCAGGCTGCTGAGGTTATCCAGGTTGCCTGCATAGGTCAGCTTGTCCAGATTGACTACGGTTTCGTCGGAGTGAGCCAGCCATTCCAAGACGAAATTTGCCCCAATGAAGCCTGCACCGCCAGTTACCAGGATGGTCATTGATTCAGACCTTTTTTCAGTAAGGTTGCGAGGATCGGACCCCAGGTTCTCAAAGACGGATTGCCCATTCAAACCGGCATGCTTGAAACCCGCGCAGCCCGGTTAAACCCAATGGCGTTACGGCCAAGGCAATTGTGCTGTCGCAAGGGTTGAATAAGGTTTTGAGCATTCAGCGCACGCCAGTTCTGTGACTGGCTCCATATACTCTCTCGACGCCCTGATGGCATTTACGGGCGACATTCGTAATATAGCAAAGCTCCCCGAAATAAAAAAAAAGATCGCCTGATGGCGATCTTTTTTCCTGCCCTTGTGGCCTACAGGTGTTCAGCCCAGCAGCCAATGAACCAGCAAACCCAGCACGCCGATCGCCAATACCGGCCGCATTACCCGGTACGCCTTGGGAAAACGACGCTTCCACTGCTTGATCGCCCCACTGGACCTGTCGCTGAATTGCTTGCTCCAGGCATAGGCCTGGTTGATCCCGCCCACGCGTTCATCCGCAAGGTTCTGCGGCGCGGTGGCGCGTCCCAGCAGGCTGCTGATCCAGCGGTTGATGCCGGTGATCAAGCGGTTACTAAGCGGTCGCTCGATGTCACAGAAGAGGATGACCCGGGTCTGGTCGGTTTCGTTCTTGACCCAGTGCACGTAGGTTTCATCGAACATCACGTCCTCACCATCACGCCAGGCGTAGGCCTGACCGTCGACGTAGATGCGGCAAGCGTCGCTATTGGGCGTCGTCAGTCCCAGGTGGTAGCGCAGGGAGCCGGCGAAGGGATCGCGGTGCGGATTGAGATGACTGCCCCCCGGCAGCAAGGCGAACATGGCCCCCCTGACATTGGGAATCGCGCTGACCAGCGCCACGGTCTTCGGGCACAGCAGCTCGGCCGAGGGCAAGGGTTTGTCGTACCACTTGAGGTAAAACCGCTTCCAGCCCTTCTTGAAAAACGAACCGAACCCGGCGTCGTTGTTTTTTTCCGCGGCGCGGATGTAACCCTCGTCAAACAGGTGCATCGCTTCGTCGCGGATAACTTCCCAGTTGTCCTTGAGCACATCCAGTTCGGGAAACTTGCTGCGGTCCAGGTAGGGTTTTGAAGGCACGCCGGAGAACAGATACATCAAGGCGTTATAAGGTGCGAACAGGGCCGAATGGTTGACGAATTGGCGCAAGACCGGCAAGCGCGCCTTGCCACGCAAATGCACATAGAGGGTACTGCCCAGGAACAGCAGCAACAACGACGCTTTCGCGGCAACCGAAATGCTCATCAACAACTCCTTGATCGATAGACATCTGCGCAACGCCATTCCCCGACGCGGCCGTTGGCATGATAACCACTACCAATCACGGGAAAAACCCGTGTAACCCGAGATACAGTGTCAAGCAATGCGTAACAAAGCATTTCTTAACACAAGGTGCCTGAACACTTGCTGATCCGGGTCACTCACACCTGATGAAGAAGGGAGGCCCCCTCTCCATCATTTGAACCTTCGCCAGCGGTTACTGCTGATTCTCCTGCTCGGTAAACAGATCGCTGAACAGCATGCTCGACAAGTAACGTTCACCGGAATCCGGAAGGATCACCACGATAGTCTTGCCCTGCATTTCCGGGGTCTCCGCCAGGCGTACCGCCACGGCCATCGCGGCGCCGCAGGAGATGCCGCACAGGATGCCTTCTTCCTGCATCAAGCGCAGGGCCATGGCCTTGGACTCCTCGTCGGTGACCAGCTCTACCCGGTCGACGATCGACAGGTCGAGGTTATTCGGCACAAAACCGGCACCGATGCCCTGGATCTTGTGCGGGCTCGGCTTGATTTCTTCACCGGCCAACTTTTGCGAAATCACCGGTGATACAGCGGGCTCCACCGCCACCGAGACGATTGGTTTGCCCTGGGTATTCTTGATATACCGCGAAACGCCGGTAATGGTTCCGCCTGTTCCGACACCTGCCACCAATACGTCCACGGCACCGTCGGTATCGTTCCAGATCTCGGGCCCGGTGGTTTTTTCGTGGATGGCGGGGTTCGCCGGGTTGTCGAACTGCGCCGGCATGAAATAGCGCGCCGGATCGCTGGCGACGATGTCCCCAGCCTTCTCGATCGCACCTTTCATGCCCTTGGCCGGCTCGGTCAGCACCAGTTCCGCCCCCAGTGCCTTGAGTACCTTGCGCCGCTCGATGCTCATGGATGCCGGCATGGTCAGCATCAATTTATAGCCACGGGCGGCGGCAACGAAGGCCAGGCCGATGCCGGTGTTGCCGGAGGTCGGCTCGACGATGGTCATGCCCGGCTTGAGCCTGCCGGTGCTTTCGGCGTCCCAGATCATGTTGGCGCCAATCCGGCACTTGACCGAGTAACCGGGGTTGCGCCCCTCTATCTTGGCCAGGATGGTGACGCCGCGCGGCGCGATACGGTTGATCTGCACCAACGGCGTGTTGCCGATGGAATGGGCATTGTCAGCGTAGATACGGCTCATGGCTGGGTCCTTAACGACAGCATTGAAATAGGGCATCAAGGTAAGCCTCTTGCCCTTGGGCGTCCAGTCAGGTCGAACGACCGGATGTGTGCGCAGTCAATGGCTATAGAACGCCAGAGAATTACCACCATGAAACGTCGATACCGCTGGCCGTTGTGGAGCTTCGCCGGCCTCGTTGTGCTGCTGGTTGCCCTGCATTTCGCCCTGCCCTACCTGGTGCGCGACTACCTCAATGACCGGCTGGCGAACATGGGCGATTACCGCGGCCAGATAGCCGACGTGGACCTGGCCCTGTGGCGCGGTGCCTACAAGATCAACGGCCTGAAAATCGTCAAGGTCGAGGGCAAGGTACCTGTTCCGTTCGTCAATGCGCCGCTGATCGACCTCTCGGTCAGCTGGCACTCCCTGTGGTACGACCACGCGGTGGTCGCCGAAGTGAAGTTCGTCAAGCCCGAGGTCAACTTCGTCGACGGTGGGGCCAACAAGAAAAACTCGCAAACCGGCGAAGGCACCGACTGGCGCGCCCAACTGGGTAAATTGCTGCCGATCACCCTCGACGAAGTGCAGATCGACGATGGCAAGGTCAGTTTTCGCAACTTCAACTCCAAACCACCGGTGAACATGAATGCCACCAAAGTCGACCTGAACATCTACAACCTGACCAACGTGGTCGATTCCAAAGGCAAGCGCGACGCCCGCTTCGAAGGCAAGGCACTGCTGCTGGGGCACGCCCCCCTGGAAACCACGGCCACGTTCGATCCACTGAGCAACTTCGAGGATTTCGAATTTCGCATGCGGGCCCGGGACATTCAGCTCAAACGCATGAACGACTTCGCATCGGCCTACGGCAAGTTTGATTTCAATGCCGGCCACGGCGATGTGGTCATCGAAGCCGAGGCGAAAAAAGCCAAATTGACCGGTTACATCAAACCGCTGCTCAAGGATGTCGACGTGTTCAACTGGCAACAGGATGTGGAAAACAAGGACAAAGGTATTTTTCGTTCCATCTGGGAGGCTCTGGTCGGCGGCTCTGAAACCGTGCTGAAAAACCAGGCCAAGAACCAGTTTGCCACCCGGGTTGAGCTACGCGGCAACGTCCATCAAAAAGATATCAGCGCGTTCGAGGCGTTTTTGCAGATTTTACGCAATGGTTTCATTCAGGCATTCAATGCCCAATACGAACGACCCAAGCCGGACGCCGGTTAACGCTTGCGCGTGACGGTGTAGCGCCCGGTTTCTTCGGCTGCCCGTAGCGGACTGGCTTGCTGTTGCAGGAAGTCCCATCCCAGGCAGGCCAGGGCCAGTGAGCGCGGTACCGCCTCTCGGCCACTACTGTAGCGGCTGATGCTGCGGGCGCTGACCCCCAGTGCCTCGGCGGCCTGATTGAGCGGCAATCCGGTGCGAGCACGCCAGTCGATGAAGATCCGGGTATTTTCGTCCGAAGCGTTTTGCGCAAGCGCATCCAGGTACAAGGTGTCGGCACCGATCTGGATGTCCTGCCCGGGCCACTCCACACACCAGCCGTCATCCCCCAGCGTGGCACCCTCGAAAGCCTCTCCCTGCAAGGGTTGCAAGCCCGCAAAGGCCTGCAGGTCGCGACTCAGGTCCAGGGTAAGCTGTTGACCATCGATGAACGTCAGCGCCAGCCGATAGTCCGGCAATACACCCACTGCCGATAGTCGTGGTCGCTTCATGGGTAACATCGTTTCCAATCCTCCAGCAATTGCACCTGATGGGACCTGACCCACTCCAGCGCTTCCTTGATAATCAGCGGCGGTGCCTTGCCACCATTACTTCGACGGTTTCCAGGCTCAGCATGACATCCAGCCCGCCACCGGTCAGATGAACGTGGGGGGGGATGATCTTTCTCGCGCAGTTGAATGCGATACGTATCTCGAAATCGATATTTAGTAGACATGCCCGACAAGCTATCGCCAAAATGGCGATAGCTTAATACTGGCCAGCGGCCTCGACTGAGTCAAGATGTGACGCTCCATTCAGAGACTGAATAAGCCGTCTGCGTTCACAGTCGACCGGACACCGCGTTATAGTCAGACCTGACCATTTTATTGCACCTTATTGCACCTTTTATTGCACCCTGCGCCCTGCCTCGCTCAGGCCGGCGTTACCGTTCGAGGATTAGCAGATGAAGTTCGAAGGCACCCAGGCCTACGTCGCCACCGATGACCTTAAACTGGCGGTCAACGCCGCCATCACCCTGGAGCGGCCGCTGCTGGTCAAGGGCGAACCAGGCACCGGCAAGACCATGCTCGCCGAGCAACTGGCCGATTCCTTTGGCGCCAAGCTGATCACCTGGCACATCAAATCCACCACCAAGGCCCACCAGGGCCTGTACGAGTACGACGCGGTCAGCCGCCTGCGCGATTCGCAGCTCGGCACGGAAAAGGTCCACGACGTTCGCAACTACCTGAAAAAGGGCAAGCTCTGGGAAGCGTTCGAGTCCGAAGAGCGCGTGATCCTGCTGATCGACGAAATCGACAAGGCCGACATCGAGTTCCCCAACGACCTGCTGCAAGAACTCGACAAGATGGAGTTCTACGTCTACGAGATCGACGAGACCATCAAGGCCAAGAAACGTCCGATCATCATCATCACCTCCAACAACGAGAAAGAACTGCCGGACGCCTTCCTGCGCCGCTGCTTCTTCCACTACATCGCGTTCCCGGATCGCACCACGATGCAGCGGATCGTCGACGTGCACTACCCGGACATCAAGAAAGACCTGGTCAGCGAGGCGCTGGACGTGTTCTTCGACGTGCGCAAGGTGCCGGGCCTGAAGAAGAAGCCTTCGACCTCCGAGCTGGTGGACTGGCTGAAGCTGCTGATGGCCGACAATATCGGCGAAGCGGTGTTGCGCGAACGCGATCCGACCAAGGCCATCCCGCCGCTGGCAGGCGCGTTGGTGAAGAACGAACAGGACGTGCAACTGCTTGAGCGCCTGGCGTTCATGAGCCGTCGCGGCAGTCGTTGATCATCTGGGGCAAATGCCATGCTGCTCAATCTGTTCAATGAAATGCGTGCAGCCAAGGTGCCGGTTTCGGTGCGCGAGCTGCTGGACCTGATCAACGCGCTTAAACAGCGCGTGACCTTCGCCGACATGGACGAGTTCTATTACTTGTCCCGGGCGATCCTGGTGAAGGACGAAAAGCATTTCGACAAGTTCGACCGGGCCTTCGGGGCCTACTTCAATGGCCTGGAAAAGCTCGACGATCACCTCCAGGCGTTGATTCCGGAAGACTGGCTGCGCAAGGAATTCGAACGTTCCCTGACCGATGAAGAACGGGCGGCGATCCAGTCCCTCGGTGGCCTGGACAAGCTGATCGAAGAATTCAAGAAACGCCTGGAAGAACAGAAGGAACGCCATGCCGGCGGCAACAAGTGGATCGGCACCGGTGGTACCAGCCCGTTCGGTTCCGGCGGTTTCAACCCGGAAGGCATTCGGGTTGGCGATGCCGGCAAGCGCCAGGGCAAGGCCGTGAAAGTCTGGGACCAACGCGAGTACAAGAACCTCGACGACTCGGTGGAACTGGGCACGCGCAACATCAAGGTCGCCCTGCGCCGCTTGCGCAAATTCGCCCGCCAGGGTGCCGCCGAAGAACTCGATATCGATGGCACCATCGACCACACCGCCAAGGATGCCGGGCTGCTGAACATCCAGATGCGCCCGGAACGGCGCAACACGGTCAAGCTGTTGCTGCTGTTCGACATCGGCGGCTCGATGGACGCCCACGTGAAGATCTGCGAGGAGCTGTTCTCGGCCTGCAAGACCGAGTTCAAGCACCTGGAGTACTTCTACTTCCACAACTTCATTTATGAATCGGTGTGGAAGAACAACATGCGCCGCACCTCCGAACGCACCTCGACCATGGACCTGCTGCATAAATACGGCGCAGACTACAAAGTGATCTTCATCGGCGACGCCGCGATGGCGCCCTACGAAATCACTCAGGCCGGTGGCAGCGTCGAGCACTGGAACGAAGAAGCCGGCTACGTGTGGATGCAGCGGTTCAAGGAGAAGTACAAGAAGCTCATCTGGATCAACCCGTACCCGAAAGATACCTGGGGCTATACCTCGTCGACCAATATCGTTCGGGATTTGATTGAGGACCAGATGTATCCGCTGACCCTTCGGGGGTTGGAGGAAGGGATGCGGTTTTTGTCCAAATAATCTCGGTTGCCTGGACTGGCGTCATCGCGGGCAAGCCCGCTCCCACAGGGTTAAAAGTTGATCACAGTAAGTGTGAACAATATTAATCCTTGTGGGAGCGGGCTTGCCCGCGATGCTTTTAGCGGTTCAAAAACCTGCGCAAGTACTCGACCTGCTCGCGATGCGCCACCTCCTGCACCACCGGCCGCAACCGCACCTGCGCCCCCGGCAGGCACTGCGCCAATCGCGCCAGCGCCAACGGCGTCAATGCCCCCAACCGCGGATAACCGCCAATGGTCTGCCGATCATTGAGCAGCACGATCGGCTGCCCGTCCGGCGGCACCTGTACAGCGCCCAATGGAATCCCCTCGGAAATCATCGGCTTGCCCTGATACTGCAACGCCGTACCCAACAGGCGAATACCCATCCGGTCGGCACGGCTGTCGAGGCTCCACACGCTGTTGAAGGCATCGAACAGACTCTGCCCGCTGAACTCACCGATCTGCGCACCGAGCACCAGGTCCAACGGCGTATCAAGCTTCAAGTCCGGACGCTGATCTGCGCTCAATTCGCGCAGCAACATCACCGAGTTGCCCGAATAGCTCAAGCGTGCGCCTTTATCCAGCGCACGCCCCATGCCATCCAGTCCGCCGAGTTCCTCACGAACCACCGTCGCGCTGCTGCCCAACACCTTTGGCGCATCGAAGCCACCCGGCGCGGCCAGGTAGGCCCGGGCGCCGAGCAATGGCTGGGTGAATTGCAATTGCTGGCCCTTTTGCAGCCTGAAGCTGCGCCAAGGTGCCAGCGGCTCGCCGTCCACCTTCGCCCCCAGATCGGCCCCGGCCAACGCCAGTACGCAATCGTCTTGCGCCACGACGGTGAACCCGCCGAGGGTGATTTCGATCACCGGCGCATCCAGCCCGTTACCCAGCAACCAGTTGGCCCAGGACATCGAACGCCAATCAGCCGCGCCGCCCTGGGTCACGCCCAGATGCCGCACGCCGAAACGGCCGGCGTCCTGCAACAGGCACAGCGGTGTACTCGCTTCAATCGTCAGACGGCTCATGCCTGCGCCTCCAATGGCGTGTCGTCACCGCCCAGGTTGATGAACTCGGCGTGGCCGACCGCTTCGAAACGCACGGTGTCGCCCGGTTGCATCAGGCTGTAGCCGTCACGGTTGCGGTCGAACAATTTGGCCGGTGTGCGGCCGATCAAGTTCCAGCCGCCGGGGGATACCACCGGATAGGCGGCCGTCTGCCGTTCGGCGATACCGACACTGCCCGCGGCGACCTTCTTGCGCGGCGTGCTCAGGCGCGGTGCGGCGAGCAGCTCTTCCACCAGGCCCATGAAAGCGAACCCCGGTGCGAAGCCCAGGGCGAACACCTGATACTCACGTTCGCTATGACGGCGGATCACCTCTTCCACTGCCAGACCGCTACGTTGTGACAACAAGCTCAACTCCGGACCGACACTCAAGTCGTACCACACCGGCAGCACATGGCATTTGCCACGGGTGCGCGCATTCGGCGACAGGTCGATCAGCGCCTGGGCAATCAATTCCCGGGCCTGAGACGGACTGAGCGCGGTCAAATCGTAATGCACCATCAAGGTCGTGTAGGACGGCACCAGGTCGATCAGGTGTTCACCAAATGCTGCCCGCAGACTTTCGCTGGCCGCCAGCATCCATGGCATGTTGGCTTCGGCGATTTCATCGAACAGACGCACCATCAGGCAATCGAGCGCGACCACTTCTACCCGCAGTTTCATGACGCGCCCTGCTGATTCAAGGCTTCACGAATGCGCCGCACGGCGGCCACCGAACTGGCATTGTCGCCGTGCACGCACAGGGTGTTGGCCTGTAAGTGCAAGGCGCTGCCGTCACTGGCGGTGAGGTGATCGCCACGGGCAATGATCAACGCCTGCTCGATGATTTTCTCCGGATCGTGATGCACCGCCCCCGGCAGTTGCCGCGAGACCAGCATGCCAGCGCTGTCGTAGGCGCGGTCGGCGAAGGCTTCGAACCACAGGGTCACACCGTACTCCTCGCCCAACTGCTGCGCGGCACTGTTGTCGCGGGTGGCCATCAGCATCAACGGCAGGCTGCGGTCATAGGACGCCACCGCTTGCAGCACGGCGCGCAATTGCGCGGGGTTGGCCATCATGTCGTTGTACATCGCGCCGTGGGGTTTGACGTAGCTGATCCGCCCGCCCTGGGCCCGGCAGATGCCGTCGAGGGCGCCGATCTGGTAATGCAGGATGTCCTGCAGTTCCTGGGCGGTATAGGCCATGGAGCGGCGGCCAAAACCGACCAGGTCCTGATAGGCCGGATGCGCGCCGATCTGCACACCGTGGCTGAGGGCCAGGCTGACGGTCTTGCGCATGATGCTCGGGTCGCCGGCATGGAAACCGCAGGCGATGTTGGCGCAATCGATGAAGGGCATGACCTCCGCGTCCAGACCCATGGTCCAGTTACCGAAACTCTCGCCGATGTCGCAGTTCAATAGCAGGCGGCTCACGATGAACACTCCTGTAGGCTTTATTCTTTTTAGCTGCCGGACATATCCGTAGGACATGCCCGCAGGTTATCAGTTACTGGGCGTCGAGTTGCTTGCCACGGGTTTCCGGCAAACTCAGGGCCGCGAGGATCACCACGCCGTAGGACACCGCCGCGAAGGCACCGATCCCGACGCTCAGTGGCACCGTCTGGCTCAGCAAGCCGATCAGCAGCGGGAACAACGCCGCCAACGCCCGACCGATGTTGTAGCAAAAGCCTTGGCCTGAACCGCGAATCCGCGTTGGAAACAGCTCGGTCAGGAACGAACCCATGCCGCTGAAAATCCCCGAGGCGAAGAAGCCCAGTGGGAAGCCCAGCCACAGCATCACGCCGTTGCTGACCGGCAATTGGGTGTACAGCAGCACAATGGTGAACGAGCCGACAGCGAACAGGATGAAGTTCTTCTTGCGACCGAGGATGTCGGTCAAATAGGCACTGATGACGTAACCGACGTAGGAACCGACGATCACCATCGCCAGATAACCGCCGGTGCCGAGTACGCTCAAACCGCGTTCGTTCTTCAGGAAGGTCGGCAGCCAGGACGTAATCGCGTAGTAACCGCCCAGCGCACCGGTGGTCAGCAGCGAAGCGCGAATGGTGGTGAAGAGCATGCCGGGGGCGAAGATCTCGTAGAACTTCGACGGATTGCTCGGGGCCTCCTTGGCCTTGGCTTCACGGTAGATTTCCGGGTCCTTGACCAGGCGACGCACGAAGATCACGAAAATCGCCGGCACGATGCCGAGGATGAACAGAGCGCGCCAGGCATCTTCCGGCGGCATGATCGAGAACAGCAGCGCGTACAGGATCGCGGTCAGGCCCCAGCCCAGCGCCCAGCCCGATTGCACCATGCCCACGGCCTTGCCGCGGTCCTGGGCGCGGATCACTTCGCCGATCAGCACCGCGCCGGCGGTCCATTCGCCGCCGAAACCGAAGCCCATCAGGGTCCGCGCAATCAGCAGTTGTTCGTAGTTTTGGGCGAAACCGCAAAGGAAGGTGAAGAAGGCAAACCACAGCACCGTCAGTTGCAAAGTGCGCACACGGCCGATGCGGTCGGAGAGAATCCCCGCCACCCAGCCACCAATGGCCGAAGCGATCAGCGTGCTGGTGTGGATCAGCCCGGCCTGGCCGGTAGTGATGCCCCACATGGCAATCAGGGTCGGCACCACGAAGCTGAGCATCTGGGTGTCCATGCCATCCAGGCCATAGCCGATCTTGCAGCTCCAGAAGGTGCGGCGTTCCTGCTGATTGATGTTGCGATACCAGTCGAAAGGTCCGGGGCGAGCCGTGGCTTTCGGAATGGCGGTGGTGTCGGGCGCACTCATGGCAAATCTCCGCGCTGGTTTTATTGGTATTGTTCTGAGCCCCGACGACGCCTATCGTGGGAACCGGATGTGTCGATTCTTGGACGCGCCAGCCCTCTGCGTCCAACTAATAAAAACCCGCCCTAGCCATAAGAAAAACTTGATCACATGAACCTGAAGTTTCTCGAGACATTCGTCTGGGTCGCCCGGCTCAAGAGTTTCCGCCTCACCGCCGACAAGCTCTTCACCACCCAGGCGTCGATTTCCAGCCGCATCGCCGTGCTCGAAGGCGAGCTTGGGGTGAAGCTGTTCCTGCGCGACTCGCGCGGTGTGAGCCTGACGCCGGAAGGCTTGAAAGTGCTCGAATACGCCGAGCAGATGATGGACACCATGCAGGCACTCAAGCAGTCGATCGAGACCCGTTCGAGCAAGGCCGGGCGCGTGCGCATCGGCGTGATGGACACGGTGATCCACACCTGGCTGAGCCCGTTGGTGGCGCAGATGACCGATCACTACCCGCTGGTGGAAATCGAACTGGTGGCCGATACCTCGCTCAACCTCTGCGATCAGCTGCAAAAAGGCTTTCTCGATGTGATTCTGCAAACCGATCTGCTGCGCCAGGAAAGCGTGCGCAGCCTGGAACTGGCCAGCCACCCCATGGGCTGGATCGTCGCCAGCAATTCGCTCTACAACCGCGACTACTCAGGCATCGCCGACCTGGCCAATGAACGGATCATTACCTACTCGAAAAACTCCCACCCGCATCAGGAAGTGCTCGCCCTGATGCAGGCCAACGGCGTGCTGGCGCCACGGCTGAACTGCGTGAACTCGGTCTCGGCGATCACCCGGTTGCTGCGTGACGGCTTTGGCATCGGTGCCTTGCCGCCGGTGCTGGTGGCCGAGGAGCTGGCACGGGGTGAACTGACCTTGCTGGACATCGACCAGCGACCACCGGACCTGCAAGTGGTGGTGTCGTGGCGGGTGGGCGTGGAATGGGTCGAGGAGATCGTGACGTTGTGCCAGCAGGTGCTGGAGGGGTATGCGCGTCGGGTGGGTGAAAATTACATCGTTCTAAATCGTTGAAGATCAAAAGATCGCAGC
>NZ_AKJF01000031.1 GCF_000282475.1 Pseudomonas sp. GM78
ACCATGTGTCCGGTCCGTACAACCCTCAGTCAAAGGCGCTACGGTAAGCAAACAGCCCAGGCATGCCGCCAGTCATCACAAACAACAGATTACTGCCCGCCGGGTAGTCCCCCCGGCGTACAGCCGCGAGCAGCCCGGCAAAGGCCTTGCCGCCGTAGACAGGGTCAGTGAGCAAGCCTTCCTGCGACGCCAGCAGACGCACCGCTTCAAGCATCGCTTCAGTCGGCGCACCATAGGCATCGCCGAGTTGACTGCCATCCACGCGAACCGACGGATCGGCCAGCGTTGTGGACCGATCAAGCAGCTGTAGAACCTGGCGGGTTTTTTCCAGGGTCGTGCTCGTGGCCTGTTCCTCGCTCGCCAGCACCGAGTAGCCAAGGATTTGCGTCGATGCGCCAGCCAGGGTGATGCCGGCCAATAGCCCTGAGTGCGTGCCGGCGCTGCCATTGGGCACGATTATTTGCTCGAAATGCACGCCCAGCGCATCCTCCTGGCGCAGGATCTCGCCCGCGCAGGCGGCATATCCCAGGCTGCCCCGGGGGCTGGACCCGCCGAGGGGCATCACAAAGGGCTTCCTGCCTTGGCCCTTGAGCGTGTCGACCAACTGCGCCGCAAAGGTATCAGGCAAGACACCCCGAGCCAGCCGATGGACCTTCGCGCCAAACAGTGCATCCAGCAACACATTGCCGTTGTGGCAAAAATCGTCATCGGTGCGCACGGCCGAGGGTGTGAGGAGCAGCTCGCAGGCCAGGCCATGACGGGCCGCCACCGCCGCGGTCAGCCTTGCATGGTTGGATTGAAAACCACCCCAGGTCACCAGTGTGTCGGCGCCTTCGGCCAGGGCTTCGCCGAGCAGGAATTCCAGCTTGCGCAGCTTGTTGCCACCGCCGCCGAGACCGGTCAGGTCGTCGCGTTTGACATAGAGGTGGCAGCCATTGAGTTCGGGCAAGCCGCTCAAGCGGGACAGTTTCTGGATCGGGGTCGGGCCTTCGAGCAGGGCCACCCGTGGGTACGCGGCCAGCGCGGCATCAAGATGATTCAAGTCGTGGGGCATGAAGGTTCGCTCGTGGAGTGGAAGGAACTCGGTGGGCTTGGACGCCATCCGCCACTGTAAAAAGCGGCGGCTTGAAGATAAACCGCTGGCAAGGCATTACAGTTGATACATCATGTAATAAACGCAGGTATCTCTATTGCAGATGTCTGTGATCTTAATAATTCGTTATCTGAGATATCTTGCCGCGAGATAAGGTCTGCCCGACTGACATTCACCAGCGGAGCACATGGCCTCATGAATTACGCCGATCGTAACCTTGCCTATTGGCGTCGCAACCTGGCTGTTTGTGTGTTCGGCTCGTTCACCACACTGGTGAGCCTGAGCATGCTGTTGCCGTTCCTGCCGCTCTATGTGCAACAACTGGGCGTCACCGGGCAGGCCGATGTGGTGCAGTGGTCGGCCGTAGCGTTCGGCGCGACGTTCTTTGGCACGGCGATTACCGCGCCACTCTGGGGCCGGTTGGCGGATCGTTTCGGGCGTAAACCGATGCTGGTCCGCGCGGCCATCGGCATGGCGATCGTGATGTCGCTGATCGGTCTGGCGCGAAACGTTACCGATCTGGTGGTGCTGCGCCTGATCGCCGGGCTCATCGGCGGTTATGCCTCGGCTTCGATCGTGATGATCGGCTCCCAGGTACCACGGGAAAAAGCCGGTTGGGCGCTGGGGGTGCTGTCGACGGGGGCGTTGTCCGGCAACCTGATCGGGCCGCTGGTGGGGGGATTTCTGCCGCAGCTGGTGGGTATCCGCGGCACTTTTTTTGTCGGTGGCGCGATGATCGCGGTGGCGGCCATCACCACCATCGTGCTGATTCGCGAGGATTTCGAGCGCAGTACGGACGGGGCCCGACGCGAGAAAAAAATCCCGGTCGAAGGTACCGGTTCTCGCTGGCCGATCATTGGCGCGCTGCTGATGACGGCCATGATGGTGCTGCTGGCCAACATGTCGATCGAGCCGATCATCACGGTCTACATCGGTCACTTGGGCGTTGCCTTTGATGATCAGGCGCGGATTGCCGGGGTGGTGATGGCCTGTTCGGCGCTGGGCAGCATCCTGACCGCCGCCAGGCTCGGTGCGCTGGCCGATCGAGTCGGCAGCTGGAACGTGATCATCGGTTGCCTGGTGTTGACCGGCATCGTCATGGTGCCCCAGGCATTCGTCACGCAGTGGTGGCAACTGGCGGTATTGCGGGGGCTGATGGGCATGACCATCGCCGGCCTGCTGCCGGCCATAGCCAAGCTAATCCGGCAATCGGTCGAGGATCACGACACTGGAAAAATCCTCGGCTATCTGCAATCGGCGCAGTTTTCCGGGCAGGTGATCGGGCCGCTGATCGGTGGCCAGATCGGTGCGCATTTCGGGTTGCAGCACGTGTTCCTGGTGACCGGTGCACTGCTGGTGTTGTGCGCGGGGATCAATGGCTGGGTGAGAAGTCGCGCAGCAAATCCACGAATAGTAGATTCACCAAAAACGATCAACTAGATCATTATTGATCATTTTACATGATTGTGTGCCGGGCATAGGTTGAAGGGGCACAGATACCGCAGCCAGTGGCGGATCGAGTCTGAATCTGAGGCTGTGGAACAACAATAACGCTACCACTGCTACACGGAGTCAACGTGAACCATGCAACTGAATCAGCCAGAATCCGCAACCATCCCCGGTACAAGGAGCTGGTCTCGCGGCAGCGAACGTTCGTCGCCAGTCTGACCGCGGCAACCCTTGTCCCGTACTTCACGTTCATCCTCGTCGCCGCCTTCGCCCCCCAGCTGCTGGCGACCAAACTTTCCGCGACCAGCATCATCAGCATCGGTTGGCCTCTAGGTGCCGTGTTCATCGTCGGGGCCTGGTTGTTCACCGGGCTCTACATTCATCGCGCCAATGGTGAGTTCGACGACCTGACTGCAGAAATCCGCGCGGGGGCCATCGTATGAAACGCCTCCTGCTGAACCTCATCCTTCCCGTTCTGCTGTGCGTATTCGCGGCTCGCGCCATGGCCGGTGACGTCATCCAGAACGTCGAAAAACAACCGATCAACATCACCGCCATCAGCATGTTCCTGGTGTTCGTCGTGACGACTCTGGGCATCACGTACTGGGCCGCCTCGAAAACCCGATCCATGGACGATTTCTACACCGCCGGCGGTGGCATCAGCGGCTTCCAGAACGGTCTGGCTCTGGCCGGTGACTACATGTCGGCGGCGGCGTTGCTGGGGGTCACCAGCATGATCTTCTTCAACGGCTTCGATGGCGTGCTGTACTCGATCAGCTTCTTTGTCGCCTGGCCCTTGCTGTTGTTTCTGTTCGCCGAGCGCATCCGCAACCTGGGGCGCATTACCATCTCCGATATCGCCTCTTTCCGCCTCGACCAGAACCGCATCCGCACGATGACGGCCTTCGGTTCGTTGACGGTGGTGTGCTTTTATCTGGTGGTCCAGATGGTAGGGGCAGGGCAGTTGATCCAGCTGCTGTTCGGTCTGCCTTACAACTATGCGGTGATTGCCGTGGGGCTGTTGATGGCGGTGTACGTCACCTTCGGCGGCATGGTCGCCACCACCTGGGTGCAGATCATCAAGGCCGGGCTGCTGCTGGTGGGCGGGACGCTGCTGGCGTTTCTGGCGCTGAGCAAATTCGGTTTTTCCTTCGACCTGTTGTTCGAAAAAGCCGTGGCCGCGCACCGCGATGGTGAACGGATCCTGCTGCCGAGCAAACTGGTGGCCGACCCGCTGTCGCTGATCTCGTTGGCGTTGGGACTGGTGTTTGGCACCGCAGGTCTGCCGCACATTCTCATGCGCTTCTTTACCGTGCCGGACGCCAAGCAGGCGCGCAAATCGGTGTTCGTCGCCACCGGCTTCATCGGCTTTTTCTACCTGATTGTGGCGGTGCTGGGCCTGGCGGCCATCGTGATCGTCGGGCAAGACCCGGCGTTTTACGAGTCCGGCAATCTGGCGGGCAAGTTGATCGGCGGCTCCAACATGCCAGTGATGCACCTGGCCAAAGCCGTGGGTGGCGACATGCTGCTGGGCTTCATTTCCGCCGTGGCGTTCGCGACGATCCTGGCGGTGGTCTCGGGGCTGACCATGGCCGGCACGTCGGCGATCTCCCACGACTTGTACGTGATGGTGGTCAGGAAGGGTAAGGCCGAAGCCAGGGACGAGCGTCGCGTATCGCGCATTGCTTCGGTGGGCATCGGCATCGTCGCAGTGGTGCTGGGGATTCTGTTCAAGGATCAGAACATTGCCTTTCTGGTCGCGCTGACCTTCGGTGTGGCGGCCTCGGTCAACTTCCCGATCCTGGTGCTCTCGATGTACTGGAAAGGGCTCACCACCCGGGGTGCGCTGATCGGCGGTGTCGCCGGGCTGGTGAGTGCGGTGGGGCTGGTCGTTCTCTCGCCAGCAGTGTGGGTCAAGGTGCTGGGCAATGCCGAGGCGATCTTCCCCTATGACTACCCGGCGATCATCTCGATGAACGTGGCATTCCTGTTCACCTGGCTGGGCTCGGTCACTGACCGCAGCCATGGCGCGGTGCTCGAGCGCGAGCGTTTCGATGATCAGTTGATCCGCGCCCAGACCGGGCTCGGCGCAGCGCAGGCGGTCAACCACTAAGACCTTCGCGGTCCATCCTTTCCTGATTTGCGCATTTTGCAAAAGGAGTCAGCCATGCAACTACGAGACAATGGCCTGAGATTTTCACCCATCACCGTCGCCCTGCACTGGGTCGTGGCGTTTTCTTTGTTGGCGATTTTCGGCCTGCAACTGTTGATCGGCCACGCCTCCAGCGAGGCGCAGCAACTGCAGTTTGGCAGGGTGCAAAACCTGCTGGGGCTGATCCTGTTCCTCGTCTCGTGCTACCGGTTCTGGGCGCGGGTCACCTCCTATCATCCGCTGCCGGTGGGCACGCCGAACCCTATCGAAGTGATCATCAGCCGCTCGGTGGCGGTGTCGCTGGCCTTGGCGATGGTGCTGTTGCCGATCGCGGTGTGGGCTTCACGGGCCGCTACCGGCGAGGTCGTCGAACTGCCGGGCGGATGGTGGATTCCGAGCATCCTGCCGGCCAACCAGACGTTGAAGCATGTGGTCGATGTGCTGTTCGACATTGGCGCCTCGGCGTTCCTCGCCGGGCTGGCACTGCATGTTTTCGGCGCAGTAAAGAATCACTTTCTCCTGAAGAACAACACGCTCAAGCGGATGCTGGGCAAACATGTGGAGCTGTGAGTCATGAAACAGGACAAAACCGGTTTTTCGGGTAATGTCGTCACCCGGCTCTGCGGCGTGGAGTACCCGATATTCCTCGGCGGCATGGCCGCCATTTCCGGCCCGCAACTGGTCGGGGCCGTGGCCAACGCCGGGGGCATGGGCGTGCTCGGCGGCTTGCGCCTGCCGCCCTTGGCCTTGCGTCGCTGGATCGAGGAAACGCGTGCGCTGACCGACCAGCCCTTCGGGGTGAACCTGGTGCCGCAGTTCGGTGGACCGGATGTGTTCGAAGCGCAGTTTCAGGTGATTCTCAAGGAAAAGCCCAAATTGCTGTCGCTGTTTTATGCCGAGAAGTATGCCGCCGACATGATTCCCCGAGCGAAAGACGCCGGGCTGCTGGTCATGGTGCAAGCAGGGACGGTGGAGCTGGCCCGCATCGCCATTGCCCAGGGCGCGGACATCATCATTGCCCAGGGCAGTGAAAGTGGCGGGCACCTCAATCGCGGCACGATTGGCATCATGCCGTTGTTGACGTCGATCCTGGCGGTCGCCGAGGGCAAGCCGGTGCTGGCAGCCGGTGGTATCACCCACGGCGACGACGTGCGCGCACTGATGTCGCTGGGTGCATCGGGGGTGGTGGTGGGCACGGCGTTTATTGCCACCGATGAGTCCAACGCCCATCCGCTGTACAAGCAGAAGATCGTCGAGGCGACCACCGATGACACCGAGTACCGCACCGGCTATTCCTTCGGCTGGACCTACGGCACGCCGCACCGGGTGATCCCCAATCGGGACAAATGGAACCTGCTGCGCTTGATCGGCGGCGGCGCCCGGGCGATCGACAAACCTCGAATGGCGCAGAAGTTGTCGCTGTATGCGGGGCAGGGGGTGGGCAAGATCCACAGTGTCGTGCCGGCTGCCGAGCGGGTGGCGGAGCTGGCGCGTGGGCTGGCGCCGATCACCCGCCTGGCGTTCGGCGAAATCAATCGTGCCACCGCGTTGGGCTGAATGACCGATGGCCCCCTGTAGGAGCTGCCGCAGGCTGCGATCTTTTGATTTTTTTTTAAGATCAAGATCAAAAGATCGCAGCCTGCGGCAGCTCCTACAGGGTGATCGCAGGCTTGGCGATCTGTTGTTGCGCCAAGCCGATGAACGCACTCATCGCCGAGGTGATCATCGTATCGTTGCGACGGATGAACACCGTGGAGACATTGGCGAATTCCGCCGGCAGGGTGTGGCAGCGGATGGCATGGCGCACGCTGCAGTTTTCCGCGATGGCCTTGGGCAACAGGGTCACGCCCATGCCCGCCGCCACGCACGACAGGATGCCATCCAGCGTGCCCAGTTCCATGATCTGGTTGGGCACCAGTCCCACCTGGTAGAACCAGTTTTCCAGGGTCGAGCGATAGAAGCAGCCGGTGCGGAACACCAGCACGGTCTGCTGGGGCATTTTCTCGATCAGCGCCGACAGCGTTTCGAACTGGTTGCTGCTGACCAGCACCAACTCTTCGCAAAACACCTCTTCCTGGGCCAGCGCCGAGTTCTGGTGGAAGCCGCCGACGAAAGCGCCGTCGAGGCGATGGGCTTCAATGGCCTTGATCAACTCGACCGTGGTGCCGGTCAGCAACGACAACTGCACGTCGGGATACTGCTCGCGGTAGCGAGTCAGCACTTGCGGCAAGCGAATGGCGGCGGTGGTTTCCATCGAGCCGAGCCTGAGCAGGCCGGTCGGGCTGCCGGTGTCCATCAGGGCGCTGCGGCTCTCGTCGGTGAGTTGCAGGATGCGCCGCGCATAACCAAGAAAGGTCTCGCCCGCCGAGGTGAGTACCACCCCGGACTTCTTGCGGATGAACAGCTCGCGATTGAGTTCGGCTTCCAGTTCCTTGACGCGCATGGTGACGTTGGACTGCACGGTATTCACCTGCAACGCGGCGGCGGTGAAGCTGCCAAGCTCGGCCACGGCGCAGAAAATCTTCAGTTGGCGCATTTCCATGATCGTCACCATCTATCAGAAAAAGTGATTGTTGCCATGTTTAACGATCACTTTACGGTGTTTCCCGGTGATTAGTAAAGTGGCCGAAATCAGGTAATGAACGCAGGTCTACCCATGACACCGACTTCGACAATCGACCATGTCTTCGCTGGAGGCCTGGGGGTGTTGCAGCCTGAAGGGCAACGCACGGGCATCTTCAAGCAACGCCAGGCAGGCCCGGTGCGCGTGGAGCTGCAGGGAATCGTCGGCGACCAGCACGGCGACACCCGGGTGCACGGCGGTCCGGAAAAGGCTGTGCATCAGTATGCGGCGCAAAACTACCAGCGCCTGGCGCAGGCCTTTGAGCTCAGTGCCGCACAATTGGTCGCGGGGAGCTTGGGGGAGAACATTTCCGCGTGCGGGCTTTCGGAACTCAACGTGCACATCGGCGACGTGTTCCGCGTCGGCAGCAGCCTGTTGCAGGTCTCCCAGCCGCGCAGTCCCTGTTGGAAGATCAACCATCGTTTTGATGCCGAACACATGTCGATGTTCGTCGCCCGGGAGCGGATCACCGGCTGGTACTACCGGGTGCTCGAGCCGGGCTTGCTGCAAGCGGGGGACCGCATTGTATTGCTCGAACGGCACAACGAACGCTTTTCCATCGACCAGTTCTGGCAGGTGCAATTGTCGCACCGGCCACTGATCGACGATTTGCTGGCGCTGGCGGACAGCGTCGGCCTGGCTGCGGACTGGAAGCGCCGCCTGGGCGATCGGGCGAAATGGCTGCTTCATAAAATATGATCCTTAGGATCATTAATCATCATTTTACATGATTTATCGGCGGGCCTAACTTGGCCATGTCGGGAGCGCTCAACAGCCCCGGCCTGACAACAACAAGAGATGGCTCTTATCCACCACCAGGGGACACCCGCCATGAGCAACCAGCCAGCAGACATCGCACACTACATTCACGGTCGCCTGACACCCGGCACTTCCAGTCGCTCGCAGCACGTCACCAACCCCGCCACCGGTGCGGTGATTGGCAAGGTGGCCCTGGCCAGCGCAACCGATGTCGACGCCGCGGTGCAGTCGGCCGCCGCCGCCTTTCCCGCCTGGTCGGCGACGCCGCCGCTGCGCCGCGCGCGCATCCTGTTCAAGTTCCTCGCGCTGCTCAACGAGCACCGCGACACCCTGGCCCGGATGATCACCACCGAACATGGCAAGGTCTTCACCGATGCCCAGGGCGAAGTGACGCGCGGCATCGAAGTCGTCGAATTCGCCTGCGGCATCCCGCAACTGCTCAAGGGCGACTACACCGAGCAGGTCTCGACCAACATCGACAACTGGACCCTGCGCCAGTCCCTGGGCGTGGTGGCCGGCATCACGCCGTTCAACTTCCCGGTGATGGTGCCGATGTGGATGTTTCCGGTGGCCATCGCCTGCGGCAACACCTTCGTGCTCAAGCCGAGCCCGATCGATCCTTCGCCCTCGCTGCTGATCGCCGAGTTGTTCAAGGAGGCCGGGCTGCCCGACGGCGTGTTCAACGTGGTGCAGGGTGATAAAGAAGCCGTGGATGCGCTGCTCGATCACCCTGAAGTCAAGGCCGTGAGCTTTGTCGGCTCGACGCCTATCGCCAACTACATCTACGAGACCGGTGCTCGCCACGGCAAGCGCGTGCAGGCGTTGGGCGGGGCGAAGAACCACATGGTGGTGATGCCCGATGCCGACGTCGAGCAGGTGGTCGATGCGCTGATCGGCGCGGCCTTCGGTTCTGCCGGCGAGCGCTGCATGGCGATCTCGGTAGCGGTGTTCGTCGGTGATGTGGCCGACAAGGTCATCCCCAAACTGGTGGAGCGCACCCGGACGCTGAAGATCCTCGAGGGCATGAACCTGGCCGCGGAAATGGGCCCGATCGTTTCGCGAGTGGCGCACCAGCGCATCACCGGCTACATCGAGCAAGGCATCGCCGAAGGCGCCGAGATGCTGGTCGACGGCCGTGATTTTGATGGCTCGCAAGCCGGTGCCGATTGCGCCGGGGGCTTCTGGCTCGGTGGCACGGTGTTCGACCATGTCACCCCCGAGATGAAGATCTACCAGGAAGAAATCTTCGGTCCGGTGCTGGCGTGCATGCGGGTCAAGGATTTTGCCGCGGCGGTCGATCTGGTCAATGCCCATGAATTCGGCAACGGCACCGCGTGCTACACCCGCGACGGCCACATCGCCCGTGAATTCGCGACCCGTATCCAGGTGGGCATGGTCGGCATCAACGTGCCGATTCCGGTGCCGATGGCGTGGCACGGTTTCGGTGGCTGGAAGCGCTCGCTGTTCGGTGACATGCACGCCTATGGCGAAGAGGGCGTGCGTTTCTACACCAAGCAGAAGTCGGTCATGCAGCGCTGGCCGAACAGCATTGCCAAGGGCGCCGAGTTCGCCATGCCGACCTCCAAGTAGAGCTTCACGCGCTTTCGGGTTGGAGGGCGTGCAAGCTCGGGCTTGCACGCTGTCCAGCGTAGAGTTCCAGCGTTCACTTTCATCCGTCAGGTCCAGGTGCTGCCATGTCCAATCCTCTGTTGTCCCTATTGAGCATCCAATTGCCGATCATCCAATCGCCGATGGTGGGCGTCTCCACTCCCAGGCTCGCGGCGGCGGTATCCGATGCTGGCGGG
>NZ_AKJF01000032.1 GCF_000282475.1 Pseudomonas sp. GM78
GCAGCAGCCGCGGCAGCCGCGGTGAGACCCAAGCCGCCGATTGTGGCGGCGGTACCGTCAAGTGTGAAACCTGCGGAAGAGCTCAGCTTCAGCTGACCAGATGCACTATCAACGGACGCTGTTACACCTGTAGAACTCGAATTGCCATTGACCAGATCAATAACTTTGGACAGCGTTTCAGACCCGTCCAAAACGATGGTTGCACCACCAACAATCAAGTTACCAGCGTTTGCGGCGCCGAGCACGCCATCCCGCATATTGGATGTGCCGAGCTTGTCCAACTGCGCGCCACCGTCAACAGCCAGACCAAATTTCGTGGCCACGGCAGCAGTAGTAGCAGTACCATCAACTGTGAAAGCCTGAGTCCCCGAAAGCTTAAGCCCGCCGGTTGCGCTGTCGATGCTAGCGGTAATGCCCGTGTTCGCAGTTTGAGCATTGATTTTAACAAGAATGCTGGACGCATCTTTAAGAGCTTGGGTCGCACCAGTACCGTTAAGCGAGTCACCAGCGGCCAATGTGATGGTGGTCTTTGTGCCACCCACATTCAGAACCAGGTCACCACCAGTACCACCAACTGTTGGTGGTGGGAATACACCAGCACCGGCCACGCCAACTGCGGTCGCAGAAGGTGTGCCTACAGCGTTGGTACCGAACTTGCCGTCCGCACCAGTAACACCAGCTGCCAAGGTGACAACACCACCATCAACGCTTGCCTCGTTGTAGTTGCCCTTCATTGCAGTGGAGCTGACGTCTTTCATGCCAAACGAAATGCTTTCGTTGGAGTTGGCGCCGATCTGGAAGGCGTTGTTGTCGAAAGTGCCGTCCAGCAGGTTACGACCACCGAAGGTGGTGGTTTTGGCGATACGGGTCAGTTCGCCCGACAGCGCGGTGAATTCCTGCTGCATGGAGGTACGGTCGTCATCGCTGTTCGAGCCGTTGGCCGATTGCAGGGCCAGTTCACGCATACGCTGCATGATGTTACCGGAGGTCGCCATGGCGCCTTCAGCGGTTTGCGCGATGGAGATACCGTCGTTGGCGTTCTTTACCGCAACACCCAGGCCTTTGATCTGAGTGGTCAGACGGTTGGAGATCTGCAGGCCGGCGGCGTCGTCTTTAGCGCTGTTGATTTTCAGGCCGGAAGACAGGCGTCCCATCGTGGTGCCCAGAGCGTCGGAAGCCTTGTTCAGGTTTTTCTGAACCGATAGAGAGGTGATGTTGGTATTAACGGTTAACGACATGACGAATTCCTCGTGGGTTGGGTGCTGCGGCTTCCGGCCCTGGCAACCGCCGGGTGTGGCCTAGAGAACCTTCGTAATAGTTATCGTCGTGAAAGCAGGTTGCTTGAGGGCTTTTTTGATTTTTTTTACTAGCACCGTGCCACCCCTTGCATTTCAAGGCGTTAAATGCCCGCCCCAGAATGAAAAAACGCCCATGACCTCGCGGCCATGGGCGTTTTTTTGGCGTTACTAAACTGACGCGTCAGGTGCGGTGGATCAGCGCCGAACCCCAGGACAGGCCCACCCCGAAACCACTGATTGCTACACGCTTCCAGCTGGAGTCGAACATGTGCTTTTCCAGCAACAGCGGGATGCTCGAAGACACGGTGTTGCCGGTCTCGACCATGTCCTTGATGAACTTCTCCGGCTCGCTCTCAAAGCGGCGTGCCACGGCATCGACGATGGCCGCACTGCCCTGGTGAATGCAGAAGGCATCGATGTCCTGGGACGTGAGGCCTGACTGATTGAGCAATTCGTGCAAATGCGCCGGCACCTTGAGCAGGGCGAAGTTGAACACCTGGCGTCCGTTCATGAAGAACACACCGTCGGTTACCTTCAGATGCGGAGCACCGGAGCCATCGGTGCCGAACTTGGCCTTGCCCAGCTGCCAGATGGCGTCTTCGCCCATCCAGGTGGCGGTGGCGGCGTCGCCGAACAGCATGGTGGTGTTGCGGTCTTCCGGGTCGACGATCTTCGAATACGGGTCTGCGGTGATCAGCAGGCCATTCTTCAGCCCGGCAGCTTCCATGAAGCCCTTGATGGCATAGATACCGTAGACGTAACCGGAGCAACCCAGGGAGATGTCGAAAGCGGCGACGTTGGTCGACAGGCCCAGTTTGTCCTGGACGATCGCCGAAGTGTGCGGCAGGCCTTCTTCGTCGCCGTTCTGGGTGACGACGATCAGCACGTCGATGGATTGACGGTCGAGCTGAGGGTTGTTGGCGAACAACGCATTGGCCGCTTCGACACACAGGTCGGAGGTTTCCTGTTCTGCGTCCTTGCGCGGCAGGAACGCCGAACCGATTTTCCCGAGGATGAATTCTTCATCCTTCTCGAACTTTGCGCCCTGAGCATAGTTATCCAGCCCACTCGCTGGCACGTAGCTGGCAATGCTTTTTATGCCAATCATTGTGGCTTCCCAATACTAAATAGCTGGAGATCACCGCTCGCATGACCGAGAGGTACGACAATACTGGATTTCACCGAGCGAAAAAATACGGCACAGACGCTCCAGAAACCCTGAAAACACGCCCGACAAGGGTCAAACCCCTGCCCATCCTTTTTGACACAATACAGTGAAGATGCGCTATCTGACTCACAGGTCACGCATTATGCGTGCCTTGCGCAAAACATCCAGCCACAAACAAGCGCTCAACCGCCCAATGGATGAGGAAAAAACCGGCAATGATTGAGCAAAAAGCGCGATAACGAACCAACGAGACATTGCCGGCATCGTTGATGCCGGCAATCGAGAAGGGATCAGAGCTTGTTGAACAAGCTCAGCTGGGCAATTTTCACAAAGGCCAGTTGCGAGGCCTGCAGCAGCGATTGCTGGAACGCCAGGTCGATAGAAGCCGTTGCGACATCAGTATCACCAATAGCCGACTGGGTACTGGTGTTAGCCAGGCCCATGCTGACGTTTTCGGCGCTCTGGATATCAATGGCGTTCAAACGCGCACCTATCGTGCCGCGAACGATATCGACCTGCTCACTGGCATTGGAAAGGTTACTGATCGCCGCATTCACCGAGTCTTTCAGCTTGATCTGTGCCAGAACATTGCCATCAGCGGGGGTTTCCAACGCCTGGCGTAGCTGGCTCAACGTGTCCAGGGCACTTTGCGTCTGGTGGCTGCTGGCCCCCACCACGAACTGATCGTTCGCTTGCGGCGCTCCGGTAAAATCAAGCTTCACGCCCGCGAACGTGATCGAGCCACCCGCCATCGCCCCCCCACCGATTGCCTTGCTGTCTGCGCCCATTGGCTGGGCATAGACCTGATAATTGCTGGCATCGGTGAACTTGATGACCACACCGCTGTTGGGAAACCCGTTGACGTAGTCTGCCTGGTTAGCGACGCCGGACCCGGTGATCTGGGCCGTCGAACCGTTGCTCGGTGTCCGTGATGTATTGAAGCTGTCAGGCTTGGTGCCCAGCGAAAAGATGTGATCCTTGACCTCTTGATCAGGGGTCATTGGCAGCGTGGTCGCAGGATCCACAGGCGCCTTGAGGCGCAAGGAGATGTCGAACTCCACCCCCCGCAGGCTGATGGTCGCGCCACCCTCTTTGCTCGAGTCGAACGTGCCATTTCCAGACACCTCGCTCGTAATATCGTTACCGTCCTTGTCCGCGATGGTGTAATGAGTGCTGTCTACAAACTTCAGCTCGTAGGGCTCTCCCGCGGAAAACTTCTGGGTGTAGGCCGCATTCGATTGCACCAAGCCAGCAGACACGGAAACGGTACCGTCATTGGGCTTCGATGGATCGAGGACGGCCTGGGTGCGCCCCGAGTTCTTCGCCGTTTCAAGGACGCTTTTACCGGTATCGTTGGTGGCCACGGACAAGGTGTCCGACACCTGCAGGCTCAACTGCGTGTCGTCACCCTGATAGGAGTAGGTGCCGTCGTTGTTGCGCACATAGGGTGGTGTAGACGTTTTCGAGCCGGCAAACATGTAGTTGCCCGACGAGTCCTTGCTGTTGAGCAATCCCAGGACTTGCTGCTCAATCTCGCCTATCTCACTGGCGATGGATTTTCGATCAGCATCATTGATACCACCATTACCCGCCTGAAGCGCCAACTCACGAGCACGCTGCAAGGCCGTGTTGACGCTGTCCAGCACGCTTTCCTGGTTGGTCAGCGAACTCTTGATACTGCCCATGTTGGTGCTGTACTGCCCCAGCAAGTCTTTCTGCTGTTGCAACATCAGCAACTTTGCAGCGCCCACAGGATCATCACCGGCACTCTGGATCCGCACGCCCGACGTGATCTGCTCCTGAGTCTTCACAATCGAGGAGAAGTTGTTCTGGTACTTGGCCGCACTGGTCTCAAAGTACTGGGCTGTAGAAATTCGCATCGTCGAAGATTCCCTTAAAGACTGTTGATCAGCGTGCTGAACGTTTCTTGCGCGGCCTTGATAATCTGCGACGACGCGGTGTAGTACTGCTGGAACTTGACCAGGTCGGCGGCTTCGTCGTCCAGGTTGACCTGGGACACCGACGCGACTTCGGATTTGGCCCGGGACAGGATCGCGCCACTGGCCGTACTGTCACCCAGGGCCTGGCTGGCCTTGGCGCCCACCTGTTCGACCAGGCGGCTGTAGGCGGTGGTCATGCTCATCCCGGCGTTGCCGCCCGTCACACCCACCGTTGCCTTGGTTTGCAGGGCCAACAGCTGGTTGGCGTTGCTGTTGTCTTTCTTGCCGTCCGCGTTGAACGCGACTTCGTACTTGTCATTCTTCGACGGCGAGCCACTGACCGTGGTGTTGAACGAAAACGATTTGCCGGGGATCGGAGCACCCGAGGCATCGAGCATCGGCACATTGATGGTCAGGTCATTGCTTTGGCCAGGCACGATGGTGCCCGTGCCGATGCTCTGCCCTTTCGCGTTGAACACTTCATAGCCTTGACTGCCACCGGCCGCCTCCTTGAAGGCCAGGGTCACCGGCATCGAGTCCTTGATGCCTGCCTGCAGCGCGGCCAGATCGGCACCACCATAGATATCCAACGGAGTAGACAGCACCGGAGGGGTCAGTGCGCCGGTGCCGCCATTGCTCGTGCTGCCGTTGGCAACCAGCGGGCCGGCAAACGCGAGCTTGTTCGAGTCGGTCATCTGGGTCTTGATGGAACTCGCGGCGTTGCGGGTCGGCGTCACCTGGAACGTATCACCCGCGCTGAGACCGCCGCCGTTCACATCCAGCTTGAAACCATCGATTTCCGCCGCCGGGGACAGGTCGAAGGAGCCCATGTCCTTGCCGTCGGAGCGCTTGACCGTGTACTTATCGGCAGCAGTGAAGGTGACCGAATAATCGAAGGTGGTCAGCGCACTGGAATTGGTGATCGTGACATCCAGGTTGCCCGAACCGGTACTGTTGTTCGACGACCCCAGGCTGCGCTGGCTGATCGCGGCGGCGCTGTTGATGTTGGAGAACAACGAAGCACCAAACTCGCCATTGGCGTCGAGCCCTTGGCCCAACTGGCTGTTGATCTTGTCAGCCATCACCAGGGCGGTGCGGCCCAGGTCGTTCTGCGCCGGCACCAGCACGTCTTCGCGATAACGCAGCAGGCCGCCAATCTTGCCGCCGCTGATGACCGAGGTGACGTCACTGGTTTTAGACGGCGAGTTGAGCTGAATATTCAGCTGGCTTTTGTCGATGCCGGTGCGGGCGGTCGAGAGGGTGTTGGATGTATTGCCCAACACCAGGGGTTGGCCGTTCCCCAGGGAGACGTTGTAACTGCCGTTCTGCTCCTGGACCGTGACACCCACCAATTCGTTGAGCGAGCGGACCGCTTCGTTCCGGGCATCGAGCAAGTTGCTCGGGCCACTGCCGGAAGAACTGCTGGTCTGGGCAATCTGCTGGTTCAACGAAGCAATCGACGCCGTCAGCTGGTTGACCTGCCCGGTCATTGTCGTCAACTGACTGTTGATCCCTTCGTTCTGTTGCGCCATTTGCGACGCCAGGGCGTTGAAGCGGTTACTCAGGGTTTGCGCATTGGTCAGCAGCAGTTGCCGGGCGGCGGTGTCGCTCGGTGTACCGGCGGCCGTCTGGACCGAAGAGAAGAAGCTGCTCAACACCGCACTGATCCCCGTGGTCTTGTCGGAGAAGAGCTTGTCGAGCGGGCTCACCTGATCGAGGTAGGCGTTGGCGTCACTGCTCAGCGATGTGGAGGTCTGCAACTGGTTATCGAGGTAGGCGTTATAGACCCGACGCACATCGGCCAGGGTGGTACCGCTACCGATGAACACGCCGCCATACATGTTCGACGCATTGCTCACCTGAGTGGTCTGCTGACGTGAGTAGCCGGCCGTGTTGGCATTGGCAATGTTGTTGCCGACGGTCGCCAGTGAAACCTGGCTGGCATTGAGCCCCGACATTCCGATGTTGAGCAAACTCATGGTTCAGACCCTTATGTCTATAAAGGCGTTGTGGAAACGCCCGCCGCAGCGTAGTTCTGATAACTCGTCATCTGCCTGGCTATCTGCGAAATCTTGCTGGCGTAAGCCGGGTCGGTTGCGTAACCGGCCTTTTGCAGCTCGCGCACAAACTGTTCCGGGTTATCGGCCGACTTCACCACATCTTGATAGCGATTATTGGTTTGCAGCAGCGTGACAAGGTCATGGAAGCTGTCCTTGTAGGAATCGTAGGAACGGAACTCGGCCGTCTCCTTGACCATCTCGCCATTCCTGAATTCGCTGGTGATTGCCCGTGCCGAATCACCCTTCCAACTGTTGCCGGCCTTGATGCCGAACAGGTTGTGGCTGCTGCTGCCGTCCTGGGCGCGCATGACCGATTTGCCCCAACCGGTTTCCAGGGCGGCCTGGGCCACCAGGTAACGCGGATCGACACCGATGCGATCGGCTGCTTCCTTGGCCATCGGCAGCATGGTATTGACGAATTCGTCGGCGGAGCTGAAGGCTTTTTTCGCCGGCGCCAACGGGATTTGCGCGATGGCGCGCCCGTGAATCTGCAGGGACCCGCTTTCCGCTGCCTGGGCATTCGCCAGCCAGTCGCCGTTGTACAAAGGTCCGGAACCGCTGCTCGCGACGCGCTCGGGCAGTGGCGCCTTGTTGACGACCCCAGCGCTGGTTGGCGTGGCGGAAGGCACCAGGCCCGCGAGCAAGCGATCGGCCAGTTTCGGCGGCAAGGCCAGGCGCCGCTGATTGATCAACGCCATGTCATTGCGATGCGCACCCTCGCCGGTCGGTGCACTGACCGAACGCGAAGCCCACAATGGACGCTCGCCATTGACCCGCGACAGCGGCCCGTTGAGCGCCGTCGTGCCGGCGGCCACCGGGGTTTGCGCAGCGGCTTTGGCGGCCTCCTGCTTAGCGGCGGACAGCGTTGCCGCTTCACCCGGCGCCAGCGGTTTGTTCTTCGACATCTGCCGCATCAGCACGTCCGCCAGGCCGATACCGCCGCCCTCACGGGACATGGAAACCGCCAGTTGCTGGTCGTACATTTCCTGGTACTGCTTGGCCTCCGCGGTGTTCATCGGATTGTCCTTGCCCAGGGACTCGGTGGCCGAGCGCATAGACTTGAGCATCTCGCCGAGGAACAGCGACTCGAACTCCTGCGCCACCTTGCGCATGTTGGCGTCGCTGTTCTTGTCGCCGACCTTGAGCTGGTTCAGCCGGTTCAGGTCGGAAAACGCACCGGAATCGCTGCTGCTGACCCGACCGCTCTTGTTCATGTCCATGGTCGCCGTCCTTAGATCACGATCAGGTCGGCTTGCAAGGCGCCAGCCTGTTTCAGCGCTTCAAGAATCGCCATCAGGTCGCCCGGTGCCGCGCCGACCTGGTTCACCGCACGCACGATTTCGTCGAGGGTGGTGCCCGGGCCGAACTTGAACATCGGCTTGGCTTCCTGCTCGGCGTTGACCCGCGAACGCGGCACGACCGCCGTCTGGCCATTGGACAGAGGGCCAGGCTGGCTGACGATAGGGTCTTCGGTAATGGTCACGGTCAGGCTGCCGTGGGTGACGGCGGCCGGCGAAACCTTGACGTTCTGGCCGATCACGATGGTGCCGGTGCGCGAGTTGATGATGACCTTGGCCACCGCCTGCCCCGGATCGATCTCGAGGTTTTCCAGGATCGACAGGTAGTCGACACGCTGGCTCGGATCCAGCGGCGCCGTGACGCGCACCGATCCGCCGTCAATGGCCTGGGCCACGCCTGGGCCAAGCATGTCGTTGATCTTGTCGACGATGCGCTTGGCCGTGGTGAAGTCGGAACGGTTGAGGTTCAGGGTCAGGCTGTTGCCCTGGTTGAAACCGCTCGGCACGGCGCGCTCGACCGAGGCACCGCCGGGGATGCGCCCGGCCGACGGCACGTTGACCGTGATCTTGGAGCCGTCGCGCCCCTCGGCATCGAAACCGCCGACCACCAGGTTGCCCTGGGCCACGGCATAGACGTTGCCGTCGATACCCTTGAGCGGCGTCAGCAGCAAGGTGCCGCCGCGCAGGCTCTTGGAGTTACCGATGGACGAAACGGTGATGTCGACCTGCTGCCCCGGCTTGGCGAACGCCGGCAAGTCGGCACTGATCGAGACCGCCGCGACGTTCTTCAACTGCACGTTGCCCGAACCCGGCGGCACCTTGATGCCGAACTGCGAGAGCATGTTGTTGAAGGTCTGCAGGGTGAACGGCGTTTGCGTCGTCTGGTCGCCGGTGCCGTTAAGCCCGACCACCAGGCCGTAGCCGATCAATTGGTTGGAGCGCACGCCGGAAATGCTGGCGATGTCCTTCAGGCGCTCGGCTTGAGCGTTGAAGGCTGCCGACATCATCAAGGCAGCAACGATGAGACTTCTGAGATTCAACGTGACCACCTAGAAAGGGAACAGCGGGCTGAGGAAGAAACGGTCGAACCAGCCTGGCTGACTCGCATCGGCAAAGGAACCGGTGCCCGAGTAGGTGATGCGCGCATCGGCGACGCGGGTCGACGACACCGTGTTGTCAGTGGATATATCGTCAGCCCGGACCAGACCGGCAATCCGTACCAGTTCGTCGCCGGTGTTGAGGGTCAGCCACTTCTCGCCGCGCACGGCGATGATGCCGTTGGGCAGGACGTCCGCCACCGTAACGGTGATCGAACCGGTCAGGCTGTTGCCCTGCCCGGCCTTGCTGTCGCCCTTGGTCGCGCGGTCGCCTTCGTAGCTGGCGTCCAGACTCAGGTCACCACTGCCAAACGGATTGTTGGTGCTCGGCGTGGAACCGAACAGCGAGCTCAGGCCGATACTGGCCTTGCTGTTCTTGCCAATTTGCGAGTTGGCGTTCTTGCTGGCCTGGGTCTTCTCGTTCAGGGTGATGGTGATGATGTCACCGACCCGGAACGCCTTGCGGTCGGTGTACAGGTTTTGCTCGAAACCGGCCTGGTAGATCGAGCCGTTGTTGGCCGCAGCCGGCAACGGTGTGCGCGGCAACACCGGGGCGTAGTAAGGGTCATTGGGCTTGGGCGTCACAGGCACGCAACCTGCGAGCGCAGCGAGCGCAGCAATCCCACTCAATGCCAGAACAGAGACGACGCGTTTCATGACCCTACCTCACGGTGTTGCAGGCGACCTCGTGGTCGCCTCATAGACTTGATTACAGATTCTGCGTTACGAACGAGAGCATCTGGTCGGCGGTGGAGATCACCTTGGAGTTCATCTCGTAGGCGCGCTGAGTGGTGATCATGTTGACCATCTCTTCAACGGTGCTGACGTTGGAGGTTTCCAGGGTGTTCTGCAGCGTGGTACCGAAACCGGCCAGGCCCGGGGTGCCTACTTGCGGCGCGCCACTGGCGGCGGTTTCCAGGAACAGGTTGTTGCCCACGGCCTGCAAGCCGGCCGGGTTGATGAAGTCGGCGGTCTGCAGGTTGCCGATCACCTGGGAGGCCGGGTTGCCGGCGACGGTGATAGACACGGTGCCGTCCTTGCCCACGGTGAAGGTCTGGGCGTCGTTCGGAATGACGATCGCCGGTTCCAGTGCGAAGCCGCTGGCGTTGACGATCTGGCCATTGGAATCCAGGTGGAAGGTACCGTCACGGGTGTAGGACGTGGTGCCGTCCGGCTGCAGGATCTGGAAGAAGCCGCGACCGTCGATGGCCATGTCCAGGGGTTGCTCGGTGGTTTGCAGGCTGCCGGCGTTGAAGTTTTTCTGGGTGCCGACAATCCGCACACCGGTACCCAGTTGCAGGCCCGACGGCAGTTCGCTGTCCTGGGTCGACTGGGCGCCAGGCTGACGCTTGATCTGGTACAGCAGGTCCTGGAACTCGGCGCGGTCACGCTTGAAGCCCGTGGTCGACACGTTGGCCAGGTTGTTGGAAATGGTGGTCAGGTTGGTGTCCTGGGCGGACAGACCGGTTTTGGCAACCCATAGAGCCGGAAGCATTCGATTCTCCTCGTGCGCCTGTTTTACGGCGCGACGTTCTGGTAATTAGCTGATCTGCAAGACCCGAGCCATGGCCTGGTCGTCTTCTTTGGCGGTATTCATCATCTTGATGTGCAGTTCGAACTGCTTCGACAGGGCCAGCACCTGCGTCATCTCGTCCACCGCATTGACGTTGCTCGACTCGAGGAAACCGGACACCAGCTTGACGCCAGCATCGGCTTGCGCCGGTTGCCCGTCCTTGGTGTGTATCGAACCGTCCAGGCCCTTGGTCATGTTCTTGATGTCCGGGTTGACCAGCTTGATGCGGTCCACTTCGGCCATGACGCGCGGGCCTTCGCCCATGGCGCGAATGCTGATGGTGCCGTCCTCGCCGACTTCTATCTGCTGCTCGGGCGGCACGGCAATCGGTCCGCCATTGCCGATCACCGGCATGCCGTTGCCAGCCCGCAGCACGCCCAGGGCGTCCACCACCAGGCTGCCGGTGCGCACGTAGCTTTCACCGCCATCGGGGTTCTGCACCGCCAGCCAGCCGTTGCCTTGCACGGCCACGTCGAGGTCGCGGCCGGTTTCTACCAGCGAACCCGGGGAGAAGTCGGTGGCCGGGCGTTCGGACAGGGCAAACGCACGCGCCGGAAAGCTGTCGCCGAACACCGGCATCGAGCGCGCCTGCTCCAGGTCTTTCTGGAAACCGTTGGTAGAGATGTTCGCCAGGTTGTTGGCATGAGCCTTTTGCGCCAGTGCGTTCTGGCTGGCACCGGTCATTGCCACATAAAGGTACTTGTCCACACGCTTTCCTCTGCCTGCCGGACGTTTGCCGCCCGATGCTGTACTGACGTGGCATAAGCAATTTGCAGACCAAGTTGTTTTTGGCGGCGCGAGGCCCGGCAAATACAGGACTTGAAGGGATTTACCGGGGAATGGAGGATTGTGTCAGAGACGAAAAACCGGCGGTGTCATGCCGCTTCGCGGCAATAGATCAAAAGATCGCAGCCTGCGGCAGCTCCTACTGGGATCGGTGTAGGAGCTGCCGCAGGCTGCGATCTTTTGATCTTCAGGTGTTGTCCTTGCCCACCTCATAATCACGCAACTTGTTGGCAATGGTGGTATGCGAAACCCCCAGCCTCTTACCCAGTTGCCGACTGCTCGGATGCTCGGAGTACAGCCGCTCCAGCACCGCTTTCTCGAAGCGCCCGACAATTTCGTCCAGCCCACCCTCCAGCGAAAAATCGCCAAGTGGCTGACGCACGCCATAATCCGGCAGGCGAATGTGCTCGGCCTTGACCGTCCCGCCATCGCACAGGGAAACCGCCTGGAACAGCACGTTTTCCAACTGCCGTACGTTGCCCGGCCAGTGGTAATGGCTGAGCCGGTCCATGGCCGCGGGTGCCAGCTTGGGCAGCGGGCAACCGATCTGCCGGCTGGCCTGATCGAGAAAGTGCTCCACCAGCGGCGTCAAGCCGTCGAGGCATTCGCGCAGTGGCGGAATGTGCAACGACAGCACGTTCAAACGGTGATACAGGTCCTGGCGAAACTCCCCGCGGGCACAGAGTTCGGACAGGTCGACCTGGGTCGCGCAGATCACCCGCACATCGAGGTAAACCTCCTCATCGCTGCCGACGCGACGGAAGCAGCCATCCTGCAGGAAGCGCAGCAGTTTCACCTGCAGCCGCGGACTCATTTCCCCGACACCATCGAGAAACAGCGTACCGCCCGCCGTCAACTCCAACAGCCCGAGTTTACCCTCGGCCCGGGCCCCCTCGAAGGCACCCGGGCCATAGCCGAACAACTCGGTCTCGGCCATGGATTCCGGCAGGCCGGCGCAGTTGAGCGCCATCAGTGGCGATTGCCCGCGCGGGCTGGCCAGATGGCAGGCGCGCGCCAGCAACTCTTTGCCGGTACCGGTTTCGCCTTCTATCAATAGCGGTGCATCGAGCGGCGCCATGCGCCGGGCTTCGCGCACCACCGCTGCCATCACCTTCGAGCTTTGGAAGATGCTGTCGAAGCCGCGCAACTCCTGCTTGCGTACGTTATAGATGCGCTCGCCCACCCGATCGGCGCGATGCAGGGTCAACACCGCCCCGGCCATGGCTTCGCTGTCGTCATGTTCCGATTGCAGGGGCGCGATGTCGGCCAGGAACACATCGCCCTTGACCTTGACCCGCAGCCCGTTGATCCGCGATTTGTTGGCGCGCACCAGTTCCGGCAAGTCGAAATCCTCGGCATAACGCGACAAGGGAATCCCCGGCACTTCATCCACCCGCACGCCCAGCAACTGCGCCGCCGCGCGATTGGCCGCGACGATCGAACCCCCCATGTCGATCGACAGCACCGGAAACTCCAGTGCGCCGAGCAACGCATTGAGCTCCATGTGCCGCCGTTCGCTGGGCATCAGCCCTACGCGCTTGACGCCGAACACCCCGGCAATCGCCTCGAACTTCGGACGCAGCGCCTGGAACTGAATATTGATGAGGTTCGGGCAGTGCAGGTAGATGGCATTGCCATGTTCGCCACCCACTTCGCCGCGAGCGACGTTGATGCCGTACTCGACCAGCAGGTTGAGAATGTCGCGCAGGATGCCGATGCGGTTCTGGCAGTGGACTTTGATACGCATATAAAAGACCTGATAAACGATGATTGACCTGTGGGAGCCAGCCTGCTGGCGATGGCGTCGCATCAGGCCCTGGGGATGCCGAATGACACACCGCTATCGCCAGCAGGCTGGCTCCCACAGGGTTAGCGCCCGACTTTTCTGATTAGGTGCTCAGTTAGTCGTCAAGATTATGTGACAGCTGAAGGGCTTTTCCCACCCGCCAATCTCAACATCTGCGCGATGACGCCCAATACGTAACGAAAACTTTACGATTTTACCGCATTTTTCCCGCGCAGGCCGCCCTTGACCGGCTGCAACGATGCAATTGTTGGGGTATTCCTAGGTCCATAGCAGTACATAACAAGAACGAATCCCCTAGCAGGAGAGCAGCATGAAGCAGACGCAATACGTGGCTCGTGAGCCCGATGCGCAAGGTTTTATCGACTACACCGCCGAAGAACACGCGGTGTGGAACACGCTGATCACTCGCCAACTGAAAGTGATCGAAGGGCGTGCGTGCCAGGAATATCTGGACGGCATCGAAAAACTCGGTCTGCCCCACGACCGCATCCCTCAACTGGGCGAGATCAACAAGGTCCTCGGTGAAACCACCGGCTGGCAAGTCGCTCGCGTTCCGGCACTGATTCCCTTCCAGACCTTTTTTGAATTGCTCGCCAGCAAGCAGTTTCCAGTGGCTACCTTCATTCGTACCCGCGAAGAACTGGATTACCTGCAAGAGCCGGACATTTTCCACGAGATATTCGGCCACTGCCCATTGCTGACCAACCCCTGGTTCGCTGAATTCACCCACACCTACGGCAAGCTTGGCCTGCAGGCTTCCAAGGAAGAACGCGTGTACCTGGCGCGCCTGTACTGGATGACCATCGAATTCGGCCTGGTCGACACCCCGCAAGGTCAGCGCATCTACGGTGGCGGTATCCTGTCTTCACCAAAAGAAACCGTGTATTGCCTGTCGGATGAGCCTGAGCACCAGGCATTCGATCCGCTGGAGTGCATGCGCACGCCTTACCGCATCGACATCCTGCAACCGCTGTATTTCGTGCTGCCGAACCTCAAGCGCCTGTTCGACCTGGCCCACGAAGACATCATGGGCATGGTCAAGCAAGCGATGCAGATGGGTCTGCACGCGCCGAAATTTCCGCCAAAACCAAAAGCCGCGTGAACCGCTGCTTTTAGAATCAAGTGAGCCTGTCCGGAACCGACGCTTTGCTTTAGCGTGGTGACATTGACGGCCGAATTCCAATAATACGATTTCAGGAACCCATCATGACTGCATTAACCCAAGCCCACTGCGAAGCCTGCCGCGCCGATGCCCCACAAGTCAGCGACGAAGAACTGCCGATCCTGATCAAGCAGATCCCCGACTGGAACATCGAAGTTCGCGACGGCATCATGCAGCTGGAAAAGGTTTTCCTGTTCAAGAACTTCAAGCACGCCCTGGCGTTCACCAACGCCGTCGGTGAAATCTCCGAGGCCGAAGGCCATCACCCAGGCCTTTTGACCGAGTGGGGCAAAGTCACCGTGACCTGGTGGAGCCACTCCATCAAGGGCCTGCACCGCAACGACTTCATCATGGCCGCGCGCACTGATGAAGTGGCCAAGGACGCCGAGGGCCGCAAATAATGCATTTCGACGCCATCGGCCGGGTGCCCGGCGACCCGATCCTCGGCCTGATGGAGGCCTATGCGCAGGACCCCAACCCGCGCAAATTCGACCTCGGCGTGGGTGTCTATAAAGACGCCCAGGGCCTGACCTCGATTCCCCAGGCGGTGAAACTCGCCGAGGCGCGACTGGTGGATCGCCAGACCACCAAGACCTACATCGGCGGGCATGGCGACCCGGCCTTCGGCAAGGTCATCAACGAGTTGGTGCTCGGCGCCGACTCGAAGCTGATCAGCGCACAACGCGCCGGCGCCACCCAGACCCCGGGCGGCACCGGGGCGTTGCGCTTGAGCGCAGACTTCATCGCCCAGTGCCTGCCGGGCCGTGGCGTCTGGCTGAGCAATCCGACCTGGCCGATCCACGAAACCATTTTCGCCGCGGCCAAGGTGAAGGTTAATCATTACCCCTACGTGGGCAGCGATAACCGCCTGGACGTCGATGCGATGCTCGCCGTGCTCAACGAAGCCCCCAGGGGCGACGTGGTGCTGCTGCACGCCTGCTGCCACAACCCGACCGGCTTCGACCTGTCTCATGACGACTGGCGCCGGGTGCTGGAGGTGGTGCGTCGGCGCGAGTTGCTGCCGCTGATCGATTTCGCCTACCAGGGCTTCGGCGACGGCCTGGAGCAGGACGCATGGTCGACTCGACTGTTTGCCGCCGAGTTGCCGGAAGTCTTGATCACCAGCTCCTGCTCGAAGAACTTCGGCCTGTACCGCGACCGCACCGGCGCGCTGATTGTCTGCGCGAAATCGGCAGACAAGTTGACCGACATCCGCAGCCAACTGGCCAACATCGCCCGCAACCTGTGGTCGACGCCACCGGATCACGGCGCTGCCGTAGTGGCGACCATCCTCGGCGACCCGGAACTGAAAAACCTCTGGGCCGACGAAGTGGAAACCATGCGCTTGCGCATTGCGCAGCTGCGCAGCGGTTTGCTCGAAGCGCTCGAGGCTTACGGTTTGCGTGAGCGCTTTGCGCACATTGGCGTGCAGCGCGGGATGTTTTCCTACACCGGGTTGTCGCCGGAGCAGGTCAAGCAGCTGCGCGATCATCACAGTGTGTACATGGTTAGCTCGGGGCGGGCGAACGTTGCCGGGATAGATGCAACGCGTCTTGATCTGTTGGCCGAGGCGATTGCCAAGGTCTGCAAATAACCTCGAGAACGCTGTAGACCCCTTGTGGGAGTGAGCCTGCTCGCGATAGCGGAGTGTCATTCAATGATGATGTTGACTGATAGACCGCTATCGCGAGCAGGCTCACTCCCACATTTGTTTTGTGTTTAACCTCCAGATTTGTATAGACAACCCCATTCGTCGAAACAAATGGATATAAAAGTCTGTTTGTCATTTCTCGTGCTGTATCCTGCCCAGGCTTTTTTGAAAGCGCGGATCTACCAGATCTATCAACAGACTTAGCGAGGAGCGCGACCATGCACGAGATTCCTAATCTCCCCTTCCCAAGCCTGCACGTACCTGAGCAGACGACCACGCAGCAAGCCGGCGCCCAACAGCCCGAGCCGAAAGAAGCCACTGGCAGCCGCCAGGCTGACAGCGAAGACTGATACAACCGCCGTACAGACTGTGTGGAAAGCGCTAACATGCGCTTTCCACACCGCCTGAACTGTGAGCCCTCCATGACCGACGAATTTTCCGAAGCCCAAGCCAGCGTCCTGATCGGCACCGCCGAGAAAATGATCGAGATCTGGAATCGTCTCTCTCCCGAAAAACAAGCCGCCCTGCTCGCCCGCTTTGGCAGCGAAGAAAATGCCTTGGCCGCCCTGGTCACCACGCAACTGGTAGCGCCTGCCAAGCCCTGACCGACCCCGTCCGGCAAATAGTTTTACTTTTTCCACGACCGGCAGCCACTCGCGCCGCTATCATAAGCAGCCTAACTAATCCTGCTTTCCCGTGGACCTTTACCCATGTCTGAAAACCAGCGCCCCCTGGCGGTCACGCTGCAAGTTGTTTCCATCGTCCTGTTCACCTTTATCGGCTACCTCAATATCGGCATTCCGCTGGCGGTACTGCCGGGCTATGTCCATAGCGACCTGGGCTTTGGCGCCGTGATCGCCGGGCTGGTGATCAGCGTGCAGTACCTGGCCACCCTGCTCAGCCGCCCCTACGCCGGAAAAATCATCGACAACAAGGGCAGCAAACTGGCGGTCATGTATGGCCTGGCCGGCTGTGGCTTGAGCGGCGTGTTCATGTTGCTGTCGGCCTGGACCCAAAGCCTGCCGATGCTCAGCCTGATCAGCCTGCTGATCGGTCGCCTGGTGCTCGGCAGCGCCGAAAGCCTGGTGGGTTCCGGTTCGATTGGCTGGGGCATCGGCCGGGTTGGCGCGGCGAACACCGCCAAGGTCATCTCCTGGAACGGCATCGCCAGTTACGGCGCATTGGCCGTCGGCGCCCCCTTGGGCGTGCTGCTGGTAAAACAGCTGGGCTTGTGGAGCATGGGCGTGAGCATTGTGCTGCTGGCAGTGCTTGGCCTGCTGCTGGCCTGGCCGAAAACCGCCGCGCCCATTGTTGCCGGTGAACGCTTGCCGTTCATGCACGTGCTCGGTCGGGTGCTGCCCCACGGTTGCGGCCTCGCGTTGGGCTCAATCGGCTTTGGCACCATCGCCACCTTCATCACCCTGTATTACGCCACCCAACACTGGGACAACGCCGTGCTGTGCCTGAGCCTGTTCGGTGCGAGCTTCATCGGTGCACGCCTGTTGTTCGGCAACCTGATCAATCGCCTCGGCGGCTTTCGCGTGGCGATTGCCTGCCTGTCGGTGGAAACCCTCGGCCTGTTACTGCTGTGGCTGGCGCCCGACGCGCATTGGGCGTTGGCGGGCGCTGCCTTGAGCGGTTTCGGTTTCTCCCTGGTGTTTCCAGCGCTGGGTGTCGAAGCGGTCAACCTGGTACCCGCCTCCAGTCGCGGCGCGGCGGTCGGGGCCTACTCGCTGTTCATCGACTTGTCGCTGGGGATCACCGGGCCAGTCGCCGGCGCGGTGGCGGCAGGATTCGGCTTTGCGTCGATCTTCCTGTTTGCCGCCCTTGCTGCGCTTTGCAGTTTGATGCTCTGTCTCTACCTGTATCGGCAAGCGCCGAAGCATCGCAAGACGCGCGACGCTCGCTAGAAATCCACCTTGCCGCGCCCGGCCTTGATGTTGCCGCGCTTGCTCTTGGACTCGAGCCGCCGCGTCTTCGAACCGAGGGTCGGCTTGGTTGGCCGGCGTTTCTTCTCGACCTTGGTGGCGCTCTGGATCAACTCGACCAAACGCTCCAGCGCGTCGGCGCGGTTCTGCTCCTGGGTCCGGTATTGTTGGGCCTTGATGATCAACACGCCTTCGCTGGTGATGCGACTGTCACGCAGCGCCAGCAAGCGCTCCTTGTAGAACTCGGGCAAGGACGAGGCCGGAATGTCGAAGCGCAGGTGCACGGCGCTGGAAACCTTGTTGACGTTCTGCCCACCGGCCCCCTGGGCGCGAATGGCGGTCAACTCGATTTCGGCATCTGGTAGATGCACGTTGTTGGAAATCACCAGCATGGAAAAGCACCCGTATTCAGAGAGTGCAGGATACCGCTAATGATGAATGTCGCCCCCCCTGCAACAAAAAACCCGGCACATGGCCGGGTTTGTTGTTTCTGTGCAGCGTTACTCCACAGCTGGCTGCAACGCGCGCTGCGCACTGCGCTTGTTCTTGATGCCGTAGCAGACCCACATGAACACCAGCCACACCGGAATCGCGTACACCGATGTCTGGATCCCCGGGATCAACAACATCACACCGAGGATGAACAACACGAACGCCAGGCAGATGTAGTTGCCGTACGGATACCAAAAGGCCTTGAACAGCGGCGTCTGCTTGGTCTTGTTCATGTGCTGGCGGAACTTGAAGTGCGAGTAGCTGATCATCGCCCAGTTGATCACCAGCGTGGCCACTACCAGCGACATCAGCAACTCAAGCGCGCTGTGCGGGATCAGGTAGTTCAGCAGTACCGCGATCAGGGTCACGGCAGCCGAGGCCAGGATCGAACGCACTGGCACGCCGCGCTTGTCGATCTTCGCCAGGCCCTTCGGCGCATCGCCCTGCTCGGCCATGCCCAGCAGCATGCGGCTGTTGCAGTAGGTGCCGCTGTTGTACACCGACAACGCCGCGGTCAGGACCACGAAGTTGAGGATATGCGCGGCGGTGTTGCTGCCCAGCATCGAGAACACTTGCACGAACGGGCTGCCGCTGTAGGAATCACCAGAGGCGTTCAGGGTGGTCAGCAGGCTGTCCCACGGGGTCAACGACAGCAGGATCACCAATGCACCGATGTAGAAAATCAGGATCCGGTAGATCACCTGGTTGATCGCTTTCGGGATCACGGTTTTCGGCTTGTCGGCTTCGGCTGCGGTGAAACCGAGCATTTCCAGGCCGCCGAAGGAAAACATGATGAACGCCATGGCCATCACCAGGCCGCTGACCCCATTGGGGAAGAAGCCGCCGTGGGACCACAGGTTACTCACCGCCGCCTGCGGGCCGCCGTTACCGCTCACAAGCAGGTAGCTGCCCAAGGCAATCATGCCGACGATCGCCACGACCTTGATGATCGCGAACCAGAACTCGGCCTCGCCAAACACTTTAACGTTGGCCAGGTTGATAGCGTTGATCAGCACGAAGAAAGCCGCTGCGGATGCCCAGGTCGGGATGTCCGGCGCCCAGTAGTGGATGTATTTGCCGACCGCCGTCAGCTCCGACATGCCGACCAGGATGTACAGGATCCAGCAGTTCCAGCCCGACAGGAAGCCGGCAAAACCGCCCCAGTACTTGTGCGCGAAGTGGCTGAAGGAGCCGGCCACCGGATCTTCGACGATCATTTCGCCCAGCTGGCGCATGATCATGAAGGCGATGAAGCCGCAAATGGCGTAGCCGAGGATCATCGACGGCCCGGCGGATTTCAGTACCCCGGCCGAGCCGAGGAACAAACCGGTACCGATCGCGCCACCAAGGGCAATCAGTTGAATGTGGCGATTTTTCAGGCCGCGTTTCAGCTCGCCTGAATGCGAGTTTTGTCCACTCATGAAAAGGGTCTCACGCAAGGTTTGATGATGTTCAGTTGACGTTGCTACTCAGAAGGACGTTAAGCAGCGTCGATCAAACCCCAGCGCAGGCACCAGGAGTTCAGCGTATTTACAACGGTCATGCGTCACCTGTTTGTTTTTATCTGTGACGAAATCGAACCCGACACGCTTGTGGCGCGGCGGAGTGAACAAGGCGGATAGCCTTGAGGTTTGCGCAGATGCGCAGGAGGTCACAGGTAAAACGCGGCGCATTGTACACCTGTAACCCCCTGCTGCCAGACCCCGCTGGATCAGCGTGTCGGTAACCGGGATTGCATGTGGCCACCCCGAAGCGATCGGGCGGCGGCAAAAAGGTGGTCAGACCTTTGCAGGTCTCGGACGGGGACGGCGGAAGAACCGGCCCGCGATGGGAGCTGGAAACGGATTGCGGCGGTCATTGCGCCTCCTTTTTGTTATGCACCTGCACGACAGGCATGGGGCGCATGACACCTTGCATGGGGGGGGGAAACAAGCGGGATAGAGGGGCGGGAGGAGGACGGAAGACAATGCAGCGTAAGATTTTTCTTACGGGATCAAGGGCGCGGCGATTTCATGGGGTTTATCTGTGGATTTCGTCAGGAATTCTTTACAGCATGTAATTTTGGCTTTCCACTTTGGGCATCTCGGTACCGCGACTGGCGCCATCGCCAGCAGGCTGGCTCCCACATGGGATCGCTTTTCAACTAAACAACCCGATCTCCTGTGGGAGCCAGCCTGCTGGCGATGGCGCCCTCAAAAACACAATAGAACTAAAACCAGGCGAAAAAAAACGCCAACCCGAAGGTTGGCGTTTTCACTTGCAGCTTACCGCTGCTTCACTCCGGCTTACGACGACCAAACCCCGGACGCTGGCCGGAACCTGCCGGCGCGCCACGGCGCTTGCCCGACGGCTTGTCACCGTCGACCAGGCTGATGCCAGGACGCTTCGACGCCGGCTTGGCCGGACGCTTGCTGTCGACCGGACGATCGGCTACTGGCGTACCACGACCTTCACCGCGCTCGGTACGGCCATTGGCCGGACGTGGCGTGCGTGGACCGCGTTCGCCGTCCTGACGGGCGGCTGGCTTGCGTGCCGGACGCTCGCCTTCGATCTGCGGCTCGCGGTTGGCACGGGGTGCGGCAGGCGCAGCAGTGGCGGGACGCAGGGTACGTACGCGCTCGGTCTTGGCCATTGGACGCGACGATTTACGCTGCATCCGATCGAGCTTGTCTTTGCTCTTGGCGTTCATCTGCGGCATTGCCACCGGCGTCAGGCCGACTTCGGCACTGAGGATGTCGACTTCGTACTGGCTCATTTCGCGCCAGCGACCCATCGGCAGGTCCGAATTGAGGAACACCGGACCGAAACGCACGCGCTTCAGGCGGCTGACCACCAGGCCCTGGGACTCCCACAGGCGACGTACTTCGCGGTTGCGACCTTCCATCACCACGCAGTGGTACCAGTGGTTGAAACCTTCGCCGCCCGGCGCCTGCTTGATGTCGGTGAACTTGGCCGGGCCGTCTTCGAGGACCACGCCGGCTTTCAGGCGCTCGATCATCTCGTCGTCGACTTCGCCACGCACACGTACCGCGTACTCACGGTCCATTTCGTAGGAAGGGTGCATCAAGCGGTTGGCCAGCTCACCGTCGGTGGTGAACATCAGCAGGCCAGTGGTGTTGATGTCCAGGCGACCGATGTTGATCCAGCGACCTTCTTTCGGGCGCGGCATCTTGTCGAACACGGTCGGACGGCCTTCCGGGTCGACGCGGGTGCAGATTTCGCCATCGGGCTTGTTGTACATGATCACGCGGCGCACCGACTCGGCGGCCTCTTCACGCTTGATCACCTTGCCATCGATGGTGATGGCGTCGTGCATGTCGACGCGCTGGCCAAGGGTGGCGTCTTTGCCATTGACCTTGATCCGGCCGTGGCTGATCCAGGCTTCCACGTCACGGCGCGAGCCGACGCCGATACGGGCGAGGACTTTCTGCAGTTTTTCGCCTGCTGGGCCGATTTCCTGGTCGTCTTTCTGGTCTTTGATACTCATCTGGGCACCTCCCGGTGTGTTCTGGAAACTGGGTACTTTGGCGAAGGGATCGCCGAAGGGTCGCGAATCATACGCGCATGCGGGCGTTTGCGCATCAGAGAGTAGCTGATCAAGGCAAGGTTACTGGTTTTTCCGCCGACCGGTGATCTCGATGGTTTGTCACACAACCCTGTGGGAGCGGGCTTGCCCGCGATTGCGGTGGATCAGCTGGCAATGATGTCGACTGACACGCCCTCATCGCGGGCAAGCCCGCTCCCACAGGTTTTTTGGTCGGTACAGGGCTTGTTGTCAGTCTCCGAATTCGCGGCGTTCGGCTTCGATGGCTTCGGCAAGCGCCAGGGCCTCGGCTTCTTCGTCCGTCAACTCGGGCGCGGGCTTGGGTGGTTCAAGCGCTGCAACTGCAGCCAAGAGTTTTTCACGGGCCTCGGCAACGCCGAGGATGTCGTCTTCCTGCTCGGGTTCAGGTTCCACCTGCAGCTCCACCTGTTCCGGCTCGATGTCGGGCTGCTGCGGATCAATCCCCGGTACCTCCCCGTCACGCAACAAATCATCGAAATCCGTCTTGATCCCCTCCTCCATGCTGTCCAGCTCCAGCAATAGCGTATGGAAACTGGTCTCTTCCTTGGGCTCTTCCGGCTCGGCGCTGGCGTCGGCCAGTTCCTGCAACCCGGCGGGCACTGGCGCGTCGTCGAAGTCGAGCACCGGATCCGGTTCCAGTTCGCGCACTTCGGCCAGCGGCGGCAGGTCATCGAGGTTCTTCAGGTTGAAGTGATCGAGAAACGCCTTGGTGGTGGCGAACATCGCCGGTTTGCCCGGCACGTCGCGATAACCGACGATGCGGATCCACTCGCGCTCCATCAGGGTCTTGACGATCTGGCTGTTGACCGCCACGCCCCGCACGTCTTCGATCTCGCCCCGGGTGATCGGTTGGCGATAGGCGATCAAGGCAATGGTTTCGAGCATGGCGCGCGAGTAACGCTGCGGCCGCTCTTCCCATAGACGCCCGACCCACGGCGAAAATTTTTCACGGATTTGCAGGCGATAGCCGGAAGCCACCTCCTTCAACTCGTACGCGCGGCCATCGCAGGACTTGCCCAGGATAGTCAGGGCTTTCTTGAAGACCGCCGGTTCCGGGCGCTCGGCCTCTTCAAAAAGCTCGAACAGACGCTCCAGGGATTGCGGTTTTCCGGAGGCCAACAGAAAGGCTTCGAGCAATGGCGCCAGCTCGCGGGGTTCACTCAGGTTCATGATTGGACTCGTTATTCGGCTCGTGCTCGGACGTGGATCGCGGCGAACGGCTCATTCTGCACCAGCTCGACCAAGGATTCCTTGACCAGTTCGAGGATCGCCATGAAGGTCACGACAACCCCCAGACGCCCTTCCTCGGCGGTGAACAGCTCGACAAAGGGCACGAAACCGCCGCCCTTGAGCCGTTCGAGCACGTCGCTCATGCGTTCGCGGGTGGACAGCGCCTCACGGCTGACCTGGTGGCTTTCAAACATGTCGCCGCGGCGCAACACCTCGGCCATGGACAGCAACAGCTCCGACAAACGCACGTCCGGCAACAGTTTGCGCGCCCGCGCCTCCGGGGCATCGAGCTTGGGCACCACCACGTCGCGACCGACCCGGCTGAGGCCGTCGATGCCTTCGGCGGCGGCCTTGAAGCGCTCGTACTCCTGCAAGCGGCGGATCAGTTCGGCGCGCGGGTCTTCTTCCTCGTCCTCGACGGTTTCGGCCCGCGGCAGCAACATCCGCGACTTGATCTCGGCCAGCATAGCGGCCATCACCAGGTACTCGGCGGCCAATTCCAGGCGCACCGACTGCATCAACTCGACATAACCCATGTACTGCCGGGTGATTTCCGCCACCGGGATGTCGAGGATGTTGATGTTCTGTTTGCGGATCAGGTACAGCAGCAGGTCGAGCGGGCCTTCGAAGGCTTCGAGAAAGACTTCCAGCGCATCCGGCGGGATATACAAGTCCAGCGGCATTTCCATGACCGCCTGGCCATAGACCATGGCGAAAGGCAGCTCTTGCTGGGCGCCGGCCTGACCGTCGACGGGTTCTACCGCGGACATCTAGGCCTCGACCATGAACGGTGCAGGGTCGCCGCAACCGACACGGATCACTTCCGGCTCGCCATCGGCGAGGTTGATCACGGTGGACGCCTTGATCCCGCCAAAACCGCCATCGATGATCAGGTCCACCTGATGCTCGAGCAGCTGGCGCATTTCGTAAGGGTCGGTCATCGGGTCATCGTCGCCCGGCATGATCAGCGTCACGCTCATCAGCGGCTCGCCTAGCTCTTCCAGCAGCGCCAGGGCAATCGGATGGCTCGGTACCCGCAGGCCGATGGTGCGTTTCTTCGGATGCAGCAATAGGCGCGGTACTTCGCGGGTGGCATTGAGGATGAAGGTGTAGGGCCCTGGAAGATGAGCCTTGAGCAGGCGGAAGGTGCCCGTATCGATCTTCGCGAACAGACCCAGTTGTGACAGATCGCTGCATATCAGCGCAAAGTTGTGTTTTTCGTCGAGCTGGCGCAGACGGCGAACGCGTTCCACGGCGACCTTGTCGCCGATCTGGCAACCGATTGCGTAGGAGGAGTCCGTGGGATAAATCACCACCCCGCCCTTGCGGATGATCTCGACAGCCTGCTTGATCAGGCGCGCCTGCGGGTTTTCCGGATGAATCTGGAAAAATTGACTCACATTCTCTACCTGTTCAGACGGCGGCAATAATTGGGTCATGTTTGAATCGACACCACAGTGGTGGCAGATCCTCGGGGAGCGGGCGGTATTCACCGATCTCGGACCAGCCTCCAGGGCCATGAAAATCACTGCCGGCGCTGACCAGCAGACCGAACTCGCGGGCCAAAATCGCGAGACTGCCCACTTGCTCGGCAGGCTGATGGCCATTGACCACCTCAATCGCGTGGCCCCCTGCTTGAATATAGTCGGCAATCAGGCGGCGACGCTTGCTGCGAGTGAATTCGTAATGGCAAGGATGCGCCAGGCTGACCCAGGCCTTGGCCGCGCGCAGGGTTTCGACGGTGTCTTCCAGGGTCGGCCAGTGCTGCTTGACGTCCCCCAGCTTGCCGGCGCCCAGCCATTTGCGGAACGCTTCGGCGCGATCCTTGACGAAACCTTCGCGCACCATCCAGTCGGCGAAGTGCGGGCGGGCCGGTGCGTTGCCGCTGTCACCCAGGGTCTGCTGGATTTCCCGGGCGCCTTCGAGCGCACCCGGCATGCCCTTGAGCGCCAGTTTGCGGCTGATTTCCTCGGAACGTAGCCAGCGACCATCGCGCAATTTTGCAATCGCCTCGACCAACGGCGCGGCATTGACGTCGAAACCGTAGCCCAGCACGTGAATGGTCGCGCCACCCCAGGTGCAGGACAACTCGACGCCGTTGACCAGTTGCATCCCCAGCGCATTCGCGGCGTGGCGGGCCTCGTCGAGGCCTTCAAGGGTGTCGTGATCGGTCAAGGCCAGGACCTGCACGCCTTTCTCGAACGCACGCGCGACCAGGACAGCAGGCGCCAGGGCGCCATCGGAGGCCGTGCTATGGCAGTGCAGATCAACATTCACAGGGCTTTGTAACCTCAAATCAGCTGGCGCTATCGCGCGCCCATATGTTTGTTATTATGCCGCCACATCCTGCTTCTGGCTGCCACTGTGAAACAATTCATCGATTTCATCCCGCTCCTGCTGTTTTTCATCGTCTTCAAAATCGATCCACGGGTCGTCGACATTGCCGGCCACGAGGTCACTGTAGGCGGTATCTACAGCGCCACCGCGATGCTGATCATCAGCTCCCTGGTGGTCTACGGCACGCTGTTCATCAAACAGCGCAAGCTGGAGAAGAGCCAGTGGCTGACCCTCATCGCCTGCCTGGTCTTCGGCAGCCTGACCCTGGCCTTCCACAGCGAGACCTTCCTGAAATGGAAAGCCCCGGTGGTCAACTGGCTGTTCGCCCTGGCCTTCATCGGCAGCCACTTCATCGGTGACCAACTGCTGATCAAGCGCATCATGGGCCACGCACTGAGCCTGCCGGAGCCGGTCTGGACGCGCCTGAACATCGCCTGGATCGCGTTTTTCCTGTTTTGCGGCGCTGCCAACCTGTTCGTCGCGTTCACCTTCCAGAGCTACTGGGTCGACTTCAAGGTCTTCGGCAGCCTGGGCATGACTTTGCTGTTCCTGGTCGGCCAGGGCATCTACCTGTCCCGCCACCTGCACGACGCCGATACCACAACGCCGAAAACCGAGGACTGACATGCTTTACGCAATCATTGCCACAGACGTCGCCAACTCCCTGGAAGCCCGCCTGGCCGCACGGCCTACACACCTGGAGCGCCTGCAAGCGCTCAAGGGCGAAGGTCGCATCGTATTGGCCGGCCCGCATCCGGCGGTCGACAGCAATGATCCGGGGGCAGCGGGTTTCACCGGCAGCCTGATCGTCGCCGAATTCGACTCCCTGAGCGCCGCACAGGCCTGGGCCGACGCTGATCCGTACATCGCCGCAGGCGTCTACGCCAACGTTCTGGTCAAGCCTTTCAAGCAAGTCCTCCCGTAACGCCCCTTCACGCGGTGAACCTTATCGGTTCATCGCGTTCTCAATCGCTCATTATTCTCGTTTGCCTGCCGACAAACTCCCCAATATCCGTATTGGAATCAGGAGTCGCGATGCGCAAGGGTCCGTTGTGTCTGATGTTGGTCACGTTGTCGATCGTGGCGCCCGCCCACGGTGAAGAAGCCGCCGAGGGCGCGAACTCCACGCCGCTGTCCTTGAGCGCCGGCAGCCAGATCAACGAACTGCAGCAACGCTTGAAGGAAAGCGAGCGGCAACGAGAAGAACTGAGCAAACAATTGAACGCTGCCGATGGCGAACGCGAGAGCGCCCAGCTGGTTCGCTTGCGCCAGGAGAATCAGCGACTCAAGCTGCAACTTCGGGAAGCGCAGGCCGGCAGTTCGATCCCGCGCTGGTTGACCGACCAGCAACAGTGGTTCGTCGTTGGCGCCGGGGTGGCGCTATTGGCCCTGCTCTGCGGTATCTTCGCCAGTGGGGCGAGTCGAAAACGTCGACAATGGCTAAATTGAGTGATCCATGAGCGAGTTGTTACTGATTGATGATGACCAGGAGCTGTGCGAGCTCCTGGGCAGCTGGCTGAGCCAGGAAGGGTTTCAGGTGCGCGCCTGTCATGACGGCCAGAGCGCCCGTCGCGCACTGGCCGAAACTTCCCCGGCGGCCGTGGTGCTGGACGTGATGTTACCGGATGGCAGTGGCCTGGAACTGCTCAAGCAGCTGCGCAGCGATCACCCCGACTTGCCGGTGCTGATGCTTTCAGCCCGCGGCGAACCCCTGGACCGTATCCTTGGCCTGGAGCTCGGTGCCGACGACTACCTGGCCAAACCCTGCGACCCACGGGAACTGACCGCCCGCCTGCGCGCCGTGTTGCGCCGCAGCCATCCCGCGGCGGTGTCCAGCCAGATGGAGCTGGGCGACCTGTGTTTCAGCCCGGTGCGCGGCGTGGTCAGCATCGATGAACAGGAGTTCACCCTGACGGTCTCCGAAAGCCGCCTGCTCGAAGCCCTGCTCAAGCAGCCCGGCGAGCCGCTGGATAAACAGGAACTCGCGCAAATCGCCCTCGGCCGCAAGCTGACCCTGTACGACCGCAGCCTCGACATGCACGTGAGCAACCTGCGCAAAAAGATCGGCCCGCATCCCGATGGTCGCCCGCGCATCGTGGCGCTGCGTAGCCGTGGTTACTACTACAGCCTCTGAAAGCGAACTTCATTTCTGTAGGAGCACGGCTTGCCGGCGATGGCGTCCTGCAGATCGTCATCGCCGGCAAGCCGTGCTCCTACAGAGACGCAATGTTTGTCAGGTCGTCGGCAATCCGTCTTTACTCAAGCTTTACGTACCGCTGACCGCCGTTGACCTTGAACTGCGTAATCTGCACACATCCGGAACGTACCGGGAATGAGACAAGGAGATTCACCATGCGCAAGACTCTTATCGCTCTGATGTTCGCCGCCGCCCTGCCGACCGTTGCCATGGCCATGCCTGAAGGCGCAGGCCCGATGGATGGCTCGCACCACGGCGGTCAGATGCACGGCATGCACGGTAAAGGCCCGTACAGCCAGCTGGACCTGAGCCGCGAACAGCGCGAGCAGATCCGCAAGATCATGGGCGAGCAGATGCATGAACGTAAGCAAGTGGTCGACAAGTACCTGGAAAAACTCTCGCCAGCCGACCAGAAAGCCATGAAAGATGAAATGGCCGCCAACCACAAGAAAGCCGAAGCCGACGTGCGTGCCTTGCTGAAACCGGATCAACAGAAGAAATTCGACGAGATCCAGAAGAAACAGGCTGAACGTCGCGCCGAGTGGGCCGAGTTCAAGGCCTGGAAAGCGCAACAGGCGCAAAAAGCGCAATAATGCGCTAACCCGGACCCAACAGCTGAACTGTGGGAGCGAGCCTGCTCGCGATGGACTTCAACGATAACGCGGGGCATCAGGTAGCCCGTGTTGTCCTTGAGTTTTTCGCGAGCAGGCTCGCTCCTGCAATGGGATTTTGTGTTTGCTTGAGGATTTTCTGTGCGCTCATTGTTCTGGCGGATCCTGGCCAGCTTCTGGCTGGCCATCGCCCTGGTTGCAGGGCTCTCCATCCTGCTGGGGCACATGCTCAACCAGGATGCGTGGATTCTCAGTCGCCACCCGGGCCTCAATACCCTGGCCGAGCAATGGACGCAGACTTACGAATCCCAAGGTGAGGACGCCGCGCAGGACCTTCTGCAGGAGCGTAAACACCAGTACCACATCGACGTCCAGGTGCTCAACGAAAGCGGCGACCCAGTGGTTCGCGGCACCTTCCCGCGCCGCGCGGCGGCGTTTGAAGCGCGGCAGAACAACGATGACCGGCGCCTGCCATGGCGGCGCCTGACCGATGAGTTCACCAGCGAAAAAAGCGGTGACACCTACCTGTTCATCTACCGGATTCCCCACCCGGAACTCGACGCCTGGCACCGTGAAAGCCTGCTCTGGCCGTTGAGTGCGCTGGGTATCGCGTTGGTGGTGCTGACCCTGTTCAGCCTGCTGGTGACCTTCTCCATCACCCGCCCGCTCAGCCGTTTGCGCGGTGCGGTGCATGATCTGGGACAAACCACCTACCAACAGAACAGCCTGGTCAAATTGGCCAACCGCCGCGACGAATTCGGCGTGCTGGCCAACGACTTCAATCGCATGGGCGCGCGCCTGCAAAGCCTGATCGGCAGTCAACGACAGTTGCTACGCGATGTGTCCCACGAACTGCGCTCGCCCCTCGCCCGCCTGCGCATTGCGCTGGCACTGGCCGAGCGGGCCACGCCACCAGAACGGGAAAAGCTCTGGCCGCGCCTGACCCGCGAATGCGACCGCCTCGAAGCGTTGATCAGCGAAATCCTCGTGCTGGCACGGGTCGACGCCGATAACGCCAGCGCCGAAGACGTGGATCTCAACGCCCTGCTCAATACCCTGCAAAAGGATGCACAACTGGGCTCACCCGATCAGCTCGTGCACCTGGAAGCGGAAACGCAGCTAACCCTCAAGGGTTGGCCGACCATGATCGAACGCGCCGTGGACAATCTGCTGCGTAACGCCCAGCGCTTCAACCCCGTGGGCGGCCTGCCGATTGAAATGCAGGCGTTGCGTCAAGGGGAACGGATTGTGGTGACCGTACGTGACCATGGGCCGGGGGCGGACGCTGAACATTTGAGCCAGCTGGGTGAGCCGTTCTATCGTGCGCCCGGGCAGACGGCGCCCGGGCATGGCCTGGGACTGGCGATTGCCCGGCGTGCGGCGGAACGGCATGGCGGGAGCCTGGTGCTGGCCAATCATCCTGAGGGTGGATTCATTGCCAGCCTGGAGTTTCCGCTGGTGCCGGGGGCCGTCGTCCAACCCTAAAACCCTGTGGGAGCGAGCCTGCTCGCGATGGCGGCAGCACATTCAACATTGATGTGCATGTCAGATCGCTATCGCGAGCAGGCTCGCTCCCACATTTAATCGGTAGCGTCAGGCCTTGCCGGGCCAGGCGCAGACGAACTGGGCCAGGTCTACCTTCTCCGCTACCCGCGGCTCTTTCAGCGGCGTGCCAAGGTACAGGAAGGCAATCACCTCTTCGCCCTCAGCCAGGCCCAAGCCCTTGGCCACATGCGGCGAATAGGCCAGGTCACCGGTCCGCCAGACCGCACCGATGCCTTGCGCATAGGCCGCCAGCAAAATCCCATGGGCCGCACAACCCGCCGCCAACAACTGTTCGGACTTTGGATACTTGACGTGGTCCTGCACCCGCGCGATCACGACCACCACCAAGGGTGCCCGCAGCGGTCCGTTACGCGCCTTGTCGATGGCTGCTTCGGTGACTTCAGCGTCCTGCAACTTCGCCGCTTCGGCCAGCAACTCGCCCATCTGCTCGCGCGCCGCGCCTTCGACCGTCAGGAAACGCCAAGGCTGCAAATGGCCGTGGTCCGGAGCGCGCATGGCCGCGCCAAACAGCACTTCGCGTTGCGCCTGGGTGGGTGCCGGTTCGATCAGGCGCGGGACGGAAACACGGTTGAGCAAAACGTCGAGAGCCTGCATCGGCCACCTCCAGAAAAAAATCGTGCGGCTATTCTAGCTGTAACTACTGAGGCAGTGCGGTTTACATGCCCCACCCCGCAGGTAGAATGGCGCCCTCCTTACTTCAGCCGAGCGGATTTCATGGCGTTGCCGACCTTACGTCTCATTGGTTTCATCATCGGCATCTTCCTGATAACCCTGGCCATCGCCATGGTTGTGCCCATGGGTACGCTGGTGATCTTCGATCGCACGGGCGACCTGCCGTCGTTCCTCTGGGCCAGCATGATCACCTTTGTCGCCGGCCTCGCCCTGGTCATTCCCGGGCGCCCCGAGCATGTGCATCTGCGGCCACGGGACATGTACCTGCTGACCGTCAGCAGTTGGCTGGTGGTGTGTATCTTCGCCGCGCTGCCCTTCCTGCTGACCCAGCACATCAGCTACACCGATTCGTTCTTCGAAAGCATGTCCGGGATCACCGCCACAGGTTCCACGGTGCTCAACCACCTGGACGACATGTCCCCCGGCATCCTGATGTGGCGCTCGCTGCTGCACTGGATCGGCGGCATCGGGTTTATCGGCATGGCGGTCGCGATCCTGCCGCTGCTGCGCATCGGTGGCATGCGGCTGTTCCAGACCGAGTCGTCGGACCGCTCCGAAAAAGTCATGCCACGTTCACACATGGTGGCGCGCCTGATCGTGGCGGCCTATGTCGGTATCACCATTGTCGGCAGCCTGGCGTTCTGGTGGGCGGGGATGAGTCCGTTCGACGCGATCAACCATGCGATGTCGGCGATCTCCACCGGCGGTTTTTCCACCTCGGACCAGTCCCTGGCCAAGTGGACGCAGCCGGCGGTGCATTGGGTGGCCATCGTCATCATGATTCTCGGCAGCCTGCCGTTCACCCTGTACGTGGCGACCCTGCGGGGTAACCGCAAGGCACTGATCAAGGACGAACAGGTCCAGGGTTTGCTCGGCATGCTGCTGGTGACCTGGCTGGTGCTCGGCACCTGGTACTGGTGGACCACCAAGCTGCATTGGCTCGAAGCGTTGCGGCACGTGGCGCTGAACGTGACGTCGGTGGTCACCACCACCGGTTTCGCGTTGGGGGACTACAGCCTGTGGGGAAATTTTTCGCTGATGCTGTTCTTCTACCTGGGTTTTGTTGGCGGCTGCTCCGGTTCGACCGCCGGCGGGATCAAGATTTTCCGCTTCCAGGTCGCCTACATCCTGCTCAAGGCCAACCTTAACCAGCTGATTCACCCGCGGGCGGTGATCAAGCAGAAGTACAACGGCCACCGCCTCGATGAAGAGATCGTGCGCTCGATCCTGACCTTTTCGTTCTTCTTCGCCATCACCATCTGCGTGATCGCGCTGTTGCTGTCACTGCTCGGGGTGGACTGGATGACCGCCCTGACCGGCGCCGCCAGCACCGTGTCCGGCGTCGGCCCGGGGCTGGGCGAGACCATCGGCCCGGCCGGCAACTTCGCCTCGCTGCCGGACGCCGCCAAGTGGATTCTCTCGTTCGGCATGCTCTTGGGCCGACTGGAGATCATTACGGTGTTTGTGCTGTGTATTCCGGCGTTCTGGCGTCACTGACCGGCGCAGGTGTTCCCGTCAATCGCGCCCGGTACTCGCCGGGCGTGGTGTCGAACCAGCGGCGGAAGGCGCGGAAGAAATTGCTCGGATCAGCGAACCCCAGCAGGTAGGCGATTTCCAGCAGGGTCATGGTCGGTTGCGCCAGATACTGCTCGGCCAGCTCACGACGGGTGTCGTCAAGCAACGTCTGAAAACTCGTGCCTTCCTCCTGTAAACGCCGTTGCAAGGTGCGTTGCGACAGATGCAGCGTCTGCGCCACCGTATCGCGCTTGGGTTCGCCTTGGGGCAGCAATCGGCACAACACCTGCCGCGCCTTGTGCGTGACCCGGCTTTCGGAAAACCGCGCCAGGTACTCGCCGGCAAAGCGGTCATGCAACAACGCCATGGCCTCGTTGGCCGTCGGCAGCGGCGCTTCCATGTCTGCGCGTTCGAAAATCAGCGCATCGTAGGGCGCATTAAATACCAGCGGCGCATGGAAGGCCTGTTTGTAGGGCTCGAGATTGACCGGCTCATCGCCTTGCACCAGCACTTTGCGCGGGTGCAGCGTGCGCCCGGTCAGCCAGCCGCACAGCGCCAGGGCGCAAGCCAGCGAGGCTTCGGCGCTTTGACGGGTGGGTGGCAAATGGTCGCCATGCACCGTCAGAATCAGCGCATAGCCCTCATCCAGCAGGCGGAAGCTCAGGTCGGCGCTTTCGGCGATGATCCGCTGGTAACGCACCAGTCGCTTGAAACCCTCGGCCAGGGTCTGGCTGGACATCAAGGCGTAGCCGGTCACATGAAACTGCGCAGGTCGCACCACCTTGCCCATGTTCAGGCCGATCGCCGGGTTGCCGGACAGGTCAACCGCCCGTTGCCACAGTCGTGTCATGGAATCTTGCGGGAAGCGCGCATCCGGATCATCCAGTGCCGCGTAGTCGAGCCCCAGCTGCTTGAACAGAACCCGGCAATCCAGGCCGTCCATTTCCAGTGCTTTGACAATCCCCATCGCCCAGCTTGCAGAAGTCGTTCGTTCGCTCATGGCGTTTACTGTCGTGGTGAGCCGTCTGTCGCGGCAAGTTTTCCGAAGGATACTAAAGTGGCGCCCATTGTCACTGGCTGATGCCATTGATCACTCTAGACTCAAATAAGCTACCCGCCGAACAACTTGCAGCCAGAACAATAACCACAGAGATTGCAGTCGTGGAAAACATCAAGCGTTTCAACAGTTTCGCTGAGTTTTACCCGTACTACCTCAGCGAACACAGCAACAGTACCTGCCGACGATTGCACTTCATCGGCACGACGCTGGTCATTTTCATTCTGGCGCTGACCATCGGTCGGGGCGCCTGGATGTTGTTGTGGGTATTGCCGGTGGCGGGTTACAGCTTCGCCTGGGTCGGGCATTTTTTCTTTGAGAGGAATCGTCCTGCGACCTTTCAGCACCCTTTCTACAGCCTGCTCGGCGATTTCGTCATGTACCGCGACATGATCCTGGGACGCGTGCCGTTCTAGACCACCAGAGGATTGCCGATGAATGCCAATGCCCGTTTTACCCACATGAAGGATGGTACGCAGGAGGACTGGGCGATCATTGCCGCGGACTTCAGCGCCTACGCGCGTCAATTGCCGATACGGATCGTCGCGCACCTGAAGCTGCTGGAAGGTGACTTCGGCGGTTTCCCCGTGGACCGCCTGACCCACTCGCTGCAAACCGCCACCCGCGCCTGGCGCGATGGCCGCGACGAAGAGTACGTAGTCTGCGCCCTGCTCCACGACATCGGCGACACCCTGGGTTCCTATAACCACCCGGACATCGCCGCCGCGATCCTCAAGCCTTTTGTCAGCGCCGAGAATCTGTGGATGGTGGAGAAACACGGGATCTTCCAGGGCTACTACTTCTTCCATCACCTGGGCATGGACCGTCACCTGCGCGAGCAATTCAACGACCATCCGCAGTATCAGGCAACCATCGAGTTCTGCGCGAAGTACGATGCGGCGGCCTTTGATCCGGCGTACGACACGCTTCCGCTGAGTTTTTTCGAACCGATGATGGAGCGCTTGTTTGCGCAGCCGAAGAATTCGATCTACAAGGCGGCGATGGAAGAGCATTCGCCAGCCTGACAGTCATTGCGATGTCGACTGTGCTGCCGTCTTCGCGGGCAAGCCCGCTCCCACAGTGATCGATGTTGTACACAAAATTTGTATTCGACACAGAACCCTGTGGGAGCGGGCTTGCCCGCGAAGAGCCAGTCCTGCCGCCAAAACTCTCAGGCCAGTTCCGCCACCTTCGCCGCCTTCAACTGCGCCTCCCGCGCCTGGGCATCGGCCAACCGATACAGCTCGATCGTGCCATCCCAATGCTCGATCAGCGCCGTGCAGGACTCCACCCAGTCGCCGCAATTGAGGTAATCCACCTCGCCCACCTTGCGGATCTCGGCATGGTGAATGTGCCCGCACACCACCCCATGCAACTCGCGCTTGACGCACTCATGGGCAATGGCCTCTTCAAAATCGCTGATGAAACTGACCGCGGTCTTCACCTTGTGCTTGAGGTACGCCGACAGCGACCAGTAGCCATAGCCATAGCGGGCGCGCCAATGGTTGAGCCAGCGGTTGAGAGTCAGGGTGAATTCGTAGGCCGAGTCGCCGAGAAACGCGAGCCAGCGGTGGTAGCGAGTGATCACGTCGAACTGGTCGCCGTGTATCACCAGCAGGTGGCGGCCATCGGCGGTCACGTGCACCGCTTCGTCCACCAACTGGATGTTACCCAGGATCAGTTTCGAATAGCGGCGCAGGAACTCGTCGTGGTTGCCGGTGACGTAGATCACCTCGGTGCCGCGCTTGCTCATGGTCAGCAGGCGCCGGATCACATTGGTGTGCGCCTGGGGCCAGTACATGCCGCTGCGCAGTTTCCAGCCGTCGATGATATCGCCGACCAGGTAGATCTTGTCCGCGTGATAGCCCTTGAGAAACTGCGACAGGTGCTCGGCCTGGCAATCGCGCGTGCCCAGGTGCACGTCGGAAATCCACAAGGTGCGCACACGTTGCTTATGACTGGGTTTGGCGAGCTCGGCGCTGGTCATGGGCGACCCTCAGGACAAGTTTTGGCAAGCTTGACCCGGCCGGGTTAATGACCCATGACAGCCGCAAGTCAGTCCTGTGACAGCGCGCACCAGTCGCGTCGGTGTAGACTGCGTCCTGACTCATCAACCCTGCAATGAGAGCCTGTAACGAGAGCCGTGATGAGACCGATCCTTACCCTGCGCCAGTACACCGAAGACCTGATCGTCCACAGTCACGAACACGCCCAACTGGTGTTCGGGCTGTCGGGTGCGCTGGATTTCGAGGTCGATGGGCGCGGCAGCCAGGTGGTCCAGCAAAGCTTCGTGGTGATTCCCTCCGGTTTTCACCATGCCTGCGGCAGCCCCAATGGCAGCCGTTGCCTGGTGCTGGATGTGCCCGGTGATCAATGGCTCGGCCAGTCCCTGGGCGATCATGCCGATGCCAGTCGGCGACTGCTCGACAATGCCGGGCGCTTGTCGCTGGATGCAGGACAGAGCCAGCTGGTGGAGTGGCTGGCCAACAGCCCGGTCGATGACCCGGTGATTGCGCAACAGGGCGCGGTGCTGTTGCTGGCCAGTCTCAACAACGCCAGGCCCGACCCGATCGGTGGCCGGCGTCTGCCCTATGCCGCCTTGAATGCGCACATTGACCAATACGCCGCCTACCCGTTGCAAGTCGCCGACCTGGCCCGCGTGGCCGGTCTTTCCAGCGCCCGGTTGCATGCACGGTTCGTGGCCGAGTGCGGGCAGACACCGATGGACTACATCCGCAGCCGACGCTTGCACAAGGCGGTGGGGTTGCTGCGCAATTCAGCGCTGCCCATTGGCGAGATCGCCTGTCGGGTCGGCTACAGCTCCCAGAGCGCCTTTGCCGCTGCGGTGCTGCGCGAGTTCGGCGCATCACCGGGCAAACTGCGACGCGAGGCTGGCGACAAATAACGCGAGTCTGGCGACAGACACGGCGGCGGCCGGCGCGGTTAAATGACCGGACTCACGACCTTTACCAAGGATTGCCATGACCCCCCGTACCGCCCTGGGCGCCCTGCATATCGGCGCATTGATGTTTGGCCTGACCGGCGTGTTCGGCAAACTCGCCGCCGCCTCTGCGCCCATCATCGTCTTCGGCCGGGCGGCGTTCGCGGTGCTGGCGCTGGCGTTTTTTGCCCGCTTTGCCAGCCAGACCCGCTGGCAGAAACTCGAAGCCGTGGATGTGCGCCGACTGCTGCTCAGCGGTTTGCTGCTGGCCGGGCACTGGGTGAGCTTCTTCATTTCGGTGAAGATCGCTGGCGTGGCCATCGCCACCCTGGGCTTTGCCAGTTTCCCGGCCTTTACCGTAATCCTGGAAGGGCTGATTTTCCGCGAGCGCATCCGCGCCAATGAAATCCTCCTGGTGGCGCTGGTCAGTGTCGGGCTGGTGCTGGTCACGCCTGAGTTCGATCTGGGCAGTGGCGCCACCACCGGCCTGCTCTGGTCGATCGCCTCGGGCCTGCTGTTCTCCCTGCTGTCGCTGACCAACCGCGCCAGCTCCGCGCGCATCCCGCCGGTACAGGCGGCGTTGTGCCAGAACGTGGTGGTCGGTTTGTGCCTGCTGCCGGCGGCGGCCCCGCACCTGAGCGAAGTGCGGGCCATCGACTGGTTGTGGATCGGCCTGCTCGGCGTGTTCTGCACCGGCGTTGCCCACAGCCTGTTTGTCGCCAGCCTGGCGGTGATCAAGGCGCGGACCGCCGCGGTGGTCTTCGCCCTGGAGCCGGTTTACGGGATCACCGTGGCCTGGCTGCTCTTCAATGAAAACCCGACCCTGCGCATGCTGCTCGGCGGCGCATTGATCATCGTCGCGATCGTGGTATCCAGCAGGCTTTCCAGCGGTTCAAGCAAGAAAACCGTTGCCGCGGAGGCGGTATCTCACTGAGTGGTGCGATCGTTGTGCCCCAGGTCGCGGTCCGGATCGATCTGGTCGCGGACTCGCTGCTTGAGCACCTTGGCCTCGGGAAAACCGCCATCAGCCTTGCGCTCCCACAGCTGCACTTGGTCACAGAAAATGTGAAAGACCCCGCCCGTGCCGGGCACCAGCGACACCTTGCCCAGGTCATCGCCAAAGGTGCTGAGCAGTTCCTGGGCCAGCCAGGCCGCACGCAACAGCCACTGGCATTGGGTGCAATAGGTGATGACGATTTCCGGTTTGCTGGCGGTCATGATCGGCGAAATTCCTGAGGCGGAGGGCGTTACCATGATAACGGTCTTTATTGCCCGCGAAGAACGATAACGCGGTACAGCAGGTACACCGCAGCGCCTGGTTCGCCGGCAAGCCTGGCTCCTACAGTTACGTGTTGGCGCGAAGGCTGTCGTCAAGGGAAGCGGGTTCGATGGTCCATTCGATCTCGGGCTCGGGCAGCGCTGGCGCTTCGCAGGGCTGAGTGTTTTCCATCGGCCCCAAATCCCAATTCGTATCCATCGACAAGTCGTCCAGGTTCAATTGGAACTCATCGGTGGGTGACGGCTGCGATGGCATTTCTGGGGCCAACACCGCCGATGTAACAAGTGCAACCGGCGCAAGAACGCCCAATTGTTGAGGATATGCGGGCACTGCCTGAAGTGTCTGCCCTTCATGCGCTGCGGGTCGATTGGCCTGGAGGTCATGTTGCGAGAGCTCTAGCGAAACCTGATCCTGCTGTCGTTGACGACGCCTCCATGCAAGCAGCAGCGCCAAGGCCAACAGCGCCACAAACCCAAACATCCATAGCCAATTCACCCCTGGCTCATCAACCACGACCGGCGCTGGCACCGCCGCTACCGGTTCCGTTGGAGCCTGCTGGACCTCCGCCAATCGGGTTTGCAACTCGCTCACCTGCCTTTTCTCAACGGCAATCTGCTCGTCCTGTGCCTGAACCTTCGCGTTGAGCTCATCAAGGCTCGCCTGCAACTGCTGGCTGTGCAGGACACTGGTGGCCAGTTGATCAGCCAGAGGATCCACAGCCGTTGCCGGCGATTCCCTGCTTGCAGGCAAGGGTGCCACCGCTGGCTGGACACGCGGGAATGCCGAAGCAGGACGGTCCAGCGGCGGTTCATCGTCAATCGGTGCAATGTCCCCGGCACCCGGAGGATCGATGAGCACGGTGTACTCACGCAACAAGCGGCCATTGGGCTGGTCGAGTTGAACCAGAAAATCCAGATAGGGTTCCTTCACCGGTTTTTTGGAGCTGACCCGGATCAGGCTGCGATCGCCCCGAAGAATGGGCGTGAACGTCAGGTCGTTGAGGAAAAATACGCGCTCGACGCCAACGCGCATGAATTCGTCCGCCGTCGCCAGGCGCACCGACAGCTCGCCCTCGGCAAGTCCGGCCGTATCCACCAGGGCGATGTCAGCGCGTAGCGGTTGATTCAACGCCGAGTGCAGGGTGATTTCACCCAAACCCAACGCCGGCACCCAGGCCGAGTAAGTGACGGCGGTACTGGCCAGCAACAGCCTGGCACCACACCGTACAACCAATAGCCGACTCTGGAGCATGAACATCCCTTAGGTCACCAAAAAACCAATCTGCACGTGTTCGCACATCCGGTACGAACACGATATTGCCGAGTAGTTCTTATAGTCTGCCCAATGCGTTCACTCAAAAGTCTGGCGTGAAGCTTTGTCTCAGGATTTTTCGAGGTTGGCCAGGATGTGCCCGTGAACCCGCATGCACACCTTTACATCGGCCTCATCGACGCCTTCGAAGAGTTCGTGACGCAGTTGGGTGGCAATGGTTTCAATTTGTTCGATCAGGGGACGCGCCGGGGCACACAGCACGATTTTTTTCGCCCGACGGTCTTCTACCACCGCCTGGCGTTGCACCAGGCCCTGGCTTTCCAGGCTGTCGAGCAGCCGAGCCAGGGTCGGCCCCTCGACACCGACGCTTTGCGCCAGCTCACGCTGGGTCGGGGCTTGTTCGAAGCGCGCCAGGTGCAGCAGCACCAGCCAGCGGGCCTGGGACAATCCGAGCCCGGCAAGGCGACGGTCGAGTTCAGCACGCCAGCCACGCGACATCTGGGCCAGTTGCATGCCAAAACGGTGTTGATCGGTCAACGGCATAAAACACTCATGATTAGACTGAAAAAAGGGAAATACTAATAATTAGTCAGCTAAGCATGAGCCTTGGCTGGAGGCAAGGCTTGTTCTGTACTGAATCGTTACATCAGCGGGACCGGTCGCTCAAAGTTCGAATTCGGACTGCAGGGCGGCGCGAACACAGTACAAAACCCCTTCCGGCACCCGACCGGCAAACAGCGCGGAAATTTCCGACACCGGCGGTAACTCGCCCTCACCGTCGAGGAACGCATCCTGGACTTCGCCCATCAAGTCCTCCGGCAGATCCAGCGCCTGCTCCAGCGACAGCTGCTGCTTGCCGATCGCCTCCGCGAGCAGGGTGTAGACGTTCTTTTCCGAGCACTGCAACTGCCCGGCGATCTGCAACGGCGTCATGCCGGCACGCGCCAGGGTGATCAGCTCGTGGCGCAGGTCTGCCACCACTTTCGGTGCTTCGGCCTGGCCCCCGAGGACTTCGAGGAACGCCTCGCCATAACGCTCCAGCTTGCGTGCGCCGACGCCGCTGACCCGGGCCATTTGCGCCATCGTAGTCGGTTGGCTGCGCAGCATTTCCAGCAAGGTCGAGTCGGGAAAAATGACGTACGGCGGCACGCCATGTTCTTCGGCCAGCTTGCGGCGCAGGGCACGCAGGGCTTCCCACTGTTCGCGCTCTTCGCCGCGCACCAGTTGGCTCGCCTGGCTCTTGCTGCTCTTGGCTGTGGTTTGCGCCTTCAGGTCGCGCCGCAGTTCCAGGGTCACTTCGCCCTTGAGCAGCGGCCGGCACGTGTCGCTCAGGCGCAGGCCGCCGTAGCCTTCCAGGTCGATGTCGGCCAGGCCACGGGCCACCAACTGGCGGAATAACGAGCGCCACTCGCCTTCGGCCATCGCCTTGCCGACCCCATACACCGAGAGTTTCTGATGCCCGAAGTTGCGCACCTTTTCGTTGTCCTTGCCCAGCAAGACATCCACCAGGTGCCCGACACCGTAGCGCTGGCCTGTGCGGTAGATCGCCGACAGCGCCTGACGGGCGGGCTCCGTGGCGTCCCAGGTCTGCACGCCGTCGACGCAGTTGTCGCAATGCCCGCAGGGCTCGGGCATGTCTTCGTCAAAGTAGGCCAGCAGTGTCTGGCGGCGGCAGCGGGTTTCCTCGCACAGCGAGAGCATGGCATCGAGCTTGTGTTGCTCCAGGCGCTTGTGACGCTCGTCGCCTTCGGAGTTCTGCAACATCTGCTTGAGCATCACCACGTCTTGCAGGCCATAGGCCATCCAGGCATCCGCCGGCAGACCGTCACGGCCGCCGCGACCGGTTTCCTGGTAATAGGCTTCAAGTGACTTCGGCAAGTCGAGGTGAGCGACAAAGCGCACGTTGGGCTTGTCGATGCCCATGCCAAAGGCCACAGTGGCGACCATGATCAGGCCTTCCTCGTTGAGGAAGCGTTTCTGGTTGTGCGCACGCAGATCGTTGGGCAGGCCGGCGTGATACGGCAGCGCCGGGAAACCTTGTTCGGTGAGGAACGTGGCCACTTCCTCGACCTTCTTGCGCGACAGGCAATAGACGATGCCCGCATCGCTGCGACGCTCGGCGAGGAACCCCAGCAACTGCTTGCGCGGCTGTTCCTTGGGCACGATGCGATAAAAGATGTTGGGCCGGTCGAAGCTCGACAGGAAACGCTCGGCCTCCTGCAGGTGCAGGCGTGTGACGATCTCTTCGCGGGTGCGCTTGTCGGCGGTGGCGGTCAGGGCGATGCGCGGGACGTCGGGAAACAGCTCCGCCAACTGGCCCAATTGCAGGTATTCCGGGCGAAAGTCATGGCCCCACTGGGACACGCAATGGGCTTCGTCGATGGCGAACAGCGAGATGTTCAGGCCTTGCAGGAAGCTCAGCATGCGAGGCTGCACCAGACGCTCGGGCGCGAGGTAAAGCATTTTCACCTCACCGCGCCGGATCCTGGCCGCCAGGTCACGCTGTTGTTCGGCACTGAGCGTGGAGTTCAAAGCCGCGGCGGCCACACCCAGTTCTTCCAGGGTCGCGACCTGATCGTCCATCAGCGCGATCAGCGGCGAAACCACGACCGCCAGGCCCTCGCGCAGCAGCGCCGGCACCTGGAAGCACAGGGATTTACCACCCCCGGTAGGCATCAGGACCAGGGCATCGCCGCCACTGGCCACGCGCTCAATGATCGCACCCTGGCGGCCACGGAAACTGTCGTAGCCGAAGATGTCCTTGAGGACGCGCTGAGCCTGTTCGAGCATAAAAACTCCAAAAATCACCGAAACATCCCTGCAAGGCTGGTGCAGAACCCGCAACTTTGCACCGACAAATCGTAAGTACGGATTGCATGACGCTGTGCATTTAAGCCGCGAAACCAGCAGGGCATCACAAAACGCGCGAGTATACCCGACCCCTGTCCGGCAAAGGGCGCCGCTGAGAAGACACACGAACACCCATGAGGCTCGCTTCCATGGGGAATGCGCTGCAAATATGCCGTGCGGCTGGCCCAAGCGCTCAAGAAGGCCTAGAATTCCCGCATCGAATATTCCCCAAGGTAGCCCTTTAATGTCCTTCGCTGAGCAACTAACCCGCTTGCAAGTCTTCCTCGACGCCGATGAACTGCATGACGAGGCGCTGGACTACGTGGCCGCCCACGGCTACCTGACCGCGCTATCGATCTGTTCCGAAGACGTTCCCGATCGTGAATGGATCGACGCACTTTTCGCTGAAGAGCCGCATTACAGCAGCGAAGCCCAGCGCGAAGAGATCGAAGCCACGCTGATCGGCCTCAAGGCGCACATCGCCCGTCAACTGGCCTCCGATGAAGAGTTCGAGCTGCCGTGCGATCTCGACCTGGGCGACGACCCGGACGATTCCGAGCTGCGCGGCTGGTGCATCGGTTTCATGGAAGGCGTATTCCTGCGCGAAGAAGCCTGGTTCGAAACCGCCGAAGACGAAGTCAGCGAAATGCTGCTGCCGATCATGGTCGGTTCCGGCCTGTTCGACGAGCAACCGGAGTTCTCCGACATCGCCGCCGACGCCAACCTGATGGACGACATGATCGTGCAGATCCCGGAAGCCCTGACTGCGCTGTACCTGCTGTGCAACGCACCGGACGAAAAACCGGCGATCCTCAAGCCACGTCACCACTAAGGTTTTGCCTATGGACAACCCCATAGGCAACCGCTCCCTGATGTTGCGCTACGTGCTGCTGGCCATCGGCTGGCTGAGCGTAGCGTTGGGGGTGCTGGGGATTTTCCTGCCGGTGTTGCCCACCACGCCCTTCCTGTTGCTGGCGGCTGCCTGTTTCGCCCGCAGCTCACCACGTTTCTATCAATGGCTGGTCGAGCACCCGCGGCTCGGGCCATGGATTCGTGACTACCTCGAGGGCAACGGCATTCCCCTCAAGGGCAAGGTCTACGCCATCGGCCTGATGTGGGCCAGTATCCTGTTCTCCTGCTACCTGGTGCCGATGCCTTGGGCACGGGGGTTCATGCTGACCAGTGCAGTGCTGGTAACCCTGTACATCCTTCGACAGAAAACCCTGCGTAAATCCTGACTGTCGTTGTAAACACCACCTAGACTTCAAATCTCTGCACTCGAGCAGCCAGACATGCCGCGCAGGCCGGGTAGTCCAGGATGGTCAACACGCCGACTTCGGTTTGGCGGATGCCTGCTGCTGGCCAGTTTTCCTTTGGCTGTGCCTGGCAATGTCTGGCCCGCTTGGGATTTCGCGCAAATTGCGCAAACCGCCGAAAAACGCTATGCCAGCCTGGGGCCGACGCAGGGACGTATCCAGTCCTGGAGTGAAATGCTGCAAAGCGAACGCGACCTGCCCGAGCAGGCGCAATTGACTGCGGTCAATCGCTACTTCAACCGGCAGCTGGAATTCCAGGATGACACCCGCATCTGGCACCAGAGCGATTACTGGGCCACGCCCGTCGAAGCGCTGATCAAGGCCGCCGGCGATTGCGAAGACTATGCCCTGGCGAAATACTTCAGCCTGCGCCAGCTGGGCATTCCCAGCGACAAGCTGCGCATTACCTACGTGAAGGCCCTGACCCGGAACCAGGCGCACATGGTGCTGACTTACTACAGCAGCCCCGGTGCCGAACCGCTGGTGCTCGATAATTTGATCGGCGACATCCGCCCCGCCTCGCAGCGCAAGGACCTGCTGCCGGTGTACGCATTCAACGCCGAAGGCCTGTACCTGCCCGGCAAGCCTGGCAACCCGCGCAGCGGCGACTCGAAAAAACTGTCGCGCTGGCAAGACGTCTTGAAAAAAATGCAATCCGAAGGGTTCGCCGTGGGCGACGGTTAGCCGCCACGCAAAGGAGCGCTCGATGAAACTGCGCAACCAGTTGTTTCTCGCCATTTGCCTGTTCTTGCTGGTGGCCTTCAGCGGCAGTTTTTATGCCAGCCTGGAAAGCTCCCGCGAACAGACGCTTGGGCAGTTGCGCGCCCATGCCCAGGACGCCGCGACCGCCCTGGGCCTGACCTTGACCACACAGGTCGACGACCCGGCCATGATGGAATTGATGGTCAGCTCGATTTTCGACAGCGGCTATTTCAGCGACATCCGCGTCACCCACCTCGAGAATCGGCAGGTGCTGGTGCAGCGCAGCATCCCCGAGCAAATCGATGGCGTGCCCGGCTGGTTCGTCAACCTGGTGAATTTGCGTCCCGAAGGTGGCGATGCACTGATCACCCGTGGCTGGCAACAGGTGGCGCGGGTCGAAGTGTTGAGCAATCCACAATTCGCCCTGGCCAAACTCTGGGACAGCACGCTGGGCAGCCTCGTTTGGTTGCTGCTCTGTGGGCTGCTCAGTGCGGTGTTCGGTGGCTGGCTGCTGCGACGACAATTTCGTCCGCTCGACAGCATGGTCCGCCAGGCCGACGCCATCAGCAAACGCGAATTTCTCAGCGTGCCGACACTGCCGCGCACACCGGAATTGAAACGCGTGGTGCTGGCCATGAACCAGATGGTCGAGAAGCTCAAGACGTTGTTCGCCGAAGAGGCCGCGCGCAGTGAAAAACTGCTCCACGACTCCTATCAGGACAGCCTGACAGGGCTGGCCAACCGGCGATTGCTCAATGAACAATTGGCCGATCAATTGCTGGTCACCGAGCAAAATGGCGGCGGTCACCTGATGATGCTGCAGCTCAACGACCTGGCCGGCCTTAATCAGCGCCTTGGCGGGGAACGTACCGATGCGTTGATTGGTGCGGTCGGCGACTTGCTCAAGCGCCTGACTCAAGCTGCGGAACGTCGCACCTGGCTGGCAGCGCGCAATCGCGGCGGCGAATTCAGCCTGCTGGCACCGGATCTGGATAGCGAAAATGCAGGACGCCTGGCCGCCGAGATCAGCGCCACTCTGGAGAATCTGCGCCTGACCGGCGACAGTGATTGCATGCCCGTTGCCCATCTGGGCATCGTCGCCTTCCACCCTGGCGACCCGGCAAGCCATGTTCTGCATCAACTGGACCAGGCACTCAACGAAGCCCGGCAACATCCCGAGCGCCCCTGGGCCGTATTGGGCCGCAGCGACAGCGCGCCAGGGCAGGCCCAACACCACTGGCACACCTGGATCGACGATGCCCTGAACGAAGGCAAGCTGCAGTTGTACTTTCAACCGGTGGTGCAATGCGCCGACACCCGCCAGGTGCTGCATCACAAAGTCCTCGCACGCCTGCTCGACCCGCAGGGCGAAGCGATTGCCGCTGGCCAGTTCCTGCCGTGGATCGAGCGTTTTGGCTGGTCGGCGCGCTTCGACCTGGCGATGCTCGAAGCCACGCTCGAGTACCTCGTCATCAACCGTTTGCCCCTGGCATTGAGCCTGTCCGGCACCACCTTGCGCGATCAGGCGCAGCTGCAATTGATCCTCGACACGCTGGAATCGCTGCCGGAACTGGCGCCCCTGCTGACCCTGGAAATCGATGAACGCCAACTGCCACCACCGGACCAACTGCAACGCTTGAGCCACAGCCTGCTCGCCATCGGTTACCGCATCGGGCTGCAACATTTTGGCGGTCACTTCAGCCAGATTGGCAACCTCACTCAGCTGGGGCTGGCTTACCTGAAAATCGACGGAGTCTACATCCGTGGCATCGATGTTGAGCGTGACAAAAGGCTGTTCATCGAAGCAGTTTGCCGCACGACCCACAGCATCGACTTACCCCTGATAGCGGAGCGAGTGGAAACCCAGGGCGAGCTGGAAACGATCAGGGCACTGGGGGTGTTTGGCGTGATGGGGCGCTTGGTCGGGCAGCCGCTGCCGATGTGATTTGCAACGATTCGCACACAGAAAAAAACCGCCCCCCCTTGCACAGGAGGGCGGTTTTTTCGTTGCGGCTTCAGGTCACACGGTATCCACCTTCAGCGAATGGTCATTGAGCATGCCGTTGATGATGGTGGCCGTATCCGCGCCGCCAATGACCCCGTCCGCCCCCGGCGTAACCCCATAGTGACTGGCCAGGTTGACACCCGCCAGGTCGATGGTCTGGTTCGGCTCCGCGCCGGCCATGGCGCTGACGTCGATGCTGGTCACCAGTGAAGCGCCGCTGCCGCTGACGGTGAAGTGCAGGTAGTCATCCAGCGAGGCGGCGGTGCTGTTCTCCCCTTGCAGCAGTTGCGACAGGTCAAGCTTGTCGGCCCCCGGCTTAAAGTCGGTGATGATGTCGTGGCCGTTGTTGCCATTGAGCCACTGGAAGGTGTCGGCGCCACTGCCGCCGGTCAGGGTGTTGTTGTACAGACCGCCGATCAGGAAGTCGTCGCCACCCTCGCCGTTGAGCACGTCGTTGCCCAGGCCGCCGGTGATGATATTGCTATGGTTATCTCCCGTGAGTGAGTCATTGAAGTTGGAACCGGTCAGGTTTTCGATGGCGGTCAGGGTGTCGGTGCCGGCACCGACGGTGTTCTGTGCGCCGGCCTCGCCGAGATTGAGCGTGACGCCGGCGGTGGCGTGGGCATAGCTTGCAGTGTCGCTGCCCGTACCACCGTCGAGCAGGTCGTTGCCCGGCCCGCTGTAGAGCAAGTCATTGCCGGCTTCACCGTGCAGCTCGGTATTGCCGGTGCCTGCGGTCAGCACGTCGTTACCGTCACCGGCATTGATGATGTGCTCGCCGTTGCCGGCTACCAGGGTGTCATCCCCCGCCGTTCCGGTGAGGGCGTGGCCATCCTGGGAGGTCAGGTGGGCGTTGCTGCCATGGTTGTCGCTGGCGCTGTAGGTGTTGTCCGGCGCGATGTCGTGGGCCCCGGCGTAATCGACGGTCATCTTCAACTGGTAGTTTTCAGCGCCGTTTGCGCCTTGGCCAGGACCATCGGGGATATTGGTGATGTGGATGCGGTAGGTGGCATCCGACGTCGCCGTGATGGCCTGCCCGTCAGCGATGGCGACATAGGCGCCATCGTTGATCGAGTACTCCATGCTGATGTGGCCGGCTGCGAGGTTGTGATCCAGGTTGAGGGTTTCCCCCTGCTTGAGATTGACGGTGATCAGGTTGTCGTTGTGGTTGCCGTTGGCCGCACCCAGCGCCCCGCTGACCACCAGGACCGCGGTCATGGCCGCCGTATTGGCGACGAAGGCGCTGCGGGCAATGGCGGCATTGCTGCCGGAGACGCTGTAGTTCTGCTGGGTCCCGGTAAAGTCCGCGCCTTTTGCTATCAGGTCCTGGCCGCCGGCTTTTCCATGGGCGCTCACGTCGCTGTCACGGCCCGCCACCTTGCAACTGTTGTTGTACACATCAATGGTCACGGTGGTGGTGCTTTCATCACCGTCACCATCGCGCAAGGTGTAGGTGAACACGTCGCTCGCACCTTGGCCGCCCACTGAGTTCGGGTAGCTGTGGTACAGCGCGTTGCCCGCCGCATCCAGCGTCAGATAGCCGTAGGTGCCGTTGATCTGGCTGTTCAGGCCGCCATACACCGGGGTCGAGGTGTCGGAGCCTGCGCGCACGCCGACCACGCCGCCACCGGCGAACTGGCCATCGGCCCCAACGCTGTCGTTCCAAAGCACATTGCCGCCGATGTAGC
>NZ_AKJF01000033.1 GCF_000282475.1 Pseudomonas sp. GM78
GGTTCGGCGGTTAGCCGCTGCTGTTGAGCGACTTCTCGATGTAACCGGCGTCGAAAGCGCGCTTGTAGGCGTCGATGGCATCGCGGATCTGGTACAGCGCAGTCCGCAGTTCCTGCTCTTTGCCCCGGCGCACCACGGTCTCGGTCAGCGGCGCGGCCATGCCGGCCAGCAGGCCGATCAGGGACAGCGTCACCACGACTTCGATCAAGGTAAAACCGCGTTGCGAGGCGTTCATGATCAAGGCTTCCCGACGGTGACGGTGGTAGCGATCGGTGCGTTCATGCCCCGTACTTTCACCTCTTCGACTTCGACCTTCGAGCGGTCCGGCGCCTGGATGTGCATGCTGGTTTCGGTGCCGGTGGGGAATTCCATGTCCGACGGGCTCTGGTACGGCAGGTTGCGCACGATCCGCGGTGTGATCGACAACACCAGCTCGGATTTGCTCACGTCGTCCTTGTTGCTGCCGAACAGGCGGCCCAGGCCAGGAATATCGCCAAGACCGGGAATCTTGTTGCCGGTGCTGCCATGGTCGTTGCGCATCAGGCCGGCGAGGATCTGTGTTTCGCCATCATGCAGGCGCAGGGTGGTCTGCGCGTTACGCGTATCGACCTGGACCGGAATCGTGCCCTGGCGGGTCGGTTCCAGTGGCGTGGCGTTGCTGACTTCCAGGGCCACCTTGATCGCCACTTCGTTGTTCAAGTGCACGGTGGGCTGCACTTCCAGTTTCAGACCGACATCGAGGTAAGTCACGCTTTCGGTGATCACCGGTCCCTGGGTCGAGGGTACCGACGTGGCGCTGATGATCGGCACGCGCTGGCCGATGTGGATGCGCGCCTGTTCGCGGTTGCTGACGCGGATCACCGGGCTGGCCAGGGTATTGATGTCCTTGTCCGCCGCGTTGATCTTGGCCTGTGGCGAGGGCTGGATGGTGATCCGGCTGGAGTTGATGCCCTTGAGCTGGTCGAGCACGCTGACCGCGGTACCGTCGCTGTTGATCACGCCGAAGGTGTTCGGCCATTGCAGGCCCAGGTCGAGGATCCGCTGGGTGGCGACTTCCATCACTTCCACTTCCAGCACTACTTCGGGGTTGGACTGATCCTGCGATTGCAGGAGTTTTTCCGCCATGCGCACGGCGTCGCCGGTGTCGCGCATGGTCAGGGTGTTGAGGCGTTCGTCGACGAACACATCGCGGGTCTTGAGCATGGTCTTGACCATGTTCAACGCGGTGTTGGCATCGATGCTGGTCAGGTAGAAGGTGCGCATCACCAGTTCCTGGTAATCCTTGAGCTTCTGCGGCGAGTCCGGGTAGATCAGCAGGGTGTTTTCGTTCACCACTTTCTGGTGCAGCTGGTTCTGTTGCAGCAGCAGTTCCACCGCGTCTTCGATGCGCACGTCACGCACGAAGATGGTGGCTTTCATGTCCGGGCGCAGGTCCTTGTCGAAGATGAAATTCAGGCCGGCGACCTGGGACAGCACTTCGAAGATGGTCTTGAGGTTGGCGTCGCGAAATTCCAGGGTCACCGGCTTGTCCAGCTTGGTGCGCAGTTGCGGATAGGCCACCACGTTGCGGCTCTGCACCAGGCGGATGTTGCCCTGCAGTTCCAGGGCGCCTTCGTTGGTGGGGTCCAGTTCGAGAATCTGCCTGACCTGACGTTCGGCGCCGTAGATGTCGCCGCGGCGCAGGTCGCCACGGGCCAGTTCGAGTTTTTCATCGAGGCTGCGCATGTGTTCGAGCTGGCGCAAGGCGTCCTGGGCGCGGCGGTTGTTCGGCTCGATGGTCAACACCCGGCCGTACCCCATGCGAGCGGACGCGAAATCACGCTGGGTGCGATCCATGTCGGCCTGGGTCAGCAGCGCTGTGATCGAACGGGCACGAGTGCTGTTGAGGGCAATGTGCAGTTCGGTGTCGCGAGGGTTTTCCCGCAGGCCCTCCTCGATCCGGGCCAGGCCGGCTTCGTACTGGCCCTGCTCGATCAGCTCAGAGGCTTCTTCCTTGGCAACCTGTGCCGAGCTGCAGGCAGCCAGCCCTGCGCAGATACACAGGCTCATCAGCAAACGGGATTTGTTCATTGCGCGCTCCCCACAGACAAGGTCTGGGACAAATGCAGAGGCAAATAGACCAGGCTCAGTTCCAGATCGGAAATGCCCTCGATCTTCCATGTTTCGTCGATTACATCCCCTTTACGCACGACGTAGATCTTTTCGCCGCTTTGCAAAAACACTTGCAGGTCGGTGCGGTCATGCATCCGGCCGATGAACTGGAACGGCATGGGCGGTGCAGTGGGGGCCTGCACCACCGGTGCAACGTTGACCGGTTGTTCGGTGACGCTGGCCAGGGTCGGTGCGGCCTTCCAGCTGCGCGCGGCGAACAGGTCGCCCGCCGGGCTCAGGTCCTTGATCGCCACAGGCGCGGCGGAAGCTTGCGCGGCTGGCGAAGCACCCCGATTCTTGCCTTTGGCCGGCGTACCCACGGCGGCCACTGCCACATCGCTGTCGTCGGCCTGCTTGAAGTAGTCGGGCAACCAGGTCAGCGCCGCAGCCACACCGAGGAACGCCACCCAACCCACTGCACGTTTGCTGTTCATCATGACCTCGACAGGTAAAGGGTCATGCGGATCCGTCCGTTAAGGTCGGTGTCGGCGATCTTCTTGCGTTGCAACTCCAGGTCTTCCACCACCACCGCCGGCAACTGGCCTAGCAAGGCGTGCATGAAGCGCCGCAGTTGCGGGTAGCTGCCGCGCACCGGCAACAGGATCTGATAGCGCGCCAGGTGGGTCTTGGGATCGATACCCAGTGAGTATTCGCCCCGGGACAGGGTGATGCGTTCCTGGGCGGCCAGCGCGTAGATCTTGTCGATGGCGATGGTGGCCTGGGGCTGGGTCGGCAGTTTGCTGCGGAAATCATCGAGCTGGCGTTGCGGCACGACTGGAGCGGCGATCGTGCCCTCCTCGACCTTGGCCAGGTATTCGCGGGCCTCACTGGTCTGCTGGCTCAGGTGCTGCAGCGCCTGCCAGTCCGGCAACAGGCCGAACAGGCCATAGGTCAATGCCAGCACCAGCATGGCCAGCCCCGCCAGGCCGGGCACGCCCAGGCTTTGCAGGTATTCGTGGACGATCAATCTAGGGATTTGCATCGCCAATCTCCCAGGTAGCCGATAAGTTGAATTGCACCGGGTGTTCCGGCACGTTGGCGACGATTTCGTGGCTGAGCAACGACACGTCGGAGAGCTCGTCGCTGGCTTCGAGGCGGCGGTGGAAGTCGAGCATGGCGTCCAGGTCGCGCGCCTCGGCGCTGATCCGCACCTGGCCCTTGCGGGCATCCGGGGTCAGGGTCAGCAAGGCGATGTTGTCCCGGGGCATGGCTTCCAGGGTGGCGAACAGGCGCTCCCAGGGCCGGCGCAACTGCTGCGACACCTTGCGCATCTCGGCCAGGTTCTGCGCCTGCTCGCGAGTTTCGGCCGGGGTCAGGCTGACCTTGCCGCCGGTGTCGCCGGTGAGCACGCGTTGGGTGGTTTGCAGATGACCTTGCTGTTGTTCGGCTTCCCCGCTCACCTGTTGTTGAATGACGATGCAGGTCAGCGCCAGCACCACGCCACCGGCCAGCAGGCTCCAGCCCAGGGGGCTTGAGCGACGGCGCGGCTGAAAGTCGAGCATCAGGGGGCGCATGTCAGGCCACCGTCCGGGACATGACGTACAGGCTGTCGCGTACGCTGGTCCGGCCTTCTTCAAGGGTGCGCAGCTGTACGCCTGGCACTTCAGGGTGCGAGTCGATGCGCGCTGGCGCATGCAGGTAGACGTTCAGCGGCCGTTCACTGCTGGACGCCTGCAACTGGCATTCGCGACCGACCAGCGCGCTCAGTGCGGCATCGCTGTCGCTGCTGCCCACCGAGCGCACCGCCGTCCAGCGACCTTCGCGGGCCAGCAACATCACGCTGCGCACCGGTTCAGCGACCACGAACAGGAAGTCGCCGGCGTCGAAGCTTTTGTCGAAGTGATTGAACGCCGCCATCAGGTACGGTTGCACCGAACGCAGGCGCAGGCCACGACCACTGACCAGGGCACGCAGGCGTTCGAGCAGGTCTTGCGGCAGTGCGCTGGCGATCCGGTCGCAACCGGCGGGTTCGGCCGAGAGCACCAGGTTCCAGGGTTGGTTCGCCGCCCCGTAGAGGTCTTCGAAGCACAGCTGGGCAAACCCGCGCAGTTCATCGGGGCTGCTGATCTGCTCGCTCCAGGGCACCAGGCAAAACCGGCTGAAGTGGCCGGAGACCACCACGGTCAACTCGGCACCGGCGCGGGCATGTTCGCCCAGCAGGCGGTCGAGGGTCTCCAGGGCAACCGTCCAGGCCATGAAACCTTCATCGATGAAGCCGACACTGCCCAGCCACAGGGTGTCGCCACCCTGACGCTGACCGAGGCCGACACCACTGGCGCCGAGCACGGCGACATAACGCTCACGAGATAAAAGTGACACGATTGATCTCCTCGAGAGTGGTCCGGCCTTGTTGCACCAGTTCAAGCGCCGATTCGCGCAGCAGGCGCAAACCACGTTTGCAGGCGTGGGCCTTGATTTTCGAAATGGGTTGGCGTTCAACGATCATTTGCCGCAGCTCGTCGTCCAGGTGCAGCAGCTCGGCAATCGCGCTACGGCCGCGGTAGCCGGTGCCACGGCAATGACCGCAGCCCTTGCCATGGACGAAGTGGTAATGCGCCACCTGTTGCGGATCGAGCCCCGAGGTTTCCAGCTCTTCTTCGCTCGGGGTGTATGCGCTGCTGCAACTGGCGCAGACCAGGCGGATCAGGCGCTGGGCCAGCACCGCATTGAGCGCGGACACCAGGCTGTAGGGGTCGATTTCCATCTGGGTGAAACGGCCGATCACGTCGAACACGTTGTTGGCGTGGATGGTGGTGAACACCAGGTGCCCGGTGAGTGCCGATTGCACGGCGATCTGGGCAGTGTCAGGGTCGCGGATCTCACCGACCATGATCTTGTCCGGGTCGTGGCGCAGGATCGAGCGCAGGCCGCGGGCGAAGGTCAGGCCTTTCTTTTCGTTGACCGGGATCTGCAGCACGCCGGGCAGCTGGTACTCCACCGGGTCTTCGATGGTGATGATCTTGTCCACGCCGTGGTTGATCTCGGTGATCATCGCGTACAGCGTGGTGGTCTTGCCGCTGCCGGTGGGGCCGGTGACCAGCACCATGCCGTAGGGTTCGGCAGCCAGGCGGCGCAGCTGGCGCAGGGTTTCCTCTTCAAAGCCCAGGGCCTGCAACTGCACGCCGCAGACCTTGTCGGCCAGGTCCTGTTTGTCGAGTACCCGCAGCACCGCGTCCTCGCCGAAAATGCTCGGCATGATCGACACCCGGAAGTCGATCTGCCGGCCGCTGATGCCGATCTTGAAGCGACCGTCCTGGGGCACGCGTTTTTCGCCGATGTCCAGTTCGGCCATGACCTTGACCCGGGAAATCACCTGCTCGGCGAACTCGCTGCCCTGGATCTTGCTGATGTTGTTGAGCACGCCATCGATGCGGTACTTGATCACCAGGCCGCTGCCGGTGGTGCCCAGGTGGATATCGCTGGCGTGCATTTTCAGCGCGTCGTAGAGGGTCGAGTTGACCAGCTTGACCACCACGCTCGAGTCTTCGCTGATGCTGGTCAGGGACAGGCTTTGCAGGGTGTCGATCTCGGTGTTGCCGTCAGCCTGGGCGTTGAGCGATTCCACTGCGTGGAAGCTCTCTTCGTGGCGCGCCAGGTAGGCTTTCAGGTCGTCGGCATGCACCAGGTACAGCGGCGCACCGTGCAGGCAGTCGTCGATCCAGGCCAGGCGGGCGCTGTCGAAGGGGTCGGCAAACACGCCGATGACCGCGTCGGCGTGACGCAGCAGGATGAATTCGCGCTTGAGGCATTGGGCCAGGGTGACCCGGTCGAACACCGGGGTGGCTTGAAACAGGCTGTCGGTGTCGAGCACCGGGTAATGCAGGGTTGCGCCCAGGCACTGGATGAAAGGCATGGGGGCCAGGTCGCACAGCACCGCGAGGGCTTCGAGCATGCGCTCGCCGGAGCTGCCGGCCCGGGAACGGGCCTGGGCCAATTGCTCACTGGAAAACCGGGTCGGTACACAATCCAGCGGTGGCACATCGACGACAAGGGTAAGACGATCCATGGCTTGCTCTCCAACACCCGGGGCTTAGAGCCCTGTCGGCGCGGCGAGCAATTGCGGCGGATGCCGGAACCTCTTGTCGCGCCATTACTCCCCGGTGAGCAATTGTTCGTCGTCTGGCGCTGTGGAGGCCGAGTTACTTCGTCGGCGATCTGCAAGCACCCAACTACCGTCGTACAACTGCAGCGGGAAACTTTCGGTCCTGCTCTGGCGTCGTTCGACAAAGCCTTCGCTACTGCTCACACCCGCTTTGGGTTCGCGCTGGCGCCCCAGAAGGTCAAGTACTGCTCGGGCCAGTTCCGCCAACGGAAACGGTTTGAACAGGATGTGGCTGACTCCCAGTTGCCGGGCCCTTTCGCAAACCTCTGCGGTGGGGTGCCCCGTGATCAGCACAAAATGACACTTCCTGTTCTGGCGGATGGCATCGAGCACCTCAAAGCCTTCCATATCGGGCAAGCGGTAATCGAACACCATCACATCGGGTGCGAAATCGCCTGCTTCAGCGATTCCTTGCGCACCGTCGTGAGCAATCCGGACTTCCAGCGCTTGCGCCTGCAGGTAACCCTGGAGGTTTTCAGCAAGCAGCTGTTCGTCGTCAACAACCAGTACTTTGTTCAACAAGGTGGACTCCTTGAAACCGCAGGTCCGAGTTCCGAACCTGGCGGAGTGCGCGCCTTGATAGGTCTAACGCACACTTCATGCCAGGCTGAGTGCCGGTAATTTTATGTATTCATGTCCTTGAATTTAAAAGCAATGCCTTTGCGTCCAGATGCCCCACCCCCCAAAAGCGGGGGAAAGCGAACGGATGCGCATCGACGCTTTCCCCCACAGTTGGGGAAAGCTCACTCGTCGTCAATCCGTTCGATCCGATTGCTTGCGCGCAGCTGCGCCAGGGCCTGCAGACGAGCCTTGACCTGTTTCTGTCGGGCAAGGTAAGCCCGAACCATGTCAAGTCCCTGCTCTTGTGTGACATCGGCAGCCTCCAATCGGTTCTGCAGCTGAATCAAATGCCAGCCAACCGCCGTGCGCACCGGTTCGCTGACTGCTCCGGGCGCCAGGGCAAAGGCCGCGGCTTCGAACTCCGGCAACATGCGCCCCCGGGTAAAGTACCCCAGATCGCCGCCTGCGCTGGCCGAAGCGTCTTCGGAACCGCTGCGGGCGACGCTGGCAAAATCGGCACCTTCACCAATCGTGGTGCGCATTGCCTCCAAGCGTAGTCTCGCGGCTTCGACTGTGGAAGCATCCGCACCCTGAGGCACTTTGATCAGGATATGCCTGACCTGGATCTCCTCGGGCCGGTTCATTTCGGCGCGGTGTTCCTGATAAAACGCCTGCACCTGCTGTTCGTCCGGCTCGCCGACCTTCGTGAGTTCGGCAAACATCTGTTGCGCCGCCAGATCACGGCGGGTGTACTCGATGTAGCCGGCCTCATCAAAACCTGCGTCTTCCAGGCGCCGGGCGAACACCTGGTCGCCCCCCATGGCCTGGCGGGTCTGGGCCACCTGGTCGTGCACCGTGGCATCGCTGACCACCACCCCGCGCTTGACCGCTTCCTGCCAGAGCAACTCCTTGTCGATCAGGGCGTCCAGCGCCGCCTTGCGCAGCTGTTTGTAGGCGCTGGGACTGCGAATACTGGCGACCGCGCGGCCCTGATCCTCCAGGTATTCGGCGAAATAACGCTCCAGGCGCAGCTGGGAAATTTCCTCGCCATTGACCCTCGCCACCGCCGGGCCATTGCTGCAAAACGCGGCGGGTACCCACAGGGTCAACAGCACCAATACAGTCGCAAGTTTCATCTTCGGCCTCCGGATCAGGGCATGGCGGCAATGGGTTTGTAGGGGGCGACCAGATAGAAGCGTTGGTCCGGCAGGTCCACGGTGACCACATGGGCGCCGTTCAGGCCCAGGCGTCGCCCCGGCCCGAAACTGATCAGCGGGGTCAGGCCGGTATCGAAGTCATGCAGGGCTTCCAGGGCGCTGATCAGTTTTTCCCGGCTGGCGTCGCGCCCCGCCTGTTTCATGCCCTCGCTGAGCAGCATCATCGAACTGTAGGCACCCACCTGCAGCACCGCGTGTTCGCCGCCGAGCTTCTGGCGCTCGCGCAGTTGCGTCAGGGCGGTGCGCCCGGTCATCGTCCAGTCGCTGGGCACGAACGGATAGGCCAGGAACACCCGCCGGGAAAAACCGCTGGGCACCTGCAGCAGATCGCCCGCCACCTGATTCGAGGCGGCGAACAGGTAAGGCACCTGGCCGGCGGTCTGCAAGCGCTCGGCCAGGCGACTGAAACCGCCACTGCTGCCCATGTAGAACACCGAGCGCGAACCCAGAGGCAACTCGTCCTGCGCCGACTCGTAGGGTTGCAGGCGCACTTTCTGCCAGTCGTTGTCCTGCAGGTACTGGGCAAGTTTCTCGGCTGCAAGGCGTTGGCCCGGCTCGTTCGGGTAGGCGATCAGCGTGGGGCCTTGCAGCACGCGCAGGCTGGTGGCGGCGTAGTTGGCCAGGGCGATCATCTGTTCGCGCAGCCCCGGCAGCGGTTCGAAAATCTGTCGGCTGGCCTGGGCCGTGCCCTGCAATGACAGCGGTCCGATTAGAGGCACGCCAGCCTGTTCCAGGCGCGGCGCCAGTTCGGCCTCCAGCGCCGGCACCAGCGGTGCGACCAGCGCGAACACCTGTTCCTGTTCGATCAACTGGTCGAGCGCGTGTTCGGCGCTGGCACGGTCGGGACCGGGGTCAAGGATGGTCAGGCGCACCTGCCGGCCATGAATCCCCCCGGATTCGTTGATCCGCGTCACGCTGCCCCTGAGCACTGCCGCCACGGTAAGGCCCTCCTCGCCCAGCACGCCGGTACTCGGCAGCAAGGTGCCCAGGTGCAGGCTGTCGGGGCTCAGGCCCGGATCGCGCTCATCGGCCAGGCGCTTGAGGTACGCCGTCAGGTTGCGTTGATCGCTCATCGACAGCACGAACCGCGGCATCGCCGCATCGAGCCGGTTGTTGCCCGGGTCGCGCCCCTCCTGGATCGCACGGGCCAACGTGCCCTCGGTGTAGGCCGGGTAGGCACGCCCGTTGACCTGCTGTTGACCGTAGGTGCTGGTCAGCCGCGACCAGCTCAAATCCGGCGGCCGCACCCCGCCTTCCGGGCGCCCCAGGCCATCGCTGCCGTGGCAGTTGGCGCACGGCAGGCTGGTGGCCGGCAGCAGCATGCCCGCCGCCCCGATCCGGGCCATGATCGGCTCACCGCTGGCCGATACACCTTCGCGGTACAGGCGTTTGCCGGCGCTTTCGCTGGGCGTCAGCGATAACGCCTGGGCGCTCAGGCTGAGGCTACCCAGGATAAGCAGGCCGAGGATCAGGGCATTTTTCATGGCCCGGACTCAACGGCCGGCCACGGGCATTGCCAGCAACTGCAAGCGCTGGGCAATGGCGGCGGCCGGGGCATCGGGACGGATCTTGCTCCAGCGCTTGTTCGCCACGTCGCCGACGATCAACTGGGTGGAGTGTTGCTCGGGGGACGGTATGACCTGGCCGATACGTCCCAGGACCAGGTCCATTTGCGCTTTGTCGCCGGTAAGAAAAAGCCAGTGGGGCTCATCGACGCCCTGCTTCAAGGTGTAAGCCTTGAGTACCGCCGGGGTGTCCCGCAGCGGATCACTGGTAAGGGAGATAAAGGTGATGCCGTCCGCCTTGTCGCCCAGCACTTCGCGCACTTGCTTGAGTTTCTGGGTGATCAGGGGGCAGGCATCGGTGCAACTGGTGAAAATCACATTGAGCAGCACCACGCGGTTGTGCAGCGCGTCGCTGTAGAAACGCAGGGTATTGCCGTTCTGGTCCTGCAACGGCGTGTCGGTGAACCAGGTCTTGGCATCGCGGGTGCCACCGGCCGGCTGTGCGGCGGCTGCCACCGTGGCGGAGGCAGGCGCCGCTTGCTCATGCCCTTCATGGGCCAAGGCCAGGGAGCTTGCGAGGCAGGAGCAGAGGCTCAGGGCGATCCAGTCGAGAAGTCTCATGGCTGATGCTCCATGGCGATGGCGGTGTGTTTGGCGTGGGCGTTGCGTTCACCGCTGAGCTTCTCCACTTGCCGGGTCAATACGCCCGGGTCGGTGAAGCCGTAGTAGCGGGTCCAGTGGCGGCTGTTGCCGTCCCCCACCAGGATCAGCGGCGCATGATTCTTGAAGTCGCCACTGAAGCTGCCCAGGCCCTTGAGGGTTTCGTTGACCGAGTACGTTGAGCCGGTCAACCAGCTCCAGCCCGGGCCGTTCTGGAACGTGCGGGCATATTCGTTAAGGCGCTTGGCGTCGTCGCGCTGCGGATCGATGCTGATCGACACCAGTTGCACCTCGGTGCCGACCCGTGCCCCCAGCTGTTTTTGCACCTTGCCCATGATCGAGGACACCACCGGGCAGACCGTGGTGCAACTGGTGTAGATAAAGCTCATGACCACGATCTTGTCGGCCACCAGGTCTTTTTCCAGGCGTACGCTTTTGCCGTTCTGGTCCACCAGCGCGACGTCGGCGAACTTGACCTGGGCGGTCTCGGAGCTGGCGCTCTTGGCCGCCATGGTGTGGCCGGCATGTTCATCGGCCGAGTGGGCCAGGGCCTGGCCGATGCTGGCGGCCAACAGGCAGAGTGTCAGCAGTCCGTGATGTGCGAATCGGTTCATGTCGATGTCCTCTTCAATGAGCTTGGCCGGGTGTCACCCGAACGCTGGCAAAAGTCTGGTCGTCGAAACTTGCGCCCAGGGACGCCGCACGCACGTGCAGGTACCAGGCGCCTTTCTGGTCAAGGGTGACCGGGGCTTCATAGATGCCGTTGCCGACGTCCAGTGCCGCGACGTACTGCGGCCGTGAACTGGGCGCCAGGAAGTAGCGCACCTGCACGTCCTTGACCCCGCTGCGCCGGGCTTTCTGCTTGCCCTGGACGATGCGGAAGCGCACGACATAAGGGCTGCCCAGGGCGGCCGTGGTCTTATCGAGCATGAACTCGACTTTCGGCACGCCGGCGACGGGGCCGAGCTTGTTGTTCGGCTCAACCACGGCGCTGAAGCAATGGATGATGTTGGGCTGGTTGAGCAGGAACGCCACGTCGAAGCGCCCCGCCGCCGGCAGCTTGATCCGCGCGCTGTACAGCCCCGGCTCGACTTCGCGCAGGCTGCGGTCGATGACCAGTGCCGCCCGTGCCACTTGCCCGCGGTTGGGGTAGCCGGACATCGGCGCGTTCATGCCTTCGGCGTAGAAGTAGGTGGTGTTGTCCACCGGGTTGACCACGAACACCGCGTTGTCGTCCCGCGACACTGCCAGGCTCGACGCCAGTGGCAGGTCACCGGCCAGCCGCGGCGGTTGTGTTCCGGCTTCGAAGCCCTGGCTGATCGGCTTGCGACCTTCACCGAGGGACGCCAGGTTGATCATCGTCACCTTGGCCGAGGCCAGGCCGCGCACATAGGCATAGGCCTTGGTGAACACCACTTGATAGGGTTCGGCGGACACGTCCAGTTCATGGATCAGCGAATCGGTGGCCGCGTCGATCACCGCCGCCTGGTTCTCCAGGGTATTGAGCACGATGCCGAAACGGCCGTCGGCGCTGAAGCCCATCGGGCCGAGGCCCTGCTTGATCTTGATCACCCGCCGCACCGACTGGTTCGCGGCGTCGACCACGGTGACCGTGCCGTCCTTGCCATCGGCCACATAGGCCGCGCCGGACAGTGGCGAGTACACCACCGACAGCGGGTGCGAACCGGTCTTGAGCTGCTTGACGATGGTCAAGGTGGCGACATCGATGAGGCTGACCGTGCCGTCGTCGCGGTTGGTGACAAAGGCGAAGCGGCTGTCCTTGCTGAAGGCGATTTCGTGGTGGCCGCTGCCGGTCGCCAGGTGCTTGAGGGTCTTGAGGCTGGCGGTGTCGATCACCGTGACCCCGGAGAGCTCGGCCGACGGGGCATTGTTGCCGACCCACAGCAGGCGTTCGTCCGGTTGCAAGGCCACGCGCACCGGGTGGCTGCCGGCGGCCACCGAGTCGAGCAACTTGAATTGCTCACTGTCGATCACCGCGACTTCGCCGGCCGTCGGCATCGACACGAAAACCCGCTTGTTGTCCCGGGGGGTGACCCAATCCATCGGCGGTTGCTTGATATCGATGCGGGTCATGGTGCTGGTGATGCCACCCACCGAGACGGACGGGTCGACCACCGAGACGCTGGCATCGCGGTTCATCACCATCAGGAAGTAGCTGTTGAGATCGAGCAGCGGCCGTGCGCCGATACTCGATTTGAGGAACACCCCGACCCGGGCCTTGCAGCTCTGTTCGCGGCCCTGGGCCTGGTCGGCGGCGACGGTTTCGGGGTCGATCCAGGCACCGGGGGCGACGCCCGCCAAGGGTTGGCCCGAGGCCTTGTCGGTGACTTTGAAGCGCACGTCGGCAAATTCGCCCTCGCGCAACACGCCGCCTTCGGTCAGCGGCCGCACCTCAAGCGCCACCGACACGCCGTCACGCTCAAGCGTCTGGCCGGTCCAGGTGTCGGGTAGCGCGATGTCGCTGAGCTGGGTCGGTGGCGACGTGCGCCACACCCCGAGCCAGATCAGCGCTACCCCGACGACCAGGGCAACGCTGGCGATTTTGATGGTCCTGTTCATGTCACATCTCCCCTTCAGATCTATGCCTGCTGCACCACCCCCCTGTGGGAGCGAGCCTGCTCGCGAAGAGGCCTGCACATCCAGAACTGATGTGTCTGACACTCCGCCTTCGCGAGCAGGCTCGCTCCTACAGGTATTGCGTTGTTTCCTGCCTACGGCACCGGCGCCGGTTCCGGGTCATTGGTCACCCGCAACAGCCCCCACAACCCGGAGGTGTTGCCGTAGGCGCCGTAGTCGCGGAACAGGTAGTCACCCGGTATCGCGTTGACCCCACCGGCGCTTGGCATCATGAAACTGAAGTGCGCTGCCGGCAGGACGCTCTCGCGGGCGCCGATGTACATCGACATCGGGTTGTAGCCGAACTTCACCGAACCCACGCCCGGGGTGCCCATTGGATAGCCACCGGTATCGCTCTTCTCGGCCAGGAACGGGTTGGTCGACCAGACGTGACCGTCAAGCTGGAAGGTCGTACCGCGACTGCCGCCGGTAGGCATCAGGATGTGCGTGCGGAACGGCTGCCCCGGCTTGGCGTACAGCACCGGTGTTTGCGGATCGCCACCCACCAGCGCATTGCTGTAGGCCATGTGCGCATTCGCCATGTCGCCGTAGCCCGCGCCGTCGGCATGGCCGAAAGGTGCATCCGGGGCCAGGCCGAAGCGGTACCACATCGGTTCGGTCTTGTAGTTGATGGCCATGCTCGAGTTGTCCTGCGGATCGGTCGGCACGCCGAACCCTTCCGCGGCAATCCCTTCCACCGGCCGCCCATTGGCCCAGCGAGTGTTCAAGGCCTTTTGCCAGACCATCGCAAAGTCGCGGTAGCTGGTTTGCCCAGGGGCGGTGACGGTTGCATTGACCTTGCGCGTGTCGTCGACCCAGGTGGCGCCCATCGGCAGGATGCTCATCGCCCCGGCCAGGCCTTTTTGCGACTGCTTGATCACGTCCGCCGGGGTGATGTTCAAGCCGCCGAACTCGATCGCCGTGGCATTGATGTTGTCGACATTGCGCCCCAGTTGCGTGATCGGCTTGCCTTCACGCTCCAGGTGCCCGGCGTAGTACTGATAGGTACGGGTCGGGTAGACCCCGCTGCTACCGACACGCGGTGGCACGGTCTGGGTCGGGTTGGTGCCGATGTTGGTGCCGTCGGATTTGGTGATGTCGTACGCCAGCAGTTGCGCGTGCAGACCCACGTGGCTCGACGGCCGCATCAGGTTGTTGCTGAAGGTGGTCGAACCACTGCCGTTGTTGCGATCACGTTTGACCATGCCTTGCATCACCGCTGTCTGGGTCAGGTCTGGCATGACGCTCGGCAGACGGTTTTCCAGGGTGATGTTGATGCAGTCACCGGCCGCTGCGCGCAGCACCAGGGGTTCGACAGGCACACCGGGTTTGAGCTTGCCGGTGGCCGGGTCGAGATCGGCCTTGCGCACATACAGGATCGCGGTCGGGTCATGCAGCGGCCCGCTTTGCCCGCCGATGGTGATGGTTTCACCGTCTTCAGGGTCGGTCACGGTGACCTGTGGAATGCTCACGGTACGCGAGTTGAGCACCAGGGTACCGCCGGCCGGATTCAGCGGCCCGCCCACATGCATGCCGAGGCCCGCCGGGTCACCGATGGTCAAGCCCAGCGGATTGCCGAGGATGTCGTTGGCCAGCGCCGCGACCACTTCATAGTTGCGTTGCGGGGTCGGCCGGGTGCCGATGCCGTTGGGGTTGGCGCCGATTCGCGGGCAAACGCCGTCGAAGGCCACGGTGTTGCGCATACCGGTCGGCTTGGCGTTGTTGGGCAGCGCGAACAGATCGCTGCGTTGCGCCGTGTAGTTGCGCATCACGCCCCAGATCCCGCTCCAGTAACCCTCGATCGAAGCGTCCATCGAGTACAGGTAGTCACCGGTGGTGGCGGCCGAACTGGACAGCATCGAGACCGGTGCAATGAAGCCCATCTGCTCGGAGATGCCGATCATCTGCGACGCGCGCCAGCCGGAGTTGGAGCTGTTGCCGAAACCGGAACCGCTTTGCAGCCACTTCACGCCGTGCAGGGTGACGTTGTGCTCCTCTTCGTGACCGCCGGCATGCACCCGCAGCCGCACGTTGTCGCCGGTGTAGGTGCGCAGCATCGGGGTGAACGGGTCGCCTGGTTCGGCGCCGCCCTTGTTGATGTGCGGCGGGAACAGCGTGGTGCCGCCGGTTGGGCCGGTGGCCGCGGTGATCAGGTTCGGCGCCAGGTTCATCGCCGGGATCGCACGGTCGGTACGGCTTTGCATGGCGTACGCCAGGTCGCCGCCCAGGCCGTCGGCCTGCATGCCGCGCTTGCCGTCCGGGCCGACCTTGTACGGGTCATACACCCGCAGGGCCAGCGGTTCGTTGCGGTAATTGACCACGAACATGCCCGGGTCATCGACCGAGATGGCTTGTGGGCATGGCCGGCTCGGGCAGCCGGGCACCATGCCGCCCTGCACTTCGATAATGCCGTCGAGCAGGGTACTGGCGTTGTTACGCACGGGCGGGTTGATCGCGTAGCGGAAGCTGTCGGCGGTGGCCGGGAAGCTTTGCGCATTCGGTTTACCGTCAGGCCCGGCGCCCACGTACACACCGGCTTCATAGGCGTGCTGGAAGTCGCTGTATTCGAGGAAGAACTCACGGAAGCTGTCGTTCTTGCCATCGCCATCCAGGTCACCGGTGGAAATCACCGCTTGCCACGAAGTCGGCCCACCGTCCTGGCGCGCGCCGCTGTACAACGGCTCGCCGGTTTCAGCGTGGAACCAGGTGGAGCCGGCAGGTTCTGCCAGCACGGTGGCGTAGAGGCCGATCTGTTGGTGCGTCGATGGGCCGAGGTGGTCGTGGGTAAAGATGGTGCCCAGGCCACGGTCGACGCCTTTGGCGTTGACCACCGGGTCGACGAACCAGCGCTGCATCGCCGTCCGCGCACCGACCCAGTCGGCCCGGCCGTATTGGCCGAAGTACGGGTGGTTCTTGGCTTTCGGGCAGGCCGGCGTGCCATCGCGTGGGTCGCTGCCCTGGCACTGGTTGAACTCGCGGATGGCGTGGATGCGTTCTTGCACCGCACCTGGGGAGAGTACGCCGTCTTCGTAGTTCCAGCCGTTGGACGAACCATCGGCAGACACCAGGTCCCACTTCGGCAGGTGAATGTGCTGGCCGATCACGTCGGTCGGCGTGCGCACCTGATAGTCGTCCATCTCATAGGTGGCCGGCACCAGGTTGGTTTGCTGGTACTGCACGCAGTCGAAGGTGTTCATGCGCATCACCAGGGGCTCTGGCGGACGCTGCTTGGTGATCACAGGCCAAGCGTCTTCCCAGAGCGCCAGGATGCGCGCTTGCGGGAAGTGGTAGCCGACCTTGTTGTACACCGCGTCGAACTGGATGTTGGCCGCCTTGTAGATGCGCGGACGGTCGGCGGTGAAGCTCGAGGAGCCGATGAACGACATGCCGTCGAGCCGCTCGCCACTGATGAACTCACCGGTGCCGGCGCTGCTGCTCAGGCGTTTCTGCCGGTCGTCCATGCACGGTTCGTAGAACGGCGCACCGGCCATCGGCAAGGCGCCGTTGGTGCGGAAGGCCCGTGCGACGATTTGATTGCCCGGCAGCAGGGCGAAGCTTGGGTGGTCCTTTTTGGCGTGGAATGCCATGGCCGCCTGCTCGACCTCGGTGCCCTCTTCCGGCAGATAAATCGGCTTGGCGCGGGTCACCGTCTTGGAGAAATCCAGCGACGTGGTAATGGTCTCGGCCTCGCCACCGGCAGAGACGCCGTCCAGCGAATGGCGCCCCAGGCCACCGTCCCAGCCACCGGACTGCGCCGGGTCAAGGTTGGCCCACAGGGCTTTGCCGGTCGCTTTCAAGGCCTGCGCCGTGGCGGCGTCGAGCATGTCCAGCGGCGGGGTCGGTGGGCGTTGGCCAACCGAGCTTTCCATGCCGCCGATCCAGAATGGATAGCCTGGGTTTTTCAGCGTGCCATCGGCGTTGCGGTTGGCTTCGCTGCGATCCACCAGCGCCAGGGAACCGATGGCCTGGGCGCCACCGCTGCCGCCATGGTGCTCGCCGTCATCATCGTCTTCTTCATCATCATCGTCATCGTCATCGTTGTGGGCGGCCACCAGGGTCTCGCCGATTTTCGGTACGACCGCGACTTTGCCTGGCATCGGTGCCATGGCTTTGCCAGGCAGCGGCACCACCGCCGGGATCGGCGTACCGGCAACGATCTCGCCATCAGGTAAGGCCCGTGCACCCGCGGCGGGTTTACCGCTGCGCAGGGCATAAGGCTCGCTATGGAAACCGTCGGAGCCTTGTTGTGAGACTTCGAGTTTGGTGCCCTCTTCAAACACATCGTGTACCCGCCACATGGCCCACATGCCCTGGGCGAAGTGCGGGTAGAAGTGGCAGTGATAGATCGCATCCCCCGCTACCCGGTTGCGGTTGCCCGAACCGCCGTTGGCGATTTCATAGGTGTAGCCGGCACCCGGGCCGATGCCCTGGGCGTCCACATAGTCGGAGTTGTCATCGTTGGGGTTGAACAGCCACTGATGCCCGTGCAGGTGGAAGATGTGCTGCTCGTGGCCGTTGTGGGTGTTGCGGAATTTGACGAAGTCACCGATGTAGCTGTGGTTGACGTTGGACGGCTCGGACGGATACAGAGCCATGGTCGCCTTGACGCCCACCTGATCGGCGTTCGGGGTCTGCCCCGGGGTGATGCCTTCCAGGCCGGCGTTAGCCGGTACGTCCACCAGCATCGCGACGTCGCCGACGGTGTGGGAGCTGAGGAAGAATTCTTCGTAGGCGCAGGACAGGCAATCGTGCATCGGGCCTACGCCGAGACGGTTCGCCACCACTTCAGCCCCCATGCCGCCAGAGCCATAGTTGATCATGAACGAATCGCGGGTCGGCTCCAGCACGTGGGCCATCACCGGGTCCGCCCAGTAGGCCGGGAAGGCTTGGGTGGCGGCAGTTTCATCCTGGAATTGCGAGGCGAAATCGCGGAACGGCTCCAGACGATTGGGCAGTGCCGGGTTGCGTTTGCCCACGGCTTCCAGCGGATAGGTCGAGGGCGGGAAACTGCCATCGGCGTTGCTGCCCATGACGATCGCGTCACTTTCGCTGGAAATGATTTCATTGCCGTCGACCATGTTGATGATCGGCGTGCCGGCCTTGCCTTCACGGACCCATGGCTCGCGTTGCGGGTAACGCGCCTGGTAATCGACGATCGGCTGGCCGGCCGGGGTACGCCCGGTGGTGGCCAGGCGCATTTCTTCTTCGGTCACGGTATTGCGGTAAGTGCGACCGCCCTTGGGCACCACCACGACCTGGCCGAACAAACCGTTGGCCACGTTGCCGGCCGCCCCTTCGCCACCGAAGGTTGCGCCACGGCTGCTGACGGCGAAAACCCCTTCACGCTCGGCGTACAGGGTGTAGGAACGGCTGGCACCCGGTGCGATCAGGCTATTGGCATTGCGACCGGTGAACGAGGCGATGTCATCGATGCTGTTGACCGCTTGCATGCCGTTGACCTGGAAACCGACATGACGGTCGGCGACTTGCTCGTCGACCTTGAAGTTTTCGTTGTTGCCGATTTCGATGCCTTCTTCCTCGCCCTCCTCCTCTTCTTCGCCACCGTCATGGGAACCGGGGTTGGCCTGGTAGGCCAGCAGGTTCTGCAGATTGATGGTCAGGCAGTCGCCGGCGGCCACCCGCAGCACCAGCGGACGCGGACGCTTGTCGGGACGCAGCGAAACCTTGCCCGGTACCGCCGCTCCGCCCTGGGCCAGCGAAATGTCATGGTCATCGACCACATCGCGGCGCAGGGCGAACATCATGCCGTTGACGTTCTGCGCACCGAGGCGGTTGAACATCAGCGGCTGGTCGAGCGTCACGACGTTGGCCACCAGGTTGCGTTCACAACGCGCGGCAGCCTCGGCCAGCTCGACGCCAAGCATGGAAGCTGCGAACAGCAGGAAACTGAGCAGGGGTGGAGCGTGGAATATGCCGGTCATGATCACGGGCCTCGCTGTGGGCGCTCACAGGGAATAATTCTCGACAAAACCCCTAGAGCAATCTGTATGCCATAAAAAATTTATCGGTTTTTCAAACAGTTACAGTCGCCACTTAATTCATCGGGGGATATTCCCCATTTATTCCCCACTTTTTTGCCGGGGCCACCATGCCCCAATGTTGGGGAAACCCGCCCCAGGCTGTGCGGTCACAACGGGGCATCCGCTGCCAGCCCCTGCAAACGCCGGTACTGGCGCAGCACGCTGGGCACATAACGCTGGGTTTCGGCGAACGGCGGGATCACGCCGCCACGGCTGAGCACCGCTTGGGGGCCGGCGTTGTAGGCGGCCACGGCGAGGGCGATGTCGTTGTCGAACATGGTCATCAGGCGCTTGAGATATTTGGCCCCGCCCTGGATGTTGGCCTTGGGGTCGTAGACGTTTTTCACGCCCAACTCCCGGGCGGTATCGGGCATCAGCTGCATCAGCCCGCCCGCGCCCTGGGGTGATACGGCGCTGGCGTCGTAGCTGGATTCGGCCTGGATCACCGCGTGCAGCAGCGCCGCCGGCAACTGGTTGTCCGTGGCCGCCTTTGATACCAGTTCGGCATAGGGCCTGGCGGCGATCATCTGCGGCTGCTGATCGAGGCTGGCCACCTTCGCTTCGACATCACGGACCACCCGTTCGTACTGGCGTCCGGGGCGATGGACATTGGACAAGACGAAGTCGCCCTTGGCGTCCCTGGAAACGAACACATCGGCCTGCGCTGTGCCTGCCAGCAGCATCACGCCGAGCAGTCCTGTGGTGAGAGTTTTCATTGTTCTACCTCCCGTGACCGGCCCCCGAAAAATGGGGGTTATGCCCCAATGGCCGGTCGTGTATCAGCCATACGCAAGCACTGTGCCGAAAGCGCAAGCGGCCGTAATACGGGGGTTGCAGGAGGATGCCCGGCGCTTGACCGGGCCTGTGCATGGCAATTGCATAAGCCTTTGTCGCGACCCTTCTGCCGACTGTGTGAGGTCATCATGAAACAGCGTCTGCGTTTCGCCCCGCGTGCTTTTGCCCTTCGAGCCGAGCGCGGGTTCACATTGCTTGAACTGTTGGTGGTGCTGGTGGTGCTGGGGCTGTTGGCCGGCATCGTCGCGCCGAAGTACTTCGCGCAACTGGGCCGCTCCGAAGTGAAGGTGGCCAAGGCGCAAATAGAAGGCCTGGGCAAGGCCCTGGACCTGTACCGCCTGGAGGTCGGCCATTACCCGTCGACCGAGCAGGGTTTGCAGGCACTGGTCACCGCCCCCAGCGACGAAACCCGCTGGACCGGCCCTTACTTGCAGAAAAAACTGCCGCAGGACCCGTGGGGCCGTAACTACACCTACCGCTACCCTGGGGAAAACGGCGAGTACGACCTGCTGTCCATGGGCAAGGACGGCCAACCCGGCGGCGAAGGCGAAAACGCCGAAGTCACCAGCTGGCAATGACGGGAATGGCGACCATGCGTTTTCACCTCAAGGCGGTAGGCAAGGCCGGTGTGGTTTCAATGACCGTCGAGGCGCCGGGCGACAGCGAAGCCCGGCGCATCGCCGAAGACCAGGGGCTGCGTGTGGTCAGCCTGCACGCCGAGAGGCACTGGCGGGCACTGCGCCTCAAGCAGCGCGAGACCTTCAACCTGGTGCTGTTCAGCCAGGAACTGACCACCCTGCTCAATGCCGGCCTGCCGTTGATCGATGCGCTGGAAAGCCTGGCGGAAAAAGAGAATGCGCCACAGGCGCGCAAGACCCTGAGTGAACTGGTGCGCCTGCTGTATGAGGGCAAATCGTTTTCCCAGGCCTTGGCCCAACTGTCGGCGGTGTTCCCGCCGCTGTACGTGGCATTGGTCCAGTCCAGCGAGAAAACCGGTGCCGTGGGCGATGCGCTGGGGCGATACGTCAGCTATCGCCAGCGCATGGACGAGGTTCGCCAGAAGATCGTCAGCGCGTCGATCTACCCCCTGCTGTTGCTGGTGGTGGGCGGTGGCGTGGTGCTCTTCCTGATGGGGTATGTGGTGCCGCGCTTCAGCCTGGTGTTCGAAGGGCTGGGGTCGAACCTGCCGTGGCTGTCGCAGATCCTGATGAGCAGCGGCATGTTCCTGCACGCCCACCAGGGCGAATTCTTCGGCGCTCTGGCGACGATCGTCATCGCCCTCGCCTTCCTCCAGCGCCAACCGGCCTTTCGTCGGGGCCTGGACCGCCTGATCGAAAAACTCCCGGCGGTGCACCAGCGCATCTTCATGTACGAACTGGCGCGCTTCTACCGTTCCCTGGGGATTCTGCTGCAAGGCGGCATACCGCTCGTCACCGCCATGGGCATGGTCCGCAACCTGCTCACCCCGGCCTCCCGATTGCGCCTGGACCAGGCCTGCGAACGGGTGCGCGAGGGGCAATCGTTGTCGACGGCGCTGGAACTCAACCACCTGGTGACCCCGGTGTCCCTGCGCCTGCTGCGCGCCGGCGAGCAGTCCGGCAACCTCGGGCAGATGATGGAGCGCAGTGCCGACTTCTACGACGAAGAAATCAGCCGCTGGATCGAATGGTTCGTGCGCCTGTTCGAACCCTTGCTCATGACCTTCATCGGCCTGCTGATCGGGGTGATCGTGATTTTGATGTACATCCCGATTTTCGAGCTGGCTTCAAGCATCCACTGACGCCTCTGGAGCGGGCCTGCGCGGGATGCCGCAGGTTTTTTTCAACATCACAACGAATAAAGCCGCACCTTGGCGTGTTTACCCACTGAATATGGCAGCACGTTGCAATGTTCATCAACGTTCCAACTTGAATTAGAAGACGGAGAACGACATGCACATCAACAAGCTATTACTGGCAGTAGCGATTGGCGCGATCTTATCGGCGTCTACCGTCCTGATTCCGGACAGCCTCTCCGGGGTATCGAGCGCTCAGGCGAAAGAAGGTGGAAGTGGCGGTGGCGGTGGCGGCCACGGTGGTGGGGGCGGCGGTGGCGGTCACGGTGGTGGCGGCGGCAGTGGTGGCGGCGGCGGCGGTCACGGTGGTGGCAGCGGCGGTGGTGGCGGAGGCAACGGTGGTGGCCACGGCGGCGGTGGTGGCAGCGGCGGTGGCAGCGGCGGTGGTAATGGCGGTGGCCACGGCGGCAATAGCGCCGGCAGCGGTCATAGCGGCAGCGACCATGCTTCCGGGCATTCCGGCAGCACAGCCTCGAACTCCGGGCGCAGCGGCACCCATGCCGAACCGGGTGACGACCATGGCGTGCATCAGGCCGGGCATGACGACAATGGGGTTCACCGCTCCGGCGAAGTAGGCGACGACCACGGCGTGCACCGCTCCGGCGAGGTAGGCGACGACCACGGCGTGCACCGCGCCGGCGAAGTGGGTGACGATCGCGGCCTGCATGCCGCTGGCGAGCCAGGTGACGATCGTGGCGTTCACGTCGGTGGCGAACCGGGCGACGACAAACGCGTCAACTGACCTGCGAAACCCATTGTAGGAGCGAGCTTGCTCGCGAAGGCGGAGTGTCAGGCGATATCAATATCGAATGTCATGACGCCTTCGCGAGCAAGCTCGCTCCTACAAGGGATTGTGCGAATCGTCCAGGCGCTCGCGCAAAAACTCGATCAACGCCTGCACCGGTCGCGAGGACTGACGATGTTGCGGATACACCGCCGATAACGTCAGCGGTTGCGGTCGAAACTCATCCAGCACCGCCACCAACCGCCCATCCTTCAGTGCCGAACCGACGATAAACGTCGGCAAATAGGTAATCCCCATCCCGGCCATCGCCGCGTCCTTGAGCAACTCGCCATTGTTGACCCGCATCCGTCCCGTGACGTTGACCATCAGCGGTTTGCCCTGCCCTTCGAAGCGCCATTGCACCTGACGCCCGTGGCCATATGGCAGGCAGTCATGCTGGTGCAAATCTTCGGGTTTGAGCGGCGTGCCACGCTCCACCAGGTAATCCGGACTTGCGCAATAGACACGCTGGATCGAGGCGATGCGCCGCGCGATCAGCGTCGAGTCCTCTAATACTCCGATGCGCAGTGCCAGGTCATAGCCTTCGCCGAGCAGATCCACCGGACGATCGCTCAAGTCCACTTCCACCGTGACATCTCGATAGCGCTGCAAAAACTGCGGCAGCAGGCACCCCAGGTGCGCCAGCGCAAACGACAGCGGCGCGCTCACGCGCAGGGTGCCGCGCGGCTCGGTGGTCTGCCCGGCGATGCCCTGCTCCACCTGCTCGACTTCACCCAGCAAGCGCAAGGCCGATTCGTAGTAACTCTGCCCCAATGGCGTGACATCCAGCCGCCGGGTCGAGCGATTGAGCAGTCGCACGCCCAGTCGCTCTTCGAGTTGCATCAAGCGTCGGCTGACAAACTGCTTGGACAGCCCCAGTTGATCGGCGGCGGCGGTGAAGCTGCCGGAGTCCATCACCTGGCAAAAAATTCGCATATCTTCGAACGGATTCATTGTCATGCCTTTGGTTGACAGTCAGGCACTTTATAGCGACTTCTCTTCCTTTTGGTGCACAAAGCAAAAGATCGCAGCCTACGGCAGCTCCTACAGGTACGCGTTTCTCTGTAGGAGCTGCCGCAGGCTGCGATCTTTTCAGCCTTACGACTTACTTCGAAGTGAAGGTCGTGTAGCTGTTGATCAGGTTGCGGTAGTTCGGCAGGCGTTCGGACAGCAGGTTGGCCAAGCCTTCCATGTCGTTGCGCCAGTCGCCTTGCAGCTCGCAGGCCACGGAGAACCAGTTCAGCAGATGCGCACCGGCGGCCGACATACGGGCCCAGGCAGCCTGCTGCACGGTGGTGTTGAAGGTGCCGGAAGCGTCCGTCACCACGAACACTTCAAAACCTTCGGCAATGGCCGACAGGGTCGGGAACGCCACGCACACGTCTGTTACCACACCGGCGATGATCAGTTGCTTGCGACCGGTGGCCTTCACGGCCTTGACGAAGTCTTCGTTGTCCCAGGCGTTGATCTGGCCTGGACGGGCAATGAACGGCGCCTCGGGGAATTGTGCCTTGAGCTCCGGCACGATCGGACCATTTGGCCCTTTGTCGAAACTGGTGGTGAGGATGGTCGGCAGCTTGAAGAACTTGGCGATGTCGCCCAGGGCCAGCACGTTGTTCTTGAATTCGTTGGGCGAGAAATCCTGCACCAGCGAGATCAGGCCGGTCTGGTGATCGACCAGCAGCACAACAGCATCATCTTTGTTCAAGCGAGAGTACGGAACGTTGCTCATGAAAAAACTCCTTGGTGGATGGTTGTCGCTTGTGGCGCCTGGCCAGGAGGCCGGCGCTTATTGGTATTCGTCAGAAGGCAAAGCACGAGCAGCCGAAGGCGCCCCAGAAACCGGCGAAATCACTGACCGGCGCATTCGACAGGCGTGCCCGCTCATGGCTGTGGGAATGCACCGCACACGGCCCGCTGCACTGGTGAACCTGGGCCTGCAACGGCGAATTCGGCCGCCAATGGCCCGGGACTTTCACCACCGGCGACCAGTCCGGCAGCACCGGTACGCTCGCTGGCCCAAGCTTCTCGAAATCACCGGCGGCGTACACCACCTTGCCGCCGACCACGGTCAGCACCGACTCGATCCATTTGATCGCTTCTTCGTCGACGCTGAAAAAGTCCGCGCTCAATGCCGCCACGTCCGCCAGCTGCCCGACCTTGATCTGGCCTTTCTTGCCCTGCTCGGAGGAGAACCAGGCGCTGCCGTGGGTGAACAGCTCCAGCGCGGTCTGCCGCGACAGGCCCTCGGCGTGCAACGCCAGGCCACCGACGGTGCGACCGCTGACCATCCAGTACAGCGAGGTCCAGGGGTTGTAGCTCGATACCCGCGTGGCATCGGTACCGGCACCGACCGGCACGCCTTCGGCCAACATGCGCTGGATCGGCGGCGTGGCTTCGGCCGCCTTGGCGCCGTAGCGCTCGACGAAATATTCGCCCTGGAACGCCATGCGATCCTGAATCGCGATGCCGCCACCCAACGCCCTCACCCGCTCGATGTTCCGCGGGGTGATGGTTTCGGCATGGTCGAAGAACCACGGCAACCCGTTGAACGGAATGTCACGGTTGACCTTCTCGAACACGTCGAGCATGCGGCTGATGGATTCGTCGTAGGTGGCGTGCAAACGGAACGGCCAGCGCTGCTCGACCAGATGGCGCACCACCGGCTCCAGTTCGTCTTCCATGCTTTGTGGCAGGTCCGGGCGCGGTTCGAGGAAGTCCTCGAAATCCGCCGCCGAGAACACCAGCATTTCCCCGGCGCCGTTGTGCCGCAGGTAGTCGTCGCCCTGATGCAACTTGACGCTGCCGGTCCAGTTCTGGAAATCCGCCAGCTCTTCCTTGGGCTTCTGGGTAAACAGGTTGTAGGCGATGCGAATGGTCAGCTGCTGGTCCCTGGCCAACTGCTCGATCACCTGGTAGTCGTCCGGATAATTCTGGAAACCACCACCGGCATCGATGGCGCTGGTCAGGCCCAGGCGATTGAGTTCGCGCATGAACTGGCGCGTCGAGTTGACCTGATACTCCAGCGGCAACTTCGGCCCCTTGGCCAGGGTCGAGTACAGGATCATCGCGTTGGGGCGCGCCACCAGCATGCCGGTGGGGTTGCCATTGGCGTCACGCACGATCTCGCCACCCGGCGGGTTCGGCGTGTCGCGAGTGTAGCCGGCCACGCGCAAGGCCGCGCGGTTGAGCAAGGCGCGGTCGTACAGGTGCAGGACAAACACCGGGGTGTCCGGCGCGGCCTGGTTGAGTTCTTCGAGGGTCGGCATGCGCTTTTCAGCGAACTGGAATTCGTTCCAGCCCCCCACCACCCGCACCCATTGCGGCGTGGGTGTGCGGTCGGCCTGCTCCTTGAGCATGCGCAGCGCATCGGCCAGCGACGGCACGCCTTCCCAGCGCAACTCGAGGTTGTAGTTCAGGCCGCCACGGATCAGGTGCAGGTGCGAGTCGTTGAGGCCGGGAATCACGCAACGGCCCTTGAGGTCGATCACTTGCGTGCCCGAGCCGCGCAACGCCATGGCTTCGGCATCGCTGCCGACCGCGACAAAGCGGCCATCACGGATGGCTACCGCAGTGGCGTGTGGGTTCTCACGGTCGACGGTATGAAATTGGCCATTGAACAGAATCAGATCGGCGTTCATCGCGTTTCCTTGGGCGAAGTGGATGAAGACAGCCAGGGCGCGAACAAGCGCGTCGCCATCGGCATGAACAGGTACACCACCGACAGCACGATGGTCAGGGTGATCAGGAAGGTCGCGACCACGTAATGGGAGAGGAAGGCGTTGAGTTGCAACAACGGCCCCCAGAGCAATGGCACCAGCAAAGTGTGCGGCAGGATCACCAACAACGTGACCACGGCCTGCTTCCAGCGCGGCGCCGGCGAGCCCGACTCGGCCTGCGGGGTAAACCAGAATTCGTTGAGCGGATTGACCTCGGTCTGGTCACCGTCGGCCAGCATCGGCGTGGCCTCCTTGACCAGCGCCTGGCGTTGCGACGAATCGAGCCAGCGCTGCATCGCGTCGGTGGAGCAAAAGCGCAAGACGCAGGTGTACATATCGAGGCCGGCATTCTTGCCGCGCATCACGTCCACACCCAGGTGCCCCTCCTGCTGTCCGGCGACACTGACAATGTTGCGCAGCCAGGCTTCGTAGGGCACTTCAAAACCGGCCTTGACCCGGTGTTTGATGACCAGGGTCACGACCTCCTCGAAAGGCGAGTCGGGCACGTTGGAATCAGGCATGACGCGGGGCTCCGGCGAGACAATATTGGGGGGCGAACAAACAACCGCGGGGATTGATCGCCGGTATTGGGTTGGATAGTGCCGGGGCGGGGAAGGAAAAAATTGGATGTACGTGCTGTTTTTGCGGGGGGACGCGTTGCCACGGAACAGCATGGGGCGTTGTGGGAGCGAGCTTGCTCGCGATGGTGGAGTGTCAGTTGATATTGCTGTTGAATGACGAACCGCCTTCGCGAGCAGGCTCGCTCCCACACTGGGTCTGTATACATCTGCAGGAAACAGGTCGGCTTGAAGGCCGCCTTCGCTG
>NZ_AKJF01000034.1 GCF_000282475.1 Pseudomonas sp. GM78
GGTGCACCGCCACTGGCTGGTGCAGGGCGGCCTCGGTAGCCTGTATGCCGACCCGCGCAAGCGCGAACAACTCAAGCCCGAAGCCATTTGGGAAATCGAGGGTGGCCTGGGCCTGACGGCGGCAGATGTCTATCAGGCCTCGGTTAGTCGCAGCGAGTGGTATCGCGCCTTGAACGAATTGTTCAAACGTTACGATTTCCTGTTGTTGCCCACGGCGCAAGTGTTTCCTTTTGATGCACAAACCCCTTGGCCGCGGGTCGTCGGCGGGCAGAGCATGGACACCTATCACCGCTGGATGGAGGTGGTGATCGGGCCGACCCTGGCCGGTTTGCCTAGCATGAACGTTCCGGTGGGATTCAACCCGGCTGGGCTGCCGATGGGCCTGCAAATCATTGGCCCGGCCCAGGCTGACCTTGCGGTTCTGCAGCTGGCTTATGCCCACGAGCAGTTGACGCAATGGGTCACGCGTCGGCCGCCCGGGTGTCTGCAAAATGCGTGAAACCTTCGGGCAGGCCCGCATCTTGCTGTAGAAAGCGATCATCCATCAGCGCCCAAGGAGATCGGTGACATGGACAGCAAGGTAGAAACCGGCAGCGTACGTTCCGTCGAGCGCGCCTTGGCGATCGTCGAGTTGCTGGGCGAGCATCAGGCGCTGGGCCTGGAGGAATTGCACTACTTGACCCGCCTGCCCAAGGCCACGGTGTCGCGCATGCTGCTGACCTTGCAGGAGCAAGGCTGGATCTATCGCGGCTTGAGCGACCGGCGTTACCGCTTGTGTGCCAAGCGCCTGTTCGGAGACAGTCGGCAACGCTTCAAGCGGCGCCTGGTGGAAAACGCCGCGCCACTGTTGCTGGAGTTGAGCGAGCGCACCGGGCTGGTGGCGGACCTGTCGTGGTTCGATGGCGAACGGGTGGAGGTGATGGAAAGTGCGATCCCTTCGAACCTGCGCAAACGCTACCCCAACAACTGTCAGATCGTTGGTCAGCACGCCAGCCTGTTTCATTCGGCCATGGGGCGGGCTTGCCTGGGTGAGCTGCAAAGCGATGAAGTGCAGCGCCTGGTGGAGCGTGAGCGGCTGAGCGACGAATCGCTGTTGCGCGCCACTGAACAGGCGTTGCATCAAGGTTTCGGCCAGCGCACCGAAGGCTACTGGGAATACCCGGTGCGTTTACCCTTCCTGATTCGCGCGGTGGCCTTGCCGATTCGCACCGACGGTCGGCTGGTCGGCAGCATGGCGTTGCATTGGCCGATGGATCAGGCGCCGGTGGAGCGGGTGTTGAGCCTGCACCTGAACAGCCTGGCCGCCACGATTGGCGATGTGCAGCAGGCGATGGTGTAGATCCCGAAAAGATCGCAGCCTGCGGCAGCTCCTACATTGGAATGGTGTACATCCTGTAGGAGCTGCCGAAGGCTGCGATCTTTTGATCTTCGGTTTGCAATAGCGCCGTGGGCAGTTAAGGTTCAGCACAGGTTTATCTGCCCCACGAGTCTTTATGTTCAAGCGGTCTGTCACCAAAACCCTCACCTGCCTTCTGTTGGCGGGCGCTTCGCTGTCGGCCCAGGCCAACTGGTACCTGGACGGCGAATCCTCGCGGCTGTCGTTCGTCAGCACCAAAAACGCCAATATTTCCGAAGTGCAGCGCTTTCTGGTGTTGCATGGCAAAGTCGATCCCAACGGCAAGGCCGAGGTCGAAGTCGAGCTGGAATCAATCAACAGCGGCATTCCCTTGCGCGACGAGCGCATGCGCAAGGACCTGTTCGAGGTCCAGACCTTTGCCGAAGCGCTGATCACCACGCAAATCGACCTGCGGCCGATCAACGACCTCGCGCCCGGTGCGCAACTGGAATTGCGCCTGCCGCTGACCGTCGACCTGCACGGTAAGCAACACACTTACAACGCCGAACTGCTGGCCACCCGTCTTGATGACCGGCGTTTCCAGGTGGTGACGCTGGAACCGGTGGTGATCGATGCCCAGGACTTCGATCTGGCGCCCGGCCTGGAAGCTCTGCGCAAGGTCGCCGGCCTGTCGGCCATCAGTCTGTCGGTGCCGGTGGGTGCGGTGCTGATCTTCACGGCGCGTTGACATGGCCGGGCCGATCTTTCCTTGGCGTGAAGGCAATCGCTTCGAATTGCTGGTCGACGGCCCGCAATTCTTCCCGCGCATGCTGGTGGCGATTGCCCGGGCCGAAGAACAGGTCGAGCTGGAGCTGTACCTGGTGGAGGCGGGCGCTTGCGCCGAAGCCATGGTGCAGGCACTGGTCCAGGCCGCCGAGCGCGGTGTGCGGGTGCGCTGCCTGTTCGATGATTATGGCAGCCTCGCCTTTACCCTGACCCTGCGCCAGCGGCTCACGGCCGCCGGTGTCGAGCTGCGCTTCTACAATCGCCTGAGCTGGCGACGCTGGGTCGGCAATTTCTACCGCGATCACCGCAAGCTGCTGCTGGTGGACCAGAGCATGGCCGTGGTCGGCGGCACCGGCGTAACGGATGAATTCTGGACACCGAACGAAGACGTCAGCGAGTGGCACGAAGTAATGGTGGAAATCACCGGCCCGCTGGTGCTCGACTGGCAATTGCTGTTCGACCGCCAATGGATCGCCAACCGCCATCGTCGCGCCTGGCGACCGGCCTCGCATTTCGGTCTGCCGCGCTTGCCCCGCGTGCCGGCCATGGGCGAGGGCATGGGCCGGGTCGCCTATGCCGACGCCCGCCAGCACCGGGACATCCTGCAATCGCTGATCCGTGCGTTGAACAGCGGGCAGAAGCGGATCTGGCTGGCCACCCCGTATTTTCTGCCGACCTGGAAAGTCCGCCGGTCACTGCGCCGCGCGGCCTCCCGCGGTGTCGATGTGCGGCTGCTGCTGACCGGGCCACGCACCGATCACCCGTCTGTGCGATATGCCGGGCATCGCTACTACCCGCGATTGCTCAAGGCCGGGGTGCAGATCTTCGAGTACCAGCCGTGTTTCCTGCACCTGAAAATGGTCCTGGTCGATGATTGGGTGAGCATTGGTTCGTGCAACTTCGATCACTGGAACCTGCGTTTCAACCTGGAGGCCAATCTTGAAGCGCTGGACCCTGGACTGACCCGTGACGTGGTGGCGAGCTTCGAGAAGGACTTCTCGCTGAGCCAGGAAGTCAGCCTGGAGGCGTGGCAGCGCCGGCCGCTGTGGAAGCGGGTCAAGCAGCGGGTGTGGGGATGGGTGGACCGGTTGGTGGTGAATCTGCTGGATCGACGAGGATAGTCGCTACACCCAAAAAACACTGTGAGAGCTGGCTTGCCAGCGATGGCGGCCAGGCAGTCAACAGAGATGTTGAATGTGAAGGCCTCATCGCTGGCAAGCCAGCTCCCACAGGTTTTTGCAGTGTTTGCGGGGTTACAGCAATTCGAAGCTCTGCTGCGTCACATCCTGGGAGTCCAGGCCGATCTGCACGTTGAACTTGCCCGGCTCTGCTGCGTACTTGAGCTGGGCGTTGTAGAACTTCAGATCATCCTCGGTGATGGTGAAGTGCACGACTTTCTGCTCACCGGCCTTGAGCATGACTTTCTGGAAGTTCTTCAGCTCCTTGAGTGGACGGATCATCGAGCCCGTCTCGTCCTGGATGTACAGCTGCACCACGGTTTCGCCGTCACGCTTGCCGGTGTTTTTCAGCATGACACTGGCGTCGAGCTTGCCGGTCTTGTTCAGCGTGGTCGACGACAGCGCCATGTCGCTCAGGCTGAAATCGGTGTAGCTCAGGCCATAGCCGAACGGAAACAGCGGACCGGTGGTGTCATCGAAGTACTGCGAGGTGTAGTTGCCCGGCTTGCCCGGCGTGAACGGCCGGCCAATGCTCAGGTGGTTGTAGTAGGTCGGAATCTGCCCCACCGAGCGCGGGAAGGTGATCGGCAGTTTACCCGACGGGTTGTAGTCGCCGAACAGCACATCGGCGATGGCGTTGCCGCCTTCGGTGCCGCTGAACCAGGTTTCGAGGATCGCGTCGGCCTGTTCTTTTTCTTCCAGAATTGATAGCGGACGACCGTTCATCAGCACCAGTACCAGCGGTTTGCCGGTGGCTTTCAGGGCACGGATCAGCTCGCGCTGGTTTTCCGGGATGTTCAGGTCGGTGCGGCTCGACGATTCGTGGGACATGCCACGGGACTCACCGACAGCGGCAACCACCACGTCAGCCTCCTTGGCCGCCTTCACCGCCTCGTCGATCAGCACGTTGGCTGGACGGGGATCATCCACCACTTCCGGCGCGTCGAAGTTGAGGAAGTTCAGGTAATCGAGGACTTTCTTGTCGCTGGTGATGTTGGCGCCACGGGCGTAGATCAGCGTCGATTTGTCACCGATTACATGACTCATGCCATCGAACAGGGTCACCGATTGCGCCGGACGACCGGCGGCGGCCCAGCTGCCCATCATGTCGATCGGGGCCTTGGCCAGCGGGCCGACCAGGGCGATTTTCGCGGTTTTCTTCAGCGGCAGGGTTTCGCCCTGGTTCTTCAGCAACACCAGACTACGGCGCGCCACATCACGGGCCTCGGCACGGTGCAGGCGGCTGTCGGCGTAGGTGTCGGCCGGATCGTCCTCCGCCTTGCCGATGCGCAGGTACGGGTCCTTGAACAGGCCCATGTCGTATTTGGCGTCCAGTACCGCGCGCACGGCGTTGTCGATGTCGCTCTGCTGGATCTCGCCGGCCTTGAGCAGCCCCGGCAATTCCTTGCCGTACAGGGTGTCGTTCATGCTCATGTGGATACCGGCCTTGATCGCCAGCTTCGCCGCCTCACGGCCATCGCGAGCGACGCCGTGCTTGATCAGCTCGAAAATCGCGCCGTGGTCGCTGACCGCCAAGCCCTTGAAACCCCATTCCTTGCGCAACAGGTCGTTCATCAGCCAGGTGTTGGCGGTGGCCGGCACGCCGTTGATCGAGTTCAGCGCGACCATCACCCCGCCAGCGCCGGCGTCAATCGCGGCGCGGTACGGCGGCAGGTAATCCTGGTACATCTTGACCGGGCTCATGTCGACCACGTTGTAGTCGCGACCGCCCTCGACCGCACCATACAGGGCGAAGTGCTTGACGCTGGCCATGATGCTGTCGGCGGCATTGGCGCCGGCACCCTGGAACGCCTTGACCATCACCCCGGCAATGCGCGACACCAGGTAGGTGTCTTCGCCGAAGCCTTCGGACGTGCGGCCCCAGCGCGGGTCGCGGGAGATGTCGACCATCGGGGCGAAGGTGATGTCGAGGCTGTCCGCCGCGGCTTCCTTGGCGGCGATGCGCCCGGACAGGCCGATGGCGTCCATGTCCCAGCTCGAGGCCAGGGCCAGCGGGATCGGGAAAATGGTGCGGTGGCCGTGGATCACGTCGTAGGCGAAGAACATCGGGATCTTCAGGCGGCTGCGCATGGCCGCGTCCTGCATCGGACGGTTTTCCGGGCGGGTGATCGAGTTGAACGTACCGCCGATGTTGCCGGCCGCGATTTCCTTGCGAATCAGCTCCCGGGGCATTTCCGGGCCGATGCTGATCAGGCGCAACTGGCCGATTTTTTCATCGAGGGTCATCTGCTTCATCAGGTTGCTGACGAAAGCGTCCTTGTTCTCCAGGGGTGCGGGCGTCGTGGCGGCCAGTGCGTTATGACTGGCCAGGCTGACGAACAGGCCCAGCAAACACAGCTTCTTCATGAATAGTTTTCTCAAGGGCCCAAGCGGCGATGTACACGCCGGCCAGCCAAAATTTAGGGAGCGACTATTGTTGTTCGGGTGCTGACTCAAAAAACACCAGCCGAAAACGGCAGCCGAACGCCGGATGCGGCTTTTGCGCAGGGCATCTTTTAGCCCATTTGCCCCGACGTAATCCAGTGCCGCGCCGATTATGCCCCAAGAGCCGGCCGAGAGGGTCGCCGGTTGTTTTTTCCATGAAATGTGAAGGGAGTATCACCCTGATGAATGTTCGACAGTCCTATCGGTCGAGGCTGCAAGTCGCCACCTTGCTCATGCTGGCCACGTTACTGACCGCCTGCGGCATCAACAACATCCCGACCCTCGATGAGCAGGCCAAGGCTGCCTGGGGCCAGGTGCAGAACCAGTATCAGCGTCGTGCCGACCTGATCCCCAACCTGGTGGAAACCGTCAAAGGCTATGCCGCCCATGAAAAGGAAACCCTGACGGCCGTGATCGAAGCCAGGGCCAAGGCCACCTCGATCCAGGTCGACGCCTCCACGCTCGACAACCCGGAAAAGCTCAAGCAATACCAACAGGCCCAGGATCAACTCAGTGGCGCCTTGAGCCGCCTGATGGTGGTGTCCGAGCGTTATCCGGACCTGAAGGCCAACCAGAACTTCCTGGCCCTGCAATCGCAACTTGAAGGCACAGAGAACCGGATCAGCGTGGCCCGACGCGACTTCATCCTGGCGGTGCAGAAATACAACACCGAGATCCGCACCTTCCCCGGTCGCCTGTGGCACACGGTGATGTACAGCAACCTGCCGGAACGCGAGACCTTCGAGGCTACGCCGGGGTCGGAGAAACCGCCCGAGGTTAAATTCTGATTGCAGTGTCACCACGGACGAGGTTGCCCATGCGCGTGTTGAAAGCTGGCCTGGTGCTGGTGCTGTGGGTATTTGCCCTGGCAGCGCTGGCTGATTTGAAGTTCCCGGAGCTGACCGGACGGGTGGTGGATAACGCCCAGATGATCGAGCCTTCGGTGCGCGAGCAGTTGACACAACAGCTTCAGGCCCTTGAAAAGGTCACCGGTGAGCAGCTTGTGGTCGTGACGTTGCCGGACTTGCAGGGCACCGACATCGCCGATTTCGGCTACCAACTGGGCCGCTACTGGGGCATCGGCCAGAAAGACAAGAACAACGGCGCGCTGCTGATTGTTGCCCGCGAGGAGCGCAAACTGCGCATCGAAGTCGGTTATGGCCTGGAAGATCGCCTGACCGACGCCCAGAGTTCGGTGATCATCCACCAGGTCATCACCCCGGCGTTCAAGGCTGGCAACTACAGCAAAGGCATCAGCGACGGAGTGGCGGCGATGCTGGTGGTATTGGGTGGCAATCCCCTGGACGAACCTTCGACAGTCTATGAATCCGGCGGCGACCCGAGTGATGATTTCATCGCACGGCATCCGGGGGTGTTCGTGTTTCTGGTGTTGTTGTTCATCCTGACAGTATTTGTTTGCCAGATGCTCGGTATCCTTCCTGCGGGTCGAGGCGGTTCCGGTGGTTCCGGTGGCGGTTTTGGTGGCGGTGGTTTCGGCGGCGGTGGCGGCGGGGGTTTCAGCGGTGGCGGGGGCAGTTTTGGTGGCGGCGGCTCGTCGGGCGGCTGGTGATGACACGGCAGATAAAACAATAGTGAGCAGGCATTCAACAACATGGCATTACTGACTGAACACGAACAACGCAAGGTTGCCGAGGCGATTGCCCGGGTCGAGCGCGATACCGACGCGGAACTGGTCACCGTGCTCGCGGCCCGCGCCGACGACTATGTGTACATCCCGCTGCTCTGGGCCAGCCTGCTGGCACTGGTGCTGCCCGGGATCGTGCATTACCTGACGGGCTGGCTGACCTTGCACAGCCTGCTGCTGGTGCAATGGATCACCTTCATCGTGCTGTGCCTGGTATTGCGCATACCGAAAATCACGACACACCTGATTCCGCGTTCGGTGCGTCACTGGCGTGCCTCGAACCTGGCGCGCCGGCAATTCCTGGAACAGAACCTGCACCATACGGTGGGCAGCACTGGAATCCTGATATTCGTCTCTGAAGCCGAGCGCTATGTGGAAATCCTGGTGGATGAGGGTATTTCCAGTCGGCTGGACAACAGCAATTGGGATGCGATTGTCGCGGATTTCACCCGGCAGGTACGTCAGGGCCAGACGCTGCAGGGGTTTGTCGCCTGTGTCGAGGCGTGCGGCGAATTGCTCAAGGTGCATGTGCCGGTGACGCATGTGCGCAACGAGTTGCCAAACCGCCTGGTCGTGCTCGGTTAGGGCTGTTCGACGAACACTTTTGTAACGCTTGGCTGTACAACGGCGGCAAGTTGTTTGGCTTCTGTTCAGTCTTCAACATCTCCCTCCAATAGCGAACGCCCTGTGACGGGTGTTCTGACGCAGAGGGAGTATTTATGTCAACGCATCTACCGCTCGACTCTTTTACCGGTGCCGCGCCACCGGTCCATCTGACAGCGAAAGAAACACAAGCCTTGATGTGGTGCTACAAAGGCAAGACTTCCTGGGAAATCGCCAGGATTCAGAATTGCTCGCCCACCACGGTCAATTTTCACTTCTTCAATATTCGCCGCAAGTTTGCTGTCAGGTCCCGTCATGCCGCCTTGCTCAAAGCTATAGAGTCGGGAGTCATTGTCATCGACGACTTCGATGAGCGAGGTCTGTATGAACTGGACTGATTCGGTTTACAACAGTATCAGCGGGCTGCTGCTGGGATTGGGGATCGCAACACTGCCGGCGATTGATGGCGAAGCGCTATTCGGGGCATGGCTCGGAGCGTGGCTGGTCACCACCACTCGCGTTGACTTCAAGGCATGGCAGCGTATCGGCTCCTGGTTGCTGTCGGCGGGGGTCGGCTATCTGTTTACCCCCGTAGCGCTGCCGCTGGCGCCTTTCCTGACCGCGGGGGTAACGGCGTTTCTGTGCGCGCTGATCATTATTCCCATCAGCATCAAGGTCATGCAGTGGGTCGACGGGGCTGGCCTGGGGGAAATCATCGAGCGCCTGAAAGGACGACGCTGATGGGGATTAACGTGTCATGTGGCAAACACCGCGGGTATGGCGCGCCTTCAACTAAACAGCCTGTGAATCATGTTTTGTTCGGCTGTTGAAGTATCGACAGGATAGACGCCATCTCTGAAAGTTTGAGTTCCATTTCACGCAGGCGGCGTTTTTCCTCCAGGGCATTTTGTATGGCGCAGCGATCTTCTTCACTGAGCAATCGCCACATCTCGAGAATTGTATTTTCCCGAGTGTCTGTTTCCTGATTGTGTTCAATGGCATTGGCAGTAGAACTATGGCGCAGGATCGGCCCTTCTCCAAGCAACAACCAGTCAAGTGAAATACCGCGCGATTGAGCAATTTCTACGCATATTGAGTATGGCGTGCTGTCACGACCTTTCCAGCTACTGAGAGTCTGCGGGCTGACTTGTAGCGCAGAAGACAAGGAGGCATCGCTTTTTGTGCCGGTTACTTGCTTGAGTCGGGCTAAAACAGCCTGTGATTTTTTGCTACGCAATTTGAGCCTCTTCCTTTTGACACATGCTGAGTGAGTGCTTAATGTATGCGCAATGAGTATTTTTATAATGAGTAATCAATCTTCAACTATGAGTCAGATGAATTTGATGTCGAAACTTCCTAATGGTAGCAGGGTGATTTCCTACATGTTTGGTTCCTACCCAATGCGCCGTTGCTCATTGCACTTTCTTTTTTTTGGTGGGCGTTACTTGCAATGCCGGATTGGAGCAATCATCGCTTCCAGCAGTATTGCGGTTGATTATGTTGATTACCACCTGATGAACAGCAGGATCCAGGCATGAGTACTTACAAAATGGTGTGTCCGCACTGCTTGAGTCGCATGCGAATCCGCACCAGCGAGGGCCGACATATTTTTCTGCGGGTGGCCTACTTGCAATGCACCTCGGAAGCCTGCGGCTGGTCGGTTCGGGCCGAGTTCGAAATGACCCACGAACTCTCTCCCAGTGGAATGCCCAACCCCGCCGTGCGCTTGCCTTTCGCCGGGCCCGACTTGCGGCGCGATGCCCGACCTGTTGCGCCAAGTGAACCAACGACGTCCGCGCCGCTGGAGTCATGAACATGAGCGCAGGAGTTGAAAACGAGGAATTGAACGAGCAATTGCTGGCTATTGCCCAGGGTTTTCTGGCCCGTCATGAAAGCGATTCGGTCGTTGATGACCAGGTGCTGTTCTGTCGTGCCGTGAAGCACTTGCAAGGAATTGATGTACCGATGCACCTGGCGGAACGACTGGTCAGCCACGCCTATGGCGAGCTCAAGTCCTGCAACGATCGACGGCGCCTGGACATCGGCGCAAGCTCCGAAACCGTCGCGGTCATCACTGACCCGGCCAATGGCCTGACGTGGGCCGTACCGGTGGGATTGATCGTCAGGCATGTGATCAATTCACCGAGCAATCGCAAACTTCGGCTGGTGGAGCCCTGAAGTATCGGCGAATGCAAAGCAGGTCTGGGGGGCATTACCGGGCCTGCGAAAAAATAACCCCGTGCCCAAAACCCGCATCCCCCCTAAAATACCGGGCATTCTCCGATTCGCACTGCCCGAGGCCGTTTTTTCCATGTCCGTCACCGCCACTCCCGCCAGCCTCGCGCCGGACCATCACGCCCAGTTCGTCGATCTGCTGCAATCGAGCCTGGAGCAGAACGCCTTCATCAAGCTGGTGCTGGCCAAGTACGCGGGCGATGAAGCGGACCTGCAGCGGATCATCATCAAGCCGGTGACGGTCAAGGCGCAGTCCTGCCTGTCCTTCGTCTATCGGTACAAGACCCGCGACATCACCAAGAACTTGCCATTGGTCGACGGTGTGGCGCTCATCAAAGACTTGTTGCCGGCATCGTTCAAGAATGCGCATTTGTTGTCATTGACCGATGAAGCCCAGCTCGAATACAGCAAAAAGGGCAAATCTTCACTGTTCAAGAGCAAACCCCAGCAATTGCGCGAAGTGCCATCCACCGGGCACAACCGCGAGAAAAACCGCTTTCTCGATCTGGATCGGCCATTTCTCGCCGACCTGGGCGTGACCAACAAGCAGCATGAATTGATCCCGGCGATGTCGCGCAAGTGGAAGCAGATCAACAAGTTCATCGAAGTCTTCAGCCATGCGCTGACCTCGTCGCCACTGGCGCTGGACAGCCCGGTTCGCGTGGCAGATTTCGGCTCGGGCAAGGGCTACCTGACGTTTGCGATCCATGACTATCTGCGCAATACCCTGAAGGCCGAAGCGCAAGTGACCGGCGTCGAGTTGCGTGAAGACATGGTCAGCCTGTGCAACGCCGCCGCGGCAAAGCTTGAGCATCCAGGTCTGGTCTTCAAGTGCGGTGATGTGCGCAGCGTGGCACCGAGCGAGCTGGACGTGATGATCGCGTTGCATGCCTGCGACATCGCCACGGACTATGCGATCCACACCGGCATTCGTTCCGGCGCCTCGATCATCATGTGCTCGCCGTGCTGCCACAAACAGATTCGCCTGCAAATCCAGAGCCCGGCATTGCTCAAGCCAATGCTGCAATACGGCTTGCACCTGGGACAGCAGGCGGAAATGGTGACCGACAGCTTGCGTGCGCTGTTCCTCGAGGCCTGTGGCTACGAGACCAAGGTGTTCGAGTTCATCTCGCTGGACCACACCAACAAAAACAAGATGATCCTGGCGGTCAAGCGTGCCGAACCGGGTGACCCGGCCCAGCTATTGGCGAAGATCGAGGAACTCAAGGCGTTCTACCACATCACCGAGCATTGCCTGGAAACCCTGTTGCGGGCTGACGGTTACCTCTGATCTGCGCTCGATTCACGCCGTGGCAATGCGTGCGGGCTTGACCGCGGTCTTGCGTCCCAGCACGACGGTCAGGATCACCCCGCCGGCAAACAGCCAGGTGATCGGCTCGACGTGTTCACCAAAGAACAGCGCCGAAAAACCAATGGTGAAGAAAATCTGCAGCAGCTGGATCTGGCTGACCCGGGCAATGCCACCGATGGCCAGCCCGGCATACCAGGCAAAGAAGCCGATGAATTGCGAAAACAGCGAGACGTAGCCGAAGGCCCACCAGGCCTTGGCCGAAATCTCGCCCTGATGTTGTAACCCAAGGTACAGCACTGGCCCGATCAGCAGCGGGGTCGACAGTACCAGTGCCCAGCAGATCACTTGCCAGCCACCCATTTCCTTGGCCAATCGGCCACCCTCGGCGTACCCCAGGCCGCCCACGGCAATCGCGCCGAGCATCAACAGGTCACCGGCCTGAATGCTGCCGGCGCCGCTGATCAGCGCATAACCAAGCACCAGCGCACTGCCCAGCGCGGCGCAGGCCCAGAAGGCTTTTGATGGGCGTTCGTGGGACAGCCACGCGGCGTACAGCGCCACACACAGTGGCTGCAGGCCATTGACCAGTGCGCCATGGGACGCCGGCAAGGTTTGCATGGCCCAGGCCGACAGGACCGGGAACCCGAGGATCACCCCGGCAATGACCAATGTCAGGCCTTTGACCTGCTTCCAGGTTGGCCATTTCTCACGCCGCCACAGCAACAGCAACGCCGCGGGAATAGCCGCGAACAGCGCCCGCCCCAGGCCGTTGAGCAGTGGATGCAGTTCCTGCACGACGATGCGTGTGAAGGGCAGGGTGAGGCTGAAGATCACAACGCCGAGCAGGCCCAGGGCCATGCCGGTGTTTTCACGGGTGGACATGATGGCAACCAGAATCTTGGAGGGTGGGAGGTGCTTTCATCTAGCCATAAACCGTTGTTTTTGGCGCTTACAGCTGGGCACAGAATTATCCGTACAGTTGGGAGCGAAGCTCCCAACGTAGGAGCTGCCGAAGGCTGCGATCTTTTGATCTTGTTTTTAAGGTCAAGATCAAAAGATCGCAGCCTGCGGCAGCTCCTACAAATGATCCTCGTAGTAGCTGGTTATTACCCACCCCCACGTATAACTACTACTTTGAATACTCCTGCATGCCCATGCATTTCCCAGAGGAGTCCACCCCATGGCGGCGAAAAAAATCCTGATGCTGGTTGGCGATTACGTCGAAGACTATGAAGTGATGGTACCGTTCCAGGCCCTGCTGATGGTCGGTCACACGGTGCATGCCGTTTGCCCGGACAAGAGCGCCGGTCAGACCGTGCGCACCGCCATCCATGACTTCGAAGGCGACCAGACCTATAGCGAAAAGCCCGGTCATCTGTTTGCCCTGAACTTCGATTTTGCCAAGGTCAAGGCGGCGGATTACGACGCCGTGCTGATCCCCGGTGGTCGTGCGCCGGAGTACTTGCGCCTGAATGAAAAAGTGTTGGAACTGGTGCGTGATTTCGACAAGGCCGGCAAGCCGATCGCCGCCGTGTGCCATGGTGCACAATTGTTGGCCGCCGCCGGGATTCTCGAAGGTCGTGAATGCAGCGCTTACCCGGCCTGTGCACCAGAAGTGCGCCTGGCGGGCGGTACGTTTATCGATATCCCGGTGACGGACGGCCATGTTCAAGGCAATCTGGCGACGGCACCGGCCTGGCCTGCCCACCCGAGCTGGCTCGCCGGTTTCCTCGGCTTGCTGGGCACCAAGATCACGCTGTAACGGGAGAAACGTCCATGTGCGAGCTGTATGTCAAAGCTGATCCGATTCTCTACGAGTCGCGCTCCCGCTCGCTACGCATTTGCGGGGTGGTCACCACCCTGCGGCTGGAAAATCAGTTCTGGGACATTCTCAGCGAAATCGCCGAGACAGACGGCATGACCACCAACCAGTTGATCGCCAAGTTGTATGAGGAGGTCATGGACTACCGCGGCGAAGTGGTTAATTTTGCCTCATTCCTGCGGGTGAGTTGTACGCGGTACCTGAGTCAGCGGCGGGTGGTTGCTCCGGAGTTGTCGGTGGTGCGGGCGGTGGTTAGATAGATGGTTTTTCGGTGACTGTACCGGCCT
>NZ_AKJF01000035.1 GCF_000282475.1 Pseudomonas sp. GM78
TAGCCGTCGCTTTCGGCCGGGGTGTGGCCGTTGTGTTCGTGGGTACTGAGGGTGTGCAGGCCGAAACCCATGTTGGCCGCCGGGTCGATTGGCAGGGCGTTGTAGTGACGCATCAGCACCGGTTGACCGTAACGCACCATCAGCAGTTTGGCCGGAAAAGTGCCGTCGAAGGTCCATAGCGCCTTGTGGTTCTGAATCGGCATGCTGGGGTGAAAACGGGTGTCGATGCCTTTGGTCGTGCCGGTCGTGGTCGGGATGTCCGAGGTCTGGTAGTAGAGCCCGCCAGGCCCGAACTCACCGACGGCGTAGTTGTGCAATTGTCGGCGGTCGCGCATGCCGGTGTTGATCCGCGCGCCGACTTGCACGGTCTTGAAGGCGGCCTGCGGGTAGAACTCGTTCCAGCGTTGATGCGACCAACCCTTTCCCGGTGGCCGCCCCTCGGCCGGCGAACCTACCGGATGGCGGTTGAGGAAGGCTTCGATCTGCGATTTCCACGGGTTGCGGTCCAGCACGTTGGAGTACTGCGACGGAAACGGGAACAGGCCGGGCTGGCGCATAAAGGCTTCCAGCGCCGCCTTCGACGGGCCGCTGCGAGCGATGCTGTCCGGGTCCTGGGCCGGCGCCGGGCCGGCAAGGGGTACCGGGAATTTCAGCGGCGGCGCGGGCAGCGTCGGGTCGAGTTTTTCCGTGCCGAATTCTTCGAACAACAGCAATTGCTGGGTGTAGGGCTGGGCGCCGAACAGCGGGCTGGGCTTGCCGTTGGTGGGGATCTTGAACGATGTCTGCAGGCTTGGCGGCAGCACGTTCTCGGCACGTGGGGTGTTGCGGTCGCCATACACGCCGTTGGGCAGGGCAATCGCGCCCTGGTTGGCCGACGGCATGGTTTTCAAGGCTTCCAGCGCGGCCGCCGCGGCCAGCGGGTCGGCTGGAGGATTGGTATAAGCCGAGGGGTCCGTCGGGGGTGGTTGGCTGACATCGTCGAGCGGCGCGGCATCGGCGGTGGCCAGGGTCAGGAGCATCGCGCAGGGCAGGCTGGACCTGCGCAGCAAGTCAATGGAATTGCAGGGTGGTGTCGCACGTTTCATTTTTCTCCCCTCGCGTGATGCCCCGCCGTCTCCAAGTCCGGGACGATAGTTGTGCGGGTAACAGCGGTGGAGCAACTAACGCGCCACTACCGCAGGGAGAAATAAAAGTTCAATTTAATTAACGGGTTGTTCTGAGTGTTAAAAATGGCAGAAATGGTAGTGGGGGATATTCCTCAAATGTGGTGATAAATCCCCGATAAAGTGGGTGTAAATCCCCAGTTATGGTGATAGCAAAAAGCGTTTTTTATCGCGTTTTTTTTGTTAGGACGCCCGTACCATAAGGAGATGGTGGTAATCTTTGCGTTATTGAAGTGGTGACTGAAAAAAATGGAATCGCGCACCCGCCATTGCCTGGCCGCGAGCCGTATTTTGGTAAATATGAATGGAATTTGCCACGAGGTGGGGCGCCGGCCAGCCATTTGGCTTGACCGGCGGGCGGGAGAAAGTCAGTTGCTGACCAGCAGTTCCGGGCCGAGGTAGTCGTTGATCTGGTCGATATCGTCGTCGCCCAGACTGCCCACCGAAGAGGCCAGGCGCAGGCGCGACATCAAATAGCGCAACTTGGCCTCGAACAGATCGTGGCGCGCGACGAAGAGCAGCTCTTCAGCGTTGAGGACGTCCGAGTTGGTGCTGGTGCCCCCTTCCTTGAAGCCCTTGCGTGTCGAATTCAGTGAGCGTTCGTTGGACGCTACCGCCTTCTCCAGCGCGCGAACGCGCTTGGCGCCGCTCTGCACACCTTGATACTCACGGGTGGTTCCGGAGATGACCTCCTGCCGTGTGGCGTCGAGTTCGTCCTGGGCCTTGTAGCTATTGGCGCTGGCCTGGCGTGTCAGCGCGCTGACGCCTCCACCACTGAACAGCGGGAGATTGACTTCCAGCCCGATCGAGCTGTAGCGGTTGCGTTGATTGAGCTCGGAGATCGATTGGCTATCGCCCGCGGTGTAGCCTGCAACGAAGTCCAGCGTTGGCCAGTGGCCGGCCTTGGCGCGCTTCACTTCTTCTGCGGCGAGGTCGCTGCTGTAACGGCGCGCAATGATCAGCGGGCTATCGGCCTGGGCCTTGACCAGCCAGTCCTGCAGGTTGCTCGGCAGCAGCGGTGGTGTATCGAAGTTGGGCTGCAAGGTGGTCAGTGATTCGGGAGTCTCACCGATGTATTCCTCCAGCTGTCGGCGCGCGTTGACCAGGTTGTCCTGCGCTTCGATCAGTTCGGCCTCGGCGAGGTCGCGGCGAGCGACCGACTCGTCGATGTCGGTGACGGTGCCGGCCCCCAGCTCCATGCGCCGTTTCGCCGAGGCGAGTTGCTCATCGAAGGCACTCAGTTTGGCCTTGGCCAGGACGATGGTTTCGCTTGCCAGGAGCACGTCGAAATAGCTTTCGGCCAGGCGCACCGCGGCGTCCTGGGTCTTGGCATCGAACACCGCGACACTGTAGTCGGCACGTTGCTGACCCTGGCGGTACTCGGCCATCTTCTGTTTGTTGAACAGTGGCTGGCGCAGGCGCACGTTGGCGCCCTTGGAGTCGTAGTCCAGATCCCTTTCGACACCGCTCTGGCGTTGGGTGCCATTGACCTTGTTGTCGTAGGCCGAGGCACTGATCTGCGGTAGCAGGCCAGCCTTGCCGATGGCGCGGTTTTCCTCGCCCGCGGCTTTTTCATGCACGGCGGCGCGGTAAACGGGACCTTGGTACTGCAACAGATCCCAGGCTTGTTTGAGGTCCATGGCGCAGGTCGGCAGGGACAGCCCCAGCAGGCAGAAGAATAGGCAATGACGGTCCATTTCATTGTTCCTTGAACGAGCTGTCCACACGCTCGAGCATCGGTTTGAGCAGATAGCTCATCAAGTTGCGCTCGCCGGTCTTGATGGTGACGCTGGCGGGCATGCCGGGACGAATATGATTGCTGCCAAGCAGACTCATGCCATCGGGTGTGACTTCCACCTGAGCCAGGTAGAAGGGTTGCTTGCTTTCCTCGTCGAGCAGGCGGTCGGCGGAGATGGTCTTCACGCGCCCGGGAATGTTTGGCGTCTGGGCATGGTTGAAGGCGGGGAAGGCAATGTCCACGGGCAGGCCGGGGACCATCTTGTCGATGGCTTGCACGGGAATCATCGCGTCGACCTGCAGCGGTTCGTTGACCGGAACGATCTCCATGATCTTGAAGCCGGGCTGAATGATGCCCCCAACCGTGGCAATGCTCAGGGACTGGACCATGCCATCGATGGGCGAGCGAATCACTGTGTGGGTCACTTCATAATCGAGCGCGCGCAAGCGGTCAGCCAGGGTGGTGTTTTCCTTGGCGGTGTCAGTCAGCTGCGATTCGACTTCCTTCAGGTAATCGTGCTGGCGCTGCAGGATGCGCAACTTGATTTCGGTGGTCTGGCTACGCACGCGGGCGATGTTGTTGAGGTTCTCGGCCTGGCCGGCAGACAGGTCGGCATTGCTGCGTTCCAGCTCAAGCAAGCGGTTGCGCGGCACATAGCCTTCGGCCGCCAGCACGCGGGTGCCTTGCAGTTCCTGGTTGAGGAAGTTGATTTGCGAGGCGCGGGCGCCATAGACCTGCTGCAGGCCCTTGAGCTGCACCTGCGACGCCGCCAGGTTTTCCTCAAGGATGCTGATTTCACCCGCAAGACCGGCGCGCCGGGTGTCCAGCAGGCGCTGTTGCAAATTCATGGCGGCCACCAGGCGGTGGTCATCCCTGAAGCGCTTGATCAACTCAGGGTCAAAGTCCACCACATCGCGGCCGTCACGTTCCGCTTCCAGGCGGTTTTCCACGGTCTTGCTGACGATGTACTGGGCGCCAACCGCACCCTGTTCGGCAGCGGCACGCAACGAGTCGAGGCGAACCACCTCCTGGCCTTTTTTCACCACATCGCCTTCGCGAACGAGGATGGCCTCCACGGTGCCGCCGCTGAGGTGCTGCACGGCCTTGCGATTGCTGGTGACTTTGACCGTGCCTGTCGCTACCACGCCGGCATCCAGCGGAGCCAGCCAGGACCAAAGGAGGAAGCCGCCGAATCCGGCGAGCACCAGCCACACGCCCCAGCGCGCGGGTTTACCGACGTCCAGGTCTACCACGCTCCTGGGATCGGCTTGAATCATCTCGGTGTGTTGGCTCAATTGCATGATCGGTCACTCCCGTGCTTTGACGGAGGCCAGTGGGGTCGCCGCGCCGGCAGGCATCACACTGGCCTTGCGCAGCGCTGCGAATACTTCGTCGCGCGTGCCGAGCATCTGCACGCCGCCGTCACGCAGCATCAGCACCTTGTCGACGGCGCAAAGTACGTTGGGACGGTGGGAAATCAGAATGACGGTGGCACCGCGGGCCTTGAGCTCGGCCAGCGCATCGACCAAGGCCTTTTCGCCGACGTCGTCAAGGTTGGCGTTCGGCTCATCCAGCACGATCAGGTTGGGTTCGCCATACAGCGCGCGGGCCAGGGCGATGCGTTGTTTCTGACCACCGGACAGCGGGCTGCCATCGGTACCCAGGCGGGTGTCATACCCCTGCGGGAAACGCAGGATCATGTCGTGCACGCCAGTGATCTTGGCGGCGCGGATAACCGCGTCGCTGTCCACTTCGCCAAAGCGCGCAATGTTATCGGCGATGCTGCCCTCGAACAGCTCCACGTCCTGCGGCAGGTAGCCGAGCCAGGGGCCCAGTTCGCCCTTGTTCCAGGTGAAGATGTCCGCGCCGTCCAGGCGCACCTTGCCGGCCTGCGCCGGCCAGACGCCAACCAGCAGGCGGGCGAGGGTGGATTTGCCCGAGGCGGATGGGCCGATAACGCCAAGGCTTTCGCCGGGGACAAGGCTGAAACTCACCCCGCGCAGAATCGTGTTGTTGGTAGCGGGGGCACCGGCATACACATTCTCCACCGCCAACATGCCCAGCGGACGCTGCAGTGGCATGCTCGCTGGCCTGCGCGGATAGTCTTGCAGCATCTCGTTGAGCCGGCCCCAGGCCGAGCGGCAGCCGAGCAGTTGTTTCCATGACGCGATGACCTGTTCTACCGGGCCCAGTGCGCGGCCGGTGAGGATCGAGCAGGCAATCATCATCCCCGGGGTGATCTTGCCTTCGATCGCCAGCAGCGCGCCGGCGCCGAGGATCAGCGACTGCAAGGTGATACGTACGAAGCGCCCGGTGCTGCTGATGAGGGCGGCGCGGTCGGAGGCCAGGGTCTGCATTTCCAGGATGCGCAAATGGCTCTGGTACCAGCGCTTGCTGATCGACGGCAGCATGCCCATGGCCTCGATGACCTCGGCGTTGCGCAGGTTGTTATTGGCGTACGTGGCGGAGGAGAGGGAGGCCTGATTGGCTTCGGCCAGCGGCTTCTGCGTGGCCTTTTCGGTGAGGTAGGCCAGGCCCACCAGGATCAGCGAACCGATCAGCGTGAGCAGTCCCAGCAGCGGGTGGATCAGGTAGGCGACCAGCAGGTAGATCGGCGTCCACGGCGCATCGAAAAAAGCGAACAGGGCGTTGCCGGTGAGGAACTGGCGAACCTGCGCGAGATCTTGCAGGGCCTGGGCCGGGTTGCCTCCGGCGCGGTTCAGGTTGCGCTCGAAGGCGGCGGTGAAGATGCGCCGGTTGAGGTCCATGTCGAGGCAGTTGCCAAGCCGGATCACGACGCGGGTGCGGACCATTTCCAGCGTGGACATCAGCAGGAACAACCCGATCACCAGCAAGGTCAGCATCGTCAATGTTGTGACGTTGCGACTGACCAGGGCCCGATCATAGACCTGCAACATGTACACCGCTGGCGTCAACATCATGACGTTGATAACGCCACTGAATGCTCCGAGCGAGTAAAAACTGCGACGCAGGCGAAAGATCGCGTCAGCCAGTTCTGAGCGGGTGCTCGACGGCTTTTGCATTTGGGTCCTCCCTCACCGAAAAGCCGGTTGCCCTTGCGGCGCACCCGCTGCCGGTAAATGAAATTGACTATCAATACATCTAGTTCCCCGAGTAACTCGTCGGCACAAGCTGTAGTTCTCTGGACAAGTTCTCGGGGTTATTCACATGCAGGAGCGTAGGTGGCGTTTGTTTCCCTAGCGATACACTTTGAAATAACATTTCGCGCTATAAGTGCTTAGCATTTTCTATATATCGTTTAAGAACAGCTAGTTGGCAGGCCTAACACCGGTCGTCTGTTTTTGCGGCGTAATATTGACAGTTTTTTGCTATGGAACTTTAGTCATGTTGGGTGATCGCCCCCCTGAAGCCAGCCAACACTTTGGCAATGCAAGGCACGGTGATTTTCCTGAAGGAGCACACATGGCGATCATTTCGTTGTCTTGCGCGGTGACGGAGCTGTTCAGGAAGTTCGCTTCGACTTCCAGATTCCATGGCCCACCCTCGGCTCGGGATCGCTCTGCCTAACCGCTCAGCGAACCATTCATTTCGCGAATTCCAGGCGCGCATTCCCAGGCGCCGGGGGACGGCTTTGCCTATCCCACGCCTGCTCTCGCCATACAACTGAACCCATGAACTACGCAAGCCAGCACCTGACTGGGCGTGGGAGGATTTTCTCGTCCCGTGCCTTTCCCCCAGAGAGATCGAGGACAATAAAAAAATGGCCAATTTCAACAAGTCGGACCTGGAATTCATACTCAAGCAAATCTTCATCGCGGAAGCGCATGCCAGTGGCGCGAGCCTCATTGATTTGCTGCCTAACACTCAGGTGCCATTCGGTTTGCGAACCGTCGATGGCAGCTACAACAACCTGGTCGCCGGGCAAACCGAGTTTGGCGCTGCGGACAATTCCTTCCTGCGCCTGCTTGATGCCCAGTATCGAGCGTCCTATGCCTCGACAGGGTATGTGGTCGACCCGCAGCCACGCATCATCAGCAACCTGATCGTCGACCAGACCGCCAACAACCCGGCCGCGGTTGCGGCGAACGGCGGTGCCGACCCGGTGATCAGTCCCGGGCTGGATGGCGTGTTCGGCACGGAAGACGACAAGGAAGTGTTCTTGATTCCCAACGTGTCGCCGGACGTCGGCCTGACCGCCAGCTTCAACTCGTGGATGACCTTCTTCGGCCAGTTCTTCGACCACGGCCTGGACCTGGTCACCAAGAGCAGTACCGAAATCGTGTTTGTTCCGCTGCAACCGGACGATCCGTTGTTCGTACCCGGCAGCCCGACCAACTTCATGGTGCTGTCACGAGCAGTGCGTGCCGCTGGCGCGGACGGAATTGTCGGCACTGCCGATGATGGCCAGACCAACACCACCTCGCCGTTCGTGGACCAAAGCCAGACCTACAGCTCGCACCCCTCGCATCAAGTGTTCCTGCGCGAATACGCCCTCAACGCGGCAGGCAACCCAATTGCCACGGGTCGCTTGATTACCAACCGTGATCTCGGCGCCGATGGCAAGTTCGGCACCTCCGATGATGGCAATGGCGAAAATGGCGGCATGGCGACCTGGGCAGTGGTCAAGGCCCAGGCTCGTGACATCCTCGGCATCAACCTGACCGACGCCGATGTGCACAGCGTGCCGCTGCTGGCAACCGATGCCTATGGCAACTTCATCCGCGGGCCAAGCGGCATGCCGCAGGTGGTGATGCGTGTCAACAACGGTGCTGACGGTACCGCCGGTACGGCGGATGACGTCACGCAACTGGTCGAAGGCAACCGGGATGCGCCGATCAGCCTGGCCAACGCCGTGAGCACCGGGCATGGCTTCCTCGACGACATCGCCCACAATGCCGCGCCGGTCGTGGTCAACGGGGTGCTGCAGGCGGATGGCGATACCGATGTCGGCAATGCGCAGGACGTAGGCAATGCCGGCAACAACCTGACCTATGACAACGAACTGCTCGATGCCCACTACATTGCCGGCGACGGCCGGGTGAACGAGAACATCGGCCTGACCGCTGTGCACCATGTGTTCCACGCCGAGCACAACCGCCTGGTCCAGCAATCCAAGGACACCATCCTTGCCGCCGGCGACCTGGCTTTCCTCAATGAATGGCTGGCGGACGACGTGACCGAGATACCGACGACACCCGCCGGTATCGCGGCGTTGGTGTGGGACGGCGAGCGCCTGTTCCAGGCCGCCAAGTTCGGTACCGAGATGCAGTACCAGCACCTGGTGTTCGAGGAGTTCGCGCGGACCATTCAGCCGCAGGTCGACGAATTCCTTGCCCCCAACGGTTATGACACCACGATCAACCCGGCCATCCTCGCCGAGTTCGCCCATGTGGTGTACCGCTTCGGCCACTCGATGCTGACCGAAACCGTCGATCGTTTCGACCCCGAGTTCAATCCGCTCCTCACTGACCCGAACAACCCTGACTCGCAAATGGGGCTGATCGCGGCCTTCCTCAACCCGCTGGCGTTCGCCGGCAGCGGAGCGACCTCGGACGAAGCGGCAGGGGCGATCATTCGCGGTGCGACCCGCCAGGTTGGCAACGAGATCGATGAATTCGTCACCGAAGCGTTGCGAAACAACCTGCTCGGTCTGCCGCTCGATTTGCCGGCCCTGAACCTGGCGCGCGGTCGCGACACGGGCATCCCCACGTTGAATGAAGCGCGGCGTGAGATGTACGCAGCCACCGGCGACAGCCAACTCACGCCGTACATCAGTTGGGCTGACTTTGCCGAGCACCTCAAGCACCCCGAATCCCTGGTCAACTTCATCGCCGCTTTCGGCACCCACAGCGCATTGATGGCGGCCGATGTGGATACGCTGGTCGAGATGCGTGCGATCGCTGCGGCCCTGGTGTTTGGTGGCAGCGCGGTGATCAACGTGGATACTCCCGACGAGCGTATCTTTACCGCCAATCTCGCCGATCGCCTGGCATTCCTTAACAGCTCGGGCGAGTACGCCATGGTCAATGGCGTCACCACCACCGGCGTGGACGACATCGACTTCTGGGTAGGTGGCCTCGCCGAGCAGAAAATGCCGTTCGGCGGCATGCTCGGCTCGACGTTCAACTTCGTCTTTGAGACCCAAATGGAGGCGTTGCAGAACGGCGACCGCTTCTACTACCTGTCGCGTGTCGCAGGCCTGAACTTCGGCACTGAGCTTGAGAACAACTCCTTCGCCAAGCTGATCATGCTTAACAGCGATGTTACCCACCTGTCGAATACCGTGTTCCTGACGCCGACGTTCACCCTCGAAGTGAATCAGGACAATCAGTTCACGGGCCTGGGTGCGGGCGGCAAAGCCGACCCGACGGGCGGCCTCATGATCGACGGCGTGGAAATCGTCAAGCTGGTGGTCCGCGACAACCCCGATACCCCCGGTACAGACAACAATTATCTGCGCTACAACGGTGAAGACCATGTGGTCCTGGGCGGCACCGCCGGCAATGACATCATCATTTCCGGTGACGGCGATGACACCATTTATGGCGACGGCGGCAACGATATCCTCGAAGGCGGTGCCGGCAACGATGCGGTACTGGGTGGCGCAGGCGATGACATCATTACCGACTCGTTCGGCGACAACCGCCTGGAAGGCAATGCCGGTAACGACGTGATCATCGCCGGCAGCATGCTGGCCGCCGGCAACCTGATCCTGGGCGGCGATGGCCAGGACTTCATCGTCACCACCGAAGACATCAGCACCACCTTCGGCGGCCAGGGCGACGACTTCATCCTCGGTGCCAAGACCAACCTGCCACCGACCGGCAACGAAGGTGACGACTGGATCGAGAAGGGCACCCAGGACGGTGCGCCTGGCGATAACGCCGCGCCGTTGCTCAATGACGATACGATCGGCAACGACATCTTTGTCGGTGGCGGTGGCTTCGACGAAATGATCGGCGAGGGTGGCGATGACATCTTTGTCGGCAGCGATGCCCAGGACAAGATGGAAGGCATGTCCGGCTTCGACTGGGTCACCTACAAGGATGACAAGTTCGGCGTCACCGCTGACCTGACCATGGCCGCGCTGGCGCAGCCACACGGTAACGCGCCAAACCAGAACACCGGCGTATTCAATCCGGTCGGCGCCTCGCCCGCCTCGATCCTTGACCGCTTCGCCGAAGTGGAAGGCTTGTCCGGTTCGAAGTACGGCGACGTACTCAGGGGCGATAATGTCGATGCCGACACCATCCTCAACCACGGGGGGGCCACGGGCAGTGCGCTGACCAATGTGGCGTTGATCCGCGGACTCGCGCAATTCCTGGCCGATGCCGGCCTGCCGACCACCGGCTTTGCCACGGGCAACATCATCCTCGGTGGCAATGGCAGTGACCTGATCGAGGGCCGCGGTGGCGATGACCTGATCGACGGCGACAAATGGATCAACGTCAGGATTGCCGTTTATGCCCCGGGTGATGTCAACCATACCGGTCCCGAGGTCGCCAGCTTCGACAGCATGGTCGACATGATTCCCTTCATGCTCGATGGCACCTATAACCCCGGTCAACTCAAGGCCGTGCGGGAAATCCTGCCCGGCACCTCGACGGGCGGAGCGGCCTTCGACACCGCCATATTCTCCGGAGCCCAGTCTGAGTATGTGGTGACCCGGGACACCCGCGGCACGGACAGTCTGGCGGACGATGTGTGGACGGTTGCAGATACCGTAGCCGGTCGCGACGGTACCGATACCCTGCTGCATATCGAACGCCTGCAGTTCGCCGATGGCCAGCAAGTGCTGGTGCCGGGGCTCAATGCACAACCGGTTGGCAGACCGACCATCGCCGATGGCAACGGCGGCGCTATTACGGTGGGCGACATGCTGACCGTCAGCGTGGCCGGGGTGACCGATGCCAACAACGTCGGGGGCAGTCTCAACAGCGCCTCGGTGTCCTACTACTGGCAATTCGAGTCGGACCCAGGCAGTGGCGTTTTCGAGGACATCATCCTCTTGCCGGCCGGCGACCTGGCGTTCCAGAGTGCTGACGGCACCTCGTTCAAGGTCTCTCCGGACCTCGCCGGGCTGTCGTTGCGGGTCAAGGCGATCTACCAGGATGGGCATGGCACGACGGAAGTGGTGTTCTCGCAGCCGACGGCGGTAGTGGCTGCCGGCGCACCGGTCGTACCGACGGCGCCGACCCCCGTGGCCGATGCCACGGCGGGTGGCGAGGGCCTGCACATGGTCCGCTCCGACCTCAACTTCATCCTTGACCAGATCAAGATTGCCGAGGCTGACGCGAACGGTCAGGACATCCTCTCGCTGATCCCGAATATCCGCGCGCCGTTGGGCCTGCGTTCGGTCGACGGGTCGAACAACAACCTGCTGAACCTCAACGGCAACAACCACACCCAGTATGGTGCCGCCGACAATACCTTCCCGCGCGTGTCCGATCCGGTGTTCAATCCGGCGCAAGCGGGAACGACCTATGCGTCCAGCGGCGGTCTGGTGATTGACTCGCAGCCGCGCACAATCAGTAACCTGATCGTGGACCAGACATCGCACAACCCGGCTGCCTATGCCACGGCGTACGACCCGGGGGCAAACGGTCATCTCGACTTCGGCGTATCGGGTAGCGGTAACGACGACGTGCTCAAGGATGGCGTACGGATAGTCGCCAGCCCTGGGATGGATGGCAAGTTCGGTACGCAAGACGATCACGATGTGTACCTGTTCGAGAACACCGCGGCGGATGCGGGATTGTCCGCGCCGTTCAACGCCTGGATGACCTTCTTCGGGCAGTTCTTCGACCATGGCCTGGACCTGGTGACCAAGGGTGGATCGGGCACCGTCTACATCCCGCTGCAACCGGACGATCCGCTATATGTGCCGGGCGGCCACACCAACTTCATGGTGCTGACCCGCGCGACCAACCAGCCAGGGGCGGATGGCGTTCTCGGCACGGACGACGACATCCATGAACACACCAACACCACCACGCCGTTCGTGGACCAGAACCAGACCTACAGCTCGCATCCGTCGCACCAGGTGTTCCTGCGCGGATACGTGATGACGGATCACGGCCCTAAAGCGACCGGCAACCTGATCACCAATCGTGACCTGGGGCAGGACGGCAAGTTCGGTACCGGCGATGACACCGAAATCGGTGGCATGGCGACCTGGAAGGTGGTCAAGGCGCAGGCACGGGACGTTCTGGGCATCAATCTCACCGACGCCGATATCGACAGCGGTCCGCTGCTGGCGACGGACGCCTATGGCAACTTCATCAAGGGGCCGCACGGCTTCCCGCAGGTTGTCATTCGGGTGAACAACGGGCTGGACGGCATTGCCGGCAACGCCGACGACGTCACAACCCTTGTCGAAGGTGATCCGAGCAACCCAATCAGCCTCGCAAACGCGGTACGCACTGGCCACGCCTTCCTCAACGACATCGCCCACAACGCTGTGCCGGTGAGCGCCGGCGGGATTCTGCAGGCGGACGGTGACCACGATGTCGGCAATGCACAGGAGTTCAATCCGCAGACCGGGGCCAACCTGACCTACGACAACGAACTGCTCGACGCTCACTACATCGCCGGCGACGGCCGGGTCAACGAAAACATCGGCCTGACCGCGGTGCATGCGATCTTCCACGCCGAGCACAACCGGCTGGTGGCGCAGACCAAGGACACCGTGCTCGATTCCCACGACGTGGCCTTCCTCAACGAGTGGCTGCTCACGCCCGTGGCTGCCATGCCCGCCAACCAGGCCGAGATCGATGCGCTGGTGTGGAACGGCGAGCGCTTGTTCCAGGCGGCCAAGTTCGGTACCGAGATGCAGTATCAGCACCTGGTGTTCGAGGAGTTTGCGCGAACCATCCAGCCTCGTGTTGACCTGTTCTTCGCACCGACCCAGGTCTATGACGTCGACCTCGATGCCTCGATCGTCGCCGAGTTCGCCCACACCGTGTACCGGTTTGGCCACTCGATGCTGACCGAGACTGTCGATCGCTACGACGTCAATTTCGACGTGATTGGCGATCCGAGCAGCGCTAACCCCGATCAACAACTGGGCTTGATCGCGGCGTTCCTCAACCCGTTGGCGTATGCCGCCAGTGGCGTGACGCCAGAGGATGCGACCAGTGCGATCGTGCGTGGGGTGACCCGGCAAGCCGGTAACGAAATCGACGAGTTCGTCACCGAGGCGCTGCGCAACAACCTGCTGGGCCTGCCACTCGACCTGCCGGCGATCAACATCGCCCGTGGCCGCGACGTGGGGATTCCCTCGCTCAACGCGATTCGCCGCGACATCTACAGCCAGACCGGAGATACCCAACTCAAGCCGTACAGCAGCTGGGTCGACCTGGTGCAGCACCTCAAGCATCCGGAGTCGTTGATCAACTTCATCGCGGCCTACGGCACCCATGGCACGATTACCTCGGCAACCACTTTAGAAGGCAAGCGCGCCGCGGCGATGTTGCTGGTCTTCGGCGACGGGGGTATTGACGAGCCATCCGATCGCCTGGACTTCCTCAACGGCACCGGCACCTGGGCCAACGTGACGCGGGCGGGCAAGGATGGGGCCCTGGGGACTGCAGACGATCTGAAGGGTGTGACGATCACCGGGGTCGACGCCATCGATCTATGGATCGGCGGCCTGGCCGAACAGATCACGCCGTTTGGCGGCATGCTTGGCTCGACCTTCAACTTCGTGTTCGAGAATCAAATGGAGAAACTGCAGGACGGCGATCGCTTCTACTACCTGGAGCGTACCTCTGGCCTGTCGATGAACGCCGAGCTGGAAAGCAACTCGTTCGCCAAGCTGATCATGGCCAACACCTCGGCCACGCACCTGCCGGGCCTGGTGTTCTCGGACCCGGGCTTCTATCTGGAGAGGGACCAGTCCAAGCAGTACAACGATGGCCTGGGCAGTGCCGATCCGCTCGAGAACGGCCATAAGGTGGTGTTCCGCGACAACCCGCTGACCGACGGACCGGACGCCAACTACATCAAGTACACCGGTGAAGAGCACATCGTGCTGGGCGGTACCCACAGTGCAGACATCCTCATCGCGAGTGAAGGCGATGACACCGTCTGGGGTGACGGCGGCAACGACCGCATCGAAGGCGGTGACGGCAACGACCAGCTGCGCGGTGGCGCCGGCGACGACATCATCACTGATGCCGGCGGCGACGATAACATCCAGGGGGGCGACGGCAACGACGTGCTGCACGGTGGCAACGGCGTCAACCTGATCATCGGCGGGTTCGGCAATGACTTCATCGTGACCGGTGAGGACGCCTCCGAAGCCATTGGTGGCCAGGGCAACGACTTCATCCTCGGCAGCAAAGCTAACGAACAGGACATGGGTAACGAAGGCGACGACTGGATCGAGAAGGGCACCTCCGACGGTGCGCCTGGCGACAACTTCGACCCGCTGGGCAACGACCCGATCATCGGCAACGATGTGTTCATTGGCGGTGGCGAGAACGACAAGTTCAACGGTGAAGGCGGTGACGACATCATGGTCGGCAGTCTCGGCTTTGGTGACCGCTATATCGGCGGCTCCGGCTATGACTGGGCGACGTTCAAGGATCTCGCCCAGGGTGTGAGCATCGATATGAGCGACCGCTTTTTCGATGTACCGCTGGTACCGGGTTCGGGGGCCTCGGCGCTGGTGCGTTTCGACATCATGGAAGGTCTGTCGGGTTCAGCGCACGGTGACTTCCTGCGCGGTGACAACGAAGATGCCGGATCGCTGCCTGGCGCGGGTGCAACCGGCAGTGTGCTGACCAACATCAACCTGATCGACGGCCTGGCGGATGTGCTGCCGGAGGGAGCGACGTTCTTCGACGGCGGCAACATCATCCTCGGTGGCAGCGGCAGCGACCTGATCGAAGGTCGCGGTGGCGACGACATCATCGATGGTGACAAGTGGCTGAACGTACGCATCAGCGTACGGGCAAACCTTGATGGCACTGGCCCGGAAATCGCCACGTTCGACAGCATGGAACCGCTGGTGCCGTTCATGCTCAACGGCACTTACAACCCGGGTCAATTGATCATCAAGCGGGAGATCCTGACCGGCAATGACCGCTTCGACACTGCGGTGTTCTCCGGTAATTCGACGGAATACACTGTCGAAGTCGTGGGTAATACGGTCATTGTGACCGACCTGGTGGCGGGGCGTGACGGTGTCGATCGCCTGACCGGCATCGAGCGTCTGCAGTTCTCTGACCTGGCGCAGTCGACCGGCGTTGGCACCGCCTTGAACGATGGCCCGTCGGGTCATCTGGCGATCCTCGATGATGCTACCGGTCTGCGTGACGATACGCCTGTGGCCGGCCAGTTGCTGCGCGTCAGCAATCGGGCGGTGCACGATGCCGATAACGTCAGCGGGGCCAATGCGACCGGCGCGGTGAGCGGAGCGGTGGCTTACTACTGGCAGGTGGAAAACATTCCTGGCACGGGCATCTATGAGGACATCACCGTTGTCGACGCCGGCGAAGCTTCGCGGGCGACTGGCACCACCTACCGGGTGGCGGACGATGTGGCGGGCCTGAACATCCGCGTCAGGGCGGTGTACCAGGATGCCAACGGCACGCTGGAGATCGTCGATTCGGCGGGGAACAGCGCACCGACCGTAGGGCCAACCGTTCTCGGAATTTTGGCGCAGAACCAGGTGCTGACCGCTGACCCGTCGAGCATCGTCGATGCCGATGGTCTCAACAATCCGCAGTTCACCTATCAGTGGCAGGCGACCAACGGCGTCAACTTCGTCAACATCGCCGGTGCGACAGGTAGCACGTTTACGCTGACTCAGGATCAGGTCGGCGATCAGGTGCGTGTGGTGGTCAGTTACGTGGATGGCTTCGGTGTGGCCGAAAGCGTGGCGTCCGACCCTTCGGACCCGGTGGAAAACGTCAACGATGCACCGACAGGTGCGCCGCTGATCAGCGATACGACACCGGAACAAGGGCAGGTGCTGACCGCGCTGACCGCCGGGATAGCCGATGTGGATGGGCTGGGCACCTTCAGCTACCAATGGCAGCAAGGTACCGGGACGACCTTCACCGACATCAACGGCGCGACCGCTGCGACGTTCACCCCGGGTGGGGCGCAGGGCAATCTGCAACTGCGGGTGATCGTGCGCTACACCGATGGCTTCGGCACGCTGGAGACGGTGACCTCTGCGGCGACGGCGCTGGTACCGCCTGGCGTGATACTGACGGGGGACGCTGGGGCGAACACCCTGACGGGCGGCACGGGTGACGATGTACTCAATGGCCTGGGCGGGAACGATACGCTCAATGGCCTGGCGGGTGCTGACCTGTTGTTGGGCGGCACTGGCAATGACATTCTCAACGGCGGAGCCGACAACGACGTCCTCAATGGCGAGGACGGCAACGACACCCTCAACGGTGGAACCGGCGCGGATGTCATGAATGGCGGTGCCGGCAACGACACCTTTGTGGTCGACAACGTCGGTGACACCGTGACCGAGGCGGTGGGTGGCGGTACCGATCTGGTGCAAACCACTCTGGCCAGTTACGTGCTCGGTGCCAACGTCGAGAACCTGACCTTTACCGGCGCCGGTAACTTCACCGGTACCGGTAATACGCTGGCCAACAGCATCACTGGCGGGGCCGGCAACGACACCCTCAGTGGCGGAGACGGCAACGACATCCTCAGCGGTGGGCTTGGCGCGGATGCCATGAACGGCGGTGCCGGCAACGACACCTTCGTGGTCGACAACGTCGGTGACAGCGTCACCGAGGCGGTGGGTGGCGGTACCGATCTGGTGCAGACCACCCTGGCCAGCTACGTGCTCGGTGCCAACGTCGAGAACCTGACCTATACCGGTGCCGGTAACTTCACCGGTACCGGTAATGCCCTGGCTAACACCATAACCGGCGGGGGGGGTAACGACGTCCTCAATGGCGGTGCGGGTGCTGACCAGTTGGTGGGGGGAGCTGGCAACGACACCTACGTTGTCGATGTAGTCGCGGACGTGGTGGTCGAGGTGGCGGGTGGCGGTACGGATACCGTGCAGACGTCGCTGGCCAGCTACACCCTGGGTGCTGATGTCGAGAACCTGACCTATACCG
>NZ_AKJF01000036.1 GCF_000282475.1 Pseudomonas sp. GM78
TGCAGGTAGGGGTTTTGTCTTTTGCCGAAAGAAAATCACGCTGACTCGTGCACAAATTGGCACAGTTATTTTCGATTCAGGGCACTAGAATAGGCCCAACCTTTTCGGAGTCAGAGCGTTATATGCCAGATCCGGTTGACGCCTCAAGGCTGTCAGAATTACCGCTGAACGATTTGGTGGCATGCCACGAGTGCGACTTGCTGATGCGCAAGCCCAAGCTCGACCATGGCGAGAAAGCCCTGTGCCCGCGATGTGGTTACGAGCTCTATGCCCATCGATACAACGTCGTGCAGCGCAGTCTCGCCCTGGTTATCGCGGCACTGCTGTTGTATATCCCGGCGAACTTTTTACCCATCATGCAACTCAATCTGCTCGGGCAATCGTCGCAAGACACTGTCTGGAGCGGGGTTGTCGGGCTTTTCGATACAGGCATGCAAAGCGTTTCAGTCATTGTGTTCCTGTGCAGCATGGCGATTCCGCTACTCAAGCTGCTCTGCCAACTGGTCGTGTTGCTGAGTATCCGTTTCGACGTCGGACGTAGCTACGGCTTGCTGCTTTATCGTATTTACCACCATTTACGGGACTGGGGGATGCTTGAGGTTTACCTCATGGGCGTACTGGTCGCGATCGTCAAGCTGGCAGATATGGCAGCAATGACCATCGGCCTGGGCCTGGCGTGCTTCATTGGATTGTTGTTGGTTCAGGTCTGGCTGGAGGTTGTGATGTCGCCTCACCAGATCTGGCAGGCTTTATCAGGAGAGGATGCCCATGCGGGCGATTGATGCAGGCATTCTGATTTGCGCCGAATGCCATGAATTGAACAAGCAGGAAGCTGATACCGATGAACAGGTCTGTACTCGCTGCGGTGCGCTGGTGCATGCCCGCAGCCCGAACAGCGTGGCGCGGACCTGGGCGTTGCTGATCACCGCCGCCATTCTTTATATACCGGCCAATGTGTTGCCGATCATGACCGTGAGCTCCCTGGGCAAGGGTGATCCCAGCACAATCATGTCCGGAGTGATTCAACTGGTTCAGCACGGCATGATTCCCATCGCCGCAGTGGTGTTTATCGCCAGCATTGTGGTGCCCACGTTCAAACTGGTGGGTATTGCCTTGCTGCTGTTTTCCGTCCAGCGCCACCAGCCACTCTCGGCCCGCCAGCGCATATGGATGTACCGCTTTATCGAGTTCATCGGCCGCTGGTCGATGCTCGATATCTTTGTGATCGCCATCTTGGTGGCGCTCGTGAATTTTGGTCGGCTTGCCACCATCGAAGCAGACCTGGGCGCCATTGCGTTCGCCAGCGTGGTGATTCTGACGATGCTTGCCGCAGTAACTTTCGATCCCCGACTGATTTGGGATAACACGGAGTCGGACGACGACCATGACTGATTTGCCTACAGCTAAAACCCGACCGGCTTCGAACTGGTCGGCCATCTGGGTGTTGCCCCTGATTGCCTTGATCATTGGTGGCTGGCTTGGCTGGCGCGCCTACAACGAAACCGGTATCGAGGTTCAGGTACGTTTCGAAAGCGGTGAAGGCATCCAGGCCAACAAGACCGAAGTTGTCTACAAAGGCATGCCGGTCGGCAAGGTGAAGGCCCTCAAGCTTGATGATGAAGGCAGCTCCAAAGGTGTGATCGCGACCGTCGAGATGAACAAGGACGTGGAGCAGTACCTGCGCACCAGCACGCGCTTCTGGCTGGTCAAGCCGAGCGTGACGCTGGCCGGCATCACCGGGCTGGAGACGCTGGTCTCGGGTAACTATGTCGCGATCAGCCCCGGTGAGGGCGAGCCTGCCCGCAAGTTCAAGGCCCTGGCCCAGGAGCCTCCGCTGTCGGACGCCCAGCCCGGCCTGCACCTGACGATCAAGGCTGATCGCCTGGGCTCGCTGAACCGTGGCAGCCCGGTGTTCTACAAGCAGATCAAGGTCGGGCAGATCAAAAGCTACGTGCTTTCCGAGGACCAGAGTACGGTCGAACTGAAGGTCTTCATCGAACCGACCTACGCCAAGCTCGTGCGCAAACACACGCGTTTCTGGAACGCCAGCGGCATCAGCATCGATGCCAACCTCTCGGGTGTAAAAGTACGCAGTGAGTCCCTGGCCAGTATTGTTGCCGGCGGTATTGCGTTTGCCACACCTGAAAACCGCAAGGACAGTCCACCGACCGATCCGAGCCTGCCGTTCCGCCTTTATGAGGATTTCGATGCGGCTGCCGCGGGGATCAAGGTCAAGGTCAAGCTGAGTGATTTCGAAGGTTTGCAGGCTGGTCGCACGCCGGTGATGTACAAAGGCATTCAGGTCGGCACCCTCAAGGCGCTCAAGGTCGATCCCGATTTGTCCGGTGCCAGCGCCGAGTTGACCCTGGACCCACTGGCCGAGGACTACCTGGTCGATGGCACCCAGTTCTGGGTGGTCAAGCCATCGATTTCCCTGGCGGGTATCACCGGCCTTGAAGCATTGGTCAAGGGTAACTACATCGCCGTGCGCCCAGGGGACAAAGGCGCCGCGCCGCAACGTGAGTTTGTCGCACGGCCCAAGGCGCCGCCGCTCGATTTGCGTTCACCAGGCCTGCACCTGGTGTTGTTCACCGATACCCTCGGCTCGCTGGATGTGGGCAGCCCGATCCTCTACAAGCAGGTCAAGGTGGGCTCGGTACAGAGCTATCAGTTTTCGCGCAAAAAGAAACAGCTGGTGATTGGCGTCCATATCGAGAAGGAATACGAAGACCTGGTCAACGCTTCTACACGGTTCTGGAATGCCAGTGGCATCACCTTGACGGGTGGGCTGACGGGCGGGATCCAGGTCAAGAGTGAATCGTTGCAAAGCCTGATGGCCGGCGGCATCGCCTTTGAAACACCGGAGGCCAAGGCGCCCTTGCAGAAGCGCATCCCACGTTTCCGCCTGTTCGACAACCATGAGCAAGCCAACCAGAAAGGCGCGATGATCACCATCAAGGTCGACCGTGCCGATGGCCTGCGTACCGGCACACCGATCCGCTATAAGGGGCTGGATGTCGGCAAGATTGAAGACGTGGATCTGAGTGACGATTTACAGTCGGTGCTGCTGACTGCGCGAATCGATGAGGTTCCGGAGCGCATTGCGCGTGTCGGCAGTCAATTCTGGGTGGTCAAGCCCGAGCTGGGGCTGATCAAGACCTCGAACCTGGAAACGTTGGTCACCGGGCAGTACATCGAGGTGGAGCCGGCAGCGAAGAATCTGGGGCCGCAGAAGAATTTCGTGGCGCTGGCCAATCCCCCGGAAACTGCCAAGCAGGAAGCCGGTTTGAGCCTTGTATTGAGCGCTCCTCGCCGTGGTTCGTTGAAGACGGGTGTGCCGGTGACGTATCGCGAAATCACCGTGGGCAAGGTCACGGGCTATGAGTTGGGCCAGACGGCTGATCGTGTGCTGATCCACATTCTGATCGAGCCCAAGTACGCGCCTTTGGTTCGCAGTGGCACGCGCTTCTGGAACACCAGTGGTTTTGACTTTGATGTTGGCCTGTTCAGAGGAGCGACGGTGCGTACCGAATCGCTGGAGACGATGATCCAGGGCGGTGTCGCCTTCGCTACGCCAGACGGTGAACGCATTGGCAGCCCGGCGCGGCCGGAGCAGACATTCCCGCTGTTCGACAAGTTCGAAGAGGAATGGCTGACCTGGGCACCGAAGATTTCGCTCGGCAAGTAACCCCGAACTGATCAGGCGCCAGTAATGACGCCTTCGCGAGCAAGCCCGCTCCCACAATGGATTTATGTACACCGGTCCACTGTAGGAGCGAGCCTGCTCGCGAAGAGGCCCTTAAGAGCGCTGAAAGAACCACAAAAAAGGCCGCAATCCATTGGATCGCGGCCTTTTTATTACCTTCGATTCAAGCCTCAGACCGCATCCAGCTCCGGCTCATCCGCTTCAACATTCACCGTCGCCTTCACCGGCTCATGACGACGAATGTATTTCCAGTCGTCCTCATCGATGTAGATGCCAGCCGGGCCGCTGCCACCTTCCAGGTCGATGGCGACACTGGCGCAAACCTGCGGCTTCACACTGGCCAGGATGGGCACGAAGCCCAGTTGCAGACTGGTCTCCAGCAAAGCCGCCTGGTTTTTCTCGTCGATGTCCGCGGCCTCGTCGAGGTAGTACGGCAAGCGCACGCGCCCGGCCAGGTCGCGGTCCATCAAGTGCAGCAACAAATACATGTTGGTCAGCGCCTTGATGGTCATGGTGGTGCCGTTGGACGCGGCGCCGTCGATGTCGGTGTGGATCACCGGCGATCCGTTGACCTTGGTGATCTCGAACGCCAGTTCGAACAAGTCCTTGAGGCCGAGCTGGTTGTGGTTCGCCGCCACCAGCCGCGCCAGGTATTCCTTGGCCTCTTCGTTCTTGTTGTCCTGCTCGGCGCTCTGGCTGAGGTCGAAGACGGACAGGGTCTCGCCTTCTTCGTACTGACCGGCGCTGTGGATGATCTGGTCGATGTGCTTGAGTGCTTCCTTGTTCGGCGCCAGCACGATGCGGAAGCTTTGCAGGTTGGACACCTGGCGCTTGTTGATCTCGCGGTTGAACAGCGCCAGTTGGTGCTCGAGGCTGTCGTAGTCGCTGCGGATGTTGCGCAGGGTCCGGGCGATGTCTGTCACGGCGGCGCGGCGAGCCTTGCCCAGGGTCAGGGCTTCGTCGGTGCGGTGCGCATAGGCGTTGATCAGCAGTTGCAGGCGACGTTCCATGTCGTCTTCGCTGTCGAACTTGGCCACGCCCTTGAGGCGTACCTGGGCGTACAGCGCCTCGATCTGGCCGTCGGCGCGCAGCAGGCCTTGCCAGCTGTCCTGATAGTCGTTGAGCAGCGGCAGCAGGTTGTCCATGGAATCGTCGACCGGATCCATGAACGGCGTACCGAACGGCAGATCCGCCGGCAACAACTGACGACGGCGCAGGGCGTCGTCGAGGGTACGTTGCTTGGCTTCCATGTCACCGATCTGCCTGCCGACCAGTTGCAGCTTGGCGGACAGTTGCTGGACGCGTTCGGTAAAGGCATCGCTGGAACGCTTCAGTTCGTCCTGGGCGGCTTCCATCTGCGCCAGCTGCTCCAGCTTGTCGCCTTCTTCGGCGCTCAGGGTTTGCGCGCGACGGAATTCTTCCAAGGCTTTCTGCGCATCCAGCACCTGCTGGTACAGCGCTTCGGTCTGGGTCTTGCTCGCGGCGCGGTCGGCCGCCACGGCTTGCTGGGTTTTCAGTTGCTTGAGTTCTTTTTCCAGGCGCTCTTTCTGATCGCGCAGCGCGGCGCGGTCTGCCAGGGCTTGCAAGGCCGGTGGCTCGATGTGCGAGATGTCGATGGACAGTCCTGGCACTTCGAAACGCTCGCCCTTGAAACCGTCGAGGATCAGCTCCACGGATTTCACCCAATCACCGTTGTCGTCGAGGGCAATGCCGTGCTCGCCTAGCGGCAGGCTGAACAGTGCGCTGTTGAACAGGCGCATCAGGCGCTCGACATCTTGCTGCGAGAATTCCTCGCGCAGGCGGGCGTAGCTGTTGTTGTCGGCGTGGTCGAGTTGTTGCTTGACCGACTTCAGGCGTTTTTCCAGGTCGCGCAGGCGTTCTTCCAGGTCCTCGGCACTGAACTGTCGCGACTGCGCCAGGGCACCTGCCAGCTCGTCGTGGGCGTCCTTGGCCGCGAGCAGTTGTTGCTCGAGCACCTTGACGTCATCGACCAGCGCAAAGCGATGCTTGAGCACCGCCAGCTCGCCGAGCCAGCGCTGGATGCCAGTGATTTCCCGCTCCAGGCGCATCAGCTCCTGGGTGCCGCCACGCTGATCGTTCTGCAGGGCGTCCTGCTCGTGGCGATAGTGCTCGGCCTGGATCGTCAGCTCTTCCTTGCGGGCACTGGCGTAGTCCGACCAGGTGCCGAGCAGGGAGTCGAGCAGCGGCGAGATCCGGTGCAGCTTGCCACGCAGGATGTCGCGCTGTTTCACGCCGTTGGCCAGGGCTTCGACCAGCGGGCCGGCGGCCACCAGCGAGTGGTAATCCTGTTCCATGCGCCGCACATCGCGGAAGGCTTCTTCGCACGCGGCGATGTAGTCGACGCTACCGGAGCGCAAGCTGTGCTCGAAGGCATCGAGGAACAGTTGCTTGAGCTTGGCCGCGGTGATTTCACGCATGTGCAGCAGGTTGATGAACAGTGCGCGGAAAGTCTTCAGGCTCTGTTCGCTGGTGGAGCGCAACGGGATCAGTGTCAGGTCCAGCGGGATCGAGGTGTGCCCACCGACCAGCAGGCGCCGCAGTTCATCGGGCTTGAGTTCGTAGGCTTTCAGGCCTTCGCGCTCAAGGTTGCTGAACAGTTCTTTCTGGCGCAGGCAGGTGTCGTTTTTCTGGTAGTGGGCCAGGTCCAGCCGGCCGGCATAGGCAAAGAACTGGTGACCGAAGCCGCCGCCCGGGCCGCGTCCGACCACGCCGATCACGTGGGGGCCATGGGGCAGGTTCACTTCCACCAGGATGTAGCTGGTGTCGGAGGCGAAGTAGAAGCGCCGGGATTGCTCCAGGCTGTACTTGCCGAAGCTCATGTCCGACATGCGCGCCAGAATCGGGAACTGTAGCGCATTGATCGAAGCGGATTTACCGAGGTTGTTCGCGCCATAGACCGACAGCGGCTCTTCCAGCGGGAACAGGCCGAGGCTGTAGCCGGCGGTGTTCAAAAGGGCAAAGCGGCGGATGCCGTAGCGTTCCTTGCTCATGCGTCGAGCTCCTGTTCTTCGGCAATGGCGCGGGCCAGGGCGTCTTCTTCGCTTTCTTCAAACTCCGCCAAGTCGAGCGGGTCGTCGGTCTGCAGCAGTTTTTCGTCGCTGTCTTCGTCGATCAGCACCGGTACCGGCAACGGCAGGACGCTGTGCAGGCTGGCGGCCAGGTCGCGGTCCTGCTGCACCGACAGGCATACATCGAGGAAACGGTGCATCGGCGGCAGGAATCGGTACACGCCGTTTTCTTCGCCGGCGAAGCCGAGCTGGGTCATGCGTCGCATGATTTTTTCTTCCAGCTCATCCTGGGTCTGCACTTCGGCCTGAATGAACAGGTCGCGGTATTTTTCCAGCAGCGATGGCAGTTCATCGCGACCGAGGCTGCCACCGTCGAGCACGGCGATCGGGTCGCGGCCCTGGTCGGCCAGGTGCTCGACGAGAATGAAGGTGAACAGCGCCAGGCGCTGTGCTGTCTTGTTCACCGCCGCAGCCGCCTGGTCCGGCACGAAATAGTAGAAACCACGGGTGTCGCAGACCAGTTCAAACCCCAGGGCCTTGAACAGCGTGCGGTACTGGTCCTGGAAGTTCGACAGCTGCGCATACAGTTCCGGGTCGCGGCGGCTGACGTGGTAGCCCTTGAACAGTTCGCGAAAGATCGGTGCCAGCTGGGACAGTTCGGATAGATCAAGATGCATGTGGGATGCTCGCAGAATTCTCGGTGGCGTCAGGGCCGGCCGAGAGCAGGGCGAAGGAGCGCAGGCTGACCTGGTGCTCGTGTGTGAAGTAGTCGCGGCGTTCCAGGCGTTCGCGCTTGAAGCGTTTTTCCCGGGACAGTCGCGAGAACCAGTACAGCAATTCGTCGGTGGCGCCGTCCGGCTCCTGCTCCAGCAGCCAGGTCATCAGGTCCGGCATCGGCAGGGCGTCTTCGCAGCGTTCGAGCATTTCCCGAACCGTGCGTGGCGCACGCGGGGCTTCGCCTTTCTGGGTCTTGTGGGCCTTGGGGAAGCGCGCCGGTTTCGGCTCGAAACGGGCCAAGGCGTAAACGTAGGCCTCGACCTGGCTGGCACTGCCGAGGAAGGTACTTTGCGGGCGTGTGAACAATGGCATCGCCGCGTGCGGCACGGCGTCGATGCCTTTTCGCCGAATGGCGGCCAGGGCCAGTGCCGCGCCTCGGGTGACGGCGTTGTGGCGACGTGCCTCTTCACGTAGCGGCAGGAGGAGTTCGCGCGCGTGACGCAGGGTCAACTGGGCACTGGTCTGCATTTCGAGGATGCGCGCGTGGGTGCGCAGCAGCATGTCGTCATCGACCAGATGGCCGAGGCGTTGCTGCTCGGAGAGCATCTTCAGCAGCACGGTTTCGACCTTGCGCACGCCTTGCTCGAAGGCGCCGTCGGCGTTCACCAGATCAATCATCGGCTCGACGTATTCGTCCCAGGTCGCCAGTACCTCGGCGTAACGCTGGCGCAGCGGAATCTGTCGGTCGCTGGTTTTCGCCCTTTCGGCGACTGCCACCAGTGCCTGTTCGTCGTTATCAAGCTTTTTCAGTACATCGCGAACCCGCATGTCGAGCAGGCGCAGTTGGCGGGCCAGGTCATTGCCGTCGCGGATGTCGAAGGCGTCCTGGATGTAGCCGGCCAGACGCTCGAGATGGCGCAGGTAGGCTTCGATTTCCAGGCACAGGCCCAAACGGTGTTCACGGCGCAGGTAGGCGAGGAAGTCGTGAATTTGCGCGTTGAGCTCGAAACGGTTCGGGCTTTTCGCCACCGGAACCAGAATATCGAGGCGAATCCACACGTCCAGCAGGCTGGTGATGTCCTGCGGCGTACTGTCGAGTTGCTGGGCGGCCAGTTGCGTGCGCAGTTCGTTGAGGCTCAGGGTGCCTTGGTCGAAATGCTCACACAGTGGCTCCAGAAGTGCCCAGTGTTCAGCGAGGGCGCGCAAGACGCGCTTGGGTTCGATCATCGGAATGGCCGGCTGGTTGGCGATTAAAAGCCGCGATTGTACTGCATCAGGCGCGATGCGATTCACTCTCGGGACGGGCTGTTGCTTTTTCTATCAGTGAAGTTATCGATCAACAGCGCGCGATCTTCAGCTAAGGGCGGTAGAATCTGCGCACTTTAGTTATCCACAAGTGGCCGACCTTTGCTTATCGAGTCCCGTCGTCGCGCTTATTTGAACGCCATGCAGGTGGTCAACTGGCTGCCGCGCACCGAATTGCCCTTTGCCGCCCCGTCGCGGCCCGAGCTGCTGGAGCCCCCCGAGGCGCTGGTCGAGGCTCCCGTGGCGCCTGTGCCGGTGGTCGAGGCGCCCGTTACGCCTGCGGTGAAACCGGCCGAGCGGGTGAAGGTCGAGGTGCCACGGCCATCGCTGGCGAGTACGCGCACCGGTGCAAAACCTGCAGTCGAGGAGGCGCCGGTTGTCGCCAGGGTCGCAGCGGTGCCGCCGCCGCGCTTTGCCCTGCAACTGCTGCGAGCCGGCCGCTGCCTGCTACTGGTGGAGTTACCCACAGGCGAATCCTTCCAGGCCCGCGACCCCGCTTATCTGCTACTCAAGGACATGCTGCGCGCCGCCGGTCTGCCGGACAGCCCGCAGATCGTCGGCGAGCCGGTACGTTGGCCGCTGCTGGTGCGTGGGACGATGGACCAGGGCCCGGAGGCGGCCCGTGACTTTGTGCAAGGTTTCCTCTCGGTGCGCATGGAAGAAGCGCCATGCGCCTGCCTTTGGCTGATCGGCCTGCCTGCGGTGCGGTTTGCCGGTGAGGCGGATGCCGAGGCGTTCAACCGCGAACTGCAGATCGAAGGTCTGGGCTCGGCGTGGGCGGTACCGGGCCTGGAATTGTTAATGGAAGAGCCACAGCGCAAGGCCGCCGTGTGGCAAGCCATGCGTCGGCTGATGGCGCGCTGGAAAGAATCGAATGAGTGACGCTGTATCGTTCCGCCCGATGACCGAGGCGGACCTGGAAACTGTTCTGAAGATCGAATACGCGGCCTACAGCCATCCCTGGACCCGCGGGATTTTTCTCGATGGACTGGGCAAGTATCAGATCTGGCTGATGTTCGAAGGTCAGCAGCAGGTGGGCCATGGGGTGGTGCAGATCATTCTTGACGAGGCGCATCTGCTCAACATCACCGTCAAGCCAGAGAACCAGGGCCGAGGCTTGGGTTTGACCTTGCTGGAGCATTTGATGTCGATCGCCTACAAGGCTGACGCCCGGGAGTGTTTTCTGGAGGTGCGCGACAGCAACGCGGCAGCGTTCAAGTTGTATGAGCGCTATGGTTTCAACGAGATCGGGCGTCGGCGGGATTACTACCCGGCGGTGGGTGGACGCGAAGATGCGGTGGTCATGGCCTGTACTCTGGTGGATTGAACATCAGAAGCATCGCGAGCAGGCTCACTCCTACACTGTGGGAGCGAGCCTGCTCGCGATGGCAATATTACAGACACTGAAGATCAACGCTTTCTATCCAGCGGATCGCGCTGCGCCAGCTCCGCCTCGTCCAGCCCATTGCCCCCACCAATGTCGTCCTCATCGACAATGCTCAAGTCCCAATCGGCCGGATCACCTTCGCCCTCTTCCCCGGCATCCCGGGCACCGTCTTCTCGGATGAGCGTTTCCGGACTCATGTCATCATCGGTGGATTCATGGTCGTCGGTCGATGCGCCCGTCATGCCGGCTTCACGCACGCGTTCTTCGGGCATCAGTTGCTTGCGTTCCTTTCGCGGCAATTCATCGCCGATTTTTGCGCTGGGTTCTTCCGTGTCGAAGTCCAGCTCATGCATCGAACCCATGCGATCTTCGTTATCATCGACGGGTTCCGGTTGCACCGCATCGTAGGGACGTCGTGAATCAGTCATGGCATTTCCTCATACTGTTAGGCTTATAGGGTGGACATACTCGGTTGCAGAGAATTCCACCGGCATGGAGCGCCATGAACAGGCAGCAGCGGGCATTTGCATAACGCGCGTGACCCCGACGGACGGTTGTCTGTCAAAGCAGCGCACCATTATCGAGGCTTCATTGCATGAACGAGTTACAAGATCTGATTGATAACAACGAGCGCTGGGCCGACGCGATCACAAAAGAAGATCCTGACTTCTTCGCCAAGCTGGCTCGTCAACAAACGCCGGAGTACCTGTGGATCGGCTGTTCCGATGCGCGGGTGCCGGCCAACGAGATCGTCGGCATGCTGCCGGGCGATCTGTTCGTGCACCGCAACGTGGCCAACGTCGTGCTGCACACCGACCTCAATTGCCTGTCGGTGATCCAGTACGCGGTCGACGTGCTCAAGGTCAAACACATCCTCGTGACCGGTCACTATGGTTGTGGCGGCGTGCGCGCCTCGATGCAGGATCGCCAGTTCGGCCTGATCGACGGTTGGCTGCGTTCGATTCGCGACCTTTACTACGAGAAGCGCGAGGAGCTCGCCAAACTGGCCACCGAAGAGGAGCAGGTCGACCGCCTCTGCGAACTCAATGTGATTCAACAAGTGGCCAACGTCGCCCATACCAGCATTGTGCAAAATGCCTGGCACCGCGGGCAGAACCTGTCGATTCACGGTTGCATCTACGGCATCAAGGACGGTCGCTGGAAAAGCCTGAACACCACCATCAGTGGTTTCGAGCAATTGCCGCCGCAGTACCGACTGCGTCCGGTCGAGAAGTTGTAAGCCTTCGTCGCAGAGGCTTTGCCGACGCCAGTGTTACAAGAACATTTGGTCGTCGGCACCTTCCGTTAGTTGACAATCCAGCGCTATAGCGCAGGAGCCGGTATCGCCGGGGCTGGCGCTGGCACCTTGAGCAATTTGAGCTGGGCCTTGATCGATGCCGTCGCACATTTGCCCGCGGCTTGTCCGGGCGTCAGCTTGCGTATCGAGGTGTAGAAAAGCGCACAGGTTTTATCGGCCTGGGCCACTTGCCAGGTCTGGGTGCAGCTTTTCAGCTCGATATCGGGATTGGTGTCCGTTTCGCGGCCCATGGCGGCCTGCCAGCACGCGGCACTCAAATCCTGGCCCATGACTTTCAGCCCCGCGATATCGGCCTGGGCCTGGGCATCTTTGCCGGTGTAGCTGGCCGGATCGGCGGCGTACCAGATGTAGCTGGGGTGATTGGCGCCCAATAACGGTACTTTCACCCCGTCGACCGGACTGATCGTCACCAGGCTCAACACGTTCACGGTTGGCCCGTATTGCTGCTTGACCCAGTTGCGCACCGGCGCACCGAAGGCAACCGTTGGCAAGGCCGCGCCGCTGGAATGCACGGTGACCTGCTTGACCATGCTGGTCTGGTAGTCCTTGAAGTAGTCGTAGACGCCTTCCAGGTCTTTCCCGGCGTTTGACGGCGCGGCAATCGGGGCGATATCGATGATGGTCTGGTAGCCCGGTATCTGCTCGGGCGGGACGCCATTGGCGGTCAGCAGCGTGGCCCAGCGATCCGTGGTCGCCGATTTGAGGTAATCCTGGGCCTGTGTCAGTGAATAATCCGGTGGGAAGTGCAGCAGTTCAACGCTTCTGCGGTTTTCCAGAGCCATGCCCAGTGGCAGGAAAAAATGCCAGCTATAGGCCCACTTGCCGTCGGCATTCAGTTTGCTGGCACCGCTGTAGGCCAGGTCGCCGGCGTCAAGCAGTGCTGCCAGGGGCTTTTCATAGCTTCTGGGCACACCCGTGATTTCGGCATGGAGTTGATGGTTATCGGTTTTGACCAGAACCTTGGCATCACTGTAGCCATCGCGCTGCACGCTTTGCGTCAGGTAGTGCTCCACGGTCTGCTCCAGCGTCCAGTTGCGAAAGCAGATCACGTTGCAGTTGTTGGGGTAGGCGAACAAACGACTGACGCGTTCGGTGCTGCCCAGCTTCAGCGCGATATCGGCGTGGGCAGCGGTGCTCAGGCTGAGGGCACCGAGTGTGAGGGCCGCGAAGGTGAGGCCTGCGAGTCTTAACATGCTCAGATCCTTTTCAGCGTGGTCGCGATACCAAGATGCACGTCATACTGGATCAACACAATGATGCAGAAAAGTAGGCCTCAAGCACTTTTTTTTCGAAGCGTGCGACTCAGCCCGCAATCAACGTTTGCCGGTAGCGTGGGGTCAGTCGATCACAAAAGACGCAGGGCCAACTGGCTGCCGGCGCGCAAGTATTCAACCTGTGCGGTAACCGCATCCTTGACGATAGCCTCACCGGTATCGCTCAGCCTGGCTTTTTTGGCATCGAGGACGGCGCTCTGCAATAACTGCATGGCGACATCCATCGCTTTCTGAAAGGCCGTCACGTTGTTGTGCTGGCCAAACTCGCCGACAACGGCGTCCATGCGGCGATCGGCATCGTCCCGCAGGGCCCTGTACTCAACCACCGAGACGTTGCCGTCCTGGTAAATTTCATTGATCAACTCTTCCAGTGTCTTGGATATCGGTGTCATCGGATCTTCCTTGGGTTTTTGGTGATTGATACTCCGGGACAGGTTAATTCAAGGAGGCTGGCTGCAAGAGTCAGCACTTGCCTTCGTATTGAGTGGGACAACGCTGCGCGTTTTGTAAGAAGGGATCTTTCAGTCTGTCGGTTTGGTTCGACTTCACTTCTCCCTGGTCCCACCCGCTGATGGGGGACCAGGAAGAAAAGCGCGCAGGATTGACTTGCTATAACCGTTTTATGGCATCACCGGTGGGGTATACGACAGCGTCGTCCCCAGCGCCCACAGCAACAGCAGCACCAGCGGTGTGTGCACCAGCAACTGCACGAACGAGAAGCCGATCAGGTCCCGCGCCTTCAAGCCGAGCACACCCAGCAGCGGCAGCATGTAGAAGGGGTTGATCAGGTTGGGCAGGGCTTCGGCGGCGTTGTAGATCTGCACCGCCCAGCCCAGGTGGTAGTTCAGGTCGTTCGCCACTTGCATCACGTACGGCGCTTCGATGATCCACTTGCCGCCGCCGGACGGAATGAAGAAGCCGAGGATCGCCGAGTACACGCCCATCAGCAGGGCATAGGTGTCGTGGGAGGCAATGCTGACGAAGAAGGTCGAGATGTGGTGGGCCAGGGTCTGCGCATCGGCGCCCTTGACCGTGGTCATCAGCGCGGCGATCGAACCGTACAGCGGGAACTGGATCAGCACGCCGGTGGTGGTCGGCACCGCACGGGCCACCGCGTCGAGGAAGCTGCGCGGGCGCCAGTGCAGCAGGGCTCCGAGCATGATGAACAGGAAGTTGTAGGTGTTCAGGCCGGAAATCGCGCTGATCGCCGGTTTGGTGGAAAACTCATGGAACAGCCACCCAGCCGCCAGCAGCACCAACAGGATGGTCAGCAGCGGGCTGTGTTCCAGCCATTCGCCGGGACGGGTGCGCGGCTGCAGCGGCGGCAGATTGAAACTCGGGTCGACGCCACAGGCCTCGGCGTCTCGCGCCGTGTTCGGGCCGGGGGCGGTGGCGTAGGCGATGATCAGCGAGATGACGATCAAGGCCAGCAACATGACGCCCGATTGCCAGAGGAAGATCGTCTGGGTGAAAGGAATCACCCCGGTAATCGACAGGATCGACGGCGGCAGGCTGGCCGGGTTGGCCTGCAACTGCGCAGCAGACGAAGACAGGCCCAGGGCCCACACCGCGCCCAACCCCAGGTACGCGGCCGCACCCGCGGCGCGGTAGTCCATCTTCAGGTCCGTGCGGCGGGCCAGCGCACGTACCAGCAGACCGCCGAACACCAGGGACAAACCCCAGTTGAGCAGCGACGCGACCATGGAGATCAGCGCCACCCAGGCCACCGCGGAGCGTCCGTTTTTCGGCAGCTTGGCCAGACGGTCGATCAGCTTCACCGCCGGTGGCGAACTGGCGACTACATAGCCGCCGATCACCACGAACGCCATTTGCATGGTGAACGGGATCAGGCTCCAGAAACCGTCGCCAAAGGCCATGGCCGCGTCAGTCGGCTTGGCGCCCATGGCGATGGTGGCCACGGCGACGATGATCACCGCCAGGGCGGCAAACACCCAGGAGTCAGGGAACCAGCGTTCGGCAAAACTTGAACAGCGCAGGGCAAAGCGGGCAGAGCGGGTATCTTCGATATCAGCGGCCACGGGACTACCTCGAATTTTTATGTTTGTTGTGGTCTTCGGGGCAGCACAGGCCCCTCTGGACAGACGGCAACCTTAATTCAAGCGAGTGTTTTTTGCGGCGCTGTTTTGCGGCTATGGGACTTTGGTCTAACGGGTTGTCCGCCGGCGCGTTTGCGTAGACCATGGGCGCCTTGGTTTTTGCCTGTGCCAGAGTTCTTTTCATGACTGCCAATACCGATCCACGCCCGCAACCGTTCAGCCGTGCGGACTACAAGACCCTGGGGCTCGCGGCCCTCGGCGGCGCGCTGGAAATCTACGATTTCATCATCTTCGTATTTTTCGCCCTGACTTTGAGCCAGCTGTTCTTCCCGCCGGAAATGCCTGAATGGCTGCGTCTGCTGCAAAGCTTCGGCATCTTCGTCACCGGGTACCTGGCGCGGCCCCTGGGCGGGATCCTGATGGCGCATTTCGCCGACAGCCTGGGCCGCAAGAAGGTGTTCAGCCTGAGCATCCTGATGATGGCGCTGCCGTGCCTGCTGATCGGGATCATGCCGACCTACGCACAGATCGGTTATTTCGCGCCGCTGCTGCTGTTGGCCCTGCGCGTCCTCCAGGGTGCGGCGGTGGGTGGCGAGGTGCCGAGCGCCTGGGTATTCGTGGCCGAGCACGCGCCGGTCGGCCATCGCGGCTACGCCCTGGGCTTCCTGCAGGCGGGGCTGACCTTCGGTTATTTGCTCGGCGCCCTGACGGCAACGTTCCTGGCGCAGGCTTTCACCCCGGCTGAAATCCTTGATTACGCCTGGCGATATCCTTTCCTGCTGGGTGGGGTGTTCGGCGTGATTGGCGTCTGGCTACGACGCTGGCTCAGCGAAACCCCGGTGTTCATGGCCATGCAGGTCCGGCGCGAGGCGGCTGTCGAGTTGCCGTTGCGAGCGGTCCTGCGCGAACATCGCCTGGCCCTGCTGCCGGCGATGATCCTCACCTGCGTGCTGACGTCGGCGGTGGTGGTGTTCGTGGTCATCACCCCGACCATGATGCAGAAAACCTTCGGCATGACCGCCAGCCACACCTTCGCCCTGAGTGCACTGGGTATCGTGTTCCTGAACATCGGCTGCGTGCTCGCCGGTTTGCTGGTGGACCGCATCGGCGCCTGGCGCACCGTGATGTTCTATAGCCTGCTGCTGCCACTGGGCATCGGCGTGCTCTACACCTGCCTGATCAGCAGCGGCAACTGGGTCGGCCTGGCTTACGCGGTGGCCGGGCTGAGTTGCGGTGTGGTGGGCGCGGTGCCGTCGGTGATGGTCAGCCTGTTCCCGGCGCGGATTCGCGTCTCGGGTATTTCCTTCACCTACAACATTGCCTACGCCGCCTGGGCGAGTATCACGCCTTTGCTGTTGATCGGTCTGATGCCCTGGAGCCCATGGATCTGCGTGATCTTCAGCGCAGTGATGGGGGCGGTAGGCGTGGGCAGTGCGGCGTTTTTCGGCCCACGGATGCCGGGAATCGCCAGCTGCCCGGCCGCCGGTACGGCGTGATAGGCAGGGGGTGACTGGCGCGGTGTCATTATATTTGTAGGACAATCCTCAAGCGCTCTTCAGAAAACCCCTGCAAGGCCGATGGCTAGGCTGCAAGTCGCTTTCTATCCCAGCCCATCGGTGCATCCCCCATGTTCAATAAACGCTTGAAGCAGGAGCTGTCGGCTCTTCGCGAAGAACTCTCCAGCCTGCAGCAAGTCAAGGAAAGCCTGGAAAGCGAGATGCTGGTGCTGACCCTCGAAATTGATGGGCGGGTACAGTCGGTCAACCAGAACTTCCTCAGCGAGATGCACTACAAGAGCAATGAGCTGATTGGCCGGCATATCGAAGAGATTGTTCCGGATCATGTAAAAAATGACCCATTCCAGCTGCGTTTCAAGACCGCACTGAGCCGTGGCGAACACTTTGCCGGTGCCGTGCGCCTGTTGCGTGGCACTGGTCAGGAAGCCTGGTTGCGTTCGATCGTGCAGCCCGTGCGCTCGGCAGACGGCCGGATCAAGCATTTTTCGATTTTCTCCAGCGACCTGACCCGCACCATCGAGGCCTCCCGCGAGCACGAAAACCTGATCGGTGCGCTGGGGCGCTCGACGGCGGTGATCGAGTTCGACCTCAACGGCAACGTACTGTCAGCCAACGATCGCTTTCTCAGTGGCATGGGCTACAGCCTGGCGCAGATCAAGGGCAAACATCACCGCACTTTTTGCTTTCCCGAGGACTGCAACAGTGCCGAATACCAGGCCTTCTGGCGTCGCCTGAACGCCGGCGAGTTCGTGGCCGACCGTTTCAAACGCATCGACAGCCATGGTCGTACGGTCTGGCTGGAGGCTTCCTACAACCCGGTAACCGATGCCAACAACAAGCTCTACAAGGTGGTGAAATTCGCCACGGTGATCACCGATCAGGTCAACCAGGAGCAGGCGGTGGCTGAAGCGGCCAACATTGCCTACGGCACCTCGCAGCAAACCGATCAAAGCGCCCAGCGCGGCAACGCCGTGGTGACGCAGGCGGTGGATGTGATGCGTGACCTGGCCAAGCACATGCAAACCGCTGGCGATGGCATCGAAGCCTTGAATGAGCAATCGCTGGTGATCGGCACCATCGTCAAGACCATCAGCGGGATTGCCGAACAAACCAACCTGCTGGCGCTCAACGCGGCCATCGAAGCGGCCCGTGCCGGTGAGCAGGGGCGAGGCTTTGCCGTGGTGGCGGACGAGGTTCGGCAACTGGCCTCGCGCACCAGCCAGGCCACCGACGAGATCGTCCTCGTGGTGCGGCAAAACCAGGACATGGCGCGTAACGCCGTGGCCCTGATGGCCGATGGCAAGCTCCAGGCGGAACAGGGGCTGGCGCTGGCGGCGGAAGCGGGTTCGGTGATCGTCGAGATCCAGGATGGCGCGCAGAAAGTGGTGAATGCGGTGGGGCAGTTTGCCAATCAGCTCTCGACTTGAGTCAGCGCTGCGTTCTCCTCATGTAGGAGCATCGCTCCTACAGGTTGTTGGCCTTGATCTGACCTGGGGTCTTCCTCCCCTTACAACCAGCTTTTCTGCCGGGAAGCCAATATCCATGAACTGTTCGCCTGGATGATTTATTAATATTATGCAATAATTAATTGCTGTAATACGATAATTTTATCTTTAGTCTCTGCCTCACATTCATTGTTTATGAGGCGTCACCATGATCCCTACCAACCTTGCGCGTTTCAGCCAGCGAATGGCGACCATTACCCTTGGATTGATCGTCGTTATGCTGCTGCTCAATGCGGCCCTGTGGTGCTTTCCTTCTTTGGCTTCGCCACAAGGATTGGGGTTGGGGTTCGCGCTGACGGATCGGCAGCTCTCGGATAGGACCGACGTGGTGGCACTGTTTCCCTGGTGGCAAACATTGGGAGGCTTGCTGTTGTCGAGTGTGCCGTTGTTGGCATTGACAGTCGGCCTTGGACATTTGCGTCGGCTGTTCCAGCGCTATGCCAGCGGTGAATACTTTTCCATTGACGCAGCGTTATGCCTGGGCAAGGTCGGGAAGGCGGTCGCTCTGTGGGTATTGCTCGATTTTGTGTGTGAACCGCTGCTCAGTCTCTGGGTTACGATGAATGAGCCGCAAGGTGAGCGACTGTTTACCATCAGCCTCACGGCTGCGACTTTTGTGGCGCTGTTCATGGCTGCGTGTATTGCGATAATCGCGCGAATCCTACGGGAAGCCAGCGCAGTGAACTCTGAAAACCAAACCTTCGTTTGAGATCGTTATGTCAATTGTCATCCAGCTGGATGTGATGCTTGCATTGCGCAAAGTTAAATCCAAAGACCTTGCAGCAGCCATCGGAATTACCGAGGCGAACCTTTCCTTGCTCAAACAAGGCAAGGTAAAGGGCATACGGCTGGCCACCCTGGACGCTATTTGCCAATATCTGAATTGTCAGCCCGGCGACCTGCTGGCCCATGTTTCTACCGTCGAGAAACATTAAGCAGGGGGTTATCCCGTTACAATCGGTGCTTCTTCCAAGGAGCAGACATCCATGAGCGTTTCCCATCGCCGTCCGGTCCCGTTGTCCAAGGCTTATCGCCTGCTCAACCACGGGCCGACCGTGCTGGTCAGCGCGGCCCATGGCGGACAGCGCAATATCATGGCGGCAGCCTGGGCGATGCCGCTGGATTTCGAACCGCCAAAAATTGCAGTGGTTCTGGACAAGTCCATCTGGACCCGAAAGCTGCTGGAGGCCTCGGCGACCTTCGTGTTGAACGTCCCTTGTGCAGCCCAGGCCGATATCGTGCAGACCGTTGGCTCGACCTCCGGCCTGGAATTGACCAGGGACCAGGGGCGCGACAAATTCCAGGTCTATGGCTTGCCGACCTTCGACGCTGAGTTGATTGATGCACCGATGCTCGAGGGTTGTGTCGCCTGGCTGGAATGTCGACTGTTGCCGGAGCCCGATAATCACCAGCAATACGATCTGTTCCTGGCTGAAGTGATTGCCGCCCAGGCCGACGAGCGCGTGTTCAGTGACGGCCGCTGGCACTTCGAGGGACAGGACGCGTTGCGTACCTTGCACCACGTCGCGGGCGGGCACTTCCTGACCATCGGCGAGCCGCTGGACGGCAAGACCCTGCAGTCGTAACGTGGCGGCTACCCGGTTGCAAGCCATCCACAATGAGGTCAGGCAATGAGTAAACTGCGTGTTGGCGTTATTTTTGGGGGCCGCTCGGCCGAGCACGAGGTGTCGCTGCAGTCGGCAAAAAACATTGTCGATGCACTGGATCGTTCGCGCTTCGAGCCGGTGCTGATCGGCATCGACAAGCAAGGCCACTGGCACCTCAACGATCCCTCGAACTTCCTGCTGAACCAGGAAAACCCGGCCCTGATCGCGCTCAATCAATCCAATCGCGAATTGGCTGTGGTTCCGGGCAAGGCCCGCCAGCAATTGGTGGAGACCGCCGGTCCCGAATTGCTGGGCCACGTCGACGTGATCTTCCCGATCGTCCACGGCACCCTGGGCGAAGACGGTTGCCTGCAGGGCTTGCTGCGCATGGCCGACTTGCCGTTCGTCGGTTCCGATGTGCTGGGTTCGGCGGTCTGCATGGACAAGGACATCAGCAAGCGTCTATTGCGTGATGCCGGCCTGGCCGTCACGCCGTTCGTCACCCTGACCCGCGCCAGCGCCGCGCGCACAGGCTTCGCCGAGGTCTGCGGCAAGCTCGGCCTGCCGCTGTTCGTCAAACCGGCCAACCAGGGTTCTTCCGTCGGTGTGAGCAAGGTGGCCGACGAAGCCGAATATGCGGCGGCAGTCGAGCTGGCATTGAGCTTCGATGAAAAAGTGCTGATCGAGTCGGCGGTCAAGGGGCGCGAGATTGAGTGCGCGGTGCTCGGCAACGAAGACGCCATCGCCAGCGGTTGTGGCGAGATCGTGGTGCACAGTGGCTTCTATTCCTACGACAGTAAGTACATCGATGACAAAGCTGCTGAAGTGGTGGTGCCGGCCAATATCAGCGTCGAAGCCAGCGAGCGTATTCGTGCCATGGCGGTCGAGGCGTTCCAGGTGCTGGGCTGCTCCGGGCTGGCGCGGGTCGATGTATTTTTGACCGAGAGCGGCGAAGTCCTGATCAACGAAATCAATTCGCTACCGGGGTTCACCCGCATCAGCATGTACCCGAAACTGTGGCAGGCAGCGGGCATGACATACAGTGAACTGGTCACGCGGCTGATTGACTTGGCACTGGCGAAACACCAGGCTCGACAGGCGTTGAAGATCAGTCGTTGAGCGGGCACGGGTTCGTTGCCTGAGAGTTCATCGACAGGGCCTGCCAGCGGCCAGGCAGGCCCCTTTACGCGGTTAGGCGACTCAATCCCCCAAGGCTTCCCCTTCACGCCTGGGATCGGCCCCACCGGCCAGCGACGCCTTCCCCTGTGCATCCTTGACCCGGACAATCGCCTGGGTGCCGCTGGTCATGTCGATTTCGTTGACGCTGTGACCCTTGTCCTTGAGTGCCTGAATCAGCGCGGGGCTGAACTGGCCGTTCTCCAGTTCGGTCGGGCCGTTGCGGCTGCCGAAGTTGGGCAGGTTGATGGCTGTTTGTGCATCGAGGTTCCAGTCGAGCAGGCCGACGGTGGTTTTGGCCACGTATTCGATGATTTGCGAGCCGCCGGGAGAGCCGAGGCTGGCGATGAATTCGCCGCTCTGGCGGTCGAAGATCAGCGTCGGGGCCATGGACGAGCGCGGGCGCTTGCCGGGTTCGACGCGGTTGGCGACTTTCTGGCCGTTCTCCTCGGGAATGAACGAGAAATCGGTCATCTCGTTGTTGAGAAGGAAGCCCTGGACCATCACATGCGAGCCGAAAGCGGATTCGATGGTGGTGGTCATGGACACTGCGCCGCCCTGGTCATCGACCGCCACCACTTGCGAGGTGGAGATGCGCAGAGGGGAGCGGTCTGGCGCGTAGGCGACCTGGATGCCCGGCGGTGTGCCGGGCTTGGCCGTGCCCATGCTGTGCTCGCCGATCAGTGTCGCCCGGCTGGCCAGGTAAGCCGGGTCAATCAGGCCCTTGACGGGCACTGGCACGAAGTCCGAGTCGGCTACGTACTGCGCGCGATCGGCATAGGCCAGGCGCTCGGCCTCGCTGATCAGGTGCACGGCCTCGGCGGTCGGTTCGAAGCCGGCGGGCGTGTTGGTTTTCAGCGGTTGCATCGGTGCCAGGACCCAGCGCTTGTCGCGTGTCTCCAGGGCTTGCAGCGTGCCGAGGATCTGCGCCATGGCGATCCCGCCCGACGACGGTGGCGGCATGCCGCAGACCTGCCAGCGCTTGTAGTCGGTGCACAAGGGCGCACGTTCCTTGGCGCTATAGTTGGCCAGGTCGCTCAGCGACAGGCTGCCCGGGTTGGCGTGACCCTGGACCTTGGCCACGATCTCTTGCGCAATGGGCCCTTTGTACAAGGCATCCGGCCCTTCCCTCGCGATGCGTTGCAGCGCGGCGGCCAAGGGGGGATTTTTCAACAGGGTACCGCTGGCTTTCGGGCTGCCATCGGCATTCAGGAAATAGGCGGTCATCTCCGCAGAGCGCCTTATGGACGAGTCCGCGGCGATCAGCCGATGCAGGCGCGGCGAGATGACAAAACCTTGCTGCGCCAGTTCGATGGCAGGTTCGAACAGCTGCGCCCATGGCAGGCGACCGTGTTTGCGATGGGCCAGTTCAAGGGCTCGCAACACCCCCGGCGTGCCCACCGAGCGCCCGCCGATCTGGGCCTGGGGGAAGGGCATCGGTTGACCGTCGGCCTGCAGGAACAGCTTCTCGGTGGCACCGGCCGGGGCGGTTTCGCGCCCGTCGTACGTGCGCACGGCCTGGCCATCCCAGAGCACGATCAACGCACCGCCACCGATGCCCGAGGACTGCGGCTCGACCAGCGTCAGCACCGCCTGCATGGCAATGGCGGCATCGATGGCCGAGCCACCGCGACGCAGCATCTCCCGTCCGGCTTCGGCTGCCAGTGGGTTGGCGGCTGCC
>NZ_AKJF01000037.1 GCF_000282475.1 Pseudomonas sp. GM78
GGCAGCAGCCGCTTCAGCTACCGCCGCGTCTGGGTCAGCGACAGCTGCTGCAGGTAGTGCGACAGCCGCAAACACTAGCAAGGTAAACGCCGCAACGTCTGAAGCGAATTCGCTCGCTTCCAAGAATGCCGCAGCCACCAGTGCGACCAATGCGGCAGCCTCCGCTGCTCAGGCCGTACAGGCAGCGGCCGGTATTGCCGATGGGCCGGTTACCAGCGTCAGCGGAAAAACTGGAGTTGTGACACTGGTCAAGGCGGATGTTGGCCTTAATTTAGTGGACAACACTTCGGTAAAGGCGGCTGGTATGGGTATTAATACCCAGCTGTCTGATACACCCGATATCGACGATTACACCCTACCAAATGGGTGGTATGGAGTAGGGCCTGGTAGTGCCGGTGTTAGGCCATTTGGGAGTAACTCGGGAGCGCTTCAGGTTTCAAGCCGAGCGTTTGGCACGACAACACGGGTTAATCAACTAATGTTCGTGGAAACAGGTGTGGCACCCCGCCTGTTTATTCGAATTAATTACAATACTGCTTGGACTGATTGGGTCGAGATCACGTTACCGTCAGTAGCTGGGCTGTCGCGCAAACCCCTCACCACAGGAGAAGCCAGTGCGACCGCTCGCGAGTGGTCTGACACACTCAGTATTCCCAAATACATCGACAAGCTGAGCACGGCAACCGCTGCTGCATCGCATGCGCTAAATCTTTCGGTGGCAACAGTATTTGATCTGACTCTTTCCGTTAACACGACATTTACCATATCTAACATGCCTTCTCTATCCGGGGAGAGTTTGACCCTAGTGATCAGGGTTCGGCAGGCCGCCGCTCCGAAAACGATCACATGGTTCAGTGGCATCACCTGGCTTACGCCGGGCGGTCTTGTTCCAGCAGTCCCCGCGGCAAGCCAGATCGTTGAATACATCCTGAGCACAACGGGCACCGGCACTACTTGGGTCGGCCGTGTAGGGGCTTCGACATGAGACTATCGACAGCGCTTATGGGGGGCAGTCAGCAAATCCCGACTGTCTCCGGCACGCCCTATGGCGGGGGCTTTTACGTTGGACGGATGCTGGTGGGCGCGCAGAAATATGCCTTGATTGTGGCCCCTAAGGCCAGCGGGCAAACCACATCGGCGTGGAAAGCGACGAACACCACGACCGCGAACACGGCCAGTGCTTGGGATGGCTTCAGTAATACGGCCGCCATGGTGGCCGATGCCGTGAATCATGCCGCCGCTCAATGGTGCGCAGCGCTTTCGATTGGTGGATTTGCTGATTGGTTTTTGCCAGCAACCGAACAACTTGAACTCTGCTATCGCAATTTAAAACCTCGCACAAACAGCAACGACGCAGCGGCAGCTTCAGGCTTCAACGGTAACTCTGATCCACAGGGCATTACCTATACCGCCTCGGACCCGGCGCAAACGCCATCAGATGCATTTCGCTACGTGGTGGCAACCAACGTGCATGGGCCTGAAGAATTTGATGTTACGGCGGCCTATTGGACTTCGACCAATGCCAGTGCGGCGAGTACTTACACGAAAGAGTTTTTAACCGGTGCGCGAGCCGATGCGACCAAGGTCAGCAGTCTTTTAGTCCGTGCCTGTCGAATGATTAAAATAGGATAACTTCATGAAATTGGTACTGACAGTCACTCGGGAAGTCATTAGTCCTAACGAACTGCGCGCGGCTTACCCTGAAGTGTCGTTTCCACCTGACAGCGACATGAACAATGAGATGTTGCAGGATTATGGCGCGGCGGTGCTCGAGGAGGATCCTCGCCCGGAACTGCAGCCGCTGGAAGGCCTGGATTACGGTGATATCCGCGAAGAGGATGGCCGCTGGTTCCGCGCATGGGCCGTAATTCCGGCGGATCCCGCCCAGGTGGCCGAGGCGGTTAGGTCGACTTTCGAGCAAGCGATTCAGGGCCATCTGAATGCTGCCGCTGTGGCCGCAGGCTACGACGATATCGGCACGGTCGTGAGTTACGCGGAAGAGCCGGCCGTGCCGAAATTCCAGAATGATGGCATCGCTTTTCGCAAGTGGCGCTCACTGGTCTGGGCCTATGCCTACGAGCAACTGGATGCGGTGAAGTCGGGTGAGCGTGAACAACCTACGGTGGGTGAATTCCTGCTTGAGCTGCCGGTCGTGGAGTTGCCAGCATGAGCCGCTTCGTCACCACCCTGAAGACCGAACAGACCGACCGGCGCACCTACACGCTGCTGGCTGACCTGGTGCTGGCCGATGAAGACGAACGCATGATCATTGTGCCGGCCGGCTTCGTCACGGACTTTGCCAGCATCCAGGTTTTGCATAACGCCTTTCTGTTCGTGTTGTTCGCCCTGGTGTCCGGTTACGGCAACTACGCCGCGACCGTGCACGACTGGCTGTACTGCGGCGGGCAGGTGAGTCGCAAGGAAGCAGACGCGGTGTTGTACCGGGCGCTGCGCGCAGAGGGTGTCGCGCGCTGGCGGGCCTGGCTGTTCTGGGCTGGCGTCCGAATAGGCGGCGCGAGGCGCTACGGCCGAAATGCGAAAGAATCGACATTTCCTCGGGCGCCCTAAAGAGTATTCGCCGCGTGCCGATAAGTTCATTTCACCGGTGTTTTATAAATATGGAGATTCATGATGCTTAGCCGTTTATTCGCGATGGTTGCATTGATTTTTTCGACGAGCGCATTTGCCGTGTTGCCTTCAGCGCCCTTTACCCCGGAGTCGGTTCAGGAGATTTCGCATGAGTTCGAGGGGTATGTTGAGTCCTTCAATAAGGAAACAGCTCAGTTAGGCGCGGGCACGCCGCAAATGGCGTATGTTTACGGTAGATATATCACTGCTGCATTCGCAGATGCTGGCTACAGCTTAGATGAAACAATTTATACATACGTCTCAAAGGCACGTCCGAACAATTTGAATATGCATAGATTTATACAGGATCTAAATCTTGGAGCGATTCTTCTCCCTATAACACAGCCAGCAATTGCTGATGCCTATATTCAATCCGGGGCTCTGACCAAGCGAACTTACTCTTTCATAGCGGATCGCTCTAATAAGTATCCAGTCACCGAAGCGGATTACATTCTGGAAGGATACCCTACGGACTTTCCAATTAGCGCAGAGACCGAACATTCTAATTTTACTGAGATCGGGCATCTCATCGAAGGTAAGGCGGGCGGAAATTGGGACGGCTGGATAGTTTTTACTAAATCGGATGACGGCTCCGATAGTCATGCGATAGGCTTGGTGGAAGTCGCCAAAATGGATGAAGGCGAAAAGAGTATATTAAGTGGGGTTGTGGCCGACAAAAGCAGGGTGAAAGTAGAAGGTGGTTTAGTTCGCAATCCGCGTAGCGATACATTCATTGACCGCTCTCAAGATTTTTTGATTAAAACGATTCATTAATGAATGGTGTGCCTTTCTGAAAAAGGTCGATTGATTCCTGACAGACCCCGACAAGTTCGGGGTTTTCTTCGTCTGGAGATTGAAAAGACAAAGCCCTGGCGGTTCGCAATCGCCAGGGCTTCTATTTTCTCTGCGTACCCTCATAGGCGGAGAACGTGGCGCGGATGCTACCAGCGCGCCCTCCGCCAACCTGATCGCTGACGACTACAAATTTCAGCTATCCAGCCCGCCGAGTTGCGGGCTTTTTTTCGTCTGGAGAAAAGCTATGCCAATCACCGCGCAGCAACTGCTGCAAATCCTCCCGAACGCCGGCACTAAAGCCGGCGTTTTTGTTCCTGTGCTGAACACGGCCATGGTCCGGTTCCAGATCGTCGGCGCCAAACGCATGGCCGCCTTCGTTGCCCAGATCGGCCATGAGTCCGGCCAGCTGGTCTACGTCCGTGAGATTTGGGGCCCGACCCCAGCGCAGGCCAAGTACGAGGGTCGGAAGGACCTGGGCAGCTCCGTCCCGGGCGACGGCTTCAAGTACCGCGGGCGGGGACTGATCCAGATCACCGGCCGCGTGAACTATGCTGCGTGCGGCGAAGCCCTGGGCCTGGACCTGATCAATCAGCCGGAGCTGCTGGAGCAGCCGAAAAACGCCAGCCTGTCGGCCGCATGGTTCTGGGCCACCAATGGGCTGAACACCCTGGCTGATGCTGGTGACTTCGAAAAAATCACGCGCCGGATCAATGGTGGGCTCAATGGGCAGTCAGAGCGATTGAAGTTGTGGGCGAAGGCTACGGCAGTGCTGTCGGCCGGGACGTATGCCGATATCCTTTAGCCGATCACTCTAATAAAGGTGGTGGAATGGAAGGTGTAGAGCTGAGTCCAAAGATTGAGCGCGAAGCCGACAAGCTTCTTGCTCAGATTGCACAGGCGGACTCGATGATTGTTGCGGTGAAAGCCGGCGCACGCGCTGAGGGGTTTGTGCTTGGCTTGGAATCGGCCCGCGCGCTAAGTGAGGCAACCATTGATCGGCTCTACGTAATCTTCGATACCGCGACGGAAGAGCGGCTGAGATCGCTGGCCGCAACTTAGAACAAGCCGCTTTCCTCGGCTGGCTTTATCAGGTCGGGACCCTGATTGCGCACGTTGCCAACCGCGCGGTCCACCTTGAACCACTCAAACGTCCCTGTTGATTCCCCGTTGAGCATGCTCAACTCAAATCCAAGACACCTTCTAAAAAAATACGCCTGCGTTCTTTTCGACCGATTTTCTCGTGTTTGCCGGCTTGGTAAAAAGTTTTGAATTTTTCCGGATCAAGGTGCTTGTACGCCTCTATCGCCTTTGCCGCTAACTCATCGTAACGGGCTTCGGTGATGAATCGGTAAATCTCCCGGTGATAGAGAAAGCCGAACTGAAATCCCAAAGTTTCGCTCGGATATTGAGGAGGGGTGTGAAAGCAATTCTCCAAGTCGATGGCTTTCGCAGGCTGGCTGCTTTGTTCGTCAAGCATCAAATTGGCGGCCCATAGGTCCATATGAGTGATACGCCTCTCATGGAGGGCACCCAGTGCTGCAAAGGACTTTTTGATCAGCGTATCTACCTCGTCCGGATTTCGTTCAAGCCATTGCAAGCCATCGATATGCTGATCGAGCAACCGAGTGATGATGAAAAACTCTTCAATTATTCCCAGGCGAGATTTTTTAAAGCCGTACCCCATCAACGCAGGCACATCCGCTCCGCGCTTACATGCCTCAACCGTGTTCAAAAGTTCTTCGACAGGCCAATCAAATCTTCCATCACGCTGGGGCTTCCCGAGTGTTATCCGAATTTTGGCTTTAATGCTATCAACAACCTGGGCTTTAGCGAACAGATGTGCATCGCTACAGACTACAGGGGTGCTGACTCTTTTAACTTTCGTGTGTCGTCGATTATGGATGAGCCCGAACAGAGCTTGGGATGTGCTAGCAGAAGGGGGGTGTTTCAGATATAGAGTTGAGCGGGCGCTCTTGACAATACAGGGAAAGTCAAGGCGAAATTGATCTTTGTCGATGGGCATTGCCACTTCCATGTCTTCTTGGTAATAGGAATTTTATATAATTATCACGGAATTTTCACATTTATATGATGACTGATCATTTCGGAGGCCCGTGTTGCATTTTCTTGCAGTGACACAAAAGCGGCGGCGAGTTGTATAAGGGCTTGTGTTCTGTCGGCAGGACAGTGGAGATGAATCGCAGGATATTTCTTGTGGAGAGCCTCATGCCCATCACCGCGCAGCAGCTGCTGCAGATCCTCCCGAACGCCGGCGCAAAAGCCGGCGTTTTTGTTACTGTCCTCAACACGGCAATGCAGCGTTATCAAATTGTCGGCTCCAAACGCGTGGCCGCGTTCATTGCCCAGATCGGCCATGAGTCTGGCCAGTTGGTCTACGTCCGTGAGATCTGGGGGCCAACCACCCAGCAAGCCAAGTACGAAGGCCGCAAGCCAGGCAGCTACCCGCGCAGCAATGGTGCTTGCCAACGTGCTCAAGCGCGCTGACGAAAGAGCGGGCGATCTGGCTGAAGTTGCTGACCAAGCCAGAGACGGGGGGGTGATCTGCGAGCAGGCCTACATTTCAATCGGGGAAAATTAACATGACGCCGGCGGCTTGATCACGCCTGCCCCCTTAATTGCGTGCGTGCACCAGTGAAAATCATCCTTCGGCTCAAAAGCAGCCGCAAATGGCAGGCAGTCGAGCCGCCTGTACGCTCCGCTTTCAGCTTTTATAGCTGACCTCAAACACGGCAACCGCCATATGCAGAGGATTTCGATTGTTGTCATCCTTCGCCCAGTGCCGGATTGGGTGGTATCTCTTAAGGGAGTACGCCACCTGGCTGCGCGCTCTCGGGTGATTACGCCTGCGTTCCGCCTCCTGCTCTTGCAACATCGTGAGTAGGCGCTCTTCGGATTTTTTTGTTGTGAACACCAGATAGTTGGTTTCCAATCGGGCGCCCGCATGTACGGTTCTAGTGACATAGGCTAGGCGGATCAAATCCTTCAAAAGATGAGCGCTACGCGAACCCCTCTTGAATTCCAGCACGTGTGCCGGCGTGCCTTTCTTGCCAGTTCGGAGCACTAAGTCAAATCGACCGTTGCCACGTAGATCATCATTTCCCATCAGGTCGTCGATTTCGTCGTCATCGACCCCTGCATCAGCCAGGGTTTGTTTTACAGAAGCTTCCAAGCGATAACCGAAGTTTGCAAAGGACTTGGCTACATGCTGCGCCACGTGAACGGCCATGAAATATTCAGGCATACGGCTCAAGGTAAGCGGCCAGCGAACACACCTTCAGAAATCCGGAATTAAGGGCGATGGTGTCCGCCTATTTTTAAGCGGACGCGATCACCCTTATCGCCAGGATTTCCATGCGCCAACGAAGCTCCTATCCCAAACCCTTCAAAGCCCAAGTCGTGCAGGAATGCCTGGAGCCCGGTGCCTCAGTTTCCAGCGTCGCCATCATCACCGAAATCGGCTGCATGGCGCATGCCCGCCGTAAGTTCTTCGACCTGCATGTGGCGAACAAAAGCCAGTTGGCCGAGCAAGCGCTGCACTCAATCGGTGGGTTGTACGAAGTTGAACGGCAGGCCAAAGACATGAGTGATGAAGAACGATGGCGATTACGCCAAGAAATAGCGGTGCCCATCGCACAGAAGTTACATGAGTGGATGCTGGCTCAGCGCGACCTCGTGCCTGAGGGGTCGGCCACGGCCAAGGCTCTGGATTACAGCTTGAAACGCTGGGTAGCGCTGACGCGCTACCTAGAAGATGGTGCCGTGCCCATCGACAACAACCCGGTGGAGAACACGATCAGGCCATGGGCGCTTGGGCGCTCCAATTGGTTGTTCGCCGGGTCTCTGCGCAGTGGCAAACGAGCGGCAGCGATCATGAGTTTGATCCAGTCGGCACGCATGAACGGGCATGATCCGTACGCGTATCTCAAGGATGTACTGACGCGATTACCGACGCAGAAAGCCAGCGAGATCGAGCATCTACTGCCGCATCAATGGATGCCTGGCTGATCTACGCAAGGCGTATTCCCCGTACGCTTACGGCTCAAGGGCATGTCGGCATGCTTGTGCGCCATATCGCTGGCATGAAGGAGGCCCTCTACGATGGCGTCAAGACGATTATTCGGAGATGATTTTTGTAGCGACGTCACTATGGACCCCTTCTAATTAGTGCGCTGCCATCCAGCAGAGCGCGTCCACGCCGTCGACGGCGAGGACTCGATCAGGTTATCGGCGGATGTCGAGGATCTCTTGAGGGATGGGACCCTCCCTGGCGGTGTTACGTCGGGAGAGCTCAGCTGCTAGGCTTCTTCTGCAACCTGGGAGTTCATAGCAATAATTGCTTCAGCCTGAGCCTCAGACATCATTCGCAAAGCCTCGGCCGGATTCGTCTCTGCAAATTTCAGCAGCCAGCTTCTCAGCTCCGCTTGGTCAAATTCGAACTCTGCCAGAAACGAGCCGGTAAGAGACACGCGTTCAATTTTACCGTATGCGCTGAGTCCATCGTGCCATGTGAGTGAGCCTTTCTTGCTCTCAACAAACCCCTGCGATGTGTGCTTCACGGGTTTGAGTACGTGATTGTGAGCGTGGACCTCACGCTCCCAGCCTCTGAATGTGACCTTCATGAAAATGCTTTCCTTGCCTAACGAGCTATTGATAATAGCAATATGCTACGTGTCCAGATTGATTCGCTCAACCTGGAAATATGCGGCTCGTCATTCGGGGGGCATTAAAACCGCAAGCGTCAGCTTGATGAACTCTTCATTCTTGTCGATGGTGTCCAGGGCACCGCGTACGTTGTCGGCAACCTCGGCCGCGCCGCGCTGCTCGACCCAATTCGATAGCTCCATGATGGCGGCTTCGAGGGCGAGTTGGTTTTCGTTGATCTTGAAGAGCAGGGAAGGGAGCAGGTCTGAGTTGGGCATCGCGAATCCTCCGTGGAGATGTCAGCGTAGCACCGGAAGGCCGGGGGAGGCCGGGTCGGAGGGTTCAGAAAAAGCAAAGCCCCGAAGGTTCGCGGCTCCGGGGCTTCTATTTTCGCCCGCATCCCTTAATGCCTGGCGAACGTGGCGGCGAGAATACCAGCGTTGAAGCGGTGACTCACTACGATCGGGAGATTGTGTTCGGCGCGTTAGGACGATCGACCGCCATTAGTTTCGCGAAGATGAGTGAATTGAGCGCAAAGGCTGGCAACTAATGTATGCGCATCCTAAGCTCTCTAAAGTGCGTTTTAACCTTTCCTTGTTTCAGGATTTGTCGCTCTTCAAACTGAGACATTCTCAGGAGGCACGTCTGAGTTTCCTCAATAAGGCGAGCAAGTGCCCGTCTTCAGGCATCCTGGGAGTAGCACATGAGCACTCGATTTTGGAGCGTCCTTCTCATCAGTGTGCTGGTCACAGCATGCAGTTCAACCGGTAATAAGCAAAGCTTGGGCGCGATGTTGGGTGGCGCGGCAGGTGCGTTAGTCGGCGCCAAGGTATCAAAGGACTCCAACCGAGCCGCCAGCGTCGCAGTTGGTACAGCCGTAGGAGCCCTAGTGGGCTATGGAGTTGGTCGCTATCTGGATGACCAGGACCAAAAGCAACTAGCTGCTGCCACCGTCAAGACGGCAGAAAGTGGCAAGGCGCAAGAAGTTCGTAATAGCGAAACGGGTACGACCATCCGCACCACGCCGGTACCAAACACCTCTCAGGCGTCGAGTGACGGTTGCCGGACGGTCAAGCAGTCCGTCGAATTACCTGACGGACGCCACGAAACCGAGGACGTTCGACTCTGCAAAGGACCCAATGGTTGGGAAGCAGTGTGAGCCCCACGCGAGTATTAGCCATTCCGCTGGCCAGCTGCCTGTTGGCCAGCGGAATAGTCATGGCCGAATGGGAGAGGTTATCGCTGCCCAAGTATCCAGGTATGACAGCGATCATCGACCATTGCGCGCAGACCCTGCCGGTCTCGATAGTGGCTTTGAAGACGAATGACCTGGCGGATGGTACCGCGGTGCGCAAGGTTATCGCCTGGGCGCAACTAATGGCGCAGATGGAATGCCCTCAGGCGACGGCCATTGTGTTAGAGGCCAGTGTCCATGGAAAACATGTCTACAAGGGTATTGCGCACAGAGCCGATGGCTGGGTTTTGTCCGAGGTCAAGCCTCCGAGTACAAAGGTGCAGATAAAGACTAGTGCTGCTGAAGCCCCAAAGATTAAGACAGTGGCAAAAGATACTCCACGCACTGACGGGAGTACTGTCGTTACTGCAAAGGAAAGTCCCAGCCCATCCAGCGAAGTTAATGAGCCCCTTCAACCGCCCGCAGGCCCGCCAAAAACAGTTGTCCCCGTCAGCGAAGCCAGTGTTGCAGCAATGCAGAATGGGGCGGTTGCCAGTCAAGCGCCATCCGGCGGCGATCCCGACAAAATTGTACAGGGGCATAGTTCTGAGGGGGCATCAACCAAGCAGGCCCCAAAGACGCATGCCTCTGAAGCTCTGGAGGGGCTGCGTCTGGCTGCAGAGCAGGGCAATCCCGAAGCTCAGCATGATCTCGGGTTTGCGTACTACAACGGTCGCTACGGCTGGGGTTTGGAAAAGGACCTGCAGCAGGCCGCGTTCTGGTATCAGAAAGCGGCGGAACAGGGGCAGGCCGAGGCGGCGAACGATTTAGGAGTAATGTACGCCAAGGGTGTGGGGGTAGCACAGGACAAACAGCAGGCGGCCCATTGGTATCAGAAAGCAGCGGAACAGGGGTACGCCACGTCTCAGAATAATCTCGGGGTAATGTATACCAACGGTCAGGGAGTGGCACAGGACCAACATCAGGCGGCCTCGTGGTTTCGGAAAGCTGCGGAACAGGGCTTCGCCAAGGCTCAGTTTAATCTCGGGGTGCTTTACTTCAATGGCCGCGGCGTGGCACAGGACCGGCAGCAGGCGGTCTCGTTGTATCAGAAAGCGGCGGAACAGGGCTACGTTGAGGCTCAGTACAATCTCGGGGTGCTTTATTTCAGAGGCGAGGGATTGACAAGGGACCTAAAGCAGGCGGCCTACTGGTATCAGAAAGCCGCGGAACAGGGCTACGCTAACGCTCAGTACAATCTCGGGTTGATGTACGCCAAGGGCGAAGGCTTGGCTCCAGACGAACAGCTGGCTCGCACCTGGTTTCAGAAAGCCGCGGAACAGGGCCACGCTGGGGCTCAACATGCCCTGAATATCACAATGAAAAAGTGAAGGGTAACTGTCACGATTGAGCGGAAAAGACCACTTTCTGGCTGCCTACACGCAATGTGAAGTTTTCTATCATGCTTGATCTCTGACTACGCAATCTTTTCACAAACGCGACCCTTCGTAGGCGGTTTAGCTGCCGTTCCTATCTGGTCATTGTCGATTCTACGAATTTATTCTGCGAGGTGCATCAGACTACCCGAAGGGCGCTAAACGTGCCCGGCCGCGCCGCTGATTGACCCGGGCAGTGAGTTTCATGATGACGGCATCCAGGGCGATTTGTTTTTCATTGAACATGAAGAGGAGGAAGGAGTGGGTGAGAATTTGGCAGCGCGAAAACTCCGTGGAAATTTCGGCGTAGCGATACTTGGGGGGGGCGAATGGTAGGAAGGACGCCATGGGAGGGGATCAAGCTTGTACCAATTTTTGTACCACTGACCGTGTAAAGCAGGTTAAAACCGGGTATTCCAAAGTAAGGAAGTGCCCGATTTCATTGGCCCTGAGTACTTTGCCTTACCCCTTTAGAATCGCGATGTATTTCTGCACTGACGAAATTAAGCCGATTGCTGGGCGCAAACGACTGCAGTCGAATCAAATCCGACGCTGGCGCAGGCCGCAAGCGGCGGCACAGAAGGCGCCCATAGGTGCAGCTTGTTAATGTCCGATTCACCGATTAGGAGATTGCGCTGTCATTTGCGAAGTCGATCTCGGGTTTCGAAGATATACGCCATTTCGTGGCCTGCCTGCCAGTGCTTCATATCATGATGCTTTTCGGCAATGTTGAGAGCCACCTTACCCAGCTCTATTGCAGCTGCACTTAAGAGACCTACCTCAAGACCTCCAAAAAGGCCTGCGACGACACCAGCACTTGCAGAAGTTTGAAGTGATTTCGCATCCAATAGCATTCCTAGCGACGAGGTTAGCGTGGTGAAACCGAACTTCTTTGTCGCTAGCTCATAGTCATCGACCCGACGAAGTAGGTCATCTTCAATAAAAGATGCAGATTGCCCTTGAAAATCTTCGTGCAGAAAAAGTCGCAGACGAGCAAGTTTTCGCCGTGAGGCGTCATCTTTGCGAACGTCCAGAATCTGACGCCAGTCAGCGGCGGTTGCGTCGATCAAATGCAGATTTGAGAGCGTCAAACTAGGATCTGCATGACTTCCAACTGCCTCAGTTGGGAGGGCGACAGAAAAATTTCGCACTCCTAGAGAACTGGCGAACTCAGATAATGCCTGTCGTATCGATGAGGCTCCATGGGCCTGGGCGTTTGAAAGGTATGCATTCAGAAGTTTTTGATGTTCTTCTTGGGGGTCGTGTTGGGAGTCTTTCCGTGGATCAGGTGCCCACAGCTTGGCATACGGAGATGCCTTTCTAGCGAACTCGACCCACTTGTTCGCGGTGAACTCCATGACGCGGGTGGCATGGCTATAGGTAACCGTATCGCCCTCAACTCCATCAATCAAATGTGAGAGCGCCGCAGAAGGGATGGGCTCGGGGTGGCCGATGAGAATGTCGCCGATGTCGGGGTCGCCTTGCATTCGACTCATGTTTAGCGGAAGGACTTGGTCGAAGTACAGAGCCGCTTCCTTGAAGTTCTGGAAGCAGAGGATTGCACTGGCACGGAGGTAGGTCATACAAGCAGTCCTAACGTTGGACGTAAGCGGCGCCGAAGCGCAGCGGTGAGGAACAGAGCGGTGCTAAGGCTAACGTTGGTGATAGCGGGCAACAATCCCTGTCCTCACGATCTGTGGCGATTCTCTACTTCGTCCAGCGGCGGCAGGCTTATCTGGATGGGGGATTCAGTCGGCAGGAGGCCGTGAGGGTTGTGCGCAAAACCTCCTCTGGAGGCCGCGTGTTTCCGTTTGCATAAGCACAAAAAAGAGGATGTTTTGCCACTGCCAGAAATGAATATTATCCTTATATAACGAGTACATGGGTCGTTATGGTCCCCAGCATGGGGTGCTAGTGAGATTTGGCGGTTAGGCAAAGAACGCTAGCCAGCCAAACCTGGTTCCGCTTCTCTATAAAAAATTTCAATCGACATAGTCGTCAAATTCTGACGGTTCTGTGTTGTCCAGAATTTTTTCGCGTAGGCAGCGAGCAATCAGGGCTGCACCTTCTAGCGTGTAGTAGCTATCACTGCTTGCATGTCGGCCACCCACAGCGTTTAAGCTTGGCTTTCCGAAGCTCCTGCCATGAATATCTGCGGCCACCTTCATCATCGCGGTTCCAATCCCGGCCTTTTGGTATTCGAGGTCAACATTCATGGCGAAGAGAGAAATAAAGCCGTCGCACTCATCAAATTCGATACAGCCAATAAGTCGGCCCTCATAACGGGCCTCAATATCCAGGTCAGCATCTATTACTATGGTTCGGCCTTTTGTGTCAGTGAACTGCATGATTTTCCTGCTGGTAAGCGATTAAAATAGGGTTGATTTTGGGCCAGTGATAGCGAAATAGACCGTACCAAAGTGTTTGAAAATTCACGTAAATGCTGCTGTCGCCTTACTGAAAAGCACCTGCATCATCGCATGATAAACCTCCCCTGAGGCTGCGGCCCCATCCAATAGAGGGGTAATTGTCTAATAACGTTGAGCATGGAATGCTAGGGCGACAAGGAGAAGCATAAATCCCCTGACGTATGCAAAATCGGCATAGCCTTCGGTATCAGAAGGACGTAGTGAATGACCATTGTCTGCATAAATCAGGGTGTTTTTCGGTCCGCAATCAGTAGCTGGTGAGCGGAAACATTGGCCTCTATAGCAACCTTTAAGGCTTGATTGCGGCCCGAAAAAGCTATGACAAGGCGCAGCCTGATTGATTTTCCCTTGGGACTTAAAATCCCTCGCCTATTGAGTGTGTCGGTTCGCTAGAGGCCCAGGGTGACGACCGCCAGCTGCAATCACTCCGGTGTCAACTCACCGCTAGCGTCAGCTTGATGTATTCCTCATTCCTATCGATGGTATTTAGGCAGCAGCGCACGTTGTCGGCTACTTCGGTGGCACCGCGCTGCTCGGCCCAGTTCTACAGTTCGACAGTTCGAGAGCTTCTAGAGCGAGGTGGTTTCGTTGCTCTTGAAGAGTAGGGAAGGGAGCAGATCGGAATTCGGCACGGGCAAGTTCTCAGATGATGAGAAATAGCGCAGCACCTTTAAACAAACTGACGAACGGTCGGCAGGACGCCGAATGAGGGAGTGAAGCTCGTACCAATTTTTGTACCACTGACCGTGTAAAGCAGGTCAAAACCGGGTACGTCTAAGTAAGCAAGTGCCCGGATTTATTGACTATTGTTACTTTGCCTTACCCCTTTAGAATCGCGGTGTAATTTTGCACTCTCGGAATTAGGTCAGTTGCTGTGTGTCTCGAAGGGCTACAACCGACCCTAAGCTGACAGTGAAGCAGAGCCAACTACTGGTACGTACTTGGACGCAAGCGTATTGTTCGATGCGCTTTCCCTCCCTTGGAAATCTTCAAAAAAGGACGACTTACATGGATGTTGAACTGGCACATCAGATTGAGGCCGCAGAAAGCGAGTATTTACGTTCGCGTGTTCAGAACTTGGCAGGGATAAGTGGAAATCCTTATGGCGCACGTGTTTTTTCCAACGGAGACTTTCCGTGCTTTCAGGTGAACGCATCACCTAGCCCAATGTTCAACCGCATCTACGGCGACAGCGCCCGTGATCCCCAGGCACTGTTGAAGTTGCTCAAAGATTCAGCGGAACATTCGGTCGTAACTCCCCTTATCGGGAAACCTGCTGCGTTGGGGCAGTACTCACTTGTGGGCGAAGTGCAGCTTGAGCGTTTGAGGGGCTGGACTCACTTGCAATTTGCGTGTGCCATCGAGAAGGTGGTCTTGAGTCGCCACTCATTCGAAATCGAGGAAGTCACGTCAAAAACTCTTGCTCAGTTCGCAGATGTGCATGCGGGTGGTTTTCATACCAAACCAGAGTACCAATTGCTGAATCAAGCATCATTCGCAGAGCAGACGTCGAGCGGACGTCTGAAAATCTGCGTCCTGAAGGCTGATGGGAAAGTCGTGGCAGGAGCCTCAATGTATCTGGCCAGTAATGGCATTGCCTACCTTGGAACGGCTGCCACCCGAAAGGATGCCCGGGGCCTTGGCTACCATGGAGCACTGATATCTCATCGAATTGAGCAAGCGAAGAAGCATAGCTGCCACTTGATCGCCGCGACCGCGCTGGCCAGCTCCCAAAGTCGCCGAAATCTGCAACGTGCCGGGTTGACGACATCTCATGCCCAAGCACTGTACCGCCTCGCAGATAACTAAGATAAACGGCTGAATACGACCGTCCGCTCTTGGCCGATCACTGCCTGTTGCGTTCACTCCGGCGTCATCATCACCGCGAGCGTCAACTTGATGAACTCCTCGTTCCGGTCGATTGCGACCAGGGCACCGCGCACGTTGTCCGCTACCTCTTCTCCGGCATGCTGCTCGATCCAGTTCGATAACTCGAGTATCGCGGCTTCGAGGGCCAGCTGATTTTCGTTGATCTTGAAGAGCAGGGAAGGGAGCAGGTCTGAGTTTGGCATCGCGATTCCTCCGTGAAGAGGTGAGCGTAGCATCTGGGAAATGAAGTGTTCGAGGGGAGTTGAATTCGGTCGGCAGAACGCCGGAGGAGGGGGTAAAATCAGTTCCCAAACTCAAGGGCAAGCCCGCATTCTACGCGGTCTGTAGTGCATCTGTTTTGCCTCAGTTTCGGAACTAAAAAAGGCTACAGGCCGCAGCCAGTATGCGTTTCACTAGCGGATTGCAAATCCGCCTACGCCGGTTCGATTCCGACCTCGGCCTCCACTATAAATAGCCCCGTAGATCAATGATCTACGGGGTTTTTTATTGCCCTCGGGAAAGTGAAAGTTTCCGCAATTTTTGGAAGGTGTTCCGCAACCACAACTTCGAGTGCGCGTTGACTCACCCATCTATCAGATTTTTCCTACAAAAAAATTGACCGCAAGGCCTTCTGGACGTTAACTGTATATTCGTACAGTATTGGAAGTCGTGCGTCATGAGCTTTGCAATTTTAGGACCTATTGGCCAAGGCGGTCGCAAACTGCCGCTCTGTCTGTTCCGGGTGCCGGCAGGTTTTCCATCGCCCGCAGCGGATCACATCGAAGCGCACATCTCGCTGGATGAAGTGCTGAACATTCGCGCACCGCACGTCTACCTGGTATCGATAACCGGGGAGAGCATGCAAGGGGCGGGGATTTTCGAGGGGGATCTGGCGGTCGTGGACCGCTCGCTTGAACCCGCCCATGGGCATATCGTCGTTGCCTTGCTGAACAACGATCCGGTCTGCAAGCGTCTGTGCTTCCGGGGCAAGGATGTGATCCTGTTGTCGGAGAACCCCAAATACCCCCCGCGCTATGTTCTTGAGAGTGACGAGCTGTCGATCTGGGGTGTGATCACAGGCAGTGTGCGCAGCCATGTCTAAGCCAGCGCCGGTCTACGGTCTGATCGATTGCAACAGTTTTTACGCAAGCTGCGAGCGGGTATTTCGCCCGGACCTGGCCAAGGTCCCGATCGTTGTCCTCTCGAACAACGATGGTTGCGTCATCGCGCGTAGCTACGACGCCAAGCCTTTCGTGAAAATGGGCGAGCCGTATTTCCAGATTAAAAACAAGCTTCGACAGCAGGGCATCGTCGCCTTCTCCTCAAACTATGCCCTGTATGGCGATATGAGCGAGCGGGTGATGACGCTGATCGAGTCGATGGTGCCAGCGGTCGAGGTGTACAGCATCGATGAGGCGTTTGCCGACCTGACCGGTATCGAAGGGCTGGACGTATTCGGTCGTCGGATTCGCAGCCAGGTGCTGCGGTGCACGGGTATCCCGGTAGGCGTTGGCATCGCCCCCACCAAGACCCTGGCCAAGTTGGCCAACCACACGGCGAAAAGATTGCAGGCGCAGACTGGCGGTGTGGTGAACATTTGCGACCCGGTGAAACGCGATTGGGTGCTGCGCAACACCGACGTGGGTGAAGTGTGGGGCGTGGGCCGACGCATGAAAATGCACTTGAATGCACTGGGCATCAAGTCCGCCATGGACCTGGCCAAGGCGGATGCCTGGTCGCTGCGCAAACACTTCAGCGTGGTGATCGAGAAGACCGCCCGGGAACTGGCGGGAACGCCGTGCCTGGAACTGGATGAACCGGACCCGCCAAAGCAGGAGATCTGCTGCAGCCGAATGTTCGGCATGCGGCTGAAGGAACTTGCACCGATCAAGGAGGCCGTCGCCACCTACATGATGCGCGCCTCGGAAAAGCTCAGGGCGCAGAATTCCCTGTGCAAGAAGATCAGGGTCAGTATCCGTACCGGCATGTTCAATCCCGAGGAGGCCAAATACGCGAACGGTGTGGTGGTGGATCTGCCGTACCCAACAGACGACGTGCGCCTGCTGACCAGGACGGCCGTCGACGCGCTTGATCGAGTATTCCGCCCGGGATACGCCTACAGCAAAGCTGAGGTCATGCTGCTGAACCTGTGCCAGCCCGGCGAGTATACGGATGATCTGTTCGCCGCCTCGCAACCGGCTGAGGCCAGTCGCGTGATGGCGGTGCTGGATCAGATCAACGGAAGGTGGGGAAGGGGAACGCTTCGGGCCGCCAGTGTGCCAACCCATCCGGATTGGGGCATGCGCCGGGAAATGATGAGCCAGAGCTACACCACGAAGCTCGACCAGCTTTGGAAGGTCCAGGCCATATGAGCTTGTCTGCGCAAGCTCACCGTATCAGCTGCGCACCTCAATAGGGTCTTGAATTACACGCCTCATCAATGATGTCGATAAAATCATCATGGGACACCGGCTTGCTCACGTGGTAATTAAAGCCCGATTGCCTGGCCTTTTTCTCGTCGGTGCTGGTGGTATAGCCCGTCAGGGCAATGGCCGGTGTGTGTTTGAGTTGGGCGATCTGGCGAATGGCGTGAATCAGTTCGTGCCCATTCATGAGCGGCATGCCGATGTCCGAGATGATCACGTCGTAGCTGCTGTCCCTGGCCGCTTGCAGGGCCTTGAGCGGATCGCTGAAGGCATCGACGTGGGCATCCTCCATTTCCAGCAACATCTGCAGGACTTCCATCACGTCGCTCGAATCATCCACCAGCAGCACTTTCTGGCCGATCAGGCGCCCCGGTTCAGCGGGGCTTTGCGGTTGGTCGTTGGCGTGCTGTGGCGTCTGGCACAGTGGCAACAGGACGGTAAACCGGCATCCGCGGCCCAGGCCTTCGGAATGTACGTTCACCGAGCCGCCATGGGCTTCGACCAATTGGCGCACCAATGACAGGCCGATGCCCAGGCCTTCGCGCTGTTGCGGGGTGTGCTGGTTTTCCGCCTGGCTGAACAGGTCGAACACCTTGTGCAGGTTATCCTGTTCAAGCCCTGCGCCGCTGTCGATGACATCCAGGCGTGCCATGCCGTCGACCTGGCTGGCAATCAGCTCGACTTGACCATTTTCCGGGGTGAACTTCAACGCGTTGTTCACCAGGTTCCAGATGATCTGTTCCAGGCGTGTGCTGTCGGCATCGACCACCAGCGGCGGCTCGGGGGGCTGAGGCACCTGTAGCGTGATGACGCACGGATGCTGGTCATTGACCACCACGGTGTGAATGTCCTGGAGAATCCGGACCAGGTCCACGGCCTGTTTTTTCAGCTTGAGCTTGCCGGTGCGCACGCGGGCGACATCCAGCAGGTCGTCGATGATGCGCGCCTGGCTCGTCACGGCATAGCAGATGGTATTGACCGCCTTCATGGCCGGGCCGACGGATTTGGTCATCGGCAGTCGCCGCAGCAGTTCGGCATTGAGCTGGATAAGGTTGAGCGGGTGCTTGAGCTCGTGGGACATCACGGCAAAGAACTCGTCCTTGAGGTGACTGCTGGTCTGGGTTTCGGCCAGTTGCTGGCTTTGCTGGTCATGAATGCGCTTGTGACCGGTGAGGTCGCGGGCAATCTTCACATAGCCCTGCAGGCTTTCCCCCTTGAGCAGGGCGACTTCGCCGCTGCAATAGAAGCGGCTGCCGTCCTTGCGCAGGTGCCAGCGCTCGTCTTCGCCTCGCCCATGTTCGCGTGCCGCCGCCAGTTCAGCCTCGGGCACGCCATCGGCGCGGTCCTCGGGGGTGAAGATCAGGTCGTAGCAGGCGCCCAGGACTTCGTCCTTGGCGTAACCGAAAATCAGCTGCGCACCGGTGTTCCAGTCGGTGATCATGCCGTGGTCGTCGAGAATGATGATCGCGAAGTCGTGGGTGCTTTCCGCGACCAGGCGCATGCGCTCCTCACCCAGGCGCAGCTCGTCTTCGGCGGCGCGACGCTTGGTGATGTCAATGAAGGTCAGCACCGTGCCGTCGATGTGGTCCTCGCTGGAACGGTAGGGCAGCAGGCGGGCGATGTACCAGCGCTGGTCGTTGCTGCTGACCTCGCGTTCGATCATGTTCAGCGAATCGAAGACGGTCGCCGCGTCCTCGGCCAACTGCGGGTAATCCAGGCGGTGGGTGATGTCCATCAGCGAGCGCCCGGTGTCGACCGGCAGCATGCTGAAGATGTCCGTGGCCCTGGGGGTGAACCAGCGGATGCGCATGTTGCGATCGACGAAGACGGTGGCAATGTCGGTGGAGGCAATCAGGTTGGTGAGGTAGTCGTTGATCTTGTCGGTTTCTTCAACCTTGGTCTTGAGCTCGTAGTTGACGGTCAACAGTTCCTCGTTGATCGATTGCAGCTCTTCCTTGCTGGTCTCCAGCTCTTCGGTGGCCGAACGCAGCTCCTCGTTGATGGCCTGCATTTCCTCGTTGGAGGCCTTGAGCTCTTCGCTGGAAACCTCCGATTGCTCGATGGTCTCCTGCAAATGCAGCTTGGTGCGCTGCAGCTCTTGCTCGAGATTGCTCAACATCCGGTTTTCGGTCTGGTTGGCGACGTTGGCGAGGGAGTCCTGAGGCACTACTTCGCGCTCTTCGAAGATCACCAGGACGTACTCGTTTTCTGTCTCGTCGTCCTTGTACGGGTGCGCGGTCAGGTCGACCAGGTAGTTGCGCTGCTCACGCTCGATCCGCACTTTGCGCGAGGTCACTGGCGTGCCGGCCTGCTGCACCTGAAACAGCGTGGTACGGATCTCCAGTCGCAGGTCCGGGTGGGCGAGCGTCAGCAAGTTGCGCGACAACTCTCCCGCCACGTAACGCAGGAAACGTCCGGCACCTTCGGTGATGTGCAGGATATTGGCATGGGTGTCGACGATGATGCTCGGCGGCGCGGCCTTTTCCAGGGCGCGCAGGTGGATATCGGCGTAGGACGTCTTGCGCACGGTTTGGGTGACGACTGGGCTGCTGGCGACGGTGGTGCGCACGTAGCCACCCCGCGGCATGGCCGGTGCCCGCCGGGTATTGGCCAGGCCGCTCTTCGCGCGGAAGATGCGGTTGCGTTTGTCCACGGGGGTGAACAGGTCCAGGCAGGCGTCAGCGGACTCGGAAGACCCCAGGAACAGGTAGCCGCCTGGGCGCAAGGCAAAATGGAACATCTGCATGATGTCGCGCTGCACGTCGCGGTCGAGGTAGATCAGCAGGTTTCTGCAGACGATCAGGTCGATTTGCGAGAACGGCGGGTCCAGCAACAGGCTGTGCCTGGCGAACAGCACTTTCTCGCGGATTTCCTTGCGTACGCGAAAGTGCTGTTGCTCCCGGCTGAAGTACCGGCGCATGTAGGACGACGGCACGTCCGTTGCGATCGCCTCGGGATAGACGCCGTTGCGGCCGAAGGCGATGGCCCGGTCATCGATATCCGTGGCGAAGACTTGCAGCTTGGCAGGGCTGTCTTGCTGCACCAGCTGTTCGGTCAACAGCATCGCCAGGCTATAGGCTTCTTCACCGGTGGAGCAGCCCGCCGACCAGACACGGATCTCATCACGGTGCGGCAGTGAGTCCTGCAACGACTTGAGCAGGCCGGGCACGACATCGCGCTCCAGCGCCTGGAAGGCTTCCCGGTCGCGAAAGAAATTGGTAACGCCGATCAGCATGTCGCACAGCAGTTCCCGGGTTTCTTGCGGGTGTACTTGCAGGTACTGATAGTAGGCGGCCAGATCCGGTTGCGCGGTCACTTGCAGGCGCCGCTCGATGCGGCGCAGCACCGTGGCGCGCTTATAGTGCTTGAAGTCGTGGCCAGTGCCCGCGCGCAGTTGCAGCAGAATGTCCTGCAGCAGCTGTTCCGCGACGACAGCGTCGCGCTCGCTGGCAGCAGGGCCGATACTGGCGTCAGGGTCGTCGGTGATGGGCAGGTGAATGGCTTGCGAGTTGTGCCACAGCTCCAGCAGTTTTTGCGGCATTTGCACCACCGGCAGCACCAGATCGACCATCTGGGTGTCGATGGCGGCGCGGGGCATGCCGTCGAACTCGGCATCTTCAGGGGCCTGCACCAGCGTGACGCCGCCTTGTTCCTTGATGCGCGACAACCCCACCGCGCCGTCGGAACCCGTGCCCGACAGCACCAGGCAAAAGGCACGCTCCTTGTGCACATCCGCCAGATCCCTGAAAAACAGGTCGATGGCGATGCTCAAGCCAGGGTGACGATCGGCCGGCGTCACCGACAGGTAGCCATCGCTCATGGTCAGGTGGTGCGCGGGCGGGATGACGTAGACAGTGTTCTTTTGGATGTCAGTGGTTTCGGTCACCTGCAGCACTGGCATCCCGGTGACTTCCTGGATGATCCGGTCGACGATGCTCTGGTGATCCGGTGACAGATGAAGAATGACCACGAAGGCCATGCCGTTGTCATCGGGCATGTGCTGGAAAAATGATTTCACGGCCTGAAGCCCGCCGGCTGAAGCGCCGATGCCTACCACAGGAAAGTCCAGCGTACTCGGGGTCAACTCTCTGCGCTGGGGGGCATCGGGGGCGTGCTTCGTGGAAGACTTCATCAATTAAGGCCTTAAATGGCGATGGCGGCAGCCTGCCGACGCCAATTCAAACGGGTCCAGGAAAGGGGTGAGGATAATGCGGACTGCACCGCATTGCGAAGGCAAATATTGGCGCTGCTGGCACCAGCATAGATCAGGTTGCGGGGTTGGCTGGCCTGGCAGCGGGCGAGGGCGGTGAAAAGGTAGGGTTGTGCCGCCAAACTGTTGAAACATAAGGTGATATTGTCGTTTTCGCGGCGCAATGGGGGCAAGTTCGCTGTCGATCTTGCCCGATGCTGTAAAAAAACACCGTAGATCCATGATTTCAGGCGCTTTTTTTTCCGCAACCGGGTCGATCCAGTGTTCGAAAAACACCGTCGCAAACTTGCTTCGCCCGGACGGGATGTATATATTCCCCCCTCTGATTCACCGCGCTACCGCCCGAATGGCGAAACTGGTAGACGCATGGGACTTAAAATCCCCCGCTCGTAAGGGCGTGCCGGTTCGATTCCGGCTTCGGGCACCATGAATATCAAGGGTTTACCGTTTATGCGGTAAGCCCTTTTTTATTGGCTGCGGTTTTTGAGCGCGCGCCACACTACGCTCGCTGCTTCTCCCTACGCCATGCCGTCACACTGCAACCAAAGCGCCCCGAAAACCATCTCGAAAAGGCACTCAAGGACGAGAAGCCTAGAAGAATGGCGACTTCTGAAAGCGATCGCTCGCGGTTCACGACATAACGGTTCACCAGATCGACCCGAACGTCATCAACAATGGATGAGTAGCTTTGATCGTGATGGGCGAGATGGCGATACATAGTCTTGCGGTCCACGCCAAGCTGCTGGGCCACTTTTTCGGCTACGCATTCGCCCGCCGGCAATAGCGCGAAGACTAATTTGCGCACTTTGTCAGGCATCGTCACGTCGGACTGGGCCAGTTTTGCATCGAGGAATTCCCGTGCATGACGCGCAATCAATGGGTCATAGGACTGGATCGCCGCATCCAGATCGCTGGTGGCCAGGACAATGCCGTCGAATTCATGGTTGAACCGAACCGAAGCACCAAACACCTGCCGGTGCATCGCCAGGTTGGCTGGCGCCTGGTGCGTGAAACAGACACTGCGAGGTTTCCAGGCGGGGCCAAGCAGTTGTTTCAATGTTCGGAAAATCACGCAGGTGACGAGCTCGGTCGCTTGTCGTACTGACCCCCCCATGTTGTCCGTGAGTTCCTGCTTGAAAATCGCCACGCCGTTCGCTTCTTCAATGCTTAAGTCCATTGATTCGTTAGTGAGCCCGAGGCGGCGTGTCAGCGATTGCCAAGCTTTGCGCAGCGTCTGCTCCTCGCGCAGGGCGATGGCCAGGGGACCGAGGTTATCCAGCTGGCGGGTTTGGCCCATGCGCAGGCCAAAGTCTTCGATCTTCGCGGCATACGCAGAGTCTTCCAACAAGTGCATGACCGATTTTGCCGGGATCATGATGCTTGGATCCATCAGCGCCGCATCGGTGATGCCTGCCTTGCGCAATTGTCGATAGGGGTCCAGGCCGACGGAGAGGGCTACGTCGATAAAATTCGTCAGGCTTGAACTTCTAAGCAAACTCGGCATTGGAACTCCATTTTTGCCTCGAGATGTAAAAAAAATACCCCAGAATGTCAAGTCCAACAGCGGACATTCGCGGATACTTTTTCTACGAGTGGCGCTAACCACACTGATATTGAGCGCAATCGATCGGCATTTCGTATTCGAGGAGAATCAATTTGGCACACGTAATTCGTATGAATGAAACAGGTGGTCCGGATGTTCTGCGGTGGGAAGAAATAGAGGTTGGCGATCCGGGTCCTGGGCAGGTTCGGTTGCGTCATGAAGCGGTGGGCCTGAATTTTGCCGATACCTATTTCCGCTCGGGGCTGTACCCGATGCCGCTTCCCGCCGGCATGGGCGTGGAAGGCGCTGGCGTGGTCCAGGCCGTTGGCGAAGGGGTGAGCAATGTTGCGGTCGGCGATCGGGTTACCTACACCGGCTTCCTTAACACCTTGGGTGCCTATAGCACCGAGCGCCTGATACCCGCGGCGCCCTTGATCAAACTGCCCGATGCCATTTCGTGCGAAACAGCGGCGGGCATGACCATGCGCGGGCTGACGTCGTCCTACCTGATGCGTCGCATCCATGACTTCAAGGCCGGCGACACCATCCTCATGCATGCGGCGGCGGGCGGGGTCGGACTGATCGTGTCGCAGTGGGCCAAGCTGCTCGGTGTGACGGTTATCGGCACCGTATCGAGCGAAGCCAAGGCCGAGATTGCGCGGGCCCATGGTTGTGACCATACGATCAACTACAGCCACGAAGACGTGTCCGCACGGGTCCGCGAGTTGACCGATGGCGTTGGCGTCAACGTGGTGATCGACAGTGTGGGCAAAGACACCTTCGATGCCTCTTTGAATTCGGTCAAGCGGCGCGGGCTGGTCGTATGCCTGGGCTTCGCCTCCGGCCCGGTCTCAGGCTTTGATCCACAAATCCTTGCCACCAAGGGGTCGCCTTTCCTGACCCGTCCGGCACTGGCGGATTACATCGTCGATCCGGTGGAAAAGGCCGCACTCGCCGGGGAAATCTTCGGTCATGTTGCAGCCGGTCGCATCAACATCCCGATCAACCAGCGTTACGCGCTACAGGACGCGGTGCAGGCCCATCGCGATCTGGAAGCGCGCAAAACCACGGGTTCCTCGATTTTCGTGATCTGAGGAGGTCACCATGCGAGTTGAACAACTGACCTGTTCCATCGGTGCCGAGCTAACCGGTGTCAATGTAGCCGATGCAATCCACGACGATGAAGTGTTCGGGCTTATCCGCGAGGCGTTGATCAAACATCGGGTACTGTTTCTGCGTGACCAGGACATAACCAGGGCTGAACATGCGAGGTTTGCACGCCGCTTTGGCGATCTCGAGGACCACCCGGTAGCGCCAACCGACCCCGAGGCGCCCGGTCTGGTGCAAATCTACAAGCGCCCGGACGCGCCGCTCGAACGCTATGAGAACACCTGGCATACCGATGCCACCTGGCGTCAGGCACCGCCGATGGGGGCCGTGCTGCGCTGCGTGGAGTGTCCGCCAGTAGGGGGTGACACGATGTGGGCCAATATGGTGTTGGCCTATGACAACCTGCCGGATCAGGTCAAGGCGCAGATAAGCGACCTGATTGCCAGTCATAGCATCCAGTCGAGTTTCGGCGCGGCAATGCCGCGTGAAAAACGCCATGCGTTGAAGGCCCAGTTTCCGGACGCGGAGCATCCGGTGGTCCGCACTCATCCTGAAACCGGCGAAAAGGTCCTGTTCGTCAATGCCTTCGCGACGCACTTCGTGAACTACCACACCAAGGAACGCGTGCGTTACGGACAAGATTGCAACCAGGCCGGTGGCGACCTGCTGCAATACCTGATCAGCCAGGCGTACGTACCGGAATATCAAGTGCGCTGGCGCTGGAGGAAAAACAGCATGGCGATCTGGGACAACCGCTGCACCCAGCATTACGCCGTGATGGATTATCCACCGTGCCATCGCCAGATGGACCGCGCCACGATCATCGGTGACCGGCCTTATTGAGCGGGTAGGCACAGCCTTTTTCCAATCCGATCCAACTAGCTGACAGTGAGATAGAAAATGCAATTTCTAGACGATTCGCTGCACCCGGAAAACCAGGAAAAAGTAGTTATTACCGTCGCTCCGTACGGTCCCGAGTGGATGCCTGAGGATTTCCCGGAAGATATACCGGTCACCATGGCAGAACACATCGAAAAGGCAGTGGAGTGTTACGAGGCTGGCGCCACTGTGCTGCACCTGCATGTGCGCGAACTTGATGGCAAGGGCTCCAAACGCCTGTCCAAATTCAATGAGCTGATCGCCGGAGTGCGCGAAGCTGTCCCGGACATGATCATCCAGGTCGGCGGTTCAATTTCATTCGCCCCGGAAAACGATGGCCAGGCCGCCAAGTGGCTGTCCGACGACACGCGCCATATGCTGGCAGACCTTGATCCGAAGCCCGACCAGGTGACGGTAGCGATCAACACGACGCAGATGAACATCATGGAGTTGCTCTATCCCGAATACATCGAGGGCACCTCACTGGGCAATCCGCTACTCGGCGCAGCCTATAGCGAGATGACAGTGCCCGCGGGACCTGCCTGGGTGGCGGAGCACCTGCGTCGATTGCAGGCATCCGGGATTCAGCCGCACTTCCAGCTCACGGGTATCCACGCGCTCGAAACCCTGCAGCGCCTGGTCCGCAAAGGCGTTTACACCGGCCCATTGAATTTGACCTGGATCGGGGTGGGCGGAGGATTCGAGGGCCCCAATCCGTTCAATTTCATGAACTTCGTCCAGCGTGTACCGCAAGCGTGCACATTGACCGCCGAGTCTCTGCTCAAGAATGTGCTGCCGTTCAACATGATGGCATTGGCCATGGGGTTGCACCCGCGCTGCGGCAACGAAGACACCATCATTGGTCAGCATGGCCAGCGCTTCGGCTCTGTGGATCAGGTCCGGCAAACGGTTCGTGTGGCAAAAGAGCTGGGCCGCGAGATTGCGACCGGCAAGGAGGCGCGCCAAATCTACCGCATTGGCACCTGGTACAAGGACGCAGACGAAACCCTAGCTGCAAACGGCATGCTTCCCAACCGCACTGCGGGCCCGATAGTTCCCTCGACCCACGGTCGATAGTTCTCCTCTCAGAGCACGGGCAGAAAGGCGGTAGCGCCTTCCTGCCCGGACTGCAGCCGTGCGCAATTCGCTTGAATTGCGTGGGATAAAAATAATGGGGGCGATATGCAGGTAGAGAAGTTTTCCATGTCGATTGCAGCGAATCCTCCGCGCGAGATTTCACGCCCGCGTGCCTATTGCTGGCTGGTATTTATCGTTATCTATGCATTGATGCTGTCTGACTACATGTCGCGACAGGCACTCAATGCAGTCTTTCCACAACTGAAGGCCGAGTGGGCCTTGAGCGATGCGCAACTCGGCCTGCTCAGCGGTATCGTGGGCCTGGCGGTGGGTTTGCTGGCTGTACCGGCCGCGTTGATGGCGGACCGCTGGGGGCGGGTTAAAAGTGTGGTGATCATGGCGCTGTTCTGGAGCCTGAGCACTTTGGCCTGTGGGCTGGCAGAACACTATAACCAGCTGCTGCTCGCCCGATTGTTCGTCGGTATAGGCGAGGCGGGCTACGGCAGCGTTGGGCTTGCAATCATCTTGAGTGTATTCCCGTCTTCCATGCGTGCCACGCTGACCGGGGCCTTTACTTCCGCCGGGATGTTTGGCTCGGTACTGGGGCTGGCTTCAAGCGGCGTGATTGCGAATCACTTTGGTTGGCGCGCCGCGTTGATTGCCATGTCGGCGCTCGGATTTCTCTTGATCCTGTTCTTTGCATTCACGGTGAGTGAAACACGCCTGGCGCGGTACAGGCACCTCGAGTTGGCCGAGTCGCCGGTGGAGGGCAAACGTGTTGAAAAAATTCGATTGCGCTCACTTCTCAAGACCTTGTTCGGCGCGCCTACGCTGGTGTTCACCTATGTTGGCAGTGGCCTTCAGCTCTTTACCGCGTACACCATCATTGCCTGGATGCCCAGCTACCTTAACCGCTACTACGATTTACCCGCTGACAAGTCGGCACTGGCGGCGGCCGTTTTACTGATCGCCAGCGGGCTCGGCATGGGTTTGTGCGGCGTGTTCACTGACTGGGTGGGGCGCAAGTCGGACAAAAATAAAGCGCTGCCCGCCATCCTCTACTGCCTGGGATCCTGCGTATTGCTGATGATCAGCATGCGCTTGCCACCCGGCACCGGACAGTTTGCGGTCATCATCACGGGCGTTTTTTTTGCGGCTGGCACTTATGGCTCGGCGGGCGCCATCGTTACCGATCTGGTGCATGTCTCTCTCCATGGCACCGCCATTGCTACCCTGGCGCTGGCCGGCAACCTGCTGGGTGCCGCGCCAGGGCCCTATCTGACGGGCCTGCTCGCCGACAGAATCGGCCTGCTCGGTGCGTTGCAGTGGGTCCCGTTAGTCTCGATTGGCGCAGCATTGGCGTTTGCTTTCGCAAGGTCTCATTACCTCCACGACCTGCGCCGCCATGCGTCCTCCAGTTGCCAACAATCGCGTTGAAAAACACCTCTCACATCCCGTAAGGAAATGCAGACGATGAATCACATCCTTTCAAAACCGCTCAAGGGTAAAGTCGCCGTCATCACCGGTGCTGGTCGTGGCATTGGCCGCGCCATTGCCCTGGCCTATGCGCAGGCCGGCGCCGCGGTGGTTTGCAGTGCACGCAGCGCAGCGGAAATAGCCGAGACCGTGCGCATGATCATCGAGGCAGACGGCCAGGCTGTCGCCCAGACAGCCGACGTGGGTGACTACGCCGCAGTCGTCGCCCTGTACCAGCGCGCCAGCGATGAATTCGGCGGTGTCGATATCGTAGTCGCCAACGCCGGCATCGCGAACGAGCAACGACGGATCGAGGACAGTGACCCTGCACAGTGGCGCAAGACCATCGACATCAACCTGACCGGTGCCTACCACACCGCTCATGCCGCCATCCCGCACCTGCGCCGGCGCGGTGCCGGGAAAATCATCATGATCGGTTCTGGCCAGCGCCACCGTGCCACCCCCGGTTTTTCGGCCTACTCCTGCAGCAAGAGCGGTATGTGGATGCTCACCCAGTCGCTCGCGCTGGAACTGCTGGAATACAACATCAGTGTCAACGAGCTGATTCCAGGGCCTGTACAGACCGAGATGACGCGCGATGCGGCGATCCCCCCGGGAGAGTGGTTCAAGACCCCGGAAGACGTGGTGTCGCTGGCCTTGTTCCTGGCGGATATGCCCGAGGCAGGACCTACCGCTCAGAGTTACAGCCTTATGCGCCGCGCGATCTGATGAGTAAGACGTTTTGGAACAAGTGACGACTCTAACTTAACTAATGAATGTCGCTTTAACTAAAATTCATCAAGATGAGAAGAGTTAAATGAGCGAAACTGCATTGTTTACCCGGATGGATCAAAGCACTCAACAAGACTGGGATATCATAGCTGCAGAGTTTAAAAGCTTTGCCAGCGCCTTGCCGGATCGAATTATCGCGCACATGAATCTGCTGTCGGGTGATTTTTCCGGCTTTCCGATTGATCGCCTGAGTCACTGCCTGCAAACGGCTACGCGCGCCTATCGTGATGGTCGCGATGAAGAGTATGTGGTGTGCGCGTTACTGCATGACATCGGTGATACGTTAGGCGCCTACAATCACTCTGAAGTGGCGGCGGTTATCCTCAAACCCTTTGTCAGCGAAGAAAATCACTGGATGATCCAGAATCATGGGATTTTTCAGGGTTATAACTTTTTTCACCGCATTGGAATGGATCGCCACATGCGCGACATGTTCAAGGAACATTCGAACTATGTGCGCACTGCAGAGTTTATCGAGTTGTACGACAGTCCTGCCTTCGACCCTGAAGGTGAAACGTTGCCCCTGAGTTTTTTTGAACCGATGCTGCGGCGTGTATTTGCCAAGCCCAGGTTGTCCCTCTACGGACCCATGTTTAGCGCTGAAACACCCGCTTACCCCAAAATGTAAAATTATTACCCCAGATCGTCAAAACCGGATTTATTTTTCTGCAGATACTTGTCTCACGTCAACCAAATACCGGAGTCATTTATGCCATTGGACGAGCAACTTGAACACGCGCCATTTGAAATGGCGCAGGCAAGCACGCGCAACTTTGCAGGCCGTGTCGTATTGATTACCGGCGCTGGCCGTGGCCTGGGGGGAACCATTGCACTGCATTTCGCGAGGGCCGGTGCGGATGTCGTGATCTGCGATATCGATATTCCCGCCCTGGAGGAAACCCGAAAGGCTGTTGAAGCGGCAGGTGCCAACTGCCTGGCCCTGCACTGCGACATCTCTTCGAGCAGCCAGGTCGTCGCCATGTTCGCCGACATTGTCCAGCGTTTTGGCACTTTGCACATTCTGGTGAATAACGCGGCGCTGGCTCCCACGGGGGCAGCTGACGCAGTACGACGCAATAAACACTACGCCTACATCACGACTGCGCAACCGAGACAGTCGCTAGGTTTCACCAGTGAAATTACCGACGAGGAGTGGCATCGGTACTGGGATGTCAATGTGCACGGCATGTTCTATTGCACGCGCGAAGCGCTCAAGCTGATGCAGGAACAGCGCTATGGTCGCATCGTGAACCTTGCCTCGATCGCCGGGATGTCGGCAATCAGTGCGCACAGTCCGCACTACAGCGCGTCGAAGGGCGCCGTCATTGCCTTCACCAAATCGGTCGCGGCGGAAGTTGCCGGGGGCAATATCCTGGTCAATGCCTTGGCACCGGGCGGGGTGTCGACTCCTTTCTTTGAAGAATATCTCGACTCCATCGGCGAGGAAGGTCGGCGCAGGTTCTGGCAAGTCATACCGGCGGGCAGGTTCGGGACAACGGATGAATATGCGTCCGTGGCGACGTTCCTTGCAGGCGATCACTATTTCGTGGGGCAGGTCATCAGTCCCAATGGGGGCGCCGTCCTTTAAACAGCGCGAACTGGCTGTTGAGTACAACACCCCACTTCAACATCTGGACGAAACTATGCGATTGGTAAGATTCGGAGAAAAGGGCAGGGAGAAGCCTGGGCTGCTCGATAGCCAGGACATCATCAGAGACCTGAGCGGTATGCTCAGCGACATCGACGCAAGTACATTCACGCCATCATCTCTGGCGCATCTACAGGATATCGACCCGTCGACTCTCCCAGCCGTGGAGGGGAGTCCAAGGTTGGGGGCGCCACTGCGGGTAACCGGCAAGTTCCTCGCGATTGGGTTGAATTACCGGGATCATGCGCAGGAAGCCAATCTGCCGATTCCCTCGGAACCTATCGTGTTCATGAAGGCCAACTCCTGTGTCACGGGCCCCCATGATGAAATCATCCTTCCACCCGATAGCCAAAAAACCGATTGGGAGGTTGAACTTGGAATTGTTATTGGCAGTGAAGGCGCCTACCTCGATAAGAAAGATGCACTCGCGCATGTAGCGGGTTATGTCCTGGTTAATGATGTTTCGGAAAGAGCCTATCAATTGGAGCGTGGGGGGACCTGGGATAAAGGAAAGAGTTGCGATAGTTTTGGCCCGATCGGCCCATGGTTCATCACCAAGGATGAGATAGGCGACGTACAGAACTTATCCATGTGGCTGGATGTGAACGGCGTTCGCCGGCAAACAGGGAACACGGCGACGATGATTTTTGATGTGCCCACCCTCGTGGCGTATATCAGCCAGTTCATGCGGCTTTACCCTGGCGACATTATTACCACGGGTACGCCTCCAGGCGTTGGGATGGGTATCAAGCCCACACCGGTTTTCCTTGAAGAAAACGACATTGTCACTTTGGGTATTGAAAAACTCGGCCAGCAACGCCAGGCGTGTGTTCGCTATAAAGGTTGATTTCAACAAGCAATGATCTCGGCAGGAAAGTGCAACCCCGTCATCGAAATACTTGATGTTGTTTAGATAAAAACAAAAACAAACGGAGACAAGTCAATGCATGAACATAGCGTTTGTAGTACGCGTTCGAGGCGAAGTCAGTTGGCCGTGGCCCGACCTTGAAAAAACTTTCTAAACATTCGCATTGCCCGGATTCCGGGCAGGAGATCTACAGAATGATGTTCGTGAAAAGTTTGATGGCGACTTCCCTTGCAGTGGTGTGCACAACGGCGGTACAGGCCGCGGTTTCCCCCGAACAGGTGGCCAGGCTGGGCACCAGCCTGACCCTGGTGGGGGCGGAAAAGGCCGGTAATGCCGATGGCTCCATTCCGGCCTACAACGGCGGCCTGACCACCGCTCCGGCCAGCTTCAAGGCGGGCGACACTTTTCGTCCGGACCCCTTTGCCAGTGAAAAGCCGGTGCTGGTGATCGACGGCAAGAACATCCGCCAATACCAGGGCATGCTCACGGCCACCACGGCGAAGCTGATCGAGCGATATCCCAGCTACCGTGTCGATGTTTATCCGACCCACCGCACTGTAGTACTACCGCAGGCGGTACTGGATAACAGCGTGAAGAATGCTACCGGGGCCAAGTCCCTCGAAGGCGGGTTGGCCATCGACAACGTCTTGCCGGGCGTGCCATTCCCGATTCCGCAATCGGGCGCCGAGGCCATGTGGAACTTCCTGCTGCGTTACCAGGGCGTCAATATCAATGCCAAGTACGATTCCTGGAACGTCGACTCGGCCGGTGTGGCCAGCCTGGCGACCACTGCTCAAGCGTTCATCAACTACCCGATCTACGAGAACATGTCGCAGCCGATCACCAGCTCCGACGTGTACTACCAGATGAAACTGTATTACACCGGCCCGGCGCGGCGCGCCGGTGAAGCCATCATGCTCAAGGACGCCACCAACGCCATCGAGATGCCCCGCCGCGCCTGGCAGTATCTGCCTGGCCAGCGCCGAGTGAAGCTGGCCCCGAGCCTGGCCTACGACACGCCCAACCCGGGCACGGCCGGCACCGGCACCTACGACGACGTGTTCGTGTTCAACGGCGCGCTGGATCGCTACGACTGGAAGTTGGTGGGCAAGGAGGAAATGATCGTGCCCTACAACACCTACAAGCTGACCTACGCCCAGGATCCGAAATCGCTGACCACCTCCAACCATCTGGCACCGGATATGGTGCGCTGGGAGAAGCACCGCGTCTGGGTGGTGGAAGGCAACCTGAAGTCCGGCGCACGTCACGTTTACCAGAAGCGCCGCTTCTACCTGGATGAAGACAGCTGGGTGGCCCTGGCCTCTGACCAGTACGACTCCCGTGGCCAGCTCTACCGTGGTTCCTTCGCCTTCCTGAGCCAGAGCTATGACAAGCAGGTGCCGGACGCCACGCCATACATGATCTACGACCTGGTTGGCGGTTCCTACAACATCAACGGCGTGGTTGGCCCGTACGGCGGCATCCACTACATCAGTGCGCTGTCCAAGGCACAGTGGTCGCCCGAGTCCCTGGCAGGGGCGGGCATTCGCTAGCATCCATGTGCTGCGCTGGCGAGCCATCGCCAGTGTGGCCGGGTGTATGACTGTCGCCGTGAAGCTTATTTGAAAGCCATGAAAAAGCCCGGCACCTGGCCGGGCTCAGGAATGCTGCGGTCTGCACATTCAACGCTATGTGAAATACTTCGTAATCGCCTGCTTGCCTATTGCCGCCTCAATGTCCCGATAGGTGCGCTTCTCGGTCGCGCACAGCAGCGACCTGCCATCCCTGAGCTGCATCGAAAAGGTCAGTTCGACCTCATCGTCCGCCAGTATCACCCCGGCGACAGCGCCGATCGGTCCGAGGGCCAATGCGCCCGCCAACCCCAGGCCGACAGTGCTCGATACATCCCGATAAGACGTTTCACTGACGACCGTGGCATCGAGTATTTCGGATGTGGCAATCTTGAGGCCGGGCCATGGGTAGACAGCCGTTTCTATCGTGATGAACCCAGGTTCCAGCACTGCATTCCCCTCAAGGAAATCCCCGGCCAGGATTTTTATTTTTGCCATGTTGTGTCCTCCCTGTATGAGCTACAGGAAAATTCAACGCTTGCGGGGTGGGTGCGTCAACGCTCTCTGGACGAGGGTACCTTTTGCCCGACTAGTGGATTAGCGCGCCATGGATCATCCAGTACCCCACACATGTACCTGGGCGTAAACTGAATAGGGTGCAGCCTGCATCGAATCGCGCTGCGCCTGGAGGTGAGGCCATGCGCTCGATAATCGCTTGCATCTCGATCGCCCTGTTGGCGGTGCCACTCGCCAACGCAGCGTCTTCGGTCGAAGTCGTCTTCAAGAACCCCGAGAGTTTCAACGATGCCAGCCTGGATAGTCCGGGCTATGAACGGGGTGCCGATCCTTACGTCATGAACGCGTTGCGCAGCCATATCCAGAAACTGGGTGAGCGCTACCTGCCACCTAATCAGGCGTTGCAAATCGAAATACGCAACATCGACCTGGCCGGTCGCTACGAACCCTGGAGGCCCAATGCCTACGACGTGCGCTTCATGCGCGATATCACGTGGCCGAGCATCGATCTGCATTACGTGCTCAAGCAAAGCGGTGAGATCGTCAGTCAGGCCGACGCCAGGGTCATGGATCAGATGTACCTCCAGCGCCCGGGGCGCCTCAGCCGAAGTGACAGGCTCTATTCCGAGAAGGCCATGCTCTCGGACTGGTTCCGCAGGCAATTCGCGGGAAAACATCAGGTAGGGACGAATTGAACGGTACGCGGCCGTTCAGTAAGGCCGCGTACTGCAAGCCTCGTCAATGAGGTCGATGAAGTCGTCATGGGACACCGGCTTGCTCACGTGGTAGTCAAAGCCCGATTGCCTGGCCTTTTTCTCGTCGTCGCTGGTGGCATAGCCTGTCAGGGCGATGGCGGGCGTGTGTTTGAGTTGGGAAATCTGGCGGATGGCGCGGATGAACTGATGGCCATCCATGACCGGCATGCCGATGTCCGAAATGATCACGTCGTAGTTGCTGTCTTTGGCCGCCTTCAGGGCTTGCAACGGGTCACTGAAGGCTTCTACGTGGGCGTCTTCCATTTCCAGCAACATCTGCAGGACTTCCATGACGTCTCGGGAGTCATCCACCAGCAGCACTTTCTGCCCGACTAAACGCCCCTGTTCGGCGACGGCCGGTTGCTCGCTCGGTTGCTGCGAGGGCCGGGAGAGTGGCAACCGGATGGTGAAGGTACAACCGCGCCCAATGCCTTCGGACTGCACATCCACCGAACCGCCGTGGGCTTCCACCAGTTGGCGCACCAACGACAGGCCGATGCCCAGGCCTTCGCGCTGTTGCGGGGTGTGCTGGTTGTCCGCCTGGCTGAAGAGGTCGAACACTTTGTGCAGGTTGTCCTGTTCAAGCCCGGCGCCGCTGTCGATGACATCCAGGCGTGCCATGCCGTCAACCTGGCTGGCGATCAGTTCGACTCGACCGTTTGCCGGAGTGAACTTCAACGCGTTATTCACCAGGTTCCAGATGATCTGTTCCAGGCGTGTGCTGTCGGCATCCACCACCAGCGGCGGCTCGGGGGGTTGAGGCACCTCCAACGTGATGACGCACGGATGCTGGTCGTTGACGACCACGGTGTGAATGTCCTGGAGAATCCGTCCCAGGTCCACCGCCTGTTTTTTCAGCTTGAGCTTGCCGGTGCGCACCCGGGCGACGTCCAGCAGGTCGTCGATGATCCGTGCCTGGCTGGCGACGGCATCGCAGATGGTGTTCACGGCTTTCATGGCCGGCTCGGCGGATTTGGTCATCGGCAGGCGCCGCAGCAGTTCGGCATTGAGCTGGATGAGATTGAGCGGGTGCTTGAGTTCGTGGGACATCACCGCAAAGAACTCGTCCTTGAGGTGGCTGCTGGTCCGGGTTTCGGCCAGCTGCTGGCTTTGTTCGTCATGCATGCGCTTGTGACCGGTCAGGTCGCGGGCAATCTTCACATAGCCCTGCAGGTTCTCGCCCTGAAGCAGCGTGACTTCGCCACTGCAATAGAAGCGGCTGCCGTCCTTGCGCAGGTGCCAGCGTTCGTCTTCGCCGCGACCTTGCTCGCGGGTCTGGCGCAGCTCGGTTTCCGGCACGCCCGTCGCGCGGTCTTCGGGCACGAAAATCAGGTCGTAATACGCGCCGAGCACTTGCGCTTTGGTGTAGCCGAATATCAGCTCGGCACCGGTGTTCCAGTCGGTAATCACGCCATTCTCGTCCAGGATGATGATGGCAAAGTCGTGGGTGCTTTCCGCGACCAGGCGCATGCGTTCCTCGCCCAGGCGTAGCTCGTCTTCGGCGGCACGACGCTTGGTGATGTCGATGAAAGTCAGCACCGTGCCGTCGATATGATCCTCGCTGGAACGATAGGGCAACAATCTGGCGATGTACCAGCGCTGGTCAATGCTGCTGACCTCACGCTCGATCATGTTCAGCGAACCAAACACGGTCTGCGCATCCTCGACCATTTCCGGATAATCGAGCCGGTGGGTGATGTCCATCAACGAGCGCCCGGTATCGACCGGCAGCATGCTGAAGATGTCCGTGGCCCGGGGGGTGAACCAACGGATGCGCATGTTGCGATCGACGAACACCGTGGCGATGTCGGTGGAGGTAATCAGGTTGGACAGGTAGTCGTTGATCTTGTCGGTTTCTTCAACCTTGGTCTTGAGCTCGTAGTTGACCGTCAGCAGTTCTTCGTTGATCGACTGCAGTTCTTCCTTGCTGGTTTCCAGCTCTTCGGTGGCCGAACGCAGCTCTTCGTTGATGGCCTGCATTTCTTCGTTCGACGCCTTGAGTTCTTCACTGGAGACTTCCGAGTCTTCGATCGTCTCCTGCAAGTGCGTCTTGGTGCGCTGCAGTTCATGCTCGAGACTGGCCAGCAGCTGGTTGTCGCTCTCGTTCGAAGCCACATCCAACTGTAGATCCGCAATGATTTCCTGCTCCTCGAAGATCACCAGCACGTACTCGCTGTCGCTCTCTTCATCCTTGTACGGGTGCGCGGTCAGGTCCACCTGGTAATAGCGCTGCTCGCGTTCGATCCGCACTTTGTTCGAGGTGACTGGCGCGCCTGTTTGATGAACCTGGTACAGCATCGTGCGCAGCTCCAGGCGCAATTCCGCAAGCGCGAGTGCCAGCAAGCTGCGGGTTAATTCCCCCGCCACATACCGCAGGAAGCGCCCGGCGCCTTCACTCAAGTGCAGGATGTTGCCATTGGCGTCGACAATGATGCTCGGTGGCGCGGTCGTTTCCAGCGCGCGCAGATGGATATCGGCGAAGGAAATCTTGCGAGTCGGTTTGGTTTCGATGGGGCTGGCGGTGGTGGGGATTCGCGCGTGGCCATCGCGAAACAGCGCCGGAGCGCGCCGGGCGGAAGTCGAAGCGCTCCTGGCGCGGAAGATGCGATTGCGTTTGTCCACCGGGGTAAACAGGTCCGGACAACCGTCGGCGAATTCGGAGGACCCCAAGAACAGGTAGCCACCTGGCCGCAAGGCAAAATGAAACATCTCGTAGAGAGTGCGTTGTACGTCGCGGTCCAGGTAAATCAGCAGGTTCCGGCAGACGATCAGGTCGATCTGCGAGAACGGTGGGTCGAGCAACAAGCTGTGCCTGGCGAACAGCACCTTGTCACGGATTTCCTTGTGCACCCTGAAGTTCTGGCCCTCCTTGACGAAATGCTGACGCAGGCGCTGTGGCGGGACATCAGTGACGATCGCCCCGGGATAGACACCTTTGCGCCCAAAGGCAATGGCGCGCTCATCGATGTCAGTGGCAAACACTTGCACTTTGGCCGTGGCCGCGTCGAGTGCCAATTGCTCGCTCACCAGAATGGCCACGCTGTAGGCTTCTTCGCCGGTCGAACAGCCGGCTGACCAGACGCGGATTTCCTCACGGTGCGGCTGGCTGTTGCGCAACGATTTCACCAGGTTGGGCACCACTTCACGTTCCAGCGCTTCGAAGGCTTCGCGGTCGCGGAAAAAGTTGGTCACGCCGATCAACATGTCGCCCAGCAGTGCGTTGTTTTCTTCCGGGTACGCTTGTAGGTAGTCATAGTAGGCGGCCAGGTCTCGCTGGGCGGTCACCTGCAAGCGCCGCTCGATCCGGCGCAGCACCGTGGCGCGCTTGTAGTGCTTGAAATCGTGGCCGGTATTCGTGCGCAAATGCAGCAGAATGTCCTGCAGCAAACGCTCGGTCATCGCTGCTTCCCGTTCGGCGGGAAGGGGCGTCTTGAGGCCAGGATCATTGGCACCGGGCAGGGTAATGGTCTGTGCGTTGTGCCAGAGCTCCAGCAGTTTTTGTGGCATTTCCGCCACCGGCATTACCAGGTCGACCATCTGTGTGTCGATGGCCGCGCGCGGCATGCTGTCGAACTCGGCTTCTTCGGGCGTCTGGACCAGGGTGACCCCCCCTTGCTCCTTGATGCGCGACAGGCCGACCGCGCCATCGGAGCCGGCGCCGGACAGCACCACGCAAAACGCCCGCTCCTTGTGCACATTCGCCAAGTCCCTGAAGAACAGATCGATCGCGATGTGGCTGCCCGCCGACCGCTGTGCAGGGGCGACCGACAGATAGCCGTCGTTCATGATCAGGTCATGGGCCGGCGAGATGACGTACACCGAGTTTTTCTCGATCGAGATCGTCTCGGTCACCTGGCGCACCGGCATTTGCGTGACGTCCTGGATGATCCGGTCGGCAATGCTTTCATGGTCTGGGGCGAGATGGAGAATCACCACGAACGCCATGCCATTGTCATTGGGCATATGCTCGAAGAACGATTTCACCGCGTTGAGGCCACCGGCAGAAGCGCCAATCCCGACCACCGGGAATGCAAGGTCGCTGGGGATCAGTTCCTTTCGTTGCGGAACATTGGGTGAGCGCTTCGCAGTGGTTTTCATAGGGTTCACCTCAATCGCCGGGGCAGGATCTGCCTCCAGCTGCCCAACGTAAACCGCGATTTCGGTAGCTGCTCCATGCAGAAGGGGTACAGAGCCAGGTAGCGCTGAACGGTAACGTAGCGTCGGTCTGCGTATAGGTTGTGACCACGCAATCTCCGTTGAGTATCAACCTTTTCACTGGAAAAATCAGATTGATTCCCAAGTATGGAGATCACTGTTTAATCCATTTGGAAAAACTAAATTTGCAGAAAGTTCGATATTGAAAATATATGTTTGGGGGGAATTGCGTGGCGGAAAACCACCCGACAAATGGCAGCGTTCAGGAAGTTGACGCTGTAGATTTGTCGTACTAAATATTTCGTACTGCGTTGGTTTTCATTGATATTCAAACAAGAGGAGGCCGCGAAGATGATGCGCAGAGGTTCCACTTATTGGCTCTGGGCGGACTGCGAGTTGCACTGTCGGTCGCACGACGAATTGCAAGATGATGGCACCCTGATTGATGTTCAAACCAGAGTTTCGAGAAAGGGCAGAACGCAGTTATTCATCGGTGTCTACGACAAAAACGGATCGCCCCTGTTTGAAGAGGCCCAAGACTGCTTGCCCCACGATACGATGACGACAGCGCTGGCGTGGGGTGTATGTCGTGCGCGGGAAGTTGCCGCGGGTAACCTGGTCATGAATGCCCGGACTGGCCGGAGTCACAGCGCGGCCAGCGATTCCCAGCGATCCGCCGGTTGAAATCCGCGACTTCCGGCAATGGCGGCTCGGTGGTGTCGGCCAGGACCATTTTTGAGCCCGGTGGCAACGACATCAGGGCCGCCAGTTCCGCCTGAGCGAACTCCAGGTCCTGGCGGCGCACGGTCAGCAGGTAGATCGAGTCGAGCAGGGCGCGTTGGTAGGCGAGGATTTCCTGGCGCGGCAACAGGCCCCGGTTTTCCGCGTCACGGGCCGAGGTCAGGGCGGTGTGGGTGCGGATCAGCAGTTTGTCGACTTCCGGCATCAGGCGCTGGGCGCCGAGCGCGCGCCAGTAGGCGTTGCGCACATCCTGCAGCACGTTCTGTGCGACTTTGCGCCGGCGTTCCTCGGCCATCAGGATCTGATCGGATTTCTGCTGGGTGCGGTAATAGGCCACGCCGAAATCCAGCAGGCTCCAGCTCAGCCCCAGGCCATAGAGTTCGCGATAGCGTTCTTCGGAGGTCGATGCGCGCAAACTGACCTGCCGGTCCTCGATGCCAATGGAGGTACCGCCGGAGTCGTTGTTGCGTCCGGCATACCCGGCCGACGCCACCAGGCGTGGCAGCATCTCATGGCTCGACACGTCGCGCAGGTCCGAGGCCAGGGCGCTTTCCATCAATTTGAGGCGATAGTCGAGGTTGTACTTGAGCGCTCGCGCGGCCGCCTCATAAAAGGTGATGGGCGCAGTGACGGCTTCCTGGCCGGAATACATGCGCGATTGATCGGCGAGGATACGCTGGCGGTTTTCCTCCTCGGTGGCGGGTTTGGGCTCCAGCGATGAGCATGCGCTGAGCAGCAGCGTCGAAACGAGGGCGGAGCTCAATAGCCTGGTCGCGGTTCTTTGCATATTCAATCCTTTGCGTTTACCGGTTCTTATTCAGTTCGACGGATTTTCGGGTTCACGATTGACCGGGTACAGCCTGGTGGCGGCATTGCGTAACTGGGCGCTGAAGCCCCGGGCCTGGCGTGGTTCGGCCGGTTTCTCGGCTTGCGCCGGGCCCTGGGTCATGTGGGCACTGTCGATGGTGAACAGCGACGGATCGCTCAACAGGCCATCGGCGCTCAGGCTGGTGCGGCCCTGGCGTCCGAGAATCCACAGCAAGTCCAGGTCGCTTTCCAGGCGACTTTCACGCACGGCCTGGGCGACGAACTGGCCGGGCACGATGCCCAGTCCCGCGCCCAGCGAATCGCTGGTGAATTCGCCCACGCTGGCGAGGCGCAGGTTGGAACCCCCCGCGCCCCAGGTCGAGACTTCGAGTAAACGGGCCTCGCGTTCCACCACCGGGGTGATGAAGATCGCAGGGGTCGGATCAGGCACGCGCAAGTTGGCGTTGCGGTCGTTCGGGTCGCGGTCGAAGAAGTTGCCCTGCGGTGCCGGGATGAACGGTGTGGCGATGTCCAGGGCGATCACCAGTTCGGCCTGGTCGGTCGCGCCGTTGATGTCGCTGACGGTGTAGGTAAAGACGTCCTGCAGCACCTGGCCCAGTCCGGCGGCGGCCAGCACCGCGGGGTTGCTCTGGTCGATGGTGTAGGTGTAGCTGCCATCGGCGTTGAGGATCAACGTGCCATAGAGGCCGAGGATCGGCTGGCCGATCACGCCGGCCGTGCCGGTGCCGGTTTCGCTGCCGGTGCGCACGGCGACCACTTGCAAGCCGTCGTTGGCATCCACGTCGCTGTCGTTGGGCAGGACGTTGCCGGTGGCTTGCGGTGCCGGTACCTGATCGCTGGCCGTGGCGCTGTCGTTCTGCGCCGGGCAAAACCTTTTGCTTACTTTTCGGCGTTTGGAAAAGTGAGTCGCCGTAAGGGCGAAACCATAAGTCGCCGTTACCGCAGCAACGGATATGTACACCGAAAAAAGGGTCAGGCGCGCCTCCCTACTCCTGTTTATCCTCACCGCCCAAATCCGCCTTGCGCCGATCACTGCCGTTCGGGTTGCCGACATTGATCAGCCTTCTTTCCAGCAGAATGTTTTGCAGTGCCTCACGCTCTGACGGGGACATCTGGTGCTCTCGCTCCTTGAGTTCAAGCAGGATCGGGCTGGACCACTGGCGATAGGTTTGTTCGGCATTACGCGTGGATGACATCGGTTCCTCCTTGAGTTGATTTCTGCCAATCAAAACGCCTCGGTTCGATACGCAAAGTGACCCTAGCCGAGGAAGGCGATTGTTGCCAATGCCTCACATCGGACAAGCCCATGCACCGGCTGCAGCGGTACGCCGGGCGTAGTCGCGAAAGTCCCGCGCCGGCCGTCCCAGCGCACGTTGCACACCGTCGCCGAGCGCGGTGTTACGGCCATCGAGTACGGTGGTGAAAAGGTACATGACGAGGTCGATCAGCTGGGGCGCAAGCTGTTGCTGTTCCAGCGCCTGGCGATACTCACCGGCCGGCACAGAGATGAACCCGATGTCGCGGTTTGCTGCGCGGCCAATCTCGGCAACCGCCTCGGCGAACGTCAGCGCCCGTGGCCCGGTCAATTCATAGAGCTGACCTGAGTGACCGGGTTGGGTCAGTGCCGCGACGGCGACGTCGGCAATGTCCTCTGCGTCGACAAATGGCTCCGCGACAGGGCCGACGGGCAGGGCCAGTTCGCCTTGCAGGAGCGGCTCGAGAAAGTGCGCTTCGCTGAAGTTCTGGCAGAACCAGCTGGCCCGGAGTAGGGTCCAGTCGACGACACTGTTGCGCACCACGCTTTCGGCCTGTTGCGCCTCGATTTCCCCGCGGCCCGACAACAACACCAACTTGCGCACGCCCAGTTCAACGGCCTGGTCGGTGAATGCCTGAATGCTCTCCAGGGCGCCTGGTACCGCAAGGTCGGGTTGATAGCAGATGTAGGCCGAGTGAACTCCTTCGAGCGGTGTGGCCCAGGTCGATCGATCGTCCCAGTCAAAGGCAGGGTTCGCCCCTCGGCAACCCTGGCGAACGGGCAAGCCGAGCGCTTGCAGGCGTTGAACGATACGCCGACCGGTTTTGTTCGTCGCGCCGAGAATCAGGATGGGCTCTTGAGAGGTTTTCATCGCGTTCATCTCCAATGAATAATGTGAGTGATGCTCACGTTTAAAAGATGATAAACCCTCATATTTCCCCGTCAATCGACCGAAGCGCAAAACCGACGTATGGACGCGACCTGTTGGGTCCGCCTGCGCACAATGCTAAGGTGAGTGATTGTCATGTTATTGATCGGGGAGGCAGCCACGTGCCGGACCACACCACTGAAGTGTCCCAGCAGGCGCCGAGTCGACGGGTTCCTGCGCAACAACGCAGCCGTGAGCGTCAGGAGCGAATTCTTGCGGTGGCCACGGAGTTGATTGCAAGCAAGGGCAGCGATCAGGTGAAGATGAGTGAAATCGCCGGGCTGTCACAGATTTCGATTGGCTCGCTTTATCAGTACTTCCCCGACAAAAGCTCGATCGTTCGCACCTTGGCCGAACGCTATAACGCCCAGAGCCGTGACTGTATCGAGGCGGCGCTAAGTGCGGTCGAGGATGTGCAAGGGTTGCAAGCAGCCTATACGGCGCTGCTCGATGAGTATTACGAGATCGTATTGGCAACGCCGGCAATGCGCGATATCTGGTCCGGCATGCAGGCCGACAAGCAATTGCTCCAGCTGGAACTGCAGGAGAGTCGAATCGCCGGCGCCATGCTCGCCCAAGCCATGCAGCGGGTAGCGCCAGGCGCCGACGCGCAGCGCCTGGCGGATTCGGCATTTTTGATCTGGCACCTGGGTGAGGCGACCATGAGGCTAGCGGTTTCATCCGGGCCTGAGGAAGGCCGCCGGTTGGTGGAAGCTTTCAAGCGCATGTCGCTGCACGAAATCCTCGGGCTGGTGCGTCAATAACCAGTAAGGATTGGGCCAACGGGTTCGACCCAATCCTGTTGTCTCTAGACAAAGGCTTGCCCATGAAAACCCCGTGGCAGCCGTTGCAGTCCGGCCATGGCGGTGAGCCGCTCGGTCCAGGCCTGGCGCCAGTCATTGACCACCTGAACGGTTTTGGCCTTGCGGGCGGCGCGGCGGGCAGCGTTGCGTTCGGTTTTTCGCGCCTCTTTATAAGCGTCGGTGTTTCGACAGCTTCTGCATTTCACCCGATTCAGTTCCCGGGTGGAGGTGAGGTTGCTGCCCTTGTGACCGCAGGCAAGGTGCCCGCTGACTTTGAAGTGGGTGACCATCAAAACGCCTCCTTCGTAACGAAGTAAACGTTGGACAACCCTGTTTTAGTGATGTTCGCCGCTTGCGGGCACAAAAAAATCCCAGCGCCTGGCTGGGTTGGGGCAGGAGTCAGACAGACACGCACGCGGTGACGATAGCGTCGCCGGTCATGCGTCCCGCGTCAGGTCGTGTCTGTGCATCGGTATCCAGACGGGATCATCTGAACCGTGGCAGTGGTGGGTCGACTGGCTTGAGCGACGACAGTGTATTGCGGATCAGCGGTGTATCCTTTTCGATGTCGTTCAGACGATCACGAATTCTTAGCGCAGTCGGGTGTCCGCCTTGATGATCGACCCAGTCGGCGATTTCCTTGCACGCGGCAGCCAGGCGGACCTGACGGGAGTCGAGCAGGGTGAGCAGGGTGGTGATGGACTCTTTTTCGGACATCGGGAACACCTCCATTGAGAAAACCTGAAGATTGGCAGTAAAAAGCCCGCCGCAAGCGAGCTTTCTACCGATGGGGCGCCGATCCTTCAGCCTTCAGTATAGACCCGTAACCGCTTGGCGGATGTTCGTCAGCCTTGCCGGACCGTCATTTGCGACCGGGCATTGAGCTGTTGGCATATGCGTTGGGCATCACGTTCAAGATCGTAGCCGTCACCGATGAAACCGTTGGTGCGGGTATCGGCGATGCGGTACCAGACGGCGGCTTCAGCGGGTTGATGTACGGTTTCTCCAGCCCGGCGCCCATGGATGATGATCTTGTTGCAGCGCTTGACGACGAAAATGTCTTCCATGGCTTCACCGCAGCTGATTGGCGTACAGATCAACTATAGAAGCCATTTGCAATCGTGCAAAAAATAGGCAGGTCAGTTCGTCGGCTCAACGGCCATTTTCTCCAGCAGCATCGCCAGCCCGACTTCCTCTGCCCGCAGGCCTTTGCGCACCCTCGGCCTTGGCAGTTGCGCCAGGGCGCCGAGCACAAAACCCTCAAGCACCGCCGGGTGGATGTAGCACTTGCGGCAGACTGCCGGGGTGTTGCCCAACTGCCTGGCAACGTCCTTGACCATCGTCACCACGTGCTGTTTGGCCTGTGATTCGGGTTGCCACTCCAGCTCGCGCAACACCGCCAGGGCCAGGACGCTGCCGGCCCAGGTGCGGTAGTCCTTGGCGGTGAAGTCGGCGCCGGTCAGGGTTTGCAGGTAGGTGTTGACGTCGGCGGAAGTGATGGTGTGTCGCTCACCGTTTTCATCGAGGTATTGAAACAGGTTTTGCCCGGGAATTTCCTGGCAGCGCTTGATGATTCGCGCCAGCCGCCGGTCCTTCACGGTGATTTGATGTTCGACGCCGCTCTTGCCGCGAAACTGGAACAGGATGGCGCTGCCGTTGACCTCCACATGCCGGTTGCGCAGGGTGGTCAGGCCGTAGGAGCGGTTGTCCCGAGCGTACTGGGTATTGCCGACGCGGATCAGCGTTGCGTCGAGCAAAGTGATGACCGTGGCCATGACCTTGTCGCGGCTCAAGCCCGGTGCCGCCAACAAGGCTTCCAGGTGTTTGCGCAATTTTGGCAAGGCCAGGCCGAAATCCCGCAGGCGCGAGTATTTGTCGCTGTCGCGCACCTCGCGCCAGCGCGGGTGGTAGCGGTACTGCTTGCGCCCGCGAGCGTCGCGGCCGGTGGCCTGCAGGTGACCGCGCGGGTCGGTGCAGATCCACACGTCGGTGTAGGCCGGCGGCACTGCCAGGGCATTGATGCGCTGGATTTCCTGGGGGTCGACAATGCGCTGGCCCGTGGGGTGGAAATAACAGAATTTGCCGCGCAGTTTGCGGCGGGTGATGCCCGGCTGGGTGTCATCGACGTAATGCAGGTCACGGGGCAGTGCATCGGGCATGGCGATTGTCCTGGGCGAAGGATCGGGGGCCGTTACAGCCATTGACCCCGCGCCGCGCCAGTCGTGCCCGCGCCGTTATGCCAGCACGGCCACAGCCTTGATCTGCGCCCAGAGTCGCTGGCCCGGGTGCAGGTGCAAGTGGTCCCGGGAATAGCGGGTGATACGCGCCAGCAAAGGGCTGCCCTCGGCGTCCAGGCGCACCAGCACATGGGCGCTGTTGTCGGCAGGCATTTCACTGACCACCGTGACCGGCAGGCGATTGAGGATGCTGCTTTGGTAATCGCCTTGCAGGCTGAGGCTGACATCCCGCGCTTGTACCTTGCAACGCAACGCCTGGCCCGTGGCCATCGGCGTGTGCGTCACGCGAATGTTCAGGTCCGTATCGGGCAGTTGCAGCGTCAACAGCTGGTAGTGGGCGTCATAGGCGGCGACATGCCCCTGGATCACCACGCCGGCGTCGTCACCCAGCGCCAGCGGCAAGTCCAGGCGTGCCAGGGTCTGGCCGATGGGACCGCTGGCCAGTGCCTTGCCGTCGCTGAGCAGGACGATGTGGTCGGCCAGATGTGCGACTTCATCCTGGGAGTGGCTGACATAAAGCACCGGGATGTCCAGCTCATCGTGCAGGCGTTGCAGGTAAGGCAGGATCTCGCTTTTGCGTTGTGCGTCCAGCGCTGCCAGGGGTTCGTCCATCAACAGCAGTGTCGGGCTGGTGAGCAGGGCGCGCGCCATGCCGACACGCTGGCGTTCGCCGCCGGAAAGGTGCTGCGGATGCCGGTCGAGCAAGTGACTGATGCCCAACAGTTCGGTCGCGTGCGCCATGTCGACCCGGCGCTGGGACTTGGGAATGCGCTTGAGGCCGAACTGCAGGTTGGCCAGCACCGACAGATGAGGGAACAGGCTGGCTTCCTGAAACACGTAACCCAGTTCGCGCTTGTGCGGCGGGACGAAAATCCCCTTGGCGCTGTCTTGCCACAGATGCTCGTTGACTTGGATAAATCCCTGATCAGCCCGTTCCAGCCCGGCGATGCAGCGCAGGCAGGTGGTCTTGCCAGAACCGGAGTGCCCGAACAGCGCGGTCACCCCGCGGCCGGGCAACTGCAAATCGACATCCAGGGCGAACCCCGGATAACTCAGCTTCAGACGCATTTGAATCATCGATCAGCTCCAGCCCGCTTTGGTTTTACGGCTGGAGTACAGCGCCAGCAACACCGCAAAAGAGAACACCAGCATGACCCCGGCCAGCCAATGGGCCTGGGCATATTCCATGGCTTCGACGTGATCGTAGATCTGCACCGAGACCACTCGGGTCTTGTCGGGGATGTTGCCGCCGATCATCAGCACCACGCCGAATTCGCCGACGGTGTGGGCAAAGCCGAGGATGGCCGCGGTGATGAACCCAGGCCGGGCCAGGGGCAGGGTGACGCTGAAAAATGTGTCCAGGGGACCTGCGCGCAGGGTCGCGGCCACTTCCAATGGGCGGGTGCCAATGGCGGAAAAAGCGTTTTGCAGCGGCTGGACCACGAACGGCATCGAATACAGCACCGAGCCGATCACCAAGCCTGCAAAACTGAAGGTGAGGGTGCCCAGCCCCAGGGATTGGGTGAACTGACCGACAAACCCGTGGGGGCCGAGCGCCAGCAACAGATAGAAACCGATTACCGTGGGTGGCAACACCAGCGGCAGGGCGACGATCGCCCCGACCGGGCCGCGCAGCCAGGATTGGGTGCGCGAGAGCCATAATGCCAGCGGAGTGCCGACCAGCAGCAGGATGACGGTCGTCAGGGACGCCAGTTTCAGGGTCAGCCAGATGGCGGAAAAGTCGGCACTCGAGAGCGACATTTAGATCTGGTAACCGTAGGACTTGATCACAGCCGCGGCTTTTGGCCCCTTGAGGTACTCAACCAGTGCCTTGGCGGCGGGGTTGTCCTTGCCCTTATTGAGGATCACGGCGTCTTGTTTGATCGGGTCGTGCAGGTTGGCCGGGACGATCCACGCCGAACCGCTGGTGATCTTGCCGTCCTTGTAGATCTGCGACAGCGCGACAAAACCCAGCTCGGCGTTGCCGGTGGACACGAACTGGTAGGCCTGGGTGATGTTCTGGCCTTCGACGATCTTGTCCTTGACCTTGTCGGTCAGGTCTTGCTTGGCCAGCACTTGGGTCGCCGCCAGGCCATAAGGCGCGGCTTTCGGGTTGGCGATGGACAGGTGCTGATATTGGTTATCGGCCAGGACTTTGCCCTTGGCGTCGACGTAACCTTCCTTGGCCGACCACAGCGCCAGCGTGCCGATAGCGTAGGTGAAGCGCGAGCCCTTGACGGTGTCGCCTTCGGCCTCAAGTTTTTGCGGGGTGGTGTCGTCTGCCGAGAGGAACACCTCGAACGGCGCGCCATTCTTGATCTGGGTGTAGAACTGGCCGGTTGCGCCGAAGGCCGTGACCAGCTTGTGCCCGGTGTCCTTCTCGAAATCGGCGGCGATGGCCTG
>NZ_AKJF01000038.1 GCF_000282475.1 Pseudomonas sp. GM78
GGCGGGTCTGCTGCCCAAGCCGATCCGGCAGCTGTCGGAAGTCAGTTCGACCATTCAGAAAGGTGTCGCCGGTGCCGAAAGCATTTTCGAGCAACTGGACGTCGAGCCGGAAGTCGACCGCGGTACCGTTGAGCGTGATCGCGTCAATGGCTACCTTGAGGTGCGCAACCTGAGCTTTACCTATCCCGGGACAGAGCGTGAGGTGCTGAAGAACATCAGCTTCACCGCAGCGCCGGGGCAGATGATCGCACTGGTGGGTCGCTCTGGTAGCGGCAAATCGACACTCGCCAGCCTGATACCGCGCTTCTACCATCATGAAGTCGGTGAGATTCTGCTCGACGATGTCGAAATCGAAGACTATCGCTTGCGCAATCTGCGTCGGCACGTCGCGCAAGTCACGCAACATGTGACCCTGTTCAACGATACCATCGCCAACAATATCGCCTATGGTGATCTGGCTGGCGCACCTCGCGCCGACATTGAAAAGGCTGCAGCGGACGCCTATGCAATGGACTTCATCGCGCAGATGCCGCAAGGCCTGGATACTCAGGTCGGGGAAAACGGCGTACTGCTGTCCGGTGGTCAGCGCCAGCGCCTGGCGATTGCCCGGGCCTTGTTGAAAAATGCTCCGTTGCTGATTCTCGACGAAGCAACCTCGGCACTCGATACCGAGTCCGAGCGCCATATCCAGGCTGCGCTTGATCAAGTCATGAAGGGGCGTACCACGCTGGTCATCGCCCACCGGTTGTCGACGATCGAAAAGGCCGACCTGATTCTGGTGATGGACCACGGCGAAATCGTCGAGCGTGGCACCCACACTCAATTGCTGGCGCAGAATGGCTACTATTCGCGCCTGCATGCGATGGGGCTCGATACGCCGGCCGAAGATATCGCCTGACTCCGACATCAGGGTGAGCCTGGCTCACCCTGATGCTCTGCCGGCGTGCAATGCGCCCAACGAGTGAGTCCATGCTCCGATTTGCTCAATAAATGATCAAAAAGCCTTGTCGCAAGATCCCGTTGCAGCCGTCACACAAGCCGGTGCCCACCCTGTGTTAATATCGCGCCCCTGTTCATTTTGTATGTGGGTTGCTCCATGAAGTTGTCCATGCCGCGATTCGATCAAGCCCCTGTCTTGGTGGTCGGCGATGTCATGCTCGACCGTTACTGGCATGGTGGTACCTCACGGATTTCCCCTGAGGCGCCAGTACCTGTAGTCAAGGTCGATCACATCGAGGACCGCCCGGGCGGTGCCGCCAACGTTGCGTTGAACATTGCCGCCCTCGGCGCGCCGGCCTCGCTGGTCGGCGTGACCGGCGACGATGAAGCCGCCGACAGCCTGGTCAATAGCCTCAAGGGTGCCGGTGTGCGTGCATTGTTCCAGCGCATTGCCCACCAGCCGACCATCGTCAAGCTGCGGGTCATGAGCCGTCACCAGCAACTGTTGCGCATCGACTTCGAAGAACCGTTCGCCACCGACGCCCTGGCGTTGTCCGTGCAAGTCGACGAATTGCTCGAAGGCATCAAGGTGCTGGTGCTGTCCGACTACGGCAAAGGCGCGCTGAAAAACCATCAAGTGCTGATCCAGGCCGCCCGTGCCCGTGGAATTCCGGTGCTGGCCGATCCCAAGGGCAAGGATTTTTCGATCTACCGTGGCGCGAGCCTGATCACGCCGAACCTTAGCGAATTCGAAACCATCGTCGGTGGTTGCGCCGATGAGCATGATTTGGTGAACAAGGGCGCGCAGCTGATGCGCGACCTGGACCTCGGCGCCTTGTTGGTAACCCGTGGTGAACACGGCATGACCTTGCTGCGTCCGGATCATCCGGCATTGCACCTGCCGGCACGCGCCCGTGAAGTGTTCGACGTGACCGGTGCCGGGGACACGGTAATTTCTACCCTGGCCGCGGCGATTGCCGCCGGTGAAGAACTGCCGCATGCGGTGGGCCTGGCCAATTTGGCGGCAGGCATCGTGGTCGGCAAGCTCGGTACGGCGGCCATCAGCGCGCCGGAGTTGCGTCGTGCCATCCAGCGCGATCAGGGTTCAGAACGCGGCGTGCTGGGCCTTGAACAGTTGCTGCTGGCAGTCGACGACGCCCGTGCGCATAACGAGAAAATCGTTTTCACCAACGGCTGCTTTGACATCCTGCATGCCGGGCACGTGACGTACCTGGAGCAGGCGCGGGCGCAAGGCGATCGCCTGATCGTTGCGGTCAACGACGATGCGTCGGTCAGCCGCCTGAAAGGGCCTGGTCGTCCAATCAACAGTGTCGACCGGCGCATGGCGGTGCTGGCAGGTCTGGGCGCCGTCGATTGGGTGATCAGCTTCGCTGAGGGCACACCGGAGAACCTGCTGCGCGAGGTCAAGCCGGACGTGTTGGTCAAAGGTGGGGACTACGGGATTGACCAGGTGGTCGGCGCGGACATCGTGACCGCGTACGGCGGGACCGTAAAAGTGCTGGGGCTGGTGGAAAACAGCTCCACGACTGCCATTGTCGAGAAGATCCGCAAGTCCGAATGACGCCTAAAAAGATCGCAGCCATCGGCACATAATCCTGTAGGAGCTGCCGCAGGCTGCGATCTTTTGCTTTCAGGAGCTGACTTTTTTACGCGGCACAATCTTCTTCAGCAGCTGCTTTGCCTTCCCGCGTAACAGGGCCAATCCCGAATCCTTCCCCGGCGGCGTCAAACCCTGCTGCCGCACCCAGTCCTTCCAGCGAATTCGCTCATCCTTCACCAGCCAGCCTTCCTGCCGGGCAAAACTTTCGGCCAGGTACAGGCCACGGGTGCTCGCCGGGTGCAATTGATCCTTCTTCAAGGTGTAGAGCTCGGCCGTGGGGTGGCCGTCCCGCAAAGGCATCAGGTACAGGTCGGGTCGCTTGCGATCCAGGCGGGCTACCAGTTGATCGCCTTCCAGTCGTTCGTCGACGTGAAACAGGCTCAGGGACTTGGCTTCCTTGGGGACCTCCAGGCGCAAGTCGTAGATCAATTGCAGCGATGCGGTCGGCAAGTGCACGTAGGCCCGTGGCCGTTCGATCAGTGGCAGGTTGGCGCAGCGCACCGGCCGCGCCGAGCCGGACAGCGGCGAAAGGCGAAACGGCAGGGCTTCGCGGTAATGCAGTGCGCTGGAGTAGGGGGCGGGTAGCCAGGTGTCGTTGAAGCGCCCGCCGAGCCAGCCTTCCGGGGTTTCCAGCAGGCACTCTTCGGCGATTTCCTGGATTGCCGTGTGCAGCGGCAGGTTCAGCTCATGGGCGGGCACGTAGCCGGAAATCAGCTTGAGCACCACGTCGCCGCGATCCTGCCGTCGTTGACGGACCAGCACCCAGTAATCGCGATTCTGCCAATGCAGTGTCAGGCGTACGGAAACCCCGAGGTTGGCTAATTCAAGGGAAAACCTTTCCGTATCAGCGACGGTCACGGGGCGTCGACGTTGCAGGATCTGGGCGAAATTCAACGGCCTCCCGACGCTCTGATAACTCAGGCCTTCGGGAGTCGCTTCGACGAATAACGGCAGGGTCTTGAAGTTGCTCGGATTCTTTCTAATGAGCGTACGCGGCATGTCGGCTCCTGCTTAAGGCCGCGTGGGGCGGCATCAGTTGCTACGTAGGACCTGGGCAACGGTCGCCACGTTATGGGCGAGGTGCAGCGGATTGATCGTTCCGACAATAGCGCTGGCCACACCTGGATGTTCGAACAACAATTGGAAACTGGCGCGCACCGGGTCTACGCCTGGACTCAGGCACACATGACCGCTGGCGAGGGCTTTTTTGACCAGAATGGCTTTGCCATGAGCAGCAGCATAGTCAATGACCGCCTTTTCGCTTTGCTCGTTCAGATTGTAGGTGACCATTGCGCAATCACCTTGCTCCAGCGCTTTCAAGCCGCCTTCGACGGTTTTACCGGAAAAACCGAAGCCACGAATCTTGCCTTCGGCCTTGAGCGCGGCAAGCGTGGCATAGACTTCGCTGTCTTCGAGGATCGTCAGGTCGTTGCCGTCCGAGTGCACCAATACCAGGTCGATGAAGTCGGTCTCGAGGCGTTGCAGGCTGCGCTCTACAGAGAAGCGGGTGTGCGCGGCGCTGAAGTCGTGGCGGGATTGACCGTCGGCAAACTCCTCGCCGACCTTGCTGACGATCACCCAATCCTGACGCTGGCCACGCAGCAGCGGGCCAAGGCGCTCTTCGCTGCGACCATAGGCCGGAGCTGTGTCGATCAGGTTGATACCCAGATCGCGCGTGAGCTTGAGCAACATCCGCGCTTCATTGTCGTCGGGGATCTGGAAACCATTGGGGTATTTCACGCCTTGGTCCCGGCCGAGTTTTACCGTGCCCAGGCCCAGGGGCGACACCAGCAGGCCGGTGCTGCCCAGGGGACGATGCAGGTCGTGCAGAGTCGGTTGGCTCATGGCAGCAGTTGCTCCCAGGCCGGGACGGCCATCGGCGGTTTTGGCAGCGGCGGCAATTCGGTGACCGGACCCGGTTGAATGCCATCGCGGGCAAGGCTGGCGATCACCCGGTCGGCGAAGTCCGGTGCCAGTGCCAGTTTGGTTGGCCAGCCCACCAGCAAGCGACCTTCTTCGGCAACAAAGGCGTTGTCGGGGCGGGTCAGCCCCGATTGCAGCGGCTCCGCGCGGTCCACGCGCAAGGTTGCCCAACGCGCCGTGCTGAGATCGATCCATGGCAGCAACTGGCCAAGTTCTTTCTGTGCGGTGGCGATTTGTTCGGCGGGCTCACGAGTCACGCCTTCGGTTTCAGCGATATCGCCGCCCAGGTACCAGACCCACTGACCATCGGCCGCCGGGTGCGTGGTTACGGTAATGCGTGGTTTGGTTCCACCACCCAGGCAATGGGCGTACAGCGGTTTGAGGCTTGGGCCTTTGGCGATGATCATGTGCAACGGGCGGCGTTGCATGGCGGGCTGGGTCAGCCCCAGCGCTTCAAGCAACGCCGCGGTTCCGCCTCCGGCGCTCAAGACGATGCGCTGGGCGCGGATCTCGCGTTCGTCCACCTTCAGGCCGACCAGCACGCCACCCTCCAGCAGCGGCTCGATCTTCTGGCCAGCAAGCAGGCCGTCGCCCGCGAGGTCAGCCAGGCGCTGGATCAGGCTTGGTACGTCGATCACCAGTTCCGCCAGGCGATAGACCTTGCCCTTGAAGCGTTTGTCTTGCAGGGCCGGTGGCAGTTGGTCGCCCTTGACCTGATCGACGCGACCGCGCACGGCTTTGCTGGCGAAGAAGCTGGTGAGGTTGCCGGCGATCGTGCCCGGGGACCAGAGGTAGTGGGCTTCGGACAGCAGGCGCACGCCCGACAGGTCCAGTTCTCCATCACCGGCCAGGGCTTCACGCCAGCGCCGCGGCATGTCGGCGATGGCTTCCGAGGCGCCGGTCAGGGCGCCGTGCAGTGCGTACTTGGCCCCGCCATGGATGATGCCTTGGGACTTCACGCTTTGTCCGCCGCCGAGGCTGGCGCTTTCCACCAGCACGGTCGAAAAACCCTGGCGTCGCAGGCGCGCATTCAGCCAGAGGCCGGCGACACCAGCGCCGACAATGAGAACGTCGGTGGAAATAACGGATGGCATGCAGCGACCTCAGTGATCAAGACGAGGACGCAGTATACAGAGCTGAGAAGGGAAAAAAGATCGCAGCCTTCGGCAGCTCCTACGGGGGGAAATGCATTCCGATGTAGGAGCTGCCGAAGGCTGCGATCTTTTTCAATGCCCCGCAGTCTTGGAGAAGAGCTGAATGACAACAACCCCCAACACAATCATCGCCATCCCCAGCATCGCTGGCACATCCAGCTTCTGCCCGTAGATGAACAGTGCCGCGACGCTGACCATCACGATGCCCATGCCGGCCCATACCGCGTACGCCACGCCCACCGGCACGCTGCGTACCACCAGGGTCAACATCCAGAAGGCGATGCCGTAGCCGACGATCACCAGCAGCAGCGGCAACGGCGTGCTGAAGCCTTTGACCGCTTTCATCGAAACAGTGGCAATCACTTCGGCGCAGATGGCAATGGCCAGGTAGTAGTAAGCGGTCATGGGTCAATCCTCGTATGAAGTGTTGCTTGCTGAGTTCGGCATTCTAGAGATTCTCCAGATGCGGTAAAGTCATTACCTATCTGTTCTGAAGATGGGTTTGGCCATGCAATGGAATCTTGAACAACTTCGTTTATTCGTTGGTGTGGCGGAGCAACGTTCGTTTTCTGCCGTGGCGCGGGATCAGCGCAAAGCCCAGTCGGCGGTCAGCAGTGCGATTGCGCTGCTGGAGGAAGACCTGGGCGTGAGCCTGTTCGACCGCAGCAGCGGCCGCCAGCCGAAGCTCACCGAGGCCGGCAATGCCTTGCTCGAAGAAGCGCGCGAAGTGCTGCGCCAATGCGAGCGCCTCAATGGCCGGGCGCTGGCGATGATGCGCGGCCAGGAAGCTCGCTTGCGCCTGGCGCAGGACGAGGCCATGCCGTACCAGCCGGTCATCGAAAGCTTTGAAGCGTTGGCGCAAAAGTTTCCCAGCCTTGAAGTGCAACTGACCAGCGCCGCCCAAGGCGATGTGGCGCGCAAACTGGTGGAGCGTCGGGCCGATCTGGGTTTGTTGTTTTATCACGATCAAATTCCTGAAGCCCTTGAGCGCAGGGTACTGGGCAGCGTTGAGATGGTGACCGTGTGTGGCGTCGGGCATCCCTTGGCGGCAAAGGCTGAAGTGAACTACCAGGAACTGGCGCAGCATCGCCAGCTGCTGATGTCCACGCAGTCCAGTATCTACCCCGGCAGCGAACCGGCCAGCCCGCAGGTCTGGCGGGCCGACAGTTTCTACGTGATGGCTGAATGGTTGGTGCGCGGCCTCGGCTGGGCCTGGCTGCCGCGTCACGTGGTGCAGTACTCGGCGTATCAGGGCTTGATGGTCGAATTGGCCAGCGAATGGACCCCGCCGGCCCTGGTGGTTGAGCTGGTGTGGCGCCGCGATGAGCCGCTCGGGCCGGCCGCGCGCTGGTTAGCGGAGCGTTTTGCCGTGCATTTGCAGGCGATCGGTGAAAAAACCGATAAACTCCGCCACCATGAATAGAACTCTCTACACCGCGCTGTTTTACCTGGGGCTGCCATTGGTGGCGATTCGGCTGTGGCTGCGCTCGCGCAAGGCGCCGGCCTATGCCAAGCGCATCGGCGAGCGTTTCTCGTACGGGATGCCGACGATGAAACCCGGTGGTATCTGGGTACACGCGGTGTCTGTGGGCGAAAGCATTGCTGCCGCGCCGATGATTCGAGCCTTGCTGCAACGTTATCCACAGCTGCCGATCACCGTGACCTGCATGACGCCGACCGGCTCGGAGCGCATCCAGGCGTTGTTCGCCAACGAGCCGCGCATCCAGCACTGCTATTTGCCCTACGACTTGCCGTGCGCCGCCAGGCGTTTTCTTGATCGGGTCCAGCCGAAACTGGCGGTGATCATGGAAACCGAACTCTGGCCCAACCATATCCATCAATGCGCCAAGCGCGGGATCCCCGTGGCCCTGGCCAATGCACGACTGTCCGAACGTTCGGCCAGGGGCTATGGCCGCTTCGCCAAGCTGACCGGGCCAATGCTGGCCGAGATGAGTCTGTTCGCGGTGCAGACCGAAGCCGAGGCCCAGCGTTTTCGTGAGTTGGGCGCGCGGGCGCAAACCGTCGAAGTCACCGGCTCGATCAAGTTCGACCTGACCATCGACCCGCAACTGTTGCAGCGAGCCACCGAATTGCGCGGGCAATGGCAGGCACAGGAACGCCCGGTGTGGATCGCCGCCAGTACCCATGATGGCGAAGACGAGGTGGTACTGGCGGCCCA
>NZ_AKJF01000039.1 GCF_000282475.1 Pseudomonas sp. GM78
CCAGGCATGTCCTGTCGGCGACGGCAAGCTCAATGGCAAGGCCGCAGCGCCAAAACCCAAGGCCAAAGCCAAGCCGGCTGCTGCCTCTGCGGTGATTCCGCCAGGGGAAAAAGCCGCCGAGAAAAAGCCTCGCGCAGCGCGAAAGCCGCCCGCCGTCTAAGCTTTTTTCACCGTTGTCCTGAAGGTCTTCCCGTGGCGAGTCTGCTCGCCACCGCGGGGTTTGCTCGCCCGCGAAAAAATACTGAGCCCCGTCACTGTCTGCCGTTACTGGAGCACTTATGACCCGTCCCAAGAAAGAAACGCCGCCTCCCCGCGCCGAGCCGTCACGCATCCGCGAAGGACTGCCCTTTCCGCTCGGTGCGACCTGGGATGGCCTGGGGGTCAATTTCGCCCTGTTCTCGGCCAACGCCACCCGGGTCGAACTGTGCATTTTCGATGACGCCGGCGAAGTCGAACTCGAACGCATCGAACTGCCGGAATACACCGACGAGATTTACCACGGCTACCTGCCCGACGCTCATCCAGGGCTGATCTATGGCTACCGCGTGTACGGCCCATATGACCCGGCCAACGGCCATCGTTTCAACCCCAACAAGCTGTTGATCGACCCCTACGCCAAACAACTGGTCGGTCAGTTGAAATGGTCCGAAGCCTTGTTCGGCTACACCATTGGCCACCCCGACGCCGACCTCAGTTTCGACGAACGCGACAGCGCGCCCTTCGTGCCCAAATGCAAGGTGATCGACCCGGCGCACACTTGGGGCCACGATCATCGGGTCAGCGTGCCATGGGACAAGACGATCATCTATGAAACCCACGTGCGCGGCTTCAGCATGCGCCACCCCGCCGTTCCCGAAAACCTGCGGGGGACCTTTGCCGGGCTGATGGTCGACGAAGTGCTCGAGCACATCCGCAAGCTGGGCGTATCGACCGTCGAGCTGCTGCCGATCCACGCCTTCGTCAACGACCAGCACCTGCTGCACAAAGGCATGACCAATTACTGGGGCTACAACAGCATCGCGTTCTTCGCCCCCGACCCGCGTTACCTGGCCAGCGGCAAGATCGCCGAGTTCAAGGAAATGGTCGCGCACCTGCACGAAGCCAACCTGGAAGTGATCCTCGACGTGGTCTACAACCACACCGCCGAGGGCAACGAACAAGGCCCGACCCTGTCCATGCGCGGCATCGACAACGCCTCCTATTACCGCTTGATGCCTGACGACAAGCGCTTCTACATCAACGACTCCGGCACCGGCAACACCCTGGACCTGAGCCACCCCTGCGTATTGCAGATGGTCACCGACTCCCTGCGCTACTGGGCCTCGGAAATGCATGTGGATGGCTTCCGTTTCGACCTGGCGACCATCCTTGGGCGTTATCACGACGGTTTCGACGAGCGCCACAGCTTCCTCGTGGCCTGCCGCCAGGACCCGGTGCTGCGCCAGGTCAAGCTGATCTCCGAGCCTTGGGATTGCGGGCCCGGCGGTTATCAGGTCGGCCGCTTCCCCCCGGGCTGGGTGGAATGGAACGACAAGTTCCGCGACACCGTGCGCGCATTCTGGAAAGGCGACGACGGCCAACTGGCGGACTTCGCCAGTCGCATGACCGCTTCCGGCGAGATGTTCAACCAGCGTGGCCGGCGGCCCTATTCATCGCTGAACTTCATCACCGCCCACGACGGCTTCACCCTCAATGACCTGGTGTCGTACAACGACAAGCACAACGAAGCCAACGACGAGAACAACCAGGACGGCAGCAACAACAACCTGTCATGGAACCATGGCGTCGAAGGCCCCACCGACGACCCGCAGATCAACGCCCTGCGCCATCGCCAGATGCGCAACTTCTTTGCCACCTTGCTGCTGGCCCAGGGTACGCCAATGCTGGTGGCCGGCGATGAGTTCGCCCGGACCCAGGAAGGCAACAACAATGCCTATTGCCAGGACAGTGACATCGGCTGGGTCAACTGGGACCTGAGCGAAGACGGCAAGGCCCTGCTCAAGTTCGTCAAGCGCCTGATCAAGTTGCGCCTGAGCTATCCGATCCTGCGCCGCGGGCGATTTCTGGTGGGCAACTACAACGAGGACATCGGCGTCAAGGACGTCACCTGGCTGGCGCCCGATGGCAGCGAAATGACCACCGAGCATTGGCACGATGCGCACAATCGCTGCCTGGGCATGTTGCTCGACGGGCGCGCCCAGGAAACCGGGATCCGTCGCAAAGGCGCGGATGCCACGCTGTTGCTGGTGGTCAACGCCCATCACGACATCGTCAACTTCCTCCTGCCGGAGGTACCCGACGGCGGCTTCTGGACGTGCCTGATCGACACCAACCAACCGTCCATACGTGGTCAGGAGCGCTTCGATTTCGGGCGCGAGTACTCGGTCACCGGGCGCTCGTTGCTGCTGTTCGAACTGCAACGCGAGGAAGAGGAGTAAAACCAGCGCATCGGAAAATTTGTGCCATGCATGCACATCCGGCGCGACGAATAGCGATACATGAGCAATACTCGATGCGCGGCTGTCCAGGGTCCGGAGCGCCGCGCTTCGCTAACAACCCGCCTCACAGCTGCTACAGCGCTTGCTGTTGTGCACGACTGGAGGTGAACGGAACAAGGACGTACGTCATGAAATCTGTGTCCATCAGTGACAGCGGCTGTGCAGAACAAATCTGGAACAGTGCCCCGCAATTGGCCAATATCCCGGTAATCGGTACCCAGTCCCTCCTCCCCCCCGGCGCCCGTGCCGTGGTGATCGCCCCCCATCCTGGCGACGAAGTGGTGACCTGCGGCGGTCTGCTGCAGTTGCTGAGCGCCACGGGACACCCTTTGCAACTGATTTCGGTGACCGACGGCAGCGCCAGTCATCCGGGGTCGCAACAGTGGTCGGAGAAGCGCCTGAGCGTGTTTCGCTCCCAGGAAAGTGTCGAGGCCTTGCGCCGCCTCGGCTTGCCGATGCACAGCCTGAAATGGATACGCGGCGGCTTCACCGACCACACCCTGGCGGAGCATGAACAGGCGCTCACGCAATTCATCGCCCGTTATCTACGCCCGGGCGATGTGGTGTTCAGCACCTGGTGCGAGGATGGCAACAGCGACCATGACGCCGTCGGCCGCGCCAGCGCCAATGCCGCCACCATCGCCGGCGCCGTCTTCACTGAGATACCGGTCTGGGCCTGGCACTGGCCAACCCGGGACAGCGCCTTGATCCCCTGGCACCGGGCGCGCAAGGTGCGACTGGACACCTGGACGGTGGCGCGCAAGAGCCACGCTACCCATGCTTACGCCAGTCAGCTCGATGGCGAGCCGGCCATCGGCGTTGCGCCACGGTTACCGAGGGTGTTGTTGGAGCGGATGCGGTTGCCTTATGAGATTGTGTTTGTCTGAAAGGACGAAGGCGGTTGTCGGCGTGCATATCCATTGCTGCGGTAACGGGTACCCTATGGTTCGCGTGAAACCTTGTAGGAGCGAGGCTTGCCCGCGAAGGCGACCTGGCAGTCGACCATTTTTTTTAGGTGTACATATCCATTGC
>NZ_AKJF01000040.1 GCF_000282475.1 Pseudomonas sp. GM78
CGGCTTGGGCAGCAGACCCGCCGCAGTGATATAGGCCACCAGGTCACCGGCGGTTGCATCACCGCGCAGGAACAGCACCAGGAACATCAGCACGGCCATGGCGGTGTAGATCACCAGCTGCAACATCGGCGTATAGACCGCGCCGGTCTTGGTCATGCGCAGTTGCTTGTCGGTATTGCCCTGGCTGGCAGCGGCAAAACGTCGCTTTTCGTAGCTCTCGCCACCGAAGCTGCGCACTACGCGATAACCCTGGATGGTCTCGGACGCTACATGGGTCACATCGCCCATGGCCACCTGTATCTTCTTGCTCTGCTTGCGGAATTTTTTGCTGGTGCTACTCACCATGACCGCAATCAGAGGCAGGATGGCAAGCATTACCAGGGTGAGCTTCCAGTTCATCCACAGCAGGTAGGCAAACAGAAACACCACGGTCAGGCCTTCACGAATGACCACTTTAATGGCGTCCGTGGCAGCGCCGGTGACCATGGTCACGTTGAAGGTGATGCGCGAAATCAGGTGCCCGGAGTTATGGGTATCGAAATAGCGGTTGGGCAGCACCAGCAACTTGTTGAACAACTCGACGCGCAAGTCATGGACCAGCCCCAACGAGACTTTCGCCAGATAGTAGTTGCCAAGAAACGAACCGAGGCCCTGCCACGCGGCGATCAGTATGATCAGCAACGGCACGGCCATCAGCAACTGCAAGTCTTTCAGATAGGGAACATTGGGGAAGAGCACCGCTTCAGGGTTGCTCAGGCCATCGACGAAGTATTTGAGGATGCCGGCCAGCATCGGCTGCGTCGAGGCAAAAATCACAAAGCCAACGATACTGACGGCAAACATGCCCCAGTACGGGCGCACATACGACAGCAGGCGCAGGTAAATCTTCAAGCTCGACGGCGCAGGCGAATCAGGGCTAGTCATGAGAACCCGTTGTATGAGAAAAGAGCCCGCGAGTGTAACACAGGCCATTTTAGTCGCTGAGCTGCGGTAACATGGCCGGCTATCCATGCCCCTCATGGCGTCGAACCCCGGAGAATTGATGCAAGCGCTTGATCACACCCGATACCTTGCCCTGCGCGAGGGAGCACAAGTCCTTGAAGCGGATGGTTCGGGGGACAAGGTCTTGCGGCTGACGGATGGCTCGATCCTCAAACTGTTTCGTCGCAAGCGCCTGCTGACGTCAGCCGCCTGGTATCCGTACGCCAAACGGTTCGCTGACAATTGCGATGCGTTGCGTGAACGGCAGATTCCCTGCCCTTCGATCCGCCAAGTCTATCGCATCCCGAGTATCGCCCGTGATGCGGTGCATTACGACCCGCTGCCGGGGCAAACCTTGCGCCAGTTACTGGATACCCAGGGCGATGCCGATCCGCTGCGGGGTCAGCTCGGGGTTTTCATAGCCACCTTGCATGAACGCGGGATCTATTTCCGCTCGGCGCACCTAGGCAACATAGTGCTCACGCCTGAACATCAGCTGGGCCTGATCGACATTGCCGACCTGCGGGTTTATCGGCGCCCACTACGCAAGACGCTGCGGCTGCGCAATTTCAAGCATATGGTGCGCTACCCGCAGGATCGGCAATGGTTGCTCGACAGGCGTGGAGAAGTCTTCATGCAACACTATGGCCAGACCCAAAGCATCTGTTCCCGGGAAGAACTGAACAGCGCCCTGCAAAAATGACCTGACCTTCGCCCCCAGGGAGGAGGCGAAGGTCAGGTTTCATGCCAGTGCGATACGCTGCGACTTGAGCACTCGCCCGAGGATCATCGCCCCAGGCAGCAGCACCAGCGGCCACAACTCGTCAGGGTTGCCAATCAACAAGCTGCCATCGAAGTTCAGCATGACCAGCGCACATGCCAGGTACATGCCCCAGGCATCGCGCAGACGCCAGGCTTGCCAAAGCGTGGCCGCCATCAGCCCGATGAACAAAAACAGTGCCACCGCGCCGCTGTACAACCCCAGCGCCACAAAGATGTTGTGCGGGTGTTGGATCGGCATCCAGCCATCGAGCAACTGATCGGTGTGGAAATTAACGCCACAGCCCAGCAGCCAGCCACAGTTCCGCCACTCGCCGACCATGATGTGAAAGAGCTCGATGCGATACGAATCGCCGCGGGTCCAGAGCGACCGATACCAGGCTTCGTCGTGCACGATCAGGAACAGCACACCGATAACCACCAGGCTGATCGCTACCATGCTGCCGACCAGCCGCGGCTTATAGTAGAGGCCGTAAAGCAACCATATGCCCAGCAGGAACGCGACCCCGACAAACGCAGTACGGGTTTGCAGCACAAAGGTCACCGCAAACAACGAAAAGACGATGGCCAGTGCACTTTCGATCCAGCGATGCTCCCTGAACCAGCATGGCAAAGCCAGCGCCAGCGCGCACAGCAGCCAGATACTGGCGTAGATGACGTTCTGCAAGCGTGCCGGCAACAGCGCCACCCGGCTGCCGATTGCATATTCATTGGTGGCCCAGCTGTAGAGGGCACAACAGAAGATATACAACGCCAGGATCCAGAACTGCGCACGCACAAACCCCGGGCTGCGGAAAAACCGTGGATCGCTGAAGGCCCCCACGACCATGACGAACATCATCACGTAGAACACGTGCTTGAAAAACTGCATCTGCCCGGCAATGGCTGCCGGCACCAGAAACCAAAGGATGAACACCATCCAGCCCAGCGCCAGCGGCTGCCTGAACAAGCCTGCACCTCGCTCCTTGATCAGGAACACCAGACCCGGTACCACCATCAGGCCGTAGAACAGATTGTTGGTCCACTTCGAAGACCAGCCCACCACAAAGCTCAACAAGAACAGGCAGAGCACTGCTCCGAAATACGACGTGACGGTGATCTTTCCTGGCTTCACGCCGCTAGATCCCATGGAGTACCCAACCTGCTACAAGACCGAAAACAAGGGCCACGATCAGTTTGAGTCGATCGAGACGTTTACGTCGCAATTTATTCACGCGCTCCTGCGGAACCACTACGTGTTCACCGAAGCCCGTGTGCAGAACCGCATCGTTTTCCAGAATCAACGCATAGCGGTTCTGCGCGGCATACAGGCGCGACAGGTCTTTTTCTCCGGAGAATCCCGAGTACGGGGCATGGGCCAGGTAGTCCGCACGGCGCCGCAGGCCAGGATTGAAGGAAAAGCCCTGCCAGTCGGCCTTCTGCGAGCCCAGCACATAAAATGGAATGCCGTGGCTGACCTTGCGCTCGTTGAGGAACACATAAGGACTGTGGACCATCAGGTCGTGATTGAAGCTGCGCAGCCACACCTGAAGCGCCTGTGGATCTTCCTCCAGCAGGCACTGGGACTCTTCGATGAACCCTTCGCGATAGAAGTCCCAGTCATCCTCGCAGTGGAAAATCCACGACGTCTGCACCTGAGCATAGGCAGCATCGATGGACTTTAACTGACCCAGACGCGGATTGTTGATGAAAAACTGGGTATGCGCCCTCCAGTGTTCCGGAATACAAGCCTCTACGGCACGGTCGCCAGAGTCTTCGGTAATGAACACTTTACGGATGGGAGCCGTGTTGAACCGGTCAAAGGTTTCCAAGGTTCGCTTCAACAAATCGAAGCGACCGCAACTGGTGATGACAACCGAAATGTCGCTAGTCTCGCTAAACAGCATGTGTTTACACCGCACCCTTGATTGTTGAATCGCCCGACCTCACAGCCCTAGCGACACGCGTAATTTTTCTTTCCAGCTCAGTGGAACCCGTTCGCGCAGTGGTGCGCGCATTGCCTCGACAATTGCATGGCCCACCGCACGGAAGGTATATCGCTGCTCTACCAGCGCTTGCCCGGCCAGTGAAATGGCCTCGCTCAACTGCGCAGATTCACGTAGCACGGCCAGTTTTTCCCGAAGTTCGTCGCGGGTTCGATAAAGCACAATGTTGTGCATGTCGACGAAGCCCAAGGCGCGATTCTCTTCTTCCCCCTGATCGTAGGCAAACAGCACACAGCCGCAGGCCATGGCCTCGAAATTCTTGATCATGTACTCGCCCATGCCGACATCGGCACTGACGAAATAACGGATCCGACTCAGCGTTTCACAGTATTCCTCGCCCGATTTGGTACGCGTGATCAACAGGTTTTCGACTTCGGCAACGGACTCGAGCATCTCCTTGCGCCCGGCATAGGCAACGCTGTTGAGGCTGCCGACGAAACCCAGTTCGATATCCCGTTCACGCTGACGGTTTTGCAGCAGTGCATGGTCGTAGCCTTTGGGCACGAAATGCGCGTCAAAGCCTTCGTCACGCAAACGCTGGCTGACCATGAAACCCGAGCTGATCACCCGCGCCCACGGCAATTTACGGTAATGCGCACTGAATTTTCCGGTGTATTTGCACGGGATGTAATTCTGATAGGCATCGTGCTCCAGAATAACCAGATTGGGCAGCGTCTGTATGAACCGCACCTGTCTGATTTCTTTTTTGAAGCGCAGGAAAAACACGATCCGGTCATAGAGGGTCACATCGACATGCTTGCGGAAATAACCACGCAAGTCGTCCTGCTCGGCACTGGTCAGCTCACGCTTGTCGCAGTCGCACTGCTCGGCAATACCGTCATACAGTCGATCGAGGATCGCTCGTTGCTCTTTCTGCACCAGAAACAGAACTTTCAATTGGACTCTCTCTTGCCAGTCAACTCTTGGACCCAGAACAACTCGTGGCGTCGCACCGCTTTACGGAAAAACTCGTTTTCCCCAAAAGCTGGCCAGCGTCGGGCTGCGAAACAACGTTGAATTCCCCGGCGAAGTAGCCGCTTGAAGGGAAGCCGGGGCTGAAGGTCGTGCATCATGCCCAAAGACATAGCCTTGTGCCACTGCCGATCAGGTGACAGGCAAGGTGTCCACGGCCGCAAGGGCTCGACAGCATCGAACAGCGGTGGCAGCGCCACTCCCGTGCCTGCATCGCCCATCGGCCAGCGATCGTTGTCGTGCAAATGATTGGCGTAATGCAACAGGGTTTCGGGCTGCCAGGCTGTACCGCCCAGCGCCTGCATGACCGCCTGCTGGGAGCATAGATGGTCCGGGTGCGGATCGAAGTGTGGATGTGGCAAAACGATGACCTGGGGCTGGATGCGCTCGATCAGCTCATGCAAATCGGCCAGCAAATTGTTCCAGGACGGCACACCGTCGACGTCACTGCCCAAGGCAAACGGATTGAACCTGCGAAAGTACCGGGTATCGCCAAGCTGAGCCTCGCGGGACGCCACGGCTTGGCCCGGCGCACTCTGCATCGCGGGCAACTGCAGACAGAAATAACCCAACTGGATACAACGCTCCTGAGGGACGCCACCCCACAACGGCACGCTGACACTGTCCCAGGCGCGAAGCGAACCCTTCAACCGCGACGCTTCGACGCCTTCAAGCCCCATCTGCTGATAGTGCTCGGCTTCGATTTCACCGGCGGTGACGGTCACGATCCAGCTTTGACTGGCGCGGCTGTACAACCCGAAGGCAGCCAGTTCCGCGTCATCGGCATGCGGTGCAATCACCATTACCCGCTGACGGCTGTAATCCGGATGCTCGAATGCCCACAGCACAGGTTCGCCCAACAGCCTGCAGAAACGCCCACGCAGTCGCAACTCCCCGCGTGACAACACCTGAGCCTGACCGCTGAGGTTGAGGTAACGCAGGCCGTTCACGCCACGCTCGAAGGTTTGTCGGTCCGGGCTATCACCGCCGGACATCTCGACGACAGGATCAATGAATCGTCCCAACCACGTGCTTTTGATTCGTAACGCCAACACCAGCGTCGCGTCATCGACCAGCATGACACCATCGTCCAGCCGCAGGCGATCACCACTCAGGTGAACCTTGGGTTGCGGCGTGTAGGGAGGGAAACTGTATTGATAATCGTCTTGGGGCGAATAGAACAGGTGGTCGGCAAACCAGGCCTCATGGGCAATCCACCCAAGAGCCGCGAGTACCAGCGGCAGCCACCAGGCCACCACTGCACCACATACAACCAACAGCCCCAGCACGACCAGCAGACCGATGCGTTTGTTGCGCCGATGGCGCTTGAGCAATTGCTGTTTGCGACTCATGGTTTGACTCATACGGTGTAGACCGGCACAGGGTTGCACCAGCGATCCTTATATTCCCGGTCGGCACGGCCAAAGGAAAAGCGCAGGGGCTTGTCCAGTGCCCTGGCATGCTCCCAGGCGCTTTGGGTGTTGAGAAAACTCAGTACGCTACCGGGGCTGAACTCGCGGGTTTCGGGATCGACACCGCCATTGATGTATTCGACGCTGATCCATTGCGGCGTCTCGACGCGATACACCAGTTGAATGGCAATGGCGGCATCATTGAGGAAAATCACCGAACCGATCAGAAACTCGCGCAACAACTCGATGACCTCGGCCATGCGCTCGGCACCGGTCGCCGGGAAACCCCAGCGGCGCAGGAACAAATCGCAATAGATCGTTCCCAGTTCCTGGCTGGAAAACTCGGTAACCGGTCGTACGACGCCACCTGCCTCTTCCAGCAACCGGAGTTCGCGGCGCTGGTTGTAGCGAAACTTTTTCGACAACTCTTCGGGCGTGCGGGCCATGGCCAGTTGTTCGGCCTGCAACTTGATGCCGGTGAAACGGTTTTCGTTGAGCGCCGACAAGTAGCGCCCACGATGACGCAAAGGTGCCTGGGCATCGGCGGCAGCCGGCAGGATGATCTCGGCATTGCCAAGGTCGAACAGGCCCTTCTTGCCGTTACGCTTGAGCACATCCTTGGACAAGGCGAGGTCGCGACCCCAGGTCGGAATCGCGGCCTTGATTTCGCCGCCTTGCTCCCAGGCCAGGTATCGCACGGGGATGCCGGCAAGCTGCGCCAGGCGCTCGACCACCAGCGGGTGAGTGGCGACGCTGCCACCATAACGCTGCCAGGTATCGGCATAGGTCGAGGCATCGGATAGCGACCAGCCGCGTTCGCGCCAGCCTTGAAATCGGTTGAGCATCAGCCCCTCTGTGCCAGTTCGGTAACGTGCGGCAAGTGCCAGAAAGCATCGCGCACCGCGCGGTCGGAGAAGCGTTCACGCAGGCGCTCGAGCATCAGCTCGGCGCACTGGCGACGTTGTTGCTCGTCCATTGCGGCCAGATGCTGCAGGCCTTGAGCCAAGTGCTCGGCATCGCCCAGGGGGAACAGGATGCCCACGCCTTCGACCACTTCCTTCGCTCCGCCACAGGCCGTTGCGAGCAACGGTACGCCTGCCGCCATGGCTTCGAGCAGCACCATGCCGAATGGTTCATGATCGGAACTCAGGGCAAACACATCGAAAGCGCTGAAATACCGCCGGGCCTCGGGGACCTGACCGAGGAACAGCACCCGGTTGCCAATGCCCAGCTCGCGAGCCTGGGCCTTGAGATCCTGCTCCAGACGACCGCTGCCGAGAATCACCAGCTGGCTGTTGGCCGGCAAACCGGGCAGCGCCGCGGCAAAACCGTCCAGCAACGTGGCCTGGTCCTTGTCCGGATGCAGGCGGCCGACGTTGCCGACAATCCAGGCATCCGCGGACAGGCCGAGGGTCTCCCGCGCCTCACGGACCGACACCTGGCTAGCCTGCAAAGCCGGCACATCGATCCGGTTGTACAGTGTCTGGATCCTTGCCGCTGGCCACTTCGGCAAGCATTGGCGCATGTCATCGCGCACCGCATCGGACACCCCGAGCAGGCTCAGGCGCTTGCGGAAAACATGCGCGAAGAGCTTGCGTGTGCCGCGTTTGTAATCGTCAAACGCATGGTGCACGCCAATCACCGGCAACGAGGTGCCGAGCAAGGCGATGTAGATCGGCTTGAAGCGATGGGCGATGCAGAAACTGAAATTGCGCGAAGCGGCGATCTTGCGCAGATCGCCGATGGCGCCCAGCTTCAGGCCACGAATGGCCTTGGAGCTGTACTCCATGAACAACACTTCATCCGAGGCGCAACCCGCGGCCACCTCGGCGTCGGCGACCCCGGTCAGGAAGACCGTGGTCACCCGATAGCCGGTGCCCGCGAACAGGCTGGCGTACTGCCGGGCGCAGTCCAGGAACGGCCCGTCATAGCCGTGACAGAACTGCAGCACATGGCGTTCAGCCGAGCGTGTCATATGCGTTCGCGCCCTCTTTGACCACCAGGATGTCTTCCATGATCAGATACTGTAGATCCGAACCGAAGAACATGTTCAAGGCGTCCGTCGGCGAGCAGATCATCGGTTCGCCACGACGGTTGAGCGAGGTGTTCAGCGACACGCCGTTGCCGGTCAGGACTTCCAGCGCCTTCATCATGTCGTAGTAGCGCGGGTTGTATTCGCGCTTGAGCACCTGGGCCCGGGAAGTACCGTCTTCATGGACGACTTCCGGTACGCGGGTTTTCCACTCTTCCGCCACTTCGAAGGTGAAGGTCATGAACGGTGCCGGGTGATCGATCTTGATCATCTGTGGCGCCACGGTGTCGAGCATCGACGGGCAGAAAGGCCTCCAGCGCTCGCGGAACTTGATCTGGTGGTTGATGCGATCGGCTACGCCGGCCACGCTCGGGCAACCAATGATCGAACGACCGCCCAGTGCACGCGGACCGAACTCCATGCGGCCCTGGAACCAGGCCACCGGGTTGCCGTCGACCATGATCTTGGCGATCTGCTCCGGCATGTTGTCGAGCTTGCGCCAGGTTGGCTTGTTCTCGTGACGGGCACAGGCAGCGATCACGTCTTCGTTGCTGTACGACGGGCCGAGGTAGACGTGTTCCATCTTCTCGACCGGTACGCCACGGGCGTGGGACACATAGGCGGCAGCGCCGACTGCAGTACCGGCGTCGCCGGACGCCGGCTGCACGAACAGCTCCTTGACGTCGTCGCGAGCGATGATTTTCTGGTTGAGCTTGACGTTCAACGCACAGCCACCGGCGTAGGCCAACTTGCCGGTTTCCTTGAGCACGTCGCCCAGGTAGTGGTCGATCATCTGCAATGCAATTTTTTCGAACAGCGCTTGAATGCTGGCGGCGTAGTGAATGTACGGCTCGTCGGCGATGTCGCCTTCGCGCTTGGGACCCAGCCACTCGATCAGCTTCGGCGAGAAGTAGTAACCCTTGCCCTTCTCTTTGTAACGACGCAGGCCGATGACGTTGGCGTAGTCGGTGTTGATTACCAGCTCGCCGTTTTCGAACGAAGCCAGGCGCGAGAAATCGTATTTGCTGGCGTCGCCGTACGGCGCCATGCCCATGACCTTGAACTCTCCGTCGAGCATGTCGAAACCGAGGAACTCGGTGATCGCGCCGTACAGTCCGCCGAGGGAATCCGGATCGAAGAACTCCTTGATCTTGTGGATCTTGCCGTTTTCGCCGTAACCGAAGAAGGTCGTGGCGTACTCGCCCTTGCCGTCGATCCCGAGGATCGCGGTTTTCTCTTTGAAACCGGAGCAGTGGTAAGCGCTGGAGGCGTGGGCCAGGTGGTGCTCAACAGGCTCGATCTTGATCTTCTTCGGATCAAAACCCAGTTGCTCCAGGCACCAGACGATCTTGTTGCGATAGCGCTTGTAGCGACGGTTGCCCATCAGGATCGCATCAAGTGCACGGTCCGGGGCGTACCAGTAACGCTTGGCGTACTGCCAGCGCGCCTTGCCGAACAGGCTGATCGGTGCGAACGGAATCGCAACCACGTCAACGTCGGAAGGCTTGATGCCGGCCTGCTCCAGGCAGAATTTCGCCGATTCGTAGGGCATGCGGTTCTTTGCATGTTTATCGCGTACGAAGCGCTCTTCTTCCGCTGCCGCGACCAGCTTGCCGTCGATGTACAAGGCTGCGGAAGGATCATGGCTAAGGGCGCCGGACAGGCCAAGAATCGTCAATGCCACAGGGGTCTAGCCTCTTTAGTCTGCGTGCAGGCGCAATGCGCCTCAAAAATTAATGTGCCCTCGCAACGGGCGAGAGACAGCTAAAGGGCGGGATTATAGCTTAAAAGCAGCTTCAAGCCTCTAGCGGCAAGCTGCAAGCGACAGCGGTGTTAACCTTGTCGGTGGTTATCCGGGCACAGGCCGCCAGTAAATACGGATGTTGCCATCCATGCCCTGCCGGAAAATCGTATACGGCAAGGCAACGGTATCCAGCGCCCCAGACAGCAGCAGGTCCATCAAAACGAGCGAAACGAACATACCCGCTGGCTCGGGGGGCGCATTCAACATGCAAAAATCGTAGGCCAGGCCGCTGTAGACCCGAGGAATGGACTGGCAATAGGTTTTTTGCCGTCGAAGCTCCTGGGCCGCGTCGGCATCGTCCTGAAAGACCGTTGCGACGGTCCCGCACCCTGTCAAAGCCAGTGAGATGAAACCTGATACGACTAGCGTTTTGATCGTCAAAGTTTGCCCTCCGTTAGCGTCAGGCAAACTAGCATCGCGGTCATTCAGGCCACAGTTCATGGCTTCTCAAAATCATGTAGGACCGTTCGCAGGAACTTGTCCTCCAATCTTTCGAAGGGACTCAGGCCGCGCCAGAAATGTCCTTGGGTAGACGCTGATCGATGACCTGATACAGAGCACTGTTCTCGGGCCAGTTACGCATGAAACGCGCCCGATCCCGCGCATACGCCGGCGCGAAGCTGGCGAGCGAGCCGTGCTGACACATCGAATCCAGATCGATCAACGCCCAGCGGTCCTGCTGCCAGAACAGGTTGTGGCCCTTGAAGTCGCCGTGGCTGATGCGCTCGCGAATCAATTCGGCGAACAGGTGATCCAGCGCCAGCAACTCGGCTTCAGGCGCATCGCCGCTATCGATGTACGGCGCGAAACGCTCAATGATGTCCGGCCCCGGCAGATGCTCGGTGATCAGATAGGCACGGTTGCGCAGCCAGAGAAAACGTTTCTCCAGCACCGCCAGCGGCTTGGGCGTGGCGATGCCGAGAAATGCCAGGCGATTGCCTTCGCGCCAGGAGTGCCAGGCACGGCTCGGGCGCCAGAAGCGCTTGAGCCAGTGGGCGAACCCCTTGATGTTGTAGCGCTTGATCACCAGCGTACGACCATCCACCTCGACCTTGCCGACGCTCGCCGCGCCACCGGTCTTGTACAGATGCCCCTGATCCAGCAAGGCGTCGGCCTGAGCCAACACAGGCAGCATCGCAGCTTCTTCCTCGCGACGGATCGCCCGCAAGCCGAACGCACCGCGCTGCACGCTGAACAGCGTGCATTCGCGACCGATCTTGATCAGGAAATCCTTGAGGCGCCAACTGCGAACCTTGTCGACCTGCTTCTGCAGGGCCTCCATGGGCAGGGCATGCTCGCCATTGCTCAGCAGGTAGTACACCAGCAATTCTTCGATGAACGGCTCCAGCGACTTGGGCAACTGGGCGAAAAACACCCCAAGGTTTTCCAGGACCTTCTGGCGCGAGAGTGGCTGGGCCGC
>NZ_AKJF01000041.1 GCF_000282475.1 Pseudomonas sp. GM78
GGCGCCCGCCGCTACCGCGCTCGCCGCCCCGCGCGGGGCCATCTCGGCTTCAATCCGTTGGCTGGCGCGCTTGGCCACCGGCGCCATGGCGGTGTCGGTCGAGCCCACGCCCTTGTCGCCACCGGCCTTGTGGACCTTGTCGACCAGCGCGGCGTAAGCCGGCAGCGCGGTCAGCTGCTCAGTGTGTACCACCTGGTACAGCGAGGCGTCCCGGGCGGGCGGTGGCCCGAGGGCAATCGCGGGAATTTTCCGGATGCGGCCATTGAGCTGGGCCATCGGTATGCCATGGCGCTGGGAAATCTTCTGCAGTTCCTCCTTGAGGATATCCAGGTAGAACGCCGCGGCCAGGGTGAGGATCGCATCGGGGTCAACCTCCAGTGCCGCCGGAGCCAGTACTTTTTCCTGGTACTTCTCCAGCAAATACGCTGCCAGGCGTTTTTCCGAGGCATTTTGCTCCTCTTTGGAACTGCTGATGGCGTACCAACTGACTTTCACGGACAGCCATTCCTGGGTCCAGTAGCTGCTGAACCAGGGAATGAAGTTTTCTTCGGTCAGCTGGTAAACCCGCGTGCGCCAGTAATCCATGGCGCCGCGCGAGTAGATTTTTGCCTGTTCGGTGGCCGATTGCGAGGCATCGACAATTTCCCGGTCCACTTGTTGCCAGGTGCTCGGAGAAACCATGATCTGCGGCACTTCCACCGGAGCAGGCGGAGCCGTGACGCATCCCGCCAACACCACCAGCACGGCGACGATCAGCGAACGCAGCTTCAAGATTGCGCTTTCCTGAAATGTGCACCGAGCGGCATGTCCGGCGCTTTAAGGCCCCTGGTTTGAGTATAGGTCGCGGCGGTTACTCGCCCGGAACCGACCATCACTCCCATCGATATTCACCATCGCCACGAATGCCTTCCGCCCACCGACCGTCAGCGTAGGATCAACTTCAACCCAACACCCAACCCTGTAGCGGAGGGTCGAACCATGCTGATCCATCTCCTGACCTGCCTGGCCCTGACGGCCTTCACGTTAAGCGTATTCGGCTGGTTCGTCCTTTCCGAGGAGCACGCGTCATGATCACCAACGTCACCCTGGCCGTGAGCTTCCCGGTGTTCGGCAACAACTACTACTCGCAGCAATTCGAGTCTCGTAAAGTATTGACCCTGATGTTCGACGAAAAATTCGAGGCGCTGCTGATTCCGGCAGCCGGTCATCACTTCAGCAACGAAGTGGTCGGGCTCAACGATCAGTTCCGCTTTCTCAACGATGTGCTGGCTGAGCATTTGCTGGCGACCGAGTTCGCCGCCAGTGCCCGTCGCAATCACTTCTGAGCAAATGCTTATTGCGCACAAACTTCCCTCAGGCATCCGCGCAACCATCGATGCACTGGATCGGCATCCAGTCGAGGATGCCAAAGCATCGCCACGGTAATTTCCGGCAGCGACAGCGGCAGCGCAAAGCTGTGCATGCCAGAGCGCAGATTGGCGGTATGGCGCTCGGGCACACTGGCAATCAGATCGCAGGATCGGGCAAGCGCCAGCGCGGTCGAGAAACCGGCGACCATGGTCGTGATGTGCCGCTGCAGACCGAGCGACTCCAGGGCTTCATCGATCATCCCCTTCTCCACTCCTCGCCGTGACACGCTGATGTGACTGTGCGCGGCAAAACGCGTGGGCGACATCTCACCCTCGCACAACGGATGCCCCGCGCGTACCACGCCGATGAAGCGATCACGGAACAACCCCTGGGTACGCAGCTCCGGGCCTGCGGCCTGGCCCACCACACCGGTTTCCAGATCGACCGTGCCGTCGCGCAAGGCAGTGCTGTCCTTGTCGGTCTTGTGCACGAAGCGCAGGCGGATGCCCGGTGCCTGGTCGGCGACGCGGGCGATCAGCGCGGCGCCGAAGTTTTCGACAAAGCCTTCACTGGTGCGCAAGGTGAATGTGCGCAACACGTGCATGAGTTCGGGTTGCTCGGCCGGGCGCAGTACCGCCTGTGCCTCCTGCACCAATTGACCGACTCGTTCACGCAACGCCAGGGCGCGCGGTGTAGGCACCAGGCCGCGGCCAGCCCTGACCAGCAGAGGATCGCCGGTGGTTTCGCGCAAGCGCGCCAGTGCCCTGCTCATCGCCGATGGACTCAGGCGCAGGCGTTTGGCGGCGCGGGCGACACTGCCTTCGGCCAGCAAGGCATCGAGGGTGATCAGCAGGTTGAGATCGAGTGTGGACATGCGTGACTCTCAGGGACGGCTTATATGGCGTTGTATGCACGTATTAAGTGCAACCCATGCGCCTTCCGCCATAGTAGGTCCCGGCGTAGATTTCTGATAGCTCCAATCGGGAGTGGCCAGGTAAGAGGCACGACATGAATGACGGTTCTGCAGTCGCCGCAGTTGCTCAACGGACGCCATCGGTAAAAGGGGCGCTGGCCAGCCTGTCGTTGGCGATGTTGTTGTCATCGCTGGGCACCAGCATTGCCAACGTCGGCTTGCCATCCCTGACCCAGGCGTTCAGCGCGTCCTTTCAACAGGTGCAGTGGGTCGTTATCGCCTACCTGCTGGCCATTACCACCTTGATCGTCAGTGTCGGTCGACTCGGTGACCTTGTCGGCCGGCGTCGCCTGCTGCTGTGGGGCATTGCCCTGTTCACATTGGCGTCGGCCTTGTGCGGCCTGGCACCCAATCTGGGCCTGCTGATCGCTGCCAGGGCACTGCAAGGCCTGGGCGCGGCGGTCATGATGACGTTGACCATCGCGTTTGTCGGCGAGACGGTGGCCAAGGGCAAGACCGGTGGCGCCATGGGCCTGCTGGGAACCATGTCGGCCATTGGCACCGCGATGGGCCCGGCGCTCGGAGGTGTGCTGATCGGCGGATTTGGCTGGCGCTCGATGTTCCTCGTCTGCGTGCCCCTGGGTCTGTCGACATGGCTGCTCGCACAACGTTACTTGCCCGAGGATCGCCCCGCGACAACCGGGCGTACGAGTTTCGATTCGCTGGGCACGCTGTTTCGCGATACGAGACTCAGTGGCAGCCTCGCCATGAGCCTGCTGGTGACGAGCGTGATGATGGCCACGCTGCTGGTCGGGCCGTTCTACCTCTCGCAGACCCTGGGATTGACGGCTGTCCAGATCGGCCTGGTGTTGTCGGTCGGGCCGCTGGTCGCCGCGCTGACCGGTGTGCCCGCCGGGCGCATCGTCGATCGTTGCGGCGCCCCTGGTATGACTCTCGCCGGGCTTGTGGGCATGACGTTCGGCTGCTTGATGTTGTCGGTCGTGCCCGAGACGTTCGGCGTCGGCGGCTACCTCGCCCCCATGGTCGTCGTCACCCTGGGCTACGCGGTGTTCCAGACCGCCAACAACACCGCCGTCATGCTCGACGTGCCGGCCGATCAACGGGGTGTAGTGTCCGGCCTGCTCAACCTGTCGCGCAATCTGGGCCTGGTCACCGGGGCTTCGGCGTTGGGCGCCGTGTTCGCCCTGGCCTCAAAGTCGGTCGATATTGGCACCGCGCACCCGCAGGCCATTGCCAGCGGCCTGCGCACCACCTTTGTGGTGGCGTTGGGGCTGATCGTCGTCGCCTGCCTGATCGCGTGGCGCAGGCAGGCTGACGCGCGGTAGAAGCGTTTACTGCTCCAGTTTCACCAGCGGCGTGTCTTTCTTGACGATGTAGGTCGCCAGTTCCGACGCCTTGCCCTGGCCGACGTTCTTCGCCACATGGGCGGTGCCGGCCGGGATGTACAGGGAGTCGCCGGCCTTGAGGGTGATGGGCGGTTGCCCTTCGAGTTGGTATTCGAAGGTGCCGTCGATGACATAGGCCACTTCTACCCCGGGGTGCGAGTGTTTCGGCGACACCACGCCCGGATCGAAATCAACGCGCACCTGGATGACTTCACGCCCGGCGACATCCAGGTCATGGCGCACCAGGTCTGTGCGCTTGAGACCGGCCTGCCAGTTTTTCGCTGGCGCCTGGCCCGCCTCCTGGGCCTGGGCAAGGCCGGTAAAAGCAGTCAGTGTCGCAGTGACGAGGGCAACGCCGAGCAGGCCTGCCGCGTAGCGGGTGGGGGTTCGGGACATGGTGGTTCTCCAGTGTGCGCAAGGTAAAAGCCGTTAGGCGGCGGTTGCATTACGCGCTCGTCGTGTAACCCCTTCGTGTCCTGTCACCCCGGTTTTTGTATGCGACTGTAGTTTTGTGGACGGCGGATACGTTGCGATACGCACTCATCCCGAGCGCCTTGCGGATGATCGGGATGAATGCGTCGATCTGCCCCTTTACTCAGAAGCATCAATCCAGATCGTCTTGATCTCGG
>NZ_AKJF01000042.1 GCF_000282475.1 Pseudomonas sp. GM78
TTCAGCGCCAGCTGACGCGCTGCCGCAAGTCCCGTGAATCCCGCACCCACTACCACCCAACGGGCGGTACGGGAACCAAGGAGCGCTGGACGAGCGACCCTGGGTTGGCTGAGGTGAAACCAGCCACATGTAGCGTCATCTGCCGGTGTGTTTTTGACTTTAGTCATTTTCGCGACCTGGTTCTCTTATATTTGTACTTGCCAAAAGCATCCCTTGCGCTCGATGTCATCAAGCCTCATGGCGTGCTCATGCGATTGACATCGGTGTTGCCTGTTAAAACGTCAGCGCCACAACCAGACCTTCCGGCGCGGCGTATTCGGACATCCGGCGACGGGACAACTCCAGATGTGCGCGCGCAGTCTCCCCGGCCACAACCGGATCATGGTTTTCAATGGCACTGATCATGTCGTCATGCTGCTGGGCTGCCAGCTCCAGGTCTTCCTGCATGTCCACCGTCGTGGGGTGGCGATAGAAGATCTTGCCCAGCCGCGCATGGTCGATCAGCAGGCGTTGCAAGCTCGGCATCAGATAGGCGTTGTGCGCCATCCTGCCGATCTGTAAATGGAATTTGTCATTGAACAGCACCCGTTTCTCGACATCCTTTTCCTCAATGGCTGTACGAAAAAACGCCTGGATACGTTTCAGCTTTGCGATTTCGGAAGAGCTTGCGTGGACGGCCGCCAACTGGGTGGTAGCGATGTAAATCAGTGGGGCCGCCAGGAAAAAGCTGCGCAACGATTCATGACTCATGGACGACACGCGGGCGGCCCGATTCGCTTCGAGATCGATGTAACCCTCTGCCGCCAGCTGGCGCATGAGTTCTCGCACCGGAGGGCGAGACAGACCGAACTCGTCACACAAGGCCTGCTCATCCACCACCGCGCCTGGCGTCAGCTCCATATTGAGGATCCGCCGGCGCAGCGCTTCTCCCAGCACGGCTTTACGATCAATTGGCAACACGACGGGGGCCTGCTGATCGCGTTCAATTGTGGCCATTTAGAATCCTTCATACGGGTGCGTGAGGGTGGTCTGCTGCCTGTGTCCAGACTATATGACAGCATTATTCTTTGTGTCTACAATTAAAATACACAGAAAATATCATCGCCTCGCGCAATCGACGAATGGTGGTGCCCACCACCACGGGGTCGTTTTTCAGAATTGCCAAGCATGGAGGGCCATCCCTCAGAGGACGCAAATTGACGGCGTGCAAAAACGATAATACATTGTGTATACACAAAGTATTTTCCCGTTGAAAAGAGTTGAGTTTGCATGACAGTTTCAAGAAGAAACGTACTCATTGGTGCAGGTGCCGGCGCTGGAATCATTGCTGCCGGAGGTGCGACAGCACTGCTGCGCGACGGCGTGCCGAATGAACCTGATTCATTACTGCGAATCGGCTCGCTGCCTTCGGATGATGCAACCCCTGGCTGGTTCCACACGAGCCGCCATCGCCAACCACAACCGCCCCTGGTCGGCGATGCCAAGGCACCCTGGGTGGTGGTCGGTGCCGGGTTCACCGGGTTGGCGGCAGCCCGTCAGCTGGCGCTGAACTTCCCTGATGAAACGGTCATTCTCGTGGAGGCGCAGCAGGTCGGTTTCGGTACCTCCGGCCGCAATGCCGGCTTCCTTATCGACGTGCCCCATGACATCGGCGCACCGGACTACATCGGGGATCCGACAAATGCCAGGAATGTCCTGGCGCTCAATCAAAGGGGGCAAGGCATACTTCGTGACCTGGTTGACCAACACCACATCGTCGATGCCCAGCTTCGTCACTCGGGCAAGTACCAGGCGGCCGTCGAGGACAAAGGCATTGCCGTGCTCAATGCTTACCGTGGCGGCCTGGAAAAGCTGGGTCAACCTTGTGAGTTGATCGAGGGTTCGGAGCTGCGAGATCACATTGGCACCTCCTTCTATCGGAAGGCGCTGTACACCCCCAACACCATATTGGTGCAGCCGTCGGCGCTGGTGAAAGGCCTGGCCGATTCCCTGCCCGAGAATGTGAAACTGTACGAAGATACGCCGATCACAGCGGTCGACTATGGCGAAAAAACCGTCCTGCATCATCCTACCGGCCGAATCACAGCTGACAGGCTCGTGTTGGCGAACAACGCTTTCGGCGCCTACTTCGGCTTCCTGCAAGGAAAGATGTTGCCGATCTTCACCTATGGCAGCCTGACCCGCCCCCTGACACAAGCCGAGCAGGCCAGCATCGGCGGCAAGGAGTTCTGGGGCGTGATCCCGGCCGACCCGTTTGGCACGACACTGCGCCGTACCCATGACAACCGGATCCTGGTGCGCAACAGCTTCAGCTTCAACCCCGATGGGCGCGCCAAGACCAACTACACCAACAAAGTTCGCCCGGCCCACCGGCTTTCGTTCGAGCGACGTTTCCCGACACTGGCGAACGTCGAGTTCGAGCATACGTGGGGCGGCGGATTGGCAATGACGCGCAACGGTGCGGGCTTCTTCGGTGAGCTAAGGCCCAACGTCTACGGCGCACTGGGCTGCAATGGATTGGGCACAGTACGCGGCACCGCCACCGGAACGCTGCTGGCCAACCTGCTGGCAGGCAAACGCGAAAGCCTGACCGAGTACCTCCTGGCCGCACCGAAGCCAAACTGGAACCCGCCACAGCCGATGCTGTCGATCGGCGTGAACTTCACTCTGCGAAAAGGTCAGTACGCTGCCGGCCTCGAAGCCTGAAGCGCCGACAACCGGAACCAGTTCCACCTGTTTGCGACAAACGCCAAGGCTGACGCCTTGGCTGTTTTCTCGGGTTTTTTGTCCTAACGGAATGAGATCGCGTGCTTCTAGGATACCGCACCGATTCTCCGCTCCCAGCCCGACCAAAAAACCGAGGCGCGCATGCTCGATCCCCGGACAAAAAATCCTGCCTACGCCCGTAGCCCGCATCCCCTTCTAACATTCACCGGCAGCAAGATCGTGGTCGCGCTGTTCTGCCTGCTGGTGCTGACGTCGATGTGCCTGCACCAGGGTGGCTTTTACCGCGGGGAATCGACCGCGGACTTGCTGCACAGCCTGACTGTGCTGGCGGCGATCATCTTTGTGGTACTACGCAGCAAACAGGCCGAAGAAGCACTGTGCCGCGCCCAGGCCCAACTGGCCCATGTCACCCGCGTGACCACCCTGGGCGAACTGGCGGCGTCCATCGCCCATGAAGTCAATCAACCGCTGGCGGCAATCGTCAGCAATGGCGAAGCCTGCCGTAACTGGCTGAGCCGCCCGCAACCCAACCTGGTCGAAGCACACCAGGCACTGCAGCGCATCATCGCCAGCGCCCATCGAGCCAGCGAGATCACCCGCCACGTTTGGGCCTTGTCGCGCAAATGCGACCCGCTGCGCCAGGACGAATCGCTCAACGACATCGTCCGCGAGACCTTGGGCCTGCTCCGCTGCGAACTTGCCCATCACAAGATCAATCCGACAATCGAGCTGGGCGCAATTGCCGGCCAGGTCAGTGCCGATCGCGTGCAACTGCAGCAAGTCATCATCAACCTGATCATCAACGCCTGCCAGGCCATGGACACGGTAGGCGCCGCACAACGGGCTCTGCTGATCCGCACCTGGGTGAAGGACAACGAGGCCGTGCTGGAGGTGACCGACCAGGGGCCGGGGATTGCCGCCGACGTCTTGCCGCGGTTGTTCACACCGTTCTTCACCACCAAGGAAAAAGGCCTGGGCATGGGGCTTTGCATTTGCCGCTCGATCATCGATTTCCACGATGGCCGGATCTGGGCTACCAGCACAGCGGGCCAGGGCAGTTCGTTTGTGTTTGCCCTGCCGATCCGGGTCGCCATCCAGCCCCCTGGGAACCCACCATGAACGAACGACACCCGCTCATCCAGATCAATCACACCGACTCCATGGTGTTCATCGTCGACGACGATGCGCCGCTGCGCGAATCCCTCGGCAGCCTGCTGCGCTCCATCGGCCTGCGGGTCGAGCTGTTCGGCGCGGTCGCCGACTTCATGAAATACCAGCGCCCGGACACCGCCAGTTGCCTGGTACTGGATGTGCGGTTGCAAGGCAGCAGCGGCCTGGACTTTCAACACGAACTGGCCGCCGCCGGCATCAAGGTGCCTATCGTGTTCATCACCGGCTACGGCGACATCGCCATGACGGTGCGGGCAATGAAAGCCGGCGCGGTAGATTTCCTCACCAAGCCGTTTCGTGAGCAGGACCTGATCGATGCGGTGTGTGCCGCCCATGGCCGGGACAGACAGCGTCGCGAGTCCGAGCGCCATGCCGAACAATTGCAGGCGCGCCACCAGACGTTGACCCCAAGGGAACAAACGGTGATGGCGCTGGCGACCTCGGGCTTGATGAACAAGCAGATCGCCGGGGAAATCGGCCTGAGCGAAATCACCGTGAAGATCCACCGCGGCCAGGCCATGCGCAAGATGGGCGCGCGTTCCTTTGCCGACCTGGTGCGCATGGCCGAGGTGGTCTCGGCCCGGCCCCCCAGCCGATAACCATACCCACGTATACTGTGCAGCCTTCGAGGACGGCGTATCTTGCAATAATGGCGCAGTGCCTCTAAGTGCTCTGCGTGACTACGCAGGACATCACTATGCACAACGAGGCAATGATTGCCGTAGTCGATAACGATGAGTCGGTTCGAATGGCCCTGGACAGTTTATTGCGGTCCAGAGGCTATACGGTGCGCACCTACTCGGGGGCGCATGAATATCTCTTCTCCGATGGCCCGCTTATTACCTCTTGCCTGATCTGCGATATACAAATGCCGGAAATGGACGGGATCACGATGTATGAAGATCTGGCGGCCAGGGGCATGCATATCCCGGTCATCTTCATCACCGGCAACCCCTCTGCGCAGCGCATGCCGGGCCCTCAAGCCATGAAGCCGATTGCCTTTTTCCCCAAGCCCTTCTCCATCGAAAAGTTGCTCGCCTGTATCGAAACGGTACTTGAGCGGCGCCACTAACACTTTGGTATGGCCCGCTAATACTTACTCATACCTGGGCTGACCCTATGTAGCAGTGCCCGCGTTAACCCCCTCGAATAACATCAGTGCCTGATCAAGCCGCCCTCGATTGTTCTTCAGGAGCTAAACAATGAAACAGCAAATCTTGATTATTGGTGCAGGATTCGGTGGGGTCTGGAGCGCGTTGAGCGCGGCCCGCCTGCTGGACAAGCACGATCGAAACGACGTCGAGATCACCGTGTTGGCGCCCCAGGCCGAGCTGCGGATTCGTCCGCGCTTCTACGAGCCTGACGTGCACACCATGAAGGCACCTTTGAACGAACTGTTCGATGCCGTGGGGGTGAAATTCGTCAAGGGTTCGGCCGAGGTCATCGACGAACACAGCAAACAGGTCAGCTACACCAACGCCGCGGGCATCCAGGGCACGCTGGGCTACGACCGCCTGGTGCTGGCCGCCGGCAGCAAGCTGATGCGTCCGCCGGTCGATGGCATGCTTGAGCACGCCTTCGATGTCGATGAGATCGAATCCGCCACGCGCCTGGAGGCTCACCTCAAATCCCTGAAGGACAAGCCGGTCAGTGCCGCCCGCAACACCGTGGTGGTGGCCGGCGGTGGTTTCACCGGGATCGAAACCGCGACCGAAATGCCGGCGCGCCTGCGTGCCGTGCTCGGTGAAAACGCCGACATCCGGGTCATCGTGGTTGATCGTGCCCCGCAAGTGGCCGCCGCCCTGGGCGATGGCATTCGCCCCTCGATCGTCGAAGCCTCGCAGCACCTGGGCATCGAGTGGGTGCTCAACGCCACCGTCGCCGCGGTCGATACCAACGGCGTAACCCTCGCCGATGGCCAGCGCATCGAGTCCAACACGGTGATCTGGACCGTTGGTTTCCGTGCCCACTCGCTGACCGAGCAAGTGCAAGGTACTCGCGATCATCAGGGTCGCCTGCACGTCGATCAGCACCTCAAGGTGCGTGGCCACGCCGATGTGTACGCCAGCGGCGACGTGGCGTATGCCGCCACCGATGACCTGGGCAACTTCGCGGCAATGTCCTGCCAGCACGCCATCGCCCTGGGGCGTTATGCCGGCAACAACGTCGCCGCCGAGCTGTTGGGTGTCGAACCTATGCCCTACAGCCAACCCAAGTACGTGACCTGCCTGGACCTGGGTGCGTGGGGCGCGGTGTTCACCGAGGGCTGGGATCGCCAGGTCAAGCTGGTGCGGCACGAAGCCAAGGAACTCAAGACCCAGATCAACACCCTGTGGATCTATCCGCCGGCGGCTGACCGTGCCGTGGCGCTGGCGGCGGCCGACCCGTTGATCCCGGTGGCCTGAAGACCATCGACGGCCGTGGCAACCACGGCCGTCACCACCCACCCTGACACTGCAAGTCGCAGGTAAACGACATGTATGGTTTTTTCGAGCATCCGTATCGGGTCTTGAAGTTGTCCCACGTCATGCTGATCGGCGGGCTGCTCGCACTGGTCGCCGGGGCCATCCTGGCCTACGGCCTGGATCAGCATCTGTCGCTGCCCAGCCTGGTGTTGGCCCATGCCCTGACGATACTCGGCCCGACCGCCATCAAGCTCGGTTATGTGATGCGCTTGCTGACGCTCAATCGCCTGCGGCGCCAGCCACTCGGTCATCCACCTGGCCTTGCCGGGTGATGTGAAGTTTCGCCTGTAGCCCGGCCAGCCCACTCCTTGCTGGCCCGGGACCTTTCCCAAGCGCCCGCCACTGGTTTTCTGGCGGGTGTTTTTTCTTCAGGCCTGTAGATACTCTGTTCACGGCGCAGAACTCGACAGTGGCGTGTGCGCAAACCGGGCGTCAATGGCATCATCACCCGCTTCGAAGGTTTCGATGTCGACGGTGAACGGATCCTCCAGCTGTTCGACGTACCCTGGCCGAAACCGCCACCGTCCTGATCGACTAAGGAAGCGTCCTGATGCGTATCAAATCATTGCTGGCCTGCGCCGGCGTGCTCCTGAGCCAAATGGCCGTGGCCGACAACCTGCCCCAGCGCTGGGTCAGCGCCGGTGGCGCGTTCAGCGAGTGGGTGGTCGCCCTCGGTGGCGAAAGCAAGCTGGTGGGTGTCGACAGCACCAGCCAGCACCCGCGCTCATTGCACAACCTGCCAAGCATCGGCTACCAGCGGGCGCTGGCCGCCGAAGGCATTCTGGCGTTGAAGCCGGACATCCTGGTGGGCAGCGATGAAATGGGCCCGCCGCCGGTACTGGCGCAACTCAAGGCTGCCGGGGTGCGCGTCGAGCTGCTGTCGGCCAAGGCCGACGTGCCTTCGTTGCAACACAACCTGACCGAGCTTGGGCAACTGCTTGGCAATCCGGCGCAAGCACAGGCGCTGATGGCCGGTTATCAGCAACGCCTGGAACAACAGGCGGCGTGGGTCAGGCAGGTGCAACAGCACACCCCCGCCCCTCGAGTGTTGATGCTGCTCAACCATGCGGGTGGCAACCTCCAGGCCGCCGGCAAGGACACCCTGGCCGCCTGGATGATCGATCAGGCCGGCGGGAAAAACCTCATCGAACACAATGGCTACAAGCCGGTGTCCAATGAGGCGATGTTGGCCCTGGACCCACAGGTGATCGTTTTCGCCAGTAGCAAGCTGGAAGGCGATGCCGCGCGGACAGCGCTGCTCGAGCAGAATCCGATCCTGGCGCAAACCGCGGCCGGTCGCGAAGGCCGGGTGCTGGTGATCGACCCGACGCTACTGGTCGGCGGCCTGGGTCCGCGGGTGCCGGACGCACTGAGCACACTGTCAAAGGCGTTCTATCCGTCGGCACCGCTGCAGACTGCCGAGCTTCAGGCAACAGAGAGCACCCGATGACGGCCATCGTTCGGCCACGGCCGATGCTGATTACCCTGGGCCTGTTGTTGCTGCTGGTGTTCTGGCTGTCCCTGGCCCTGGGGCCGGTCAGCCTGCCGCTGGGCGATACGCTGCTGGCCGGGCTGCGGCTGCTTGGATTGCCGGTGGATGGCGGCGACAGCCAACAGGCGCAGCTGATCCTCGGTCAGATACGCCTGCCGCGCAGTTTGCTGGGCATCGCGGTCGGCTCGGTGCTCGCGTTGTCCGGGGTGGCCATGCAAGGGTTGTTTCGCAATCCGCTGGCGGACCCGGGGTTGGTCGGGGTGTCTGGCGGCGCTGCGCTGGGCGCCGCGGTGGCCATTGTCGGCGGCAGCCTGCTGGGCGGTTTACCACCTGCCATCGAGCCATACCTGTTGTCGGTGTGCGCCTTCGTCGGTGGCCTGATCGTCACGGCAGTGGTCTATCGCTTCGGCCGCAGCGACGGCCAGACCAACGTCGCCACCATGCTCCTGGCAGGCGTGGCGATGACGGCCATGGCCGGGGCCGGGGTTGGCCTGTTCACTTACCTGGCCGATGACGCCACCCTGCGCACCTTGACATTCTGGAACCTGGGCAGCCTCAACGGCGCCAGCTACCCGCGCCTGTGGCCGTTGCTGATCGTGGCGGTGGGCGTGGCGTTGTGGCTGCCTAGGCGCGCGGCGGCGCTCAATGCGATGTTGCTAGGGGAGTCCGAAGCCCGTCACCTGGGTTTCAATGTCGAGCGAATCAAGCTTGAACTGGTGCTGTGCACCGCGCTGGGTGTGGGCGCCGCAGTGGCAGCGGCCGGCCTGATCGGTTTTATCGGCCTGGTGGTGCCGCACCTGATGCGCCTGCTGGTCGGCCCCGATCATCGGGTGTTGCTGCCGGCTTCATTGCTGGCCGGTGCCAGCCTGTTGTTGCTGGCCGATCTGGTCGCCCGTTTGCTGCTGGCACCGGCCGAGTTGCCGATCGGCATCGTCACCGCGCTCATCGGGGCACCCTTCTTCCTTTATCTGCTGGTACGGGGGCGCTCCTGATGCTGCGGGCCAACAATTTGCTGGTGCGGCGCGGCAATCGCACCGTGCTGGCGGACATCGATATCCAGTTGCATCCGGGCCAGGTCCTCGGCGTGCTGGGCCCCAACGGCGCCGGTAAAAGCACCCTGCTCGCCGCCTTGTGCGATGAGCTGCCGGCCAACCAAGGCACAGTCAGCCTCGACGAACGCCCCCTGGCCGACTGGCCGGGTCAGGAGCGGGCCCGGCGCCTCGCGGTATTGGCCCAGAGTTCGAGCCTGAACTTTGCCTTCTCGGTCAAGGAAGTGGTGGGCATGGGCCGCCTGCCCCATGCCAGTGGTCGCGTGCGCGATGCCGAAATCGTCGCAGAGGCGCTGAGTGCCGCCGACGCCCTGCACCTGGCGGGACGCAGTTATCTGGCCTTGTCCGGTGGCGAACGCCAGCGCGTGCACCTGGCGCGGGTACTTGCGCAACTGTGGCCGGGGGCCGAGGGGCAGTCCCTGCTGCTCGACGAGCCGACCTCGATGCTCGATCCGCTGCACCAGCACACCATCTTGCAAGCGGTGCGTGATTTCGCCGGGCGCGGTGCAGCGGTGCTGGTGATCCTCCACGACTTGAACCTGGCTGCACGTTACTGCGATCAGTTGCTGCTGTTGCAAGAGGGTCGCCCGCACGCCTACGGTCCACCAGATGAAGTCCTGACCGCCGAAGCGCTGGAAGCGGTGTACGGGCTGCAAGTGCTGATTCACCGGCATCCGGAGCGTGGTCATCCATTGATAATCGCGCGCTGATAGCCGCCATCTAAAAGGAAAACCGATGCGCATTGTGCTGTTATGCCTGATCAGCTTGCTGGCTGCGTGCCAATCCCACTCCGTATCGCCGCCCCCTGCAGCGATTTCTCCGCAAGGCCGCGATCATGCCGATCTGGGCGTGATCCGCGAACTCGCCAGCGGCCGCACCCTCACCCCGCAAGAGCTGGTCGAACGCCTGGCGGTCGAACCGCGGGTGCTGGTCGGTGAACAACACGACAACCCCGATCACCATGCCTTGCAACTGTGGCTGCTGCGCCAGCTGGCGGCGCAACGTCCGCAAGGCAGCCTGCTGATGGAAATGCTCAACCCCGACCAACAGGCAAACGTCGATGGGGCCCAGGCCGCCAGCCGGGCCGGCCAACCGCCGGCAGACCCGTACCAGGCACTGTCCTGGCAGGCCAATTGGGATTGGGGCGTCTACGGCGCACTGGTGACTTACGCCCTGCGCCAACCTTACCCGCTGCTGTCGGCCAACCTGGACCGGGCGCAGATCATGCAGATCTACAAGCAGCGGCCGACGCTGGATGGCGAGGCCTCGACCAGCCAACAGGTGCAAGCGACATTGCTGGACGACATCCGCGAGTCCCATTGCGGCATGCTCCCAGAGGCGCAAATGCCGGCGATGCTCGCGGTGCAGCAACAGCGTGACCGGCGCATGGCCGAGCGCCTGCTGGCGGCGCCGACGCCTGCGCTGTTGCTGGCCGGGGCGTTCCATGTGCGCAAGGATCTGGGGGTCCCGCTGCACCTCAAGGACCTGGGCGCCGGTGAAGGCAATGCGGTGCTGGTGTTGGCTGAGGTGGGCAAGAACGTGAGCACCGACAGCGCGGACTACGTGTGGTATACGGCAGCGCAGCCGGAGCAGGATCATTGCGCGACATTTGGTCGTTAAACAGCAAAAAGATCGCAGGCTGCGATCCTTTAGTCTTCAGGGTGCCGGAAATGTCTCTATGTAAGCCAACAAATCATCGATCTTCTCCTGATCGCTGATCCCCCAGAAAATCATCCGCGTACCCGACACCACCGCTTTCGGGTCCTCGATGTAAGCCGCCAGTTTTTCCCGGGTCCAGACAATGCCCGATGACTTCATCGCGTCGGAGTACTGATAGTCCGTGGTGCTCCCGGCAACCCGTCCGATAACACCGTTGAGTTGCGGACCAAAAAACGCCCGCGCCGACTCACCGATCTGATGGCAGCCGCCACACACCCGCTTGAACAGTTTGCCGCCCGCCTCGGCATCGCCCTGCGCATTCGCCTGCGTGGCGAACAGACCTGCACCGAGGGTCAGGACCAGGGTCATCACGGCCGCTTTGTTCATTACCAGCTCCAGCCTGCAGCGAAAAAAATGGCCGCCATTTGAGCATGACCAAGGCCCCAAACCGAAGCTTTTCAGACGCACATGGCCCAAGCCTGCCGTCCATCCCGCCAACCAACGCCCCGCTGACGCCCGCCTAGACTAGCTACTCACAACGCGCGTGGCATGCCCACACCAACAGACGGAGGCTCAATCATGAAAATTGTCGTCATCGGCGGTACCGGCTTGATCGGAACACAACTGTGCAAACTCCTGCGCGAAGGTGGCCATGATGTGGTGCCCGCCACGCCGAGTACCGGCGTCAATGCCGTCACCGGGGAAGGATTGCAGGCCGCCCTGCAAGGCGCCGAGGTGGTGGTGGACGTCGCCAACTCCCCCTCGTTCGAAGATGCCGCCGTGCTCGATTTCTTCGAAAAATCCGGGCGCAACCTTGCCGCCGCCGAGAAGGCTGCCGGGGTCAAGCATCACATTGCGCTGTCCGTGGTGGGCACGGAGCGGATGCTCGAAAGCGGCTACTTTCGCGCCAAGATGGCCCAGGAGGAATTGATCAAGAACGCCGGTGTGCCCTACTCGATCCTGCGCGCCACGCAGTTTTTCGAATTCATTGGTGCCATCGTCCAATACAGCATGCAAGGCGACAGCGCTCGCTTGACCTCGGCCGCCCTGCAGCCGATTGCCTCGGCCGATGTCGCCGCGGCATTGGCCAAAATTGCCGTGGCGCCGCCCACTGGCAAGACCGAAGAGGTGGCGGGTCCCGACAAGCAACCTCTGGTGTCGTTTGCCAAAACCTATCTGCAACACAACGGGGATCCGCGCGAAGTGATCACCGACGATAGCGCCGGTTACTACGGCGCAGTCATCAACGACCAGTCACTGACACCGGGCGCCAATCCGATCCTCGGCAAGATTCACTTCGATCAATGGCTCAAGAGCACCAATGCCTGACAGGCAAAGACTGGCACCCGCCCTCCACTCTCAAGGAGCGTCCCATGCGAACCCCCGTTCTTCTCGCCCTGTTTGCGCTGTCCTTCACCGCCACCGCAGCGGCCCTGGCCGCCGAAGCTCCGCCTCCGGATGTCAAGGAGGTGTCGGTCACGGCACTGCCCGACTACCCTGGCAAGGAAGTCATGATCCTCACCGTCGAGTATCCACCAGGCGGCGCCGACCCGGTCCATCGGCACGACGCCCACGGCTTCGTCTATGTGCTCGAAGGCACCATCGTCATGGGGGTCAAGGGTGGCAAGGAAGTCACCCTGACACCGGGACAAAGCTTCCACGAAGGTCCCGAGGACATCCACACCGTGGGCCGCAACGCCAGTCAGGACAAACCGGCCAAATTCGTCGTCTTCCTGTTGAAGGATCAGAAAAAGCCTCCGGTCCTGCCTGCCGAATGAGCATCGCCGGCCATACCTGGGTATGAGTGGTTAATACCTGGATGTTCGTCTGGACAACCCATGCATGAGTGACGCGATTTTTCAGCCAATTAAGATGCAGGCATCGAATGTCAGGGCTGCAATAGCCCGCATTCATGCCTGCCCGATTGTTGCTTGAACAATCCCGTGACCCATAGGTGAACATGATGAACACCCCCAACCTTGCATTAGGCATTGCCCTCTTTTCAGCCCTCGGTTTTATCGCGGCGAACGCACAGGCTGCCGAGGCTGGAGCCGGAACTGCCAGCGCCGAAACCGCGGCCCACAACGTTGCCGAAGGCGCTACCGACCGCATCAAGGAAAGACAGCTGGCCGAAGACGGCGCCGATCGCCTCAAGGGGAACCAGGTTGCTGAAGGTGGCGCCGATCGCCTGAGAGAACGACAGCTCAAACAGAATCAGGTCGCCGAAGGCGGTGCCGATCGCCTGAGAGAACGGCAACTGGCCGAAGGCGGTGCCGATCGCTTGAGAGAACGGCAACTGGCATCGGACGGTTCCGAGCGCCTGAAGCAAAACAGCGTGGCAGCGGGCGGTTACAACGCGATGCGCGGTACACGGGTGGCGGAAGGCGGCTCCGATCGACTGCGGCAAAATCATTATGCCGATGGCAGCAATGGCTACGATGCCAGCTCCGACGTCATGCCCTACTTCTGCATGGAATGCCGCTGACAGGTTTTCGTCGGCCGCCCGGAGCAAGCCCGCGCCTGCAACGGCAAATACCCTGCACAAAAAATCCGGAGCCCTGTGAAGGGGTCCGGATTTTTGTTCCCTGCAATCAGTCGTGGAAATCGGTAGACAGTGCCAACTCGTTCCACTCGGCCAGTTCCTGGGCGACAAAGCGGTTTTTCGCTTCGATGCGCGCGATGGTATCGCTGCCCAGTGCCAGTCGTTGTGGCGGCTTCGGCGCATTGACCAGGGCCAGCATGGCCTCGGCGAATTTCACCGGATCGCCCGGCTGGGCATGGTTGGCGGCTTCGGCATGCTTGCGCATGGCGCCCACGGTTTCATCGTAGTCCGGCAGTTCCAGCGCGGTCTTCACCAGCGACTGCTCGTCGAGGAAGTCCGTGCGGAAGAAGCCCGGCTCGACCACCGTGGCGTGTATCCCCAGCGGCGCCAGTTCCTGGTGCAGCGCTTCGGTAATACCTTCTACCGCAAACTTGGTGGAACCGTAGACACCCCAGCCCATGTAGGCCTGGTAGCCGCCGATGGAAGAAATGTTGATCACATGCCCGCTGCGTTGACGACGCATGTGCGGCAGCACCGCCCGGGTCACGTTGAGTACGCCGAAGACGTTGGTGGCGAACAGACGCTCGGTCTCGCTGGCGCTGGTTTCCTCTACCGCCCCCAACACGCCAAACCCGGCGTTGTTGATCAGCACATCGATGCGGCCGAAACGCTTGATGCCTTCTGCCACGGCCTGATGCGCCTGCTCCTCGCGGGTCACGTCCAGGCGCACGGCCAGCAGGTTGGGATGGTCGCCGAGCCTGGCGATTATTTCTTCGGGTTTACGGGCCGTGGCAATCACCGCGTCGCCGGCACGCAGAGCACGTTCTGCGATGAGAGTACCAAAACCGCGGGAAGCACCAGTAATGAGCCAAGTACGCATTTCAACTCCTCCTGTCAGCGACCCGAGCGTTATTGCCGGGCCTTCTTGATGAGTTGACGCCACTTTAAAACTGCCTTACTGATGTGATAATCCCAGCAATATTGCATGACTTTGTGAAAGGTATTCACATATGAAAGCGCCTTCGGCCGCTGACCTCTCGACCTTCCTGTGCGTGGCCACTCACCTGAATTTCAGCCGGGCAGCGGTCGAACTGGGGTTGACGCCATCTGCACTCAGCCATGCGGTGCGTACCCTGGAGAACCGGCTCGGGGTCCGGCTGTTCAATCGCACCACCCGCAGCGTCGGCCTGACCGAAGCCGGCGAGCGTCTCTTTGCGCGACTCAAACCGGCCTTTCGCGATATCGACGATGCCTTGGAAGACCTGAACCATTATCGCGACAAACCCTCGGGCAACCTGAGAATCACCGCGGGTCGCCAGGCCGCCGAACTGGTGTTGCTGCCGCTGGCCAGCAGGTTCCTTGAAGCCTACCCGGACGTGAAACTGGAGATCGTGACGGACGATGCGCTGGTCGATGTGGTGGCGCAGGGTTTTGACGCTGGCGTGCGCTTCGGCGTTCGGTTGCAGGCGGACATGGTCTCCCTGCCGATTGGCAGCTTCATGCGCTCGGTGGTCGTGGGCTCAGCGGAATTTTTCCGCAAACATCCCGCTCCGCAAAAACCCGAGGATTTGCATGGCCTGCCGTGCATCCGCCATCGTTTCCCCAGTGGTGCGTTGTATCGCTGGGAGTTCGAACGGGGTGGAATCGCCCAGGAAATCGAGATAGACGGCCCACTCACCCTGGGCGACGTCAGCCTGATGGTCGGCCCGGCGTTGCAAGGGGTGGGCCTGGCCTACATCTTCGAAGACATGGTCAAGGCGCAGATTGCCGACGACAGCCTGATCCAGGTGCTGGGCGACTGGTGTCCCTACTACCCCGGCCTGCATCTGTACTACCCAAGCCGACGGCATGTGCCGGCAACGCTCAAGGCTTTCATCGAGTTTGCCCGAGCGGCTCGGGAGGTAAACCTGTAGGAACCAGCGGTGCGGCGATCCGACTTGCCGGCGAAGGCGGACTTGAACATTGCGTTGGTCTCTCGGACGCCTTCGCCGGCAAGCCTGGCTCCTACAGTAGATCGGGTACAACCGCCCCCCACCACCAGGGCAATCAGGCCTTGAGATAGTCCAGGGTCTGCGCCGTGGTCCACAGCGCATTGGCGATGTAGCGGTAGTTGATCAGCGCAGCGAGGTAGCCATCACCCTCAGGCGTGCTCGGCCCAGCGGTGGCGTCGCGGACCACGGCCACTTCAAAGCCCTGCTCCAGCAACTCGCGCAGGTGCGACTCGACACACAGGTTCGCCGCCATGCCCGCCAGGATGACCTGCGAAACGCCATGCTTGCGCAGCTGCAACGCCAGGTCATTGGTTTCAGGGCCATACACCTTATGCGGCGAGGCGATGATGGTCTTGCCGTCGAGGATGTACGGCTTGAACTCGGGCATGAAGTCGGCCCCGGAGTTTTCGAAACCGTCGAGGGTAAGCGGCCCCTTGCGATCGAACATGCAGATGCTGTGCATGACCTTTTCCAGCGGCCCGCCGAAATGCCATTGGTGGTCGCACGGGTAGTAGTAATGCGGGGAAACGGCGACGGTGATGCCCGCGCCCTTGGCAGCGGCAAACAACTGCCCGAGGTGGTTGACCACGTCGTGCTCGACGACACTCTTGCCAAATACACTCCAGCTCACGCCCTCGGGGCTGAGGAAGTCGATCTGCGGGTCGATGACCACCAGTGCAGCACGGGACAAGTCGAGCTTCATGCCCGGGTCCGGCAGCGCTGGCTCTGCCGGGTCGGCGTACGGCGGGACGGTGCGACTCGAATCGTTGCTCATGACAAAAGACTCCGGTGGTGGACGAGAAAATCGCGTTGCGCCATGGCGCCAACAAGGGCTGTTGTCTACCATCGGCGGCGAGAACTTCATCCTACGGCCGCGCCCTGCCGCACTTTTGCCAGGACGTACAGCGTCTTTACCCGGGCGTCTCTAACATGGATATCCTTTCCGAATTCTTCGAGCGCACGCACCTGCAGGGCCGGCTGTTTTTTGCAGGCCCCATGGATGGCACCCTGGTGCTCGACAAGCCGCCGGGCATGGCGTTCATCCATGTGATCAGTCGCGGCGGCATCGACATGGTGCAGCCGGGGCTGCCGAAAATCGCGATCAGCGAACCCAGCGTGCTGTTTTGTCCCAGCAGTTGTCGCTACCAGTTGCGCTCAAGTTCGGTCGAGGGCGCCGAACTGATCTGCGCCTCGTTCCGGTTCGGACGCAATGCCCTGCAGCCCTTCCCGCTCGGGCTCAAGGAGACGCTGGTGTTTCCCTTCCGGGCGCTGGAAAACCTGGCACCGTTGATCGGCAACCTGGTCGGCGAATTCCACGGCCAGGCCCCCGGCCGGACCAAGGCGCTGAACCTGCTGCTCGAATACCTTTTTGTGCTGCTGGTGCGGCGTTCGGTCATGGAGGGCAAGATATCCAGCGGCTTGCTGTATGCGCTTCAGGACGGACGCCTCGGGGCGGTGTTCAACCGGATTCACCAGGAGCCCGAAGCGCTCTGGACCGTCGAGAAGCTGGCCCACCTTGCGAACATGTCCCGATCCAGTTTCTCGGCGTGTTTTACCCGGATCATGGACATTTCGCCGATGGGCTACGTCACCGCCTGGCGCATGAAACTGGCCCAGGACCTGTTGCGCGACGGGGTGCAGATCAAGGTGATTGCCGCGACGGTCGGCTACAGCTCGCAAGCCTCGTTTTCCCGCACCTTCCTCAATGTGGTGGGTTTGCCACCGGCCGAATGGCTCAAGCGCGATGGCTGTGAAACCGGCGAAGACGTGCCGCCGTTGACGGTGCGGGTCGTACAATCTGCTGAAAACTTTTAACCCGGAGAGAGAACCGATGATCACCTGCTACCTGAAATACGTTATCGACCCCTACCAGCTCGAGGCCTTCGAGCATTACGGCAAACTGTGGATTCCCCTGGTGGAAAAATTCGGCGGCCAGCATCACGGCTATTTCCTGCCCTCCGAAGGCGCCAACAACATCGCCATGGCGATGTTCACCTTTCCAAGCCTGGCGGCGTACGAAAGTTACCGCCAACAATCGATGAGCGACCCAGAGTGCATTGCCGCCTTCAAACTCGCCGAAGATAAAAAATTCATCCTCAGCTATGAGCGGAGCTTTCTGCGGCCGGTGTTCGGCGACCGGGATCGCTGATTCAGTCTTGGCGCAGGTCCAGGCAATAGGTGTAGTAACCCGGATCGCGCACATAGCCCAGTGACTCATACAGGCGCTGGGCACTGACGTTGTCGGTGGCGGTTTCCAGGGTCATGCCCTTGGCGCCCATCAACCGCGCAAAGTCGCGGGCGGTGTTCATCAGCAGCGTACCAACGCCTTGGCCCCGGGCGGCGGGCGTGGTGAACAGGTCGCCGAGCAACCAGGTGCGGTGCGCGTCGATGGAGGAAAAGGTCGGGAACATCTGCACGAAACCCAGCGCCTGGCCGTTGGCGTCCTCGGCGAAGAAGATCACCGACTCGTCGCGGGCAAGGCGTTCGGCGATGAAATTGCGGGACTGGGGCAGGTTCGACGGCTGGCCGTAGAAACCGCGATAGGCGTCGAATAACGGGGCGATGGTGTCGATGTGGGAAACGTCGGCGCGCAGGGCCAGGATAGCCATGAGGGTGCTCCATTACGGTCTCAAGGATTTACAGCCTAGCAACAGCAACGAAAAAAATCCTCACATCACCGCCCCCCCTGTGGGAGCGAGCCTGCTCGCGATAGCGGACTTTCAGTCAACATCACTGTTGAATCTGAAGGCCTCATCGCCAGCAGGCTGGCTCCCACATTGGATCGCGATCAGACCCGTACGTTACGCCCCGGTAACGTCGTGCGCTGGCTGTTTTCCCAGTTCTCCACCAACCCCACCGGCACATCCGACGCTGGCAACATCTGCACCCCGCGAACCAGGTCCGAAGCCCGCTCGGCGAGCATGATGGTCGGCGCATTGAGGTTGCCGTTCGGTTCGGTCGGGAACACCGAAGAGTCGATCACCCGCAGCCCCTGGATGCCGTGCACCCGCAGCTGGGAATCCACCACCGCCATGTCGTCCTCGCCCATGCGGCACGAGCCACAGGGGTGGTAAGTGCTTTCGAGGTTGTCTCGGACAAAGGCATCGAGGTCTTCATCGCTGGTCACCAGTGCGCCGGGGGCGATTTCGCCGTCGCGGAAACGGTCCATGGCCTTCTGGCCGATGATCTCCCGGGTCAGGCGGATGCAACGGCGGAAACCTTCGCGGTCCTCTTCGCGCTCCAGATAGTTGAAGCGAATCTCCGGGTGCTCGTACGGATCGGCCGAACGCACCCGCACATAGCCACGGCTTTTCGGTTTGTTCGGGCCCGTGAGCACCATGAAACCGTGGCCCTTGATCGGCTTGTTGCCGTCGTAACGCATCGCTGCCGGCAGGAAGTGGAACTGAATGTCCGGCCAGCGCAGGCCCTTCTCGGAGCGGATGAAACCACCGGCCTCGAAGTGGTTGGTGGCGCCCAGGCCGTCCTTGAACAGCAGCCAGCGCAAACCGATCATCAGTTTGCTCAGCGGGTCCATCTTGCTGTTGAGCGTCACCGGTTCCTTGCAGCCGAACTGAATGTACACCTCGGCGTGATCCTGCAGGTTCTCCCCTACCCCCGGCAGGTCATGGCGCACACCGATCCCGGCCTTGCGCAGGACCTCGGCCGGGCCGATGCCGGAGCGTTGCAGCAGGTGCGGCGAACCGATCGGCCCGGACGAGATGAGGACTTCGCGGTTGCAGTACACCTGGTGGGTCTGGCCACCGTGGTCATACATGACCCCGACCGCACGCTTGCCTTCGAGGATGACCTGCCGCGTCATCGCATGGGTGATCACCGTCAGGTTCGCACGGCCCATGGCCGGGCGCAGATAGGCGTTGGCCGTGGAGCAGCGCACGCCATTCTTAACGGTCATGTGCATCGCACCAAAACCTTCCTGCATGTAGCCGTTGCAGTCTTCGGTCTTGATGTAGCCCGCCTCCGCGCCAGCTTCGACCCAGGCCCCGTACAACGGGTTTTTCATGTGGTTGCCGTTGGTGGTGTGCAGCGGTCCGGTCTGCCCGCGATAGCTGTCGCCACCGGACTCGTAGCTTTCGGCACGCTTGAAGTACGGCAGGCAGTTCCTGTAACCCCAGCCCTGGGCGCCGAGGGATTCCCACTCGTCGAAATCCAGGGCGTGACCGCGGATGTACACCAGGCCATTGATCGACGACGAACCACCCAGCACCTTGCCCCGAGGGCAATGAATGCGCCGGCCGTTGAGGTAGGTTTCCGGCTCGGTTTCGTAGCGCCAGTTGTACTTCTTGGTGTTCATCGGGATCGAGAATGCACTGGGCATCTGGATCACCACGCTCTTGTCGCTGCCGCCGAATTCCAGGACCAGTACCGAGGTGGCCGGGTCTTCGCTCAGGCGGTTGGCCAACACACAACCTGCCGAGCCTGCGCCAATGATGATGTAGTCGTATTTTTGCGTGGTCATGATTGTCTCCCGACCGTCGATTGAGTGAATACCGGCCGTGGTTGCTGTTTATGGGTCAGCGTGTCGCCAGTGGTGTATTGCGGGGAGGTCTTCTCGATCTGCTGGATAACGGCTTCTTCACGCGCAAGGTCGATCGAGCGGCTCAGCCAGTAGTACGCCAGCCCCGAGACGATCAGCCCCACCAGCCAGGCGATGTCGATACTGCCCAGGGCCTTGGCCAGCGGGCCGACATACACTTCCCGTTGTTCGACGCCGTCGTAGATGTAGAAGAACGGAATCATCGAGATAAAGCCGATGGCGTAGGCGACGATGCCGCGCAGGCCCCAGCTGCCGTAGATGTTGCCGTGGGGCATGAAGAAGTGCGGGATGGCGTAGCGGCCCTTGCGCACGAAGAAGTAGTCCGTGAGGTTGACCGAGGTCCAGGGCACCAGGAAGTACAACATCACCACCAGGTAGATGCCGAGCACCGACAGGCCTTTGCCGGAACTCTGGATGCTCAGGGCCACGCCCAGTTGCAGCAGGATCACGAAGGCGATGGCGAGGATCCGCGCCTTGCGGGTCGGCTCGATGTGCTTGATCGAATCGACACAGGTCAGGGTCGTCAGCTTGGCGCTGTAGATGTTCATCGCGATCACCGGCAGGAAGGCCAGGATGGTCACGACCACGACCGCGGTGCCCATCAGCGGCGACACGGTGTTGCCGACTTGACCCAAGGCCACCAGCACATCGGTCGAATGCAGGTGATCGGCCAGCCAGCCACCGACGGAGATCATCCACGCACCGGACAACGAAGCCCCGAGAAACACCACGGCGATCAGCTTGCCGCTGGAGGTGTTCTTCGGCAGGTAGCGCGAGTAGTCCGACACGTACGGGGCATAGGCGATGTTGTAACTCGCCGCCGCCGCGAACTGCGCGATAAAACCGGTCCAGTTGAAACCCAGCGGCGCCGGGGCCGCTTCGCCTGGGGCCAGCGCGGGCAACACGGCATCCGGCACCCAGCCCATCAACACCGCCAGGGTCACCAGGCCGTACAGCGGCAGCGACAGGTACAACGCCCATTTGAAGCTGCGGTGCATCCAGTCATGGCCGAGGATCGCCAACACCGCCGCCGGGATGGTCACCGCCACCGCGATCACCGCGGGGTTGAAACCGAACAGCGTGTGCAGGCCCTGCATCATCAGCACCAGATTGACGATGTTGAACCCGGCGAACACGAACAGCGTCGCCAAAAGCACCAGGATCACGCCGCGGTAACCGAACTGCGCACGGGACTGGATCATCTGCGGCAAGCCGAGATGCGGACCTTGCGAACCGTGAAACGCCATGAAGAGCGTGCCGAACATGATGCCCAGGGTGCCGGCGAGTGTGGTCCAGAGCGCGGTCAGGCCGACGCTTGGGCCGACGAAGCCGATGGTCATGGTGAAGAAGGTGAAATTGCCTAGGAACCAGAACGGGCCCTGGCTCGACAGTTTGTCGGTGCGCTCGTTCTCGGGGATGAAGTCAATCGAATGCCCCTCGACGACGGACTTGTCATCGAGGGAAGAGACACTCGTGGCGGACTTGGCGTTAGTGTTCATGATGGACTCTTATTGTTGGAAGATCATGACGAGATAACCGCGTTCTTTTGGGTGAACGACATCCCTGTGGGATACCTGTGGGAGCGAGCCTGCTCGCGAAGGCGATGTGTCAGGCGACATTGATGCTGGATATGCCGGCCTCTTCGCGAGCAGGCTCGCTCCCACAGGATGTGTGTCGTTCAAGAGTCAGCCATGACTCACGGCAGCGTGATCCACACCGCCTTGGTTTCGAGCAGGTAATCGAGCTGCTCGGCGCCCAGGTCCTTGCCGAACCCGGACTGCTTGTAGCCACCGAACGGCATCGACGGGTCGAGGGTGCCGTGGGCGTTGACGTAGACCGAGCCGGCCTTGAGGCGGGGTATCAGGCTGTGCACCTTGCCCAGGTCGTTGGAATACAGGGCTGCCGCCAGGCCAAAGGGCGAGTCATTGGCCAGGGCCAGCGCCTCTTCCTCATCGTCGAAGGGTGCGGTGACCAGCACCGGGCCGAAGATCTCTTCCTGGACGATGCGCATGTCGTTGCGGCAGTTGGCGAAGATGGTCGGCTCGACGAAGAAGCCAGGGCCATCGACCGGTTGGCCGCCGTAGACCAGCTCGGCGCCTTCGGCCTTGCCGGTTTCGATGTACTCGGTCACGCGCTGCTTTTGCAGGGCCGAGACCAGTGGGCCGATGAAGCAGTCCGGGTCCAGACCCGGGGCCATTTTCAGGGTGCGTGTGTAGGCGATCAGCTCACGCAGGAATTCGTCGTAGACGCTGCTATGAATATAAGCCCGCGTGCCGGCATCGCATACCTGCCCGGAGTTGAAAAACACGCCATTGGCGACCGCTTGTGCCGCGGCCGGAATGTCGGCATCGGCCAACACGATGACCGGTGACTTTCCGCCGAGTTCGAGGGTCAGGCGCTTCATGTCGTCCAGCGCCGCGCGGCCAACGGTAAGGCCTACCGGGGTGGAACCGGTGAAGGTCAATTTGTCGATGCCGGGGTGGGTGGTCATGGCCGCGCCGACCACGCTGCCGCGCCCGGTGACGATGTTGATCACGCCGTCGGGAATGCCCGCTTCCTGCACCAGTTCAGCAAAACGCAGGGCCGACAGCGAGGTCAGCTCGGCAGGCTTGACCACCACGGTGCAACCGGTGGCCAGCGCCGCGCCGAGTTTCCAGGCCATGGTTTGCAGCGGGAAGTTCCACGGCACGATGGCGCCGACCACGCCCACCGCTTCCTTGCGGGTATAGGCCAGGTAATTGCCCGGCAGCGACGGCTCGACGGTGCGCCCGTGGAGCTTGGTGGCCCACCCAGCGAAATAGCGCAGGGTATCGACGGTGCCCTGGATATCGACGTCCTTGGCGAAGGCGACCGACTTGCCCATGTCGATCGATTCGATTTGCGCAAGTTCGGCGGCGTTCTGTTCGATCAAGTCCGCCAGGCGCTGGATCAGGCGTTCGCGTTGCGCCGGCTTGACCTGGCTCCATTCGCCACCGTCGAACTGGGCACGGGCGGCTTGCACGGCGCGGTCCAGATCAGCGGTGGTGCCCATGGGAATGCGGGTGATCAGGCCTTCGGTCGAGGGCTCGATGACTTCGGACATCTGGCCGTCGCTGGCGTCAACCCAGGCGCCGCCAATGAACATCTTTTGCGCTTTGCCGAGGAAGGTCTGGGTGGCTTCGCTGATGCCGAACTTCTGCAGGTAATTCTTGACGATCGTGTCCATTTTTATTCTCTCTGCCCGGCAGTCAGGCACTGCCGGGGCTTTGTGGTTTCGATGTTCAGGCTGGAGAGGTTTCGCTTTCAGCGGCCGCTCGGACCTTGCCCCGCTCGTGGAAGATGAAACCGATGCTGTTGAGCAGCAGCTGCGCGGCGAGGATCGAGGTCATGCCGGTCGGGTCGTACACCGGTGCAACCTCCACCAGGTCCATGCCGACGATGTTGCCTTTGCTGCGCTTGGCCAGGGCCTGGATGATTTCCAGCACTTCGTAGTAGAGGAACCCGCCGTGGCTCGGGGTGCCGGTGCCGGGGGCGATGGACGGGTCGAAACCGTCGATGTCGATGGTGATGTAGTAGTTGATGTTCTGCGGGATCAGCGCCAGTACACCTTCGACGCCGAGGCGCCGTACATCGCGCACCGAGAGAATCTTCGAGCCGGCTTCGTGGGCCGCTTCGTAGTCGTCGCGGTTGGACGACGAGACGTTGCGGATGCCCATCTGGGTCATGCCGACGATGTGGTTCATTTCCGAGGCGCGGCGCAGCGGGTTGCCGTGGCCGTAACGCACGCCGTGGCGCTCGTCGACGAAGTCCAGGTGCGCATCGAAGTGGATGATGTGGATCGGGCCGCGCCCTTCGAAGGCCTTGATCACCGGCGCGTGCACCGAGTGATCGCCGCCCAGCACCACCGGCATCACACCGGCATCGAGGATCTTGCGCACGGCGTATTCGGTGTTCTTGTTGCTGGTGGCCATGTCGGTGTGGACGATGTCGGCATCACCGACGTCGACCATGCGCACGTCCGACGCCGTCAGGTACATCACGTCGTCCTCGTGGTCATAGGCGCCGGCGTGGCCGAAGGAAAACAGCGTCGATGCTTCACGAATCCCGCGGGGTCCGAAGCGTGCCCCGGAGCGCCACTGGGTGCCCATGTCATTGGGTACACCAAGCACCGCGACGTCGGCATCCAGCGCGTCCCAATCGGTGCACACCGGGGATTTGCCAAAGGTGCAATGACCCACGAATGGCAGGTTCAGGCGACCGGATTCATAACCGTTGTTCGACATTTCTAGCCTCTCCACTTCTTGTTATCGGCTTGACGGACTGCAAGGCGACCGCCGTTGGAAAGACTATGAGCGCAGGTTTTCGTGGAAAAAATGCTAAACATCAGATACTCATATCGGCATTCCCGATGCATCCCATGCCGGAGGTTCCCGATGATCCAGCTGCACGATGTCGACCTGAAACTGCTCAGGGTATTTGCCACGATTGTCCGCTGCGGCGGCTTCTCGGCCGCCCAGGCGGCGTTGAACGCCGGGCAGTCGACCATCAGCGAACAGATGACCCACCTGGAAACCCGCCTTGGGGTCAAACTCTGCCAGCGCGGGCGCAGCGGTTTTCGCCTGACCGAGCAAGGCGTGGCGATTCACGAAGCCACCCAGCGCCTGCTGTCGGCGGTGGAAAATTTCTGCATGGACGCCGACGTGCTCAAGCAGCACATCAGCGGCAAGCTCAACCTGGGGATCATCGACACCACCATCACCGACCCCGATTCGCCGATCCCGCGCACCACCCAGCGCTTCGTCTCGCGCGGGCATGACGTGCACCTGAACGTGTACGTCGGTACCCCGGCAGAACTCGAAGAGCGGGTGCTCGACGGTCGCTTGCACCTGGCCATCGGGCACTTCCCGATCCATGTCCCGGGCTTGCTGCAAGCGCCGCTGTACCAGGAAGCGCTGGGCCTGTATTGCGGGCGTCGACATCCGCTGTACGGGAGCAAGGCCGAAGGTGCCGAGCTGCTTGAAGAAATCGCCGCGGGCCGCATCGTCGTGCGCGGCTACATGCAGCAATACGACCTGGAACACTTGGGCGTGAACAAGGCGGCGGCCACCGTGGACAACATCGAGGCCTCGGCGATCCTGATCATCTCCGGCGCCTACATGGGCTTTCTGCCCGAGCACTTCGCCGCCCAGTGGCTAAAGTCAGGCGAGATGCATCAACTGGGTCCGGCGAGCCTGCGGCTGAAGTCGCCGTTCGACGTGATCACCCGGCGCGGCGTGGCACCGCCGCCGATCCTCCAGGCGTTCCTCGAGGACCTGGCCGCCAGCGCGCGCAAAACCGCCAGCGGATGAGGTGACGCTCGCCAAATTAGAATTCGTCCCGGCATACTGATTTCCGTTCGCCCATCTTGCAGGCCCGTCATGCGCATCCACGTCACCTTCATCGACCGCGTCGGCATCACCCAGGAAGTACTCGCCCTGCTCGGCGGGCGCAGCTTCAATCTGGACGCCGTGGAGATGGTGCCACCGAACGTCTACATCGACGCCCCGACCCTCGGCACCGAAGTGCTGGAAGAGTTGCGCGAGGCACTGTTCGGCGTGCGCGGCGTGCAGGCGGTGACCATGGTCGACATCCTTCCCGGGCAACGTCGGCGCCTGCAACTGGATGCCTTGCTCGCCGCCAGTTCCGACCCGGTGCTGGCGGTCGATGATCGTGGGCACGTGCTGCTGGCCAACCCGGCATTGATCGCCCTGTGCGGTCGCGAGCCGGCCGGTGAATCGCTGGGCACGCTGTTCGACGACGCCGATTTGCAACGCACCTTGATCGCCCACCATTTCCGCCTGCCCATGCACGAGGTCAGCCTCGGCGGCCACACCTTGCTGCTCGATGCCATGCCGATCACCGACGCCGGCGCCCTGCTCACCCTCTATCAACCGAACCGCATCGGCGAACGCCTGTCGGCGCTGCACCATGACCACGCTGAAGGTTTCGATGCGCTGCTCGGCGAGTCGCCGCCGATCCGCTCGCTCAAGGCCCGCGCGCAACGGGTGGCGGCCCTCGACGCACCGCTGTTGATCCAGGGTGAAACCGGCACCGGCAAGGAACTGGTGGCCCGCGCCTGTCACGCGATCAGCGGTCGCCGTGAAAAGCCATTCCTGGCGCTCAATTGCGCGGCGCTGCCCGAGAGCCTGGCCGAAAGCGAGCTATTCGGCTATGCCCCCGGCGCGTTCACCGGGGCGCAACGGGGCGGCAAGCTCGGGCTGCTGGAACTGGCTGACCAGGGCACGGTGTTTCTCGATGAAGTCGGCGAGATGTCGCCGTACCTGCAAGCCAAGCTGCTGCGCTTTTTGAGTGATGGCTGCTTCCGTCGGGTCGGCGGCGATCGCGAGGTCAAGGTCAATGTGCGGATCCTCAGCGCGACCCACCGCGACCTGGAAAAAATGGTCGGCGAAGGGCACTTTCGCGAAGACCTGTTCTACCGCCTCAATGTGCTCAACCTGCAAGTGCCACCGCTGCGCGAACGTGGCCACGATATCCTGTTGATGGCCCAGCACTTCATGCAGCAGGCCTGCGCGCAGATCCAGCGCCCGGTCTGTCGCCTGGCGCCCAGCACCTTTCCCGCCCTGCTCGGCAACCGCTGGCCGGGCAACGTGCGGCAACTGCAAAACGTAATCTTCCGCGCTGCGGCGATCTGCGAAAACCCGCTGGTGGACATCGACGACCTCGACATCGCCAGAACGGCTGTGGAGCGCCAGAACGATGGCGAGGTGGGCAGCCTGGAGGAGGCTGTCGAAGGGTTTGAAAAGAATCTGCTGGAGCAGCTTTATCGCAGCTACCCGTCCAGCCGCCTGCTGGCGGCACGTTTGCAAACGTCACATAGTGCGATTGCCATTCGGCTGCGCAAATACGGGATTCCCAATAAATCCTGATCGCCGATTTCAGAAACACTTGCAGTCCCTGTGGGAGCGGGCTTGCCCGCGATGGGGCCGTGTCAGTCACCATTTTCTTATCTGATACACCGCAATCGCGGGCAAGCCCGCTCCCACAGGGGTTGAGTACCACTTGGTACCGTGTGTAAATCGATACAGCGTATCGAAATCAAGACAAAACCCTCTCAACCTGCCTACACCGGGCTTCGGCCCCTTCCCTTCCCGTGCCTGTCTTGATTTCAATACGGCAACCGCGCATCAAACTGCCTAATAAATCACTAAACCATTGATTTAAAACAACTAATTAACCTTGGCACCACCCTTGCTATCTCTCCTCCAGCCAAGCTCGCTACCCACACTCGAGCCTGCCCATCGCCTCCGCCACCTGCAGCGGATGAGTCTGAACAATGAGGAGTTGATATGAGCGAATTGCGTTTTACCGTCGAACACGAATGGCTGCGTACCGAAGCTGATGGCACGGTCACCGTTGGCATCACAGCGTTTGCCCAACAGGCATTGGGGGATGTGGTGTTCGTTCAGGTGCCTGAACTGGGCAGCTTCGACGCCGGTACCGAAGTGTCGGTCGTGGAGTCGGTGAAAGCTGCCAGCAGCATCGGCATGCCGCTGGACGGTGAGGTGCTGCACGTGAACTCGGAACTGGACAGCAACCCGGAACTGGTCAACGAAGATCCGCTGGGCGAAGGCTGGTTCTTCCGTTTCCAGCCCGCTGATGCTGCCGCGGTCGGCCAACTGCTGGATCAGGCCGCCTACGACCGCCTGATCCAAGACCAGACCGACGCCTGAGGACTGCCCATGACTGCCCTCCTCGACACCCGTAACGAATTCATCGCCCGCCACA
>NZ_AKJF01000043.1 GCF_000282475.1 Pseudomonas sp. GM78
CGCCGAAGCGCTGGACCGGCTCGGCCTGGGTGGCAGTGACCGACAAGGTAGCGACTGATGCGGCGGCAGCGGCAGCCAACGCCTTGTCAGTGGCCAACACCAAGGCCGATGCGTCGGCAGTCAACAGCCTGACCAGTCGTGTGGAAGCGGCCGAAGGCACGATCAGCAGTCAGGGCAGCTCGATCACCGGGCTGAATAACAGTCTGACCACCACCAACACCAACGTGACCGCCGCGCAAAACGCGGCGAACGCGGCGAACACCTTGGCCGGCGGCAAGGGCAAGGTACTGGTGCAGACGGCGGCGCCGGCAGTGGCCGATCAACTGGCGCAAAACCTGTGGATCGACATCACCGGCGGGGCCAACACACCGAAGCGCTGGACCGGCTCGACGTGGGCGGCGGTGACCGATAAGGTGGCGACCGATGCGGCGGCAGCGGCAGCCAACGCCTTGTCGGTGGCCAACACCAAGGCCGATGCCTCGGCAGTCAACAGCCTGACCACTCGCGTGACGGCGGCCGAAGGGGTTATCACTTCCCAAGGAGGCTCGATCACTTCGTTGAACAACAGCATCGGCGATATCGGCAGTCAAAACCTGTTGTACAACCCTGCGTTTACCAAGACGGGCAACGTTGTCGGGTTGGCTGATGGTTGGGATAAGAACGAGCCGGGCACAATCGGCGCTTCGACGGGTGTTTACTCCCTGGTACCGTCGTGGATCAACGCCTCAGAGAGCGCGCAACGAATTGACGTGACAGGGATTAATGAATCCAGCCTGTACCGTTCAATCATTCCAAGCACTGCTGTGCGTCCAACTGCACAAGCGGGCGCCTCCGTTGCTTTGTCCGTGTACTTCCGTGCTACAGCGGGGCTGCAGGCTCGGCTGTACTTGCAGGCTGTTGACTCCGTCGGTGCGGTACTCGCTGGCCCATCCACGGGATTTTTCGTGGCGACTGGCGGGACGCAACGAGCCACGCTGCTGTTTGCCAATCTGCCTGCAGGCACAGTGAAGGTTTTGCCCTTCCTGCGCGTGTTCGGCAGCAGCGGCGTTACTGCCGGCTTTGTGGAGTTCACCCGCGCTCAAATTGAAACCGGATCGGTAGTGTCGGGATGGAGGGACAGCGCGCTAACGCTCGCATCCGAACAGGCCGCCACGTCCGCTGCACTCAGCACCTTGACCAGCACCGTGACTCAACAAGGCACCACCCTGACCAGTCAGGGCGCCTCGCTCACTTCGCTGAACAACAGCCTGATCACCACCAACACCAACGTGACCGCTGCGCAAAACGCGGCGTACGCGGCGAACACCTTGGCCGGCGGCAAGGGCAAGGTGCTGGTGCAGACGGCGGCACCGGCGGCGGCCGATCAACTGGCGCAGAACCTGTGGATCGACATCACCGGCGGCGCGAACACGCCGAAGCGCTGGACCGGCTCCGCTTGGGCAGCGGTCACGGACAAGGTGGCCACGGACGCTGCAGCGGCAGCAGCCAACGCACTGTCGGTGGCCAACACCAAGGCGGACGCTTCGGCAGTTACCAGCCTGGCCAGCCGTGTGACGGCGGCGGAAGGGACGATCACAAGCCAGGGCAGCTCGATCACCTCGCTGACCAACAACATCAGCACCACGGGCGGGCAAAACCTGCTGTACAACCCTTCTTTCGAGAGAGTGGGGCCTACGGCCGGGCTTGCAGAAGGCTGGAGGCTTGGCGTTCCCTCCGGTGTTACCGCAGCCCCCTCGTTAGTGACCTCAGATGTTGATCCGCAGGGGTTTTCTCAGCGTATCGCGCTGACGGGGCTGAGTTCTGGCGCCACTAACTACTGCGACCTCGGTATTACCGGCAACGTGACTGGTGGGTTCAACCCGAAGATCCTCCCAAGCGTGGCACCTGGGCAGATGGTGACGATGTCGGCGTGGGTGAAAGCCACGGCAGGCCTGATCGTCCAACTGTTCTTCCAGTTCAAGAACGCAGCGCAAGCAACCCTGCTCACTGACGGCCCAACCTCCGTCGTTGCTACAGGGGCCTGGCAGCGCGTGGTTCGTGTCGCGACTGCGGCTGCGCCTGCAGATACCGTGGCCACTGACCTGCTGTTCCGCATCCGCGGAGCTTCCGCTTCCCTGGTCAGCGGTGACGTTGAGTGGGATCAGGCTCAACTGGAAGTGGGCAGCGTTGCGACTGGATGGAAAGACAGTGCGTTTGTACTTACTTCTGACCAGGCGGCGACCTCCGCTGCACTCAGCACCTTGACCAGCACCGTGACTCAACAGGGCACAACCCTGACCAGTCAGGGCGCCTCGCTCACCTCGCTGAACAACAGCCTGACCACCACCAACACCAACGTGACTGCTGCGCAGACGGCAGCGAACGCGGCGAACACCCTGGCCGGTGGCAAGGGCAAGGTGCTGGTGCAGGCGGCGGCGCCGTCTGCAGCCGATCAACTGGCGCAGAATCTGTGGATCGACATCACCGGCGGGGCGAACACGCCGAAGCGCTGGACGGGCTCGGCCTGGGCGGCAGTCACCGACAAGGTGGCAACCGATGCGGCGGCAGCGGCAGCCAACGCCTTGTCGGTGGCCAATACCAAGGCTGACGCAGCGGCTGTAACCGGCCTGACCAGTCGTGTGACGGCGGCGGAAGGGACGATCAGCAGCCAGAGTTCGTCGATTACCAGCCTGACCAACAGCCTGACCAAGCTGGGCGGCGACAACCTGCTGCCTAATAGCTCGTTTGAGGAGCTCGCGCCGGGGAGTCCTAACCGACCGCGCTACTGGGTGGTCGGCGGTACAGCCCCTTCGGTGGTGTCATCTCAAGTTGATTCGCCGTTGTCGTCCAGCACAAAAGCCGTTCGGTTGGAAAAAGCCGCGGTCCTTGCCAACAGCTACATGGACCTCATCTACAGCACATCAGATGGTCTACCGCGTCCAACCGTGTTGGCGGGGCAGACCTACACGCTGAGCGTATGGGTTCGGGCATCGGTGGCGGCGCTGTTTCGTTACTCGATGTACATCCAGTTCTATAACGCGGCGGGCAATACGGTAATTGCCACGTCCACTTTGACTGAAACTGTGCTGACCGATACTTACCAGCGCCTTACCCTGTCTGGTGTCTGTCCTGTCGGCGCAACGCAGGCGCACATTTACGGCGGACGATTGTTTAACCGCTCGGGGGCGGCGGCAGACATGTGGTTGGAAGTTGACAACGTCCAATTTCAGGAAGGCGCTGTCGCCACGGCGTACTCACCGTCCATCAAACAAGGTAGTGACGCGCAGAGCGCTGCCACTGCGGCGCTCACGTCGACAGTGGCTCAGCAAGGCACAGCGCTGACCAGTCAGGGCAACAGCCTCACGCAACTGGAAAACCGGGTAGGCGATGCCGAGGCTGCCAACAGCGGTCAGGCGACGGCGCTCAATTCGCTGGATACGCGGGTCACTTCCACGGAAGGGAAGGTCACCGCCCAGGCCACAGCGTTTCAGGCGCTTCAGGCATCGTCGCGAGACGACAATGGGGAAGGCGATCTGGCGGACGCGCTGAAAGGCTGGACGAGTACCGCAGCAATCGCTTCGGAATCCAAGGTTCGCACCTCTGAAACTGAAGCCTTTGCGCAGCGGCTCACCGGTTTTGATGCCCAGATAGGAGCGAACGCGGCCAACATCACCGAGCTGGAACAGGTGGTTGCGACCAATGAGTCAGCGACGGCGACGAAGATTGACCAGCTGTTTGTAACGGCAGGGCAAAACACGGCTGCCATCCAGCAGACGTCGACAGCCTATGCCGACACTGCCGGAAAGCTCAATGTGATGTGGTCGGTGAAGATGCAGGTCACTGCCGACGGCAAGTATGTTGCCGCGGGCGCCGGGTTGGGCATCGAGAACACCGGTGCCGGACTGCAAAGCCAGTTCCTGGTCGCCGCAGATCGGTTTGCCGTCGTCAACAGCATGGCCGGCGGTGCCCTCTCGGTTCCGTTTGCGGTGCAGGGCGGCCAGGTGTTCATGAACTCGGCGTTCATTCAGGACGGCACCATCACCAATGCCAAGATCGGCAGCTACATCAGCTCCACCAACTATATCGCCGGCCAGCAAGGCTGGGTTCTCTATAAAGACGGAACGCTAGAGATCAACGGCATTGTCCCGGGCCAAGGGCGGCTGGTGATCAACTCGCAGAACGTCTCGGTCTACGACGCCAACAATGTGTTGCGTGTCCGGCTTGGCTATCTGGGGTAGAAAATGGCGTATGGACTGAGAACTTGGAGTGCCAATGGCACTCCTGAACTCGACACTGAAAACTTCACGTATCAAGTTATTCACAATGGACTGTATCAACTGGCGGTGAATCAGGTTCTAACAATCCCCATTGCGGGGTTTAGTCCTTCTACCTGCGCTGCTGCCATTCTTCCAACACAAGCCGCTTCGGCGGAAAACAGTTTGAACGCCATGCCTTATGAGTCAGTGGCAGAAGGGGTTGTAACGATTCGATCGCGCAACCCTTCCGAGCCAAGCGCCTCCATTGGTTCGGCTATTCAGTTTCGACTGTTGGTGATGAGGTTTAAAAATTGAGCTTTGGGCTAATGGCAATCAATGGGAGTAATTATGTCCAAATTGACTCTGAAACTCCAAGGCTGTGCGCTCTTTACAATGGAACATATCAGGCCACCGGCGACCACTACGCTAGAGTCACGTTCCCGTCACCCATTACGACGAGCGAGCCTCCGTGTATTTTTATCAGGAATGACCCATCCAGACCGGATGATATTTACTGGCAAACCACAATCGAGGGTGGTCCTGGTAACTGGACAGGCTTCAACATACAGGCGGCTAACGTTACTTGGCGGCCATTGGGTAAGTGGTTTGCGGCGGTGTTCGCATCACTGGCTAAGAGCTCCTACGGCTTGCGGTTGTGGGCCGCAGACGGTTCGCTCTGTTACGACTCGGGTGCCGTTCCCGTTATCGTCACCAAAGCCAACCACTCTTGGACTTATCAGGGGAGTGTTCCGATGACGATTGGCTCGCAGTTCTATTACAGAAATGAACTGGTAGCTGCTCTCGCGTCTGATGAATACTTCATGATCAACCCCTTTTCGCGTGGCGTACTTAGACCGCAGAACGCCGGGTGGCTCAACTTAGGCGTCAGATTTAACTACTCAGAAAACAGGCTGCAGACGTATGTCGTGGCTGCGGGAGCGGGGCCTTGGACGGATAACGGGCAGCCCGCCGCGATCTTTGCTCGACTCCCGGGCACTTAGTTACTAGGCGATATGACGCCGGCATTCCTCTGCGCCAAATTACTGGCCTGAACACTTTCTGGAGATATTCAATTGCCCTGGTATAAATCGGGAACGGTCTCTGTCACCCAAAATTCCAATTCCGTCATTGGCGCGGGCACTGCGTTTATTGCCAATGCCCGTGTCGGTGATGCCTTCCGCGGCCCTGACGGCGGCTGGTATGAAATCACCAACATTGCCAGCGACACGGCCTTGTCGATCTCGCCGAACTATCAGGGGGCGACCACCGCAGCGGGCGTCTATGCACTGGCACCGATGCAGGGCTACGTCAAAGACTCGGCCGATACTCTGCGGGCATTAGTGAACCAGTTCGGCGCCAAGATGGCCGCCCTGGGGACCACCGGCAACTACGACATCTTGCCCCTTACCAAGGGCGGGACGGGTGGCACCGATGCGGCGAGCGCGAGAGTGGGGCTCGGGCTGGGCAATGGCGCTATGCGCGCCGTGCAGACATCGAGTCATGACGCTACAGCAGGGGCTCTGTTGATGCCCGGAGCATTTGGCTGGGGTATGACGGGCACTACATTACTAACCATTTCCGATGCCAATGGTGTTAGACCTTCTGGCTTGTACTACATACTGAGTGGCTCAGGAAACATGCCAATTGTTGGTGATGCACTGTTGGAGGTAAAGAACCTATCTACAGTAGTGATTTACCAAACACTGACCTATTGGGGGTCGAGGCGGAAGTTCGAGCGAATCTATGTTACGAATGCGTGGAGTGTCTGGGATGAAATTATCACCACCAGTAACTTGGCTTCATCCGTTGCCTTCAATCAAGTGGGTAGTTATTCCTTCCTGAAAAACTTAACGGGCGCCGTCGTGGCCAGTGGAGCAGTAGTGGCTGGCTCAAGCCTAAGTTTTAGTGATACCGCTAACTCTGCTTGGGGTGCGCCCACAGGTGCTTGGAGGGCCATGAGCGCCACCGCAAACAACCAAGCAACGTTGTTTATGAGAGTTTCCTAATGAATATTAAAAACCCTCGTTACAACCAGCGCGGCACCATCGATTGCGAAGTAGAGCACGAGGCCCTGGGCTGGATTCCTTTTACTGCCTCGCCAGACGATGACAATGAGTTCGGTCGTGAGCTGTATGCCTCTCTCATCTCGGGTACGCACGGCGCTATCGGCCTTTACGCGCAAGCGCCATTGACGCCGGAACAGCAAGTGGCGCGCATTGCGGAACGGCGTTACGAAGTTGAAACGTCGGGCATCACCGTTGACGGCATGGCCATCAATACCGACGACCGCGCCAAGACCTTGATCAATGGCTCCGCGATTAAGGCCATGCGTAACCCGGCCTACACCTTGCGCTGGAAAACCCCGGAAGGATTCGTTGACCTGCCGTCTGCCCAGGTATTGGTGATGGCAGAGGCGGTCGCGGACTTTGTCCAGGGCTGCTTCGATCGTGAAGCTGACCTGCTGGCAGCGGTGGGCGATGGCACCTTCACTGCCGCCATGCTGAAAGAGGGTTGGCCGGTATGAGCCGTTTCACCACCACCCTGAAAACGGAACAGATCGGCAAGTGGACGCACATTCTCCTTGATGAATTGGTGCTGGCCGATGAGAGCCAGCGCGTCATCACGGTACCGGCCGGCTTCGCCACGGATTTCGCCAGTATCAAGGTGCTGCACAATGCCTTCCTGTTCGCGCTATTCGCCCTGGTGTCCGGCTACGGCAACTACGCGGCAACGGTGCATGACTGGCTGTACGCAACCGGTGCCGTCAGCCGTAAGCAAGCTGACGCAATTTTCTACCGTGCCCTGCGCGCTGAAGGGGTGGCGCGCTGGCGAGCCTGGCTGTTCTGGGTCGGCGTTCGAATAGGTGGCGCTGGGCGATACAGCAAGGCGCTCAGGCCCGCCAACTCCCCGCAGCAGCCGTGATGGTCTGATCTGTACACAACCCAGTCCCCGCCATCGAGCGGGTTTCTTTTTGCCCAAAATCTGCAAACCGGAGATTCACCATGTCCTTTATCGTCATCAACACCAGCAACAACTTCGACCCGATCCATCACGAAGTCTTCGCCACGGCCGAAGAGGCGGACGTCCAGGCGCGCGCCATTGTCACCGCACAACCACAGGCCGTGGTCCGCACGGCGCAGCTGATCAATGCCTACAGCGGCCAGGTGATCATTACGGCAGAGCCGGTGCCGGAAGTGGTCACTGATCCTGCCAGCTGACTGCACACACTTCCCTGTGCCCGCCAAGCGCGGGCTTTTTTTCGCCTGGAGAAAAGTATGCCGATCACTCAGCAACAACTGCTGCAGATCCTCCCGAACGCTGGCCCAGTTGCCGGCGTTTTTGTGTCTGCGCTGAATGATGCGATGGACCGTTTCAAAATTACCGGCCTGCTGCGCGTGGCCGCGTTCCTGGCTCAGATAGGGCATGAGTCCGGCCAACTGCGCGCCCTGGTCGAGAACCTGAATTACAGCGCCGACGGCTTAATCAGGACCTGGCCGAAGCGGTTCAACCTGGCGACCGCAACCAGTGTCGCGCGCAAGCCCGAGCAGATCGCGAACATCGTCTATGCCTCGCGCCTGGGCAATGGGCCCGCTGTAACCGGTGACGGCTGGCGGTACCGGGGCAGGGGGCTTATTCAGGTCACCGGTTGGGTCAACTATCAGGCATGCGGCTCAGCCCTGGGCCTGGACCTGCTGACCAAACCTGAACTGCTGGAGCAGCCGGCGTATGCTGCGCTGTCAGCCGCCTGGTTCTGGTCGAGCAACGGCCTGAATGAGTTGGCGGATGCTGGCCAGTTCGAAGCAATCACTCGACGCATCAATGGCGGGCTCAATGGGCAGGCGGACCGGCTGAAGCTGTGGACGAAGGCGACGGCGGTGCTGTCGGCCGAGACGTATGCCGCTATCCTGTAGGCGATTGTTCAAATAAAGGTGGCGGAATGGAAGGTGTAGAGCTGAGCCCAAAGATCGAGCGCGAGGCGGACAAGCTTCTAGCGCAGATCGCCCAGGCGGATTCGATGATTGTCGCGGCGAAAGCAGGTGCACGCGCTGAGGGGTTTGTGCTCGGCTTGGAATCGGTCCGAGCTTTGAGTGAGGCAACTATCGATCGGCTCTATGTCATCTTCGACTCGGCGACTGAAGAGCGGTTGAGATCGCTGGCCGCGACTTAGAACAAGCCGGTTTCCTCGGCTGGCTTGATCAATTCGGGCCCCTGATTGCGCACGTTGCCAATCGCACGGTCCACCTTGAACCACTCGAATGCCTCGGTTGGTTCGCCCTGGTGCATCACCATCTGTTCGGCGCGCTCCTTTGGTGTGGCCGGGTCGAGCCATTCGCGGGCCAGTTCAGGCGATAGCGTCACGGGCCGTCGGTCGTGAATATCGACCATCCCGCCAGCGCTGTCGGCGGTGATGATGACGAAGCCATCGTGTTCGCTAGGCTCATGCTCGGCATTCGGGTATTGGCCGATCGCAGCGCACAGGATTGGCGCCCGGTCCCGCCGGCGGATGAGGTAGGGCTGCTTCTTCGGTCCGCCTTCATCCACCCATTCAAACCAGTTGTTGATCGCGATGATTGCCCGGTGCGGCCAGATCGCGCGAAAGAAGGGGCCGTGGGCGACCTTTTCTACCCGAGCATTGATCGGTGCTGCGCGGTCCTTGGCCCAATGCGGGCGCCATCCCCAGCGAACCATGTCGGCGTGCAGGTATTCACCTTCCTGGTGAAAGATGGCGAGCTGGGTTGTCGGGGCGGCGTTGTACCGCTCGAACGGCCGGTCACCGGTGCTGTTGACCAGAGGGTTGGGCATGCTGAGAGCCGCGACGAAGTCGTGGATGCCATCGTATTGGGAAAGTCGTCCGCACATGTTCAGCCTCTCTGATTGCCCGCTTGCAACACGCGAATGATCCGTTCTTTTTGATCCAGGACCAATGTCAGGCTCCGGATCTGGGCAAGCTGATCGGTGGTTTCCGCCTCCAGGTTCGCCATCCATGCTTGCTTCTTTTGGAGTTCGGTCGAGAGCTGGTCGTTCATTTCCACCAGGGTGGAAATGTTTTCCTTTGCTGCCTGCAGCTGACGCTTCAGATTCTGGACGTCTTCCTCGAGCATGCTTGCGTAATGCTTGACGGTTTCCAGCCTGGTCGGACTACCGAGCCATTCGCTGGTGTCCTCGATTTCGTAGGGGTCCACGTTCGCGCCTTACGGATACTGTTTGTATGTACAGTAAACGAGGCCGGGTGCGTTGGCGAATGCTGGCGACGGAATGCAAGGCTGCTCTGAGAGCTGACCGAAACTCAGAGGCAAGCCAGCGTCGGGCAGTGCCTTCTGGCATCGATTTCCTTGAGGGCAAATCTTTCGAGGGTAGTCGTGTGATGCGGTGAGTTACGCGGGGTTTGACGGCAACTGGACGGAGGCTTAGACCGCCGCCGGCGAACAGAGGAAGATGTGGAGAGTGGCGGCAGCCTATTGTCACCGAGGCCGAGTTCACCGCTATTTGTATAAGCAAGCGACTACCCCTGAGAAGCAATGAACTCAAAGAAGTTTTGAGTGTTACCCTTTTCTAAGCTTTTCTCATATAGTTGATCCCATACCACCAGGTCGGGGTCTCGGCATAGCTCAACAGTGGTAATAAAGTTATTATCTGCGGTCGCTCTAAGAAGGTTCGCGGTTTTATGCTCTCTAACGAAGTTGAGTTTGAGTCCAGTTCTTGGGCGGATTCGTTTGCTTATCAGTAAATCCGAATATGCCTCGCCGTCTCTAAATGTTTGGTGCGTTTCAATAGTGGAATTATTTATGAGTTTGTGCCGTATTCCGCGACCTATTACTTTTAGATTGATTTTGTCGCTCGTCAGAAAGTAAATGTTTTCATCGGCGTTAGCGAGAATTAAAGAGTTTATCTGGTCCATATCAGACTGTTCTGTGATTTGTACAGGGTCTAGATTATTAAGGCCGACTTTGTAAATTTTGCTGTCGTAAAATAGTAGTAGACGCTCTGGAGAAATGGGCAGGAAAATCTGAAGGCCCTTGCATGCGAGGCCCAGTCCCTGATAGTTGCTTATCTCTAAAGCCTGGTTATAGAAAATTGCAGGGTTGTCAGATGTTATAAATTCGCATCCTTCTTTGGCCAATAGAAGTTTGCATGACAAATCCAGGCCGAAGTGTAGCGAGCGGCTAGCAGACTGAGTGGCTAATATAGCTGGATTGGTGAGTCCGATATCCACGTTCTCAAGGATTCCCCCGCTGAATCGTGGATCGTATGAAAGTGTTTTCTTTGCCGTATTTGAAAACATTTCGTTTAGCGCGCGAGCAGCATAGATTGTTCGATGGTGTTGGAATATTGCGAAGGTTATTAAGTGGGCGAACTCGATGTTGCCTGGAGTCGGCGTTCTAGGGGGGGAGCTGATGTTCCTAAACGCATTGGCGGCAGCTCCCTCAATTAAGCCTAGGCCCTTTTCGATAGAGAGATCTTCCTTTCCGTATAGGTACTCACGGCGACACTGAGTTTTTAGCTTTGCGTTGAAAATTGTTCTTTGATTCGAGAGGTTGTGCAGATGAATTGTTTTTTTATTGCTGGAGAAGTTTTTTAAGTAAGAAAATGGTACAAAATGTTGTTCTTTGTTATGGGGCATGTTTTCGTTGTCGCTAAGTGAGATGGCTAATCTTAAAGACCTTACGAGGGGGCCACCTGCGGGCGCAGGAGGATTCCCTGTTTATCGTCGTAGAAATCAATAAGGCTTCAGATCGTAAAGATAGCTGGAAATGTATTCGGCACGCTGCGCGAACTCTTCGATAGCGCCTTTAAATGCCTTCTCATCACCCGGGCAGGATTCCTCTAGGCAGAGCGCGATTGCCTGCCGAAAGTCGTCCGTGCTGATGTTTACGTCCAGCTCCTCGAATGCGGAGTGAAGGGCCCGGTGATATCGCTCGTCGTCCATGGGATGGCCTGTATGCCATGTGTCCACTCTTAGCCACGGCTTAAGCAGGAATTTCAGCTTTTCAATATCCATATTTGCCTCAACGTTAAATCAACCGAGGATGGTGGGAAGCCCGTACCAATTTTTGTACCACTGACCGTGTAAAGCAGGTTAAAACTGGGTAGTCCAAAGTAAGGAAGTGCCCGGATTCATTGGCCCTGAGTACTTTGCCTTACCCTTTTAGAATCGCGGTGTAATTCTGCTCGTGCCGATTGTCGCTTTGGCGGCATCATCACTGCAAGTGTCATCGTGATGAACTCGTCATTCTTGTCGATGGTGTCCAGGGCACCGCGCACATTGCCGACTAGCTCGGTGGGGGCCATAAATCCCCCCGCGTGGCGGCTTGCCGGTTGGCTGTCCCATGTCGCGCTGCTGACTATGCTCGCGGGCTGGGCATCGTGGGAAGTTGTCGTGCCAGTGGCGGGGCCGTGTCCGGTACCACATGCGTCGCAGGCATGGGCGATGCAGGTCCCGTCGAACTCTCTGCGGCTGTTGGATCAACTGTTTTCGACATCCGCGCAGGCATCATCGCTGACTAAGCAGCTCTAAGGGCTCTGCAGAAGCATGTGCGTGAGGTGTGTCTGAGATAGATGTTTCTTTATTGCGCCAAGATAAAAAGGCTTGTTTGAACGAATTTTGTGGAGATATATCATTCAGAAGGCCAGTTTCTACCCACTCTTCTTTTTTCGGTAGTCGTAATGTCCCGAATAGCAGGTCGAAAATTGGAAAAAAAGCAGCATAATTTGAATTGTGATGCTGAGTTTCCTTCCCGTGATGCAACCTATGCCACTGCGGGCCTGAAATTACCCGGGTGAGCGGGCCTAATGAGAAGCGGATATTCGCATGATTGAAATAGCCCCAGCCACTGAATAATATCAACGAGCCAAAATATGGAAGCATGTTTCCTCCACATATTATTGATGTGGGTATATGCGCAAGGAAATAGCCGATGAGCGCACCTCCCACACTTTGGCGTAGAGAGGTTGAGGCATTCATGTCCGCATCGCTGTGATGCACGCGATGAAATGCCCACAAGGCACCGTATTTATGCTCAAGTCGATGAGTCCAATACTGGAAGAAGTCCCAAATGAATGCATAGATGAGAGTTGCAAGGATGCCACCGACTATACCTTTTGATTGCCAATCTGGCACCATTCGGTCAAGCAGTGAAATGCTTGGCAAGAGTTGCGCGCATTGATTCAATAAGGGAGCTGAAAATGTTAAGCCGATTAGCAATAAAAAGTAGACTTTGACATTGTGCCACCTTCCGCGTGCGCCTGGGTCGGCTACGGCTGGCTTCCACCATTCAATCAACCAAACGACGCCCGTAATCAGTACTGCGACCAGCCCTGCTTTGGCGTTACCTTGGAACACCAGGATCATGTACTGCAAGAAATCGTTCATTGCCGCCCCATTTTTTGTGCGCGAGTCTACAGAGACCCAGCTTGTCGGGTCCAATGCAAAAGTCAGAGAGGTGAATCGTTGACCGGTTTGATCTTGCCGCGCTTTATGTGATGAGCGCGTGTCAGCGTGGATGTTGGGTGCTCCTCATGAAGGGCTGCGGTCACCCATTACTGCCGGTCGCGAAGGGCTCTAATCGACCGATTGTGTTGAAAAAGTCGGTTCTTCCAGACTGTCCGCATACTGAGTACTGAAAACGCATTTTTTTGCGCACTTTTTCAACAGAATCGACCCGTATCGGTCGCTGGCTAAAACGTTTGAGAACGCCTAACGTGAAGTTGAGGCTTGCTGACGGCAGTCGCCCCGACGACCGTTTAGGAGCCGCCTTCAAGCTTGCTGATTCCCCGAATGAGCCCCTGGAGGGCAAAAGACAAACTAACCTCATCCGTCGATTTAGAAAGTGCGAGGCAATTGCTGTGCTCACACATTTTTTGAGCTCTCGCGTAGGCATCTGGATAGAGGTCTTTGTTCTTCTCTAAGAACGCCAGAGCGGCCTGCGTAAACCCCATGCTGGTGTAATCCATCCCTACACCGGCAACCAGGGCAGTCGCAGCGCGCTCAACATTGTGAATCCGAGTATTTTGCTGCCAGTACCACATTGCCACGATAGAAAATCCGGCTATCGCGATCCCGTATGCGACGTGGACAAGCTTCTGAAACCGTGATTGCAAAGGAAGCAGAAGTGCAACGATCGATGCCACTGAACCCACTGCGCCTAGAAGAATCCAAAAGTCCATCCGATGCTCCTAAATTTTTGAGCAGCAGAGTGTACCTTCAGTACAACGACATTACCCGTCTGAATCGCCTCTATTTTTGTAGTGCATTGACTGACTGCTTTTGGCCGATTGTGTTGAAAAAGTCGGTCCTTCCAGACTGCCCGCATTCTGGTTGCGGAAAACGCCTTTTTTGCGCGCAGCTACGCGAAATCTGAGTTCGGAATCCTCTGCACAAAGTAAAGATTTCAATCTCAAGCGCGTACTTTTCTGCCGTGGAAACCATGGCCGACTTTTTCAACAGAATCGGTCGATATTTGCCCTTCCCGACAGGCAAAAATCGGCCAAAAAGCTGCCGGTCACGGTCTCTGCTTAAGGCCCCCCTCGTTGGGATCTCATCCGCATTATGTTTACCTCCCGGCATC
>NZ_AKJF01000044.1 GCF_000282475.1 Pseudomonas sp. GM78
CCTTGCTGCACCAGGCGCAGGTAGCCCAGCGCCGGGTCGAACGGGTTGCCACTGCTGTAGCCGCTGCTGTTATTGAGCAACGCGTTGATATTGAGGATGTCACCCGAAGCGCCGGACGCGAAATCGCTGACCAGCAGTTGTCCGACACTGAATCTGTCCAACAGGTAGGTGTCACGGCCACTGCCACCGGTGACCGTGGCGACGGAATCGACGTTGTACCGAATGACCCTGATGGTGTCGTCACCGGCACCTGCATTGAGGCTGTCGTGCTCCACCAGTCCGGAAATGTCTGCGTCATCCAAGGTATCGTTGCCATCACCGCCGTCGAGCGTGTCATTGCCATCGCGACCGTACAACGTGTCAGCGCCGCTGCCGCCCACTATCGTGTCGTCACCGTCGTCACCGACCAGAAGATCATTACCGCTACCGCCATCCAGCATGTCGTTGCCAGAGCCTCCCGACAATGTGTCGTCGCCGTTGCCACCGACGAGCGTGTCGGTGCCAATGCCAGCTACCATGTAGTCGTTGCCGCTGCCACCGTCCAGCGCGTCATCGCCATTGCCACTCTCCAGATAGTCGTTGCCATCGCCAGCGTCCAGCGAATCGTTGCCATTGCCACCGATCAGTATGTCGTTGCCACTGCTACCAATCAGTATGTCGTTGCCGTCCTCGCCATCGAGATAACTGCCGTCGTTGTCATTGCCCGACAGCAACGTGTCGTTGCCCTGACCACCCCAGAGCGTGTCATAGCCACTACCCCCATCGAGCAGGTCATCGCCGCCAAAGCCGAAGAGCTGGTCGTTGCCCGCCAGGCCATAGAGCGCATCGTCGACCACGCTACCGTTAAGCACGTCATCGTTTGGCGTGCCATTGAGCGTCAGACCCAACGAACTCCCATCCGGCGGTGCGGCTGGTGTGAAGTTCTCACTGGTCAGCGTGCTCGCCTCGGTATTCTGCAACGTGATGACGGTCTGCCAACCGTTAGTGGCGATGCCTGCGCCGTCCCGGTCCCACTGCAGCAAGGTGTCGGCACCTTGCTGCACCAGGCGCAGGTAGCCCAGCGCCGGGTCGAACGGGTTGCCACTGCTGTAGCCGCTGCTGTTATTGAGCAACGCGTTGATATTGAGGATGTCACCCGAAGCGCCGGACGCGAAATCGCTGACCAGCAGTTGTCCGACACTGAATCTGTCCAACAGGTAGGTGTCACGGCCACTGCCACCGGTGACCGTGGCGACGGAATCGACGTTGTACCGAATGACCCTGATGGTGTCGTCACCGGCACCTGCATTGAGGCTGTCGTGCTCCACCAGTCCGGAAATGTCTGCGTCATCCAAGGTATCGTTGCCATCACCGCCGTCGAGCGTGTCATTGCCATCGCGACCGTACAACGTGTCAGCGCCGCTGCCGCCCACTATCGTGTCGTCACCGTCGTCACCGACCAGAAGATCATTACCGCTACCGCCATCCAGCATGTCGTTGCCAGAGCCTCCCGACAATGTGTCGTCGCCGTTGCCACCGACGAGCGTGTCGGTGCCAATGCCAGCTACCATGTAGTCGTTGCCGCTGCCACCGTCCAGCGCGTCATCGCCATTGCCACTCTCCAGATAGTCGTTGCCATCGCCAGCGTCCAGCGAATCGTTGCCATTGCCACCGATCAGTATGTCGTTGCCACTGCTACCAATCAGTATGTCGTTGCCGTCCTCGCCATCGAGATAACTGCCGTCGTTGTCATTGCCCGACAGCAACGTGTCGTTGCCCTGACCACCCCAGAGCGTGTCATAGCCACTACCCCCATCGAGCA
>NZ_AKJF01000045.1 GCF_000282475.1 Pseudomonas sp. GM78
GAGGCGGGCAGCCGCCAGTCGTTTACCCAGGCACCGTTCCATCCATACACGGATCTTTTGATCCATTCGGTGCCGGAACTGCGTCAGGGCTGGCTGGAAAACTGTGGGACCAGCTGCGGCGAGTTGCCGTCAATTGGCCCGAAAGCCAACGTGTCGGAACTCTGCACTTTCCTCAGTCGTTGTCCGGTGCGTGTCGATGGCCTGTGCAATCGAGTCGCCCCGAACCGACGGATCGTCGACGGCGGCAGTCAAATCCTCTGTCACCACGATAGCGCCCAATTGCTGAAAACCCAGCAGGATCTGATCCCCATGACTCAGGGAGCCTACGCATGAAAGGGCGTTTTGTGAGGTTGGCGGAGCAGGGTCGACCGACCGTCAGCTTGAGGGTCGACGGCGCGCCCATCGAGGCGCTGCAAGGTGACACCCTGATGGTGGCGTTGCTGACCCAGGGCAACGCGTTGCGTCAGTCTGAGTTTGATTCAGGTCGGCGTGCTGGTTTCTGCCTGATGGGCGCATGCCAGGATTGCTGGGTCTGGACCCGCAGTGGCGAACGCCTGCGGGCGTGCTCCAACGAAGTCCGTGAAGGGCTGGATATCGTCACCACACAACCGGAGGCGACATGGCCACTGCGCGGTTGAGTTCCAGGAAAGTTGTCATCGTCGGAGCCGGGCCGGCCGGTATTCGCTGTGCCGAGACCCTGCTGACGGCTGGCATCAAGCCTATTTTGATCGATGAAAATCGCCGCGATGGCGGGCAGATCTACCGGCGTCAGCCGGAGGGTTTCACCCGGGACTACAGCGCACTGTACGGCACCGAAGCCGCCAAGGCCCGAAACCTGCACGAAAGCTTCGACCGCTTGCGCGAGCGTATCGACTATCGCCCGAACACCCTGGTGTGGAATCTGACGCCAGGGCAACTGCATTGCGTCAGCCAGGGCCACCACTCGACGGTGGATTACGACGCGCTGATCCTGTGCACCGGAGCCACCGACCGCTTGATGCCGATTGACGGGTGGCAGTTGGCGGGCACCTACAGCCTTGGGGGCGCGCAGATTGCGCTTAAGTCCCAGGCGGTTTCGATTGGTCACAGTGTGGTGTTCATCGGCAGCGGTCCGTTGCTGTATCTGGTCGCCACTCAGTACCTCAAGGCGGGCGCCAATGTGGCGGCGGTGCTCGACACTTCGCCGCTGAGCAAGCGTATCGGTGCGTTGCCAAAATTGCTGGCGCGCCCCGGGGTGCTGTTCACCGGGATGAAACTGCTGGCGCAGTTGTATCAGGCGAAGATTCCAGTGCACTTGGGCATTAAGCCGCAGCAAGTGCAGGGCGATGCGGCCAGTGGGGTCAGCGGCGTGCGCGTACTGACCGCCCGTGGCGAGACGTTGAATGTGCAGTGCGATGCCGTGGCCCTCGGTTACCACTTGCGCCCGGAAACCCAGTTGGCGGATCTGGCCGGTTGCCGCATGCGCTTCGACGACGCGTCTGGCCAATGGTGGCTGTCCGTGGATGAAGAAGGTCGGACCACGGTCAACGGTGTGTATGCCGCCGGTGACGGCGCGAAGATTCGCGGTGCCGACGCTGCCGAGCATGCCGGTCGCCTCGTGGCGATGACATTGCTGGAAGATCTGCAGCAACCGGTGAACGCAGGTCTGCGTGACGAACAACGCCAGGCGTTGGCGGTGATGGACCAGTTTCGCCTCGGCCTGGCCCAGGCGTTTCCCTGGCCTGCCGAACAAGCCAAGGCCTTGCCCGACAGCGCCATCATTTGCCGCTGCGAGATGATCAGCGCCGGTGAGCTGCGCCGTACCGTCAGCGAAAAAGGTGCCTGCGAGGTTAACCGGGCCAAAGCGTTCAGCCGGGTCGGCATGGGCCGCTGCCAAGGCCGTTACTGCTCCCAGGCCGGGGCCGAGGTGATTGCCGCCGCCGCTGGCGTCAGCGTGCAACAGGTCGGTCGGCAACGGGGGCAGGCCCCGGTCAAACCCTTGCCGATGACCATCATTGAGGAGCCCTCATGAAACCGCAAAAAAGCGATGTCCTGATTATCGGCGGCGGCATCATGGGCGCGGCGTCGGCCTTTTTCCTGCGCCGGCGTGGACACTCGGTGACCCTGCTGGAGCGTGACCAGATCGGTCAGTACGCCAGCGGTGTGAACTTCGGCAACGTCCGGCGCCAGGGCCGCCACCTGGGGCAACTGGAATTGGCCAACCGTTCCTGGGCGTTGTGGAAACGTTTGCCGGAACTGATCGACGATGACCTGGAGTTCATCGCCAGCGGCCACATGCGTGTGTGTTATCGCGAAGACGAAATTGTTGAGTTGGAGGCCTACGCCGCCGCACCGGAAGCGGCGCAACTGGACCTGAAAATCTATCGCGGCGCCGAGTTGCACAAACGCTTTCCGTTCCTTGGGTCGGACGTGAAGGGTGGCTCCTATGCACCCCACGATGGGCACGCTAACCCGCGACTGGCGGCTCCGGCGTTTGCCCGGGCGGCGCGGCGTCTCGGAGCACGCATCGAAGAACAGACGGAAGTGGCCGAGGTGCAGAAGGTTGGCGGCGAGTTCAGCGTGACCACCACCGATGGTCGTCAATTCAGCGCCGCTCAGTTGCTGATCACCGCCGGTGCGTGGGGGCAGAAACTGTCCGAGCAATTCGGCGAACCGGTGCCGCTGGACACCCACGGCCCGCAAATGGCGGTGACTGAGCCTGTGCCTTACGCCTTGCCGACGGTGATTGGCGTGTACACCAAGATCCCGGAGGAGGTGATTTACTTCCGGCAGATCACGCGAGGCAATATCGTCATCGGTGGTGGTTATCGCAGCAAACCGGACATGCTCAATCGCCGGGCCTACGTTGAGCCGCGCAGCATCCTCAACCAGATCCATCAAATGCGCCGACTGCTGCCCGGCTCCGAGAAGCTGAACATCATCCGGGTCTGGAGCGGTATCGAAAGTTATCTGCCTGACTCCCTGCCGATCATGGGCACCAGCGGCACCGTCGATGGCTTGTTCTACGCGTTCGGATTCTGCGGTCACGGCTTCCAGCTCGGCCCGGGCGTCGGCGACGTGATGGCTGAACTGATCAGCACCGGCAGCACCAGCACGTTGATTGAGCCGTTCTCCATTCGCCGGTTCGCCCATTTTGCCGAACTACGGAGCAAGGCCTCATGAAACCCCGTGTATTGGATATTCTCAAACGTTTGATGGCCTTCGACACCGTCTCTTGTGAGTCGAACATGGCCCTGATCGAATACGTGCGCGACCTGCTGCTGAGCAAAGGCATCGAGTCGCTGATCGTCAAGGACCAAACCGGGAAGAAGGCCAACCTGTTCGCCAGCACCGGCCCCAAGGAGTTGCCGGGGATTCTGCTGTCCGGGCACACCGACGTAGTGCCGGCCGAGGGGCAAGCCTGGACCTTTCCTGCATTTGAGGCGACGGTACAGAACGGCAGGATTTACGGTCGTGGCAGTTGCGACATGAAGGGATTTATCGCACTGGCCATCGACGCGATGCTCGATGCGGCCGACCACTCTCTGAGTCGACCGCTGCAACTGGCGTTGTCCCATGACGAAGAAATCGGTTGTGTCGGCGTGCGGCGTTTGCTGGACGTGCTGCACCTTACGCCGGTGCGACCGTTTTTGTGCCTGATCGGTGAGCCGACCAACATGCAATTCGTCCTCGGGCATAAGGGCAAGGGCTCCTATCGGACCTACTGCCGGGGCCTGGAGGCGCATTCCTCGCTGGCGCCGCTGTCGGTCAATGCCATTCACGTGGCGAGTGACTTCATCGGGGTGCTACGCCAGAGCCAGCAGCAACTGCGCGAGCAGGGCGCCCAGGATGCCGACTACGACGTGCCTTTTAGCACCGTACATGTCGGGCAGATTGGCGGTGGCCGTGCGCTGAACATCGTGCCTAACCTGTGCACCCTGGATTTCGAAGTGCGCAACTTGCCGGCGGATAATCTGGAGCAGATCCTGGCGCAGATGCAGGAACACGCCGAAGTGATCGTGCGCGAGGCTAAAAAGCTCTCCAGCGTGGCGGCCATCGAGATCGAAACCCTCAACGTCTACCCAGGCCTGGACACCCACCCGAGCGTCGAAGCGGTGCGCTTTTTGAAAAACTTCGCGGCGCCGGATACCGGTACTGCAAAGGTTTCGTTTGGCACCGAAGGCGGATTGTTCAAGCAGCGTCTGGATGTTCCGGTGGTGGTCTGTGGCCCGGGTTCGATTGAACAGGCGCACAAACCGGATGAGTTCATCGAGATCAGTCAGATGGAGGCCGGGGAGCTGTTTCTGGGTGGATTGCTCGGTTCACTGAAACTGTGAGAACCCTGTGGGAGCGAGCCTGCTCGCGATAGCGTCAGAACAGTCAACCGCTTCATCGACTGCACCAACCCAATCGCGAGCAGGCTCGCTCCCACAAAAATTTGTGTTTATCTGACAAATATAAATCTGCCGTTCCACCGCCATTTTCAGCATCCGACACTGTCCGAAAAGCGCTTTCAGCATCCTCATCCGCTACGTCTCCCTAGACTGGAATCTGTCTCGGATCAGGACTCGACCATGCTCAAGAATCGTTTGAAAGACCCCAGCCTTTTGGCAGAACTCGCTTATGTAGACGGGAAGTGGATTGGCGCCGAGGACGGTGCGACGCTGGACGTCTTCGACCCGGCCAGCGGTCAGTTGCTCGCTCGCGTTCCGGCCATGCAAGGCGCGGAAACGCGGCGTGCCATTGAGGCGGCGGAAAAAGCCTGGCCCGCCTGGCGTGCACGTCCGGCAGCAGAGCGCGCGGCGCTGCTGGAGCGTTGGTATCAGGCCATGATCGACAACCTCGACGACCTGGCGTTGATCATGACCTGTGAACAGGGAAAGCCGCTGAGTGAAGCCAAGGGCGAAATTCGCTATGGCGCCGGCTTCGTTAGATGGTTCGCCGAAGAAGCCAGACGGGTCTACGGCGAAACCATGCCTGCCCCCACCGGTGACCGTCGACTGTTGACCCTCAAGCAACCGGTCGGCGTCTGTGCAGCGATCACCCCGTGGAACTTCCCCAACGCGATGATCACCCGCAAGTGCGCACCGGCCTTGGCTGCGGGTTGCCCGATCATCGTCAAACCTTCGGACCTGACGCCGCTGTCGGCCCTCGCGTTGGCGGTACTGGCCGAGCGCGTCGGCATTCCGGCCGGGGTATTCAACGTATTAAGCGGCATGCCCGCGGGCATTGGCGAAGAGCTGACCGGCAACCCGACAGTGCGCAAGATTTCCTTTACCGGTTCTACCGCCGTGGGGCGTTTGCTGATGCGCCAGAGCGCTGAACACATCAAGCGCTTGAGCCTGGAGCTGGGCGGTAACGCGCCATTCATTGTCTTTGACGATGCGGACCTGGAACAGGCCGTTGCCGGGATCATGCTCAGCAAGTTTCGTAACGCCGGCCAGACCTGCGTCTGTGCCAACCGGATTCTGGTGCAGGACGGCATCTATGAGCGCTTCGCCCAGCGTCTGGTCGAGGAGGTCGGCAAGCTCAATGTTGGCAATGGCCTCGATGCCGACGTGACCATCGGCCCGTTGATCAACAAGGCCGCCGTGAGCAAAGTCGCGCGGCACATCGACGATGCCCTGAGCCAGGGTGCGCAGTTGCTGTGCGGTGGTATTCCCGACGGTGACAGCCAGTTCGTGCAACCCACGGTTCTCGGCGAGGCCCACGCCGGCATGCTGCTGGCGACCGAAGAAACCTTCGGCCCGGTAGCGCCATTGATGCGTTTCACCGACGAAGCCGAAGCCCTCGCGCTGGCCAACGCCACGCCTTACGGTCTGGGTGCCTACTATTTCACTCAGGATCTGCGTCGCTCCTGGTGTTTCGGCGAGGCGCTGGAGTTCGGCATGGTTGGCCTCAACACCGGGATCATTTCCATGGAAGTCGCGCCGTTCGGCGGCATCAAGCAATCGGGCCTGGGCCGTGAAGGCAGCAAATACGGCCTGGATGAATACCTTGAAGTCAAAGCCTTCCACATCGGCGGGTTGTAATTCACAGACACGGGGAGGCATAACTGATAGACAAGGTATTCAAGATCGCGCGATTGCCGGCGATGGCATGGGCAAGGAAGTTTTTTGCAGGCGATCGAATGGGTGAGCTGACGGACCGATCACGCCGGATCTGGGCGGGAAGGGCTCGACTCAGGATCTCGGCAAAGCCATCGCCGACATCACACCGCGCCCCCTGTGGGAGCTGGCTTGCCAGCGATGAAGCGGGAACATTCAGCCTCTTTGTTGACTGATCCACCGCTATCGCTGGCAAGCCAGCTCCCACAAGTCCCCTGTGTGCTCGCGATATTCGCGGCACCACAAAAAGCCGTGCGGATCTTCAGTAACCCTGGTGGCGGTCGATCTGACCGGCCATGGGCTCGCCGCGTTCGAACCGTCGGAGATTCTCCAGTAACACCCCAAACGCACTTTCAGGCTGGGTCATTGCCGCAATATGCGGCGTCAGCAGAATCTGCGGATGGCTCCAGAACGGATGATCCGCCGGCGCCGGTTCTTCCTGCAGCACATCCAGCACCGCGCCACTGAGCTGCCCACTGTCGAGTGCCTCCAGCAGATCACTTTCCACCAGATGCCCACCACGTCCCATGTTGATCAGCGCCGCGCCGTGGGGCAGTTGTCGAAATAGCTGACGATCAAGAATGCCCTGGGTCTGCTCAGTCAGCGGTAGCACACACAGCAGAATGTCGCACTGACTGAGAAACACCGTCAGCTGTTCGCGACCGGCATAACAATCCACACCCGCTATGCGATGGGCGCTGCGTGCCCAGCCTTTCAACGCGAACCCCATGGGTTGCAAGGTGGCGAGAATCTGTTGCGCCTGGGTGCCGAGGCCCATCACGCCCACCCGGCGCCTGGCCGACGGTTGCAGCAGGTGCGCCTGCCAACACCGGGCCATCTGTTGCTGACGATAACGCAACATGTCCCGGTGCAGGCTGAGCACGGCAAAACTGGCGTATTCGCACATGCCGCGAGTGATGCCGGGGTCCAGCAGGCGCACCACTGGCAAACTCTCAGGCAAGCGAGCGAGGTCCAGTTGATCGACCCCGGCGGACAAGGCGAACAATACCTTCAGATTCGGCAGCAACGCCTCGATATCATCCGGTGCCTGCCACGCGGCCAGGTACTCGATGTCTGTGGGGTCGCCAATATCCGGCCAGGCGCGCCATTCGATATCCGGTGCGTGTTCGGCAAACAGGGCTTTCCACTGTTCGCCGCGCACAGGGTCAGCTTTGTAAAGCAGGGCCATGGTCAATTCCTGAAGGGATGAAAGTGGTCCCATCATCGCGCAACGCCAGCGCAGGATGTGTCGAAAGCATTGGGTTAAACGGGTTGCGCCACGTCGGATCGGTGGGACTACAGCAGATTCGGCGGGCTGAAGGAATCTGCCGTTTAGCAGGGTGAAAACAGTGGAACCGGATTTCTCAGGGGCCAAGTTCGGCGTAGTTCGTTCCGAGCAAGCCTTAATCTGAACACCATCTGCAATCACCTCCGGGCTGCCGGACTCACGATGGGAAATGCCATGAACAGCAAAGTCGACCAAACCCCTCATTTGCTCCGTCAGCGCGATCAGTTCGTGCCGCGGGGCCTGGTGACCGCTCATCCTTTGGTGATTGATCGTGCCCAAGGTGCCGAATTGTGGGATGTGGATGGCAAGCGCTACCTGGATTTTGTCGGGGGTATCGGTGTACTGAACATCGGCCACAACCACCCTCAAGTGGTCGCGGCGGTTCAGGCGCAACTGCAAAAAGTATCCCATGCCTGCTTTCAGGTGGTCGCCTATAAGCCTTACCTGGATCTCGCCCGGCGCCTGTGCGAAATGATCGGCGGTAAAGAAGCCTACAAAGCCGCGTTCTTCACTTCCGGTGCTGAGGCGGTGGAAAACGCGGTGAAAATCGCCCGAGCTCACACTAACCGTTCGGCGGTGATTGCCTTCCGTGGCGGTTTTCATGGACGGACCCTGCTCGGCACCACGCTGACCGGCATGAGCCAGCCCTACAAACAGAACTTCGGGCCGTTCGCCCCCGAAGTGTTCCATACGCCGTATCCAAACGCTTATCGCGGCGTCACCAGCGAAATGGCGCTCAAGGCGCTGGACGAACTGCTTGCCACCCAGGTTGCGCCGGAGCGGGTCGCGGCGATCATCATCGAACCGGTGCAGGGCGACGGTGGTTTCCTCTCGGCGCCGAAGGAGTTCCTTCAGGGGCTGCGGGCGCTGACGGAAAAACACGGCATCGTGCTGATCCTCGATGAAATCCAGACCGGGTTCGGCCGTACCGGCAAGTGGTTCGGTTTCCAGCACGCAGGCATCCAGCCAGACCTGGTAACCGTCGCCAAGAGCCTGGCCGGTGGCTTGCCGTTGTCCGGTGTGGTCGGCAAGGCCGAGATCATGGACGCGCCATTGCCCGGTGGCTTGGGCGGTACCTATGGCGGCAACGCGTTGTCCTGCGCGGCGGCACTGGCGGTCATAGAGGCTTACGAAGAGGAACAGTTGCTGGCGCGCGGTGAAGCGTTGGGCGAGCAATTGCGCCAAGGACTGCTTGGCTTGCAGAGTCGTCACCCACAAATCGGCGATGTGCGCGGCACCGGGTTCATGCTCGCGATTGAGTTGATCAAGAACGACGAAGCCCGTACACCGGACGCCGATCTGAACCAGCGGCTGATCGATGAAGCGCGTAAGGGTGGCTTGCTGGTGATTAAGTGTGGCGTGTACCGCAACGTACTGCGCTTCCTCGCGCCGTTGGTGGCGACCGAAGCACAGGTCGACGAAGCGGTGCAAATTCTGGACGCGGCATTGGCGCGGGTATTGAACTGACGTCCTGCCGGCTCGGGGCGGTGCCGCAAGGCCTCGCCCGTGAGCATTTATGGGGCATGGATTGATCGAATGCATCATCGGAGGCTGTGTACACCATGGGGCTGACTGATTATCGAGCGCTGCTCATCGATTGCGATGAGGTCCTGGTCGATCGTGACTCGGGGGTCTGGACGGCGCTGCAACCGCTGCTCGACAGCCGGGGTGGGCACCCGGACAAGGAACAGGTGCTGGCTGAATACAGCGAGGTGGTGCGGGCACTGTATCCACGCTTTGGCGAGCTGGGTTTTAGTGGACTGTTGTGTTTCGCCCATCGCCAGTTGGCCGAGCGCTGGGGGCTGAAGGCCAGTTGGGAGGAGGGCATGAGTTTCGCCCGTTCGGTGGCCAGCTGGTCGTTGTTCGAGGACGCACCGGGGGCCATGTTGTACCTGCGCAAGTTCTATCGCCTGCTGGTGAAAGGCGACCGGGATGCCGAGGATCGCGGATTGCTCTGTGAGCGTTTGGGGATCATGGTCGACGACTTGATTTCGTTGGCCAGCGACCCATTCCAGGATCCGCAATGGCTGAAGGCAAACGCGCTTGAGCCCGCGCAGATCCTGCAAGTGACCCGGCCTACAGCCAGTCGACAGGCAAGTATCGATGTCTGTCTGATCTGCCGCGGTCGGGTCAAACCGCCGACGCCTTGTGCTGCGGATTACTGCATCAACAGCATGGCGGACCTGGTGACTCAACATCAACTGTCTTTACGGCGCTGATTTTGCTAGAAGATTGTCCTACAAATGGCAGTCAAGAGGTACTCAATGGAAGGTTTAGTCAAACTGGACCGCATCGACATCAGCATTTTGGTCGAGCTGCAAAAGGACGGGCGCATGACCAATGTCAGCCTGGCCGATGCCGTTGGATTGTCGGCCAGCCCCTGCCTGCAACGGGTCAAACGGCTGGAGTCGGCCGGGTACATCTCCAGCTACAAGGCACACTTGAACCTGGCGAAGATCACTGATTCGGTCACGGTCTTCACCGAGATCACCTTGAGTGACCACAAGCGCGAAGACTTCGCCAAATTCGAGTCGAATATTCGCCTGGTGGACGAAGTGCTCGAATGCCATTTGATCAGCGGTGGCTACGACTATCTGGTGCGCTTCATGACCCGCAGTATTCAGCACTATCAGGAGGTCATTGAAAGCCTGCTGGACAAGAACATCGGCATCTCGAAGTACTTCAGTTACATCGTCATCAAATCCCCCGTGCTCAAGGACGGTGTGCCGTTGCGTAAGTTGCTGCGACACTGACCTGGGCGGCACTCCAATTCCCGAATCAACCACCTGTGGGAGCGAGTTGTTTTGCAGTGCGTATTGCACCGTATTAGGGCGTTGAGCCGTTGCAGTCTCATGTCACGCCTCATCGTGGTGCAAGGCGCATAAGGGGACAGTTAACTGCCCCCCTGGAGTGCGACCGTTTCGGTATCGAAAGGGCCCAGTGCTTTATTCACCCGAAGTAATAGAAGAGTCTGGAGATTCACCGAATCCAATGATTGCTTTGGTTTCCAGATACTCTTCAAAGCCGTAGACCCCGTATTCACGACCATTGCCAGATCGCTTGTAGCCACCGAAAGGCGCCATTGGATTCCAGGCGGGGTAATTCAGATGCACTTGTCCCGCGCGGATACGAGAGGCTACGGCGCGTGCGAGTTCCAGGTTCTGAGACTGAACGTGGGCACCCAGCCCATAGACCGTATCGTTTGCGATAGCGACGGCCTCATCGATTGTTTCATACGCAATGATGCACAGTACCGGCCCAAAGATTTCTTCCTGAGCGATCCGCATCGCTGAATCGACCTCGGAGAAAACAGTCGGTTGGGTGTAGAAGCCCCTTTCATAACCCGGCACGCGTCCTGGTCCGCCGCAAACGAGCTTTGCGCCTTCATTCAGGCCAGCCTCGATCATTGTTTGTACGCGCTTGAACTGGGGCTCGTTGGCAATCGGACCGAGTACCGTTTCTTCAGATTGCGGATCACCGACGATGATCGCATTGGCGGTGGCAGCC
>NZ_AKJF01000046.1 GCF_000282475.1 Pseudomonas sp. GM78
GGCTGCCGTAGCTCATGTCCTGCCACTGGCGAACCATGCCCAGTACACCGTTGTTCAGGATGACGATCTTGACCGGCAAACCGTATTGCAGGCAGGTCGACAATTCCTGAATGTTCATCTGGATGCTGCCCTCGCCCGTTACGCAGGCGACGTCATCATCCGGAAAGCTCAACTTGATGCCCATGGCTGCCGGGAAACCGAAGCCCATGGTGCCCAGGCCACCGGAGTTGATCCAGCGGTTCGGCTTGTTGAACTTGTAGTACTGCGCCGCGAACATCTGATGCTGACCCACGTCGGAGGCTACAAAGGCATCGCCCTTGGTCACTTCGCACAGGGTTTCAATCACCGCCTGCGGCTTGATGACGCTGCCGTCACCCTTGTCATAAGGGAACAGGCCGCGGTCACCGCGCCACTCGTCGATCTGCTTCCACCAACTGGCCACGGACTCCTTGTTCGGGGTCTCGCCGATTTCCTTGAGGATCGCGACCATTTCGGTCAGGACGCTCTCGACCGGACCCACGATAGGCACGTCGGCCTTGATGGTCTTGGAGATCGAAGCCGGGTCGATGTCGATGTGGATGATCTTGGCGTTCGGGCAGAACTTCGATGCGCCGTTGATGACGCGGTCGTCGAAACGTGCGCCGACGGCCAGGATCACGTCAGCATGGTGCATCGCCAGGTTGGCGGTGTAGCTGCCGTGCATGCCCAGCATGCCGATGAACTGACGGTCGGTGCCAGGGAAGCCACCCAGGCCCATCAGGGTATTGGTCACTGGCAGGTTGAGCATCTTCGCCAGCTCGGTGAGCGGCGCGGAGCCACCACCCAGGATGACGCCACCGCCCGAGTACAGCACAGGACGCTTGGCCGCCAGGAGCATTTCTGCCGCCTTGCGGATCTGCCCCGAGTGACCGCGAACGGCCGGGCTGTAGGAGCGCAGCTTGGCTTTTTTGGGGAAGACGTATTCGAACTTCTCGGCCGGGTTGGTCATGTCTTTCGGGATATCGACAACGACCGGACCAGGACGACCGGATTGCGCCAGGTAGAAAGCCTTCTTCATGACTTCCGGGATTTCCGACGCGTGCTTGATCATGAAGCTGTGTTTCACGATCGGCCGGGAGATACCGATCATGTCGGTTTCCTGGAAAGCGTCGGTACCGACCATGGTGCTAGGCACCTGGCCGGAAATCACCACCATTGGAATGGAGTCCATGTAGGCCGTGGCGATACCGGTGATGGCGTTGGTTGCGCCCGGGCCGGAAGTCACCAGTACCACGCCGGCTTTACCGGTGGCACGGGCGTAGCCGTCAGCCATATGGGTCGCAGCCTGCTCGTGACGAACCAGGATGTGGGTCACTTCCGGTTCTTTGAACAAGGCATCATAGACATGAAGAAGAGCACCACCCGGGTACCCGTAGATATATTTGACGCCTTCGTCGCGCAAAAAGCGGACGAGCATCTCACCGCCAGATAAAAGCTCCACGTTGTTCACCTCTAAAACGCCAGAATACCGCCCACAAAAGGACGGGTCTTAATAGGTTTACTTCTCAGCAGAGCATGAGCGACGGTGGTCGCCGACTACGTCAGCACTGACTGAGCAAGTATTGGGATCGTCCCAAGTGTTGCGGGCTTTTCCCACCCAGCGCGAGGTAACGCGTTGCGGGTGTAACAGGTCGGCGCGGATGTGCGCCTCATGATCTGCCGAGTGGGTCTGCTTCTGGCAGTCCCTCTACAGCGGACTTTGGATTCTTCTGTTTCGTCCCTTGCAAGTCAAGTCGTCTATGAGGTTTATTCTACTAACCACATGAGAACGCAAGAAAAAACCTGTAAACCCCCTGTGTGTTAGCTTCAATTGCGCAACTTTTGACAAGGAATTGGCATGCGTACGCACTTCCTCATCGCCGGCCTGATGGTCGCCCTCAGCCCGCCGTCCATGGCCGCGCAGATTTACAAGTGGGTCGACGCCCAGGGCGTTACCCATTTCGATGCTCAACCGCCTCGGGATCAGCCAGCCACTACTGTCGTCACGCCCGCCTCCTCCCCCGGCAAACCGGGCACTGCCGCACACAGCGGCGCCATTGGCGACCAACAGGCGATCGACAAGTCGGTGAAGAAGCAGGTGGCCGAGCAACAGAACCAGCTGAAGGCTTTCTGCGAACAGGCGCGAACCAATCTGGCGCAATTGCAGAATAATCCGCGTTTGAGAGAGGAAGTGGATGGCCAGATGCGGCGTCTTGATGGCTCCCAGCGTCAGGAGCGCATCGGCGAAACGCAAAAGCAGATTGCGGATAACTGCATGTAGGAGCAAAGCTTGCTCGCGAAAAACGTCCAGTCAACGCGGGTATTCAGGCAGCCCGTGTCACCGTTGACGACCATCGCGAGCAGGCTCGCTCCTACAGGGGATCGGGAGTTAGCGCGACTCGGTGATCAGTTGATCGAACTCTTTGAGCAACACCTGCAGCTGCCGATCCTTGCCCTGGACATTGCGCCCGGCGAAGACCATCTCGGCCATCTCCTGAATTCCCGATGCATTCGGCAAGGGCAGATCCTGTTCCAGGATTGTTTTCATGCGCGGCAGGAAGATCCATTGCAGCCACTGTTCGAAGTCCAGCGTATCGACCGAAAACGGCTCGACGCTGGACAACGCTTCAGCGGATGGCGGGACTTCATCCCACCACCCTTGCACCCGCAACTCACGTTCGATCAGCAGCAACTGATCGGCAATCTTTGGGAAACGTACATCCATCACGAAGTAACCTTGGCTTTCTGACGAGCCAGTGCGGCGCCCGCGGAATCGCCCTGCTTCTCACGCGCCTGGGCGATCAACTCCCACAGGCTGGCCTGCAGTGCCGGACGCCCATTGGCGAAGGTCAGGCCACGGCGGGCAAATTGTTCGGCCTGCGGCGCGTCACCCTGGGCCATGCGCACCTGCGCCAGGCGATAGAGTACTTGCGGCTCACGCGGGGCGACACGCTGTGCGCGCTCGAGACTGGAAGAAGCGCCATTGAGGTCGCCGCTAGCCTGTTGCTGCTGGGCGGTGGTCAACAGGGCCAGCACCGGACCGTCCAGTTGTTCGTCGGCGGACAGGCCACCGGAACTGGCCGACGGAATCCCGCTCGGCGTCGAAGGCATGCTGTAGCTGCCCTGATTGACCGGTGCGGACTGGACCGGCGACGTGTTCATCGGGCCTGGCGTGATCGGACCCGGGGTAATCGGGCCTGGCGTAATCGGGCTGGTGCTGATTGGCGCCGAAGCCACCGCGCCACCCCCTGGCACCATCACGACAACACCGGTATCGCCTTGTGGAATCTCCTGGGCCTGGGATTGCACAGGACGTTTTACCGTCGTCTGACGGTAGCCGCCGTTCGCCGAAACGCGCTCGCTATTGGAAACCTTGGTGCCGGAATCCACCACCGGAATCGAGCCGCGCTGTACCGAAGAACAACCGCTGAGCAAAGCCACGGCGGTCACCGCTGGAATCAACCACTTGTTCACTTGAAACCCTCTTTGCTTAATTCATCCAGCCCTTGACCCAATCCATCACCGTTTCGCCGTTGATCGGGCTTTCGCCACCACAAGCGGGACCGGGAGGCGGTTCGCTGCCGCGAATATACGGCATCTGCACGGCGCCGGGGCAACCGGCGTCGGAGCCTTGGCCGGTTCGCGCATCGACCCAGGCCTGAACGATATTATCCGGCTGCGGCATGTCCAGCGGCAACGGGTCGGCCTTGCGCATGAAGCTGGTCCAGACCTGCAACGCACCGGTGGCACCCGTGAACGGTGTCTTGCCGTTGTCGTCGCGCCCCAACCAGACCACCGCCAGCAAGTCCTGACTGAAACCTGCGAACCAACTGTCTCGCGAGTCGTTACTGGTCCCGGTCTTGCCGGCCAGGGTCAAGGTCTTTGGCAACACGTTGTAGACCGAGCTGCCGGTACCTTCACGCATCACGCGCTGCATGGCGCTCTGGATCAGGTAGATCGACGCCGGGTCGAAACGCTGCTGGATCTGGAACGGATAACGCTTGAGCGGCTCGCCTTCGGCCGTCAGGACGCTACGAATCCCGCGCATCGGCGTATTGAAACCGCCGTTGGCGAGGGTCTGGTACATGGTCGCCACTTCGATCGGGGTCATGCCGCCGGCGCCCAGCAACATCGAGGGGAAGGCCGGGAACTCGCGACTGACACCCAGGCGCCCGAGTGTCTTGAGGACATTCGGCACACCCACGGCCAGGCCCAGGCGTGCGGTCGACAAGTTGTAGGAGTGCGCCAGCCCTTGATAAAGGAAAACCGTGCCGTGGGAGCGGCGATCATAGTTCTGCGGCTTCCAGACCTGGCCGTCCGCGCCCTTGACCGAGAAGTAGTCGTCCGACAGCCAACTGGTCAATGTGTACTGGCTGGGTTTTTCCAGTGCCGTCAGGTAAACCGCCGGCTTGATCAACGAACCGATCGGCCGCACCGCGTCCAGTGCCCGGTTGAAACCGGCAAAGCTCGCCTGGCGACTGCCGATCATGGCCTGCACCTCGCCGGTTTCCGGGTTGGTCACGACCATGGCCGCCTCGACCTCATCCGAACCCTTGCGGCCGGACAGGCGCTTGAACGTGTCGTTGACCGACGCTTCGGCTTTCATCTGCAGGATCGGATCGAAGCTGGTAAAGATCCGCAGCCCCTCTTCGGTCAAGTCTTCGTCGCGGTAGTCTTCACGCAGCTGGCGCTTGACCAGATCGAGGAAGCCGGGGAACGAGCTGTCCGCCAGGCTGCCGCGCTTGGTCACGCCCAATGGCATTTTCTTCGCGGCTTCGACTTGCTCGGCCGTGGCAACGCCCTGCTCCTGCAGTACATCGAGCACCAGGTTGCGCCGCTCAAGTGCACGCTCCGGATACCGGCGCGGGTTGTAGGAGGACGGTCCCTTGACCATGCCGACCAGCAAGGCCACCTGATGCAACTTCAGTTCGGCCAGTGGCTGGCTGAAGAAGAACTGGCTGGCCAGGCCGAAACCGTGCACTGCGCGCTGGCCGTCCTGGCCGATAAACACTTCGTTGAGGTAAGCCTCGAGGATCTCAGGCTTGTCGTAGTGCAGCTCCAGCAGCAGCGCCATCATTGCTTCGGTCAGCTTGCGGGTCAGGCTGCGCTCGTTAGTCAGGTAGAAGTTCTTGACCAACTGCTGGGTCAGGGTACTACCGCCCTGACGCATGCGACCCGACGAGCCGTTGACCCAGATCGCCCGGGCAATCGACTTTGGCGAGACACCAAAGTGGTGATAGAAATCACGGTCTTCGACAGCGACCAGGGTCTCGAGCAAGTACGGCGGCACCTGATCGATCTTGATCAGGATGCGGTCTTCGAGGTTTTTCGGGTACAGGCCGCCGATCAGCAGCGGTTCCAGGCGGACCACCGACAACTTCGAACCCTTGGTCCCCGACAGTTCGGCCACGTAATCACCGGAGAAACGCACTCGCACCGGTTGCGCTTGCTCCATGCCTTCATAGAACTGGAAGCCACGGGTGTTCAGATCGACGGTATTGCCGCTGACCGAGGCCGCGCCCGGACCATTGGCCACGCTTTCACGTCGATAGCCCAAGGCATCGAGCTCGGTGAGAAAATCATCCCGGCTCAGCTTTTGTCCGACGAACAGCTCGAGCGGACGCGCGTAGACCTTGGCCGGAATGGTCCAGCGCTTGCCGGAGAACTTCTCCTGCACGATGGCATCGAGGTAAACGGCAAACCCGGCCAGCACCACAAGGCCGACCAGGCTGAGTTTAAGGGCCCAGCCCAGCCAGGGCCGCAGGCCGCTGGAGGGGGGTTTCTTTGGGGTACGGGGGGTTCGAGTACGAGTCATGGCGGCGGATTATACGCACTTTATTCATCCTCAACAGGAGGCCCGCGAGTTTGCGTTAGGCTGGCTAGACGCCATAATGAGCCCCTGAATTTTTCCGACTCTTAAGGATCGCCTGTGAGCCAGTCCCTGATCGCCGCTCTGCAAAACCCGGCCCTCTACCCGCATCCTGTAGATGGATTCAAGGTCATCGAGACCCACATTTCCTGGGTCGTGCTTACCGGCCCTTATGCTTATAAAGTGAAGAAGCCGATGAACTTCGGCTTCCTCGACTTCACCACCCTTGAGGCTCGCGAGCATTTCTGCACTGAAGAGCTGCGCCTGAACCAGCGCCTGACCGAGGACCTTTACCTCGAAGTGTTACCGATCACCGGTAGCGCCGAAGCGCCACAATTGGGCGGCGAAGGTCCGGCCATCGAGTACGCGCTGAAAATGCGCCAGTTTGCCCAGGACGGATTGCTCAGCACGCTGCAAGCCAACGGCGAACTGACACCGGCACACATCGACCAGATGGCTGAGCAGATCGCCCGCTTCCACCTGGACGCACCGCGAGTGCCGGCAGAACACGAAGCCGGGACCGCAGACAGTGTCATGGCCCCTGTACGGCAGAACTTCGAGCAGATTCGTCCCTTCCTCAGCGACAAGGCCGACCTGCTGCAACTGGACGCCCTGCTGGCCTGGGCCGAAAGCAGCTTCGAACGTCTCAAGCCACTGTTCGCCCAACGCAAGTCCGAGGGCTTCATTCGCGAATGCCATGGTGACATCCATTTGGGCAACGCCACCGTGATCGACGGCCGCGTGGTGATCTTCGACTGCATCGAATTCAACGAACCGTTCCGCTTCACCGACGTGTACGCCGACACCGCCTTCCTGGCGATGGACCTGGAAGACCGCGGCCTCAAGTGCCTGGCGCGTCGATTCATCAGCCAGTACCTGGAACTGACCGGCGATTACCACGGCCTGGAACTGCTGAACTTCTACAAAGCCTACCGCGCACTTGTGCGCGCCAAGGTCACCCTGTTCAGCATGCCAGCCGAGGCCACCGCGGTGCAGCGCGCCACGACACTGCGCCAATACCGCAACTACGCCAACCTGGCGGAAAGCTACAGCACCATCCCATCGCGCTTCATGGCCATCACCCACGGTGTTTCCGCCGTTGGCAAAAGCCACGTGGCCATGCGCCTGGTGGAGGCACTGGGAGCGATTCGCCTGCGCTCCGATGTTGAACGCAAACGCCTGTTCGGCGAGCAGACCGTCGCCAATGACCTGCAGGCCGGCATTTATAGTGCCGACGCCAGCGCCGCGACCTACCAGCGCCTGCACGAAATTGCCGGGCAGATCCTGCATGCCGGGTTCCCGGTGGTGGTCGATGCCACCTACCTCAAGCATGAGCAGCGCGACAACGCGGCGAAAGTGGCCGAGGCCACCGGCGCGCCTTTCCTGATCCTTGACTGCAATGCGCCGCAAGCAGTGATCGAGAGCTGGCTGGCCCTGCGCCAGGCAGACCAAAAGGATCCGTCCGACGCCACCCTGGCCGTTATCGAAGCCCAGCAAGCCAGTCGTGAAGCTCTGACACCCGCAGAAATCCTCTGCAGCAAGCGCGTGCAGACCAACGAAAGTGGAACCCTCGACACGGTGGTGGAACAGATTCGCCAGCGCCTGCCCGGCCTGTAAGGGGGCATTTGTGCCGTGAAGCCTGACCCGGCTTCACGGCCTTCAAATACTGGCACTATACTGGCGTCATAAATCCAACAGGTGACGCGACATGAGCCAGCCGAAACTGCTCGACACCCCGCTTTATGCCTTGCTGCACAAGGACGACATCGCCGGTTTCAACAAAGAGCGCCCCCAGCACGGGACTATCAACATGGTCGGTGGTGATTTCCGTGGCCTGGACCTGCGCGAACTGGACGCCGACGGCATCGACTTCACCGACGCCTATTTCCGCTCCGCCGATCTGCGCGGCATCGATTTTCGCAACGCTTCACTTGAAGGTGCGAGCCTGGCCCATGCACAAATTTCCGGCGCCTACTTTCCGGCGGAACTGAGCGCCGACGAAATCCTCATGTCGATGAACTTCGGTACGCGCCTGCGTTATCGCACCCGCTGACCGTCAGTCTGAAATGACAAGTCCAGCGCCCCCACTTCGCGCTTGACGTCGGGCGGTCTTGCTCGAAAATCGGGCATTTTGATCGCTATCCCCTTCCTTTTCCTCGCTTTTAGCAACGTCAGGGGCAACTGCCGCTTAGAAGCTTTTGCATCGAAACCGAGCAAACAATCACGCTTTTCCTGCTGATGGCTACACTCCTCAGAAGCTTGCCCACGCACCATTCGGCCATCGCAAGGAGGCTTGATGAATGATGAACTGCAACACCTGAAGAATCTTGGCAAGACGTCGGCGCAATGGCTGCATGCCGTGGGCATCCACAGCGCCTCGGACTTGCGTCGCCTGGGGGCGGTGGACGCTTATCGGGCCGTGCGCACGCGCGGGTTCCGGGCCTCCAAGGTGTTGTTGTACGCGATCGAAGGCGCCTTGATGGACGTGCACTGGAACGACATCCCCGCTGAACGCAAGGAAGCCTTGAACAAACAACTCGAAGCCATCTCGTCACGCCACAAGAACTGAACGAGTACCGCTCGCCATGTACTTACTTGGGGAACAACCGGCTTACGCCGAAACACTGATCAATCGCCTGCAAAACATGCCCGCCCGACTGTTGCAGGGTTTAGCGCCTAGCGGACCCGCCGTCGCTTTTCCTGCCATCGACGACCTCGCCGCAGCATTGTCCACCGATCAACTGTTCATGCTCGATACAGGCCGGCTGCACGGCTGTATCGATGATCGTGCGCTGTTCTATCTGCAGCAGGGCGATCTGATCGGCCTGCGCCAGGACGCGGGGCTGCCCCGCTGTCGCCTGTGCAGCAAGACGCCCGTGGCGCTGACACCCTACCTTCGATCGCAGGTGTTCCAGCACATCTATGCCGACCCGGCCCGCTCCGAGCTGTTCCTGCAATACATGGCGGGGCAGACCGCCCTGCTGTCCGATGCCGTGGCGCGCCTTCAGCAACCGGAGTTTCGCGCCACCAACGGCTTCCAGCGTGTTGCCAGCGGCGAAATGCTGATCCGTCAGGGCGATGAAGCGGACCATGTGTTCGTAATCATCGACGGCCACGCCGAAGCGTTTGTCGATGGCGTGAAGGTGGGCGATGTGCCCAAGGACGAGATTTTCGGTGCCATGGCCGTGTTTACCGGCGAGAAACGCAACGCCACGATCATCACCCGCGAACCCAGCACCATCATGCGCATTCCCAAGGACCAGTTTTTGAGCCTGACCCAGAGCAATCCGAAGATTGCCAGCAGCCTGATCGAGAGCATGGCCCGGCGTATCGACCTGTTGAATAAACAGGTTACACAACTGAGCGCACTGAAAACGACAGGCAGAGTTCAATGAATACAAGGACTTGGAACGAGCGTGCGACACGAATCGAACAAATGGGAAATCACCTGTTGACTTGGTAATGAGAATCGATATGATTATCACAACTGGTCGCGAGACTGGTCGATATTCTGGAAAGCCCTTGGTTCGGACTCTCAGATTATCTCCTCATCAGGCTAATCACGGTTATTTGACCCGGCTCTTGCCGGGTCTTTTTTTGCCTGTGTGTACGGACCGGACACATGG
>NZ_AKJF01000047.1 GCF_000282475.1 Pseudomonas sp. GM78
CGGCAGCCGCCACTCTCATTCCTACATGGAATCGCTGCCTGATTTCGTCAAGCTGGCGGAGGCCTACGGCCACGTTGGCGTGCGCATCACCGATTCGAAAGATTTGAAGTCGAAGATGGAAGAAGCGTTCGCCATGAAAGATCGCCTGGTCGTGATCGATATTGCGGTCGACACCAGCGAGCACGTCTACCCGATGCAGATCAAAGACGGCTCCATGCGCGATATGTGGCTGAGCAAGACGGAGCGTACTTAATCATGCGGCACATTATTTCCTTGCTTCTGGAAAACGAACCTGGCGCTTTGTCTCGTGTAGTCGGCCTGTTCTCGCAGCGCAACTACAACATCGAAAGCCTGACCGTGGCACCCACCGAAGACCCGACCCTGTCGCGTCTGACGCTGACCACGGTCGGTCACGATGAGGTCATCGAGCAGATCACCAAGAACCTGAACAAGCTGATCGAAGTGGTCAAATTGGTCGACCTGTCGGAAAGTGCTCACATCGAGCGCGAACTGATGCTGGTCAAGGTCAAGGCCACCGGCGCCCAGCGCGCCGAGATCAAGCGCACCACCGATATTTACCGTGGACAGATCGTCGATGTCAGTGCCAGCGTATATACCGTTCAATTGACCGGTACCAGCGACAAGCTCGACAGCTTCATCCAGTCCATTGGCACCGCCTCGATCCTGGAGACCGTCCGCAGTGGCGTCACCGGTATTGCCCGCGGCGACAAAGTACTCAGCATCTAAACCAAATTAGCGAATGGCCTGAACGGCCTGATAGAGGGGAAATTCATGAAAGTTTTCTACGATAAAGACTGCGACCTGTCGATCATCCAGGGCAAGAAAGTTGCCATCATCGGTTACGGTTCCCAGGGCCACGCTCAAGCGTGCAACCTGAAAGACTCCGGCGTTGACGTGACTGTTGGCCTGCGCAAAGGCTCGGCCACTGTTGCCAAGGCTGAAGCCCATGGCCTGAAAGTGACTGACGTTGCTTCCGCCGTTGCCGCTGCCGACCTGGTCATGATCCTGACCCCGGACGAGTTCCAGTCTTCCCTGTACAAGAACGAAATCGAGCCGAACATCAAGAAAGGCGCCACCCTGGCCTTCTCCCACGGCTTCGCGATCCACTACAACCAGGTTGTGCCGCGCGCTGACCTCGACGTAATCATGATCGCGCCGAAGGCACCAGGCCACACCGTACGTTCCGAGTTCGTCAAAGGCGGCGGTATCCCTGACCTGATCGCGATCTACCAGGACGCCTCGGGCAACGCCAAGAACGTTGCGCTGTCCTACGCTGCCGGCGTGGGTGGCGGTCGTACCGGCATCATCGAAACCACCTTCAAGGACGAGACTGAAACCGACCTGTTCGGCGAACAAGCCGTACTGTGCGGCGGTACCGTTGAACTGGTTAAAGCCGGTTTCGAAACTCTGGTTGAAGCTGGCTACGCGCCGGAAATGGCCTACTTCGAGTGCCTGCACGAACTGAAGCTGATCGTTGACCTCATGTACGAAGGCGGTATCGCCAACATGAACTACTCGATCTCCAACAACGCCGAGTACGGCGAGTACGTGACTGGCCCGGAAGTCATCAACGCCGAATCCCGTCAGGCCATGCGCAACGCCCTGAAACGTATTCAGGACGGCGAATACGCCAAGATGTTCATCAGCGAAGGCGCTACCGGCTATCCTTCGATGACCGCCAAGCGTCGCAACAACGCCGCGCACGGTATCGAAGTCATCGGCGAGCAGCTGCGCTCCATGATGCCTTGGATCGGTGCCAACAAGATCGTCGACAAAGCCAAGAACTAAGTCGAGCACTTGTACGAAAAACGCGGCTTAGGCCGCGTTTTTTCGTTTGGGTGACCGGTTCTGGTATAAAGCTGCATCGTTTGCGGTCGAACCGTCGTCCCAGACACCTGTCGAAACTTTCCACCCCGTTGCAAGGTAATGTCCATGAGCGAACGTCCCGAAGAGCCAAAGCAGGCTTCTGACGCCGAAAGCCTTCTGCCCATCGATGAGCACATCGAAGAAGGGCATGACGCTGAAGGCCGTAAAGTCCGGCATCGTGGTATCTATCTTCTGCCGAATCTGTTCACCACTGCGAACCTGTTCGCAGGGTTCTACTCCATCATCAACTCGATGAGCGCCCAGAGTGCCTTGAGTGCCGGTGATTCGATCGGTGCGAGCAAGTATTTCGCCTTTGCCGCCATCGCGATTTTCGTGGCGATGGTGCTCGACGGCCTCGACGGTCGCGTTGCCCGCATGACCAATACCCAGAGTGCCTTTGGTGCCGAGTACGACTCGCTCTCGGACATGGTCGCCTTTGGCGTGGCGCCGGCATTGCTCGCCTTTGGCTGGGCGCTTGGCGACATGGGCAAGGTCGGCTGGATGGTCGCCTTCATCTATGTAGCCGGCGCGGCGTTGCGCCTGGCGCGTTTCAATACCCAGGTCGGTACTGCCGACAAACGCTATTTCATCGGTCTGGCCAGCCCGGCTGCGGCCGGTGTAGTAGCCGGTATTGTCTGGGCGTTCAGTGATTACGGCATCCAGGGTTCCAAGATGTCCTTTCTGGTTGCGCTGATGGTGGCGGCGGCCGGCATGCTGATGGTCAGCAACATCAAGTACAACAGCTTCAAGGAACTGGACCTGAAGGGGCGCGTACCTTTCGTGGCGATCCTTGCCGTGGTGCTGGTGTTTGCGGTCGTGTTTAGTGATCCGCCGCGTATCCTGCTCCTGGTATTCCTCGCCTATGCAGCCTCCGGTCCGGTGCAATACCTGTTACATCTTCGTCGGCGCAAAAGCGCCGAGTGATGTAATTTCCCTCATACTCCGCAGTCTATTGGTGCGTCTGTTCTCCAATGCTGCGGAGTAGCCATGCTGATCAAAGTCCCAAAAGCGTCCGACTGCCATGAGTCGGACGTCACGCCTGAATCCATCTATCTTTCGCGACGCAATGTATTGGGTGCTGCCGTGGCAGGATTGGCCGTGACCAGTCTGCCGCGATGGGCTGTGGCCGATGAAGCGGCGCGTTACCCGGATGTCGAGCCTGGCAAGGCGCCGTCCTGGTTTGCCGAAAAACTTCCCTCCACCCGGTGGGGTGCCGTCAGCGTGAAGGATGAGGCGATCACGCCGTTCAAGGACGCAACGCACTACAACAACTTCTATGAGTTCGGCACGGACAAGGGTGACCCGGCTGCCAATGCCGGTGCGCTGAAAACCGAGCCCTGGACCGTGGTGGTGGACGGGGAGGTGGGCAAGCCGGGGCGGTATGCGCTGGAAGACTTCATGAAGCCTTACCAACTGGAAGAGCGCATTTACCGTCTGCGCTGTGTGGAGGCCTGGTCGATGGTGATTCCATGGATCGGCTTCCCCATTTCGGCGTTGCTCAATCAGGTAGAGCCGACGTCAAACGCCAAATTCATCCGCTTCGAAACCCTGCAGGATCCCAAGAGCATGCCAGGGCAGCGCTCCGGGTTCGCCTTGATCGACTGGCCTTATGTGGAAGGGTTGCGATTGGACGAAGCAATGAATCCGCTGGCAATACTGGCGGTGGGGATGTACGGGCGTGAGTTGCCGAACCAGAACGGGGCGCCCCTGCGTTTGGTCGTGCCATGGAAGTACGGGTTCAAAAGCATCAAGTCCATCGTGCGGATAAGTCTGGTGAGCGAGCAGCCTAAAACCACATGGCAGAGTATTGCCGCGGACGAGTACGGCTTTTACGCGAACGTGAACCCTACGGTTGACCATCCGCGCTGGACTCAGGCCCGCGAGCGCCGGCTACCGAGTGGCCTGTTCAAGCCCAATGTGCGTGACACGCTGATGTTCAATGGCTATGCCGATGAAGTCGCTTCTTTATATACAGGGCTCGATCTGCGGAAGAACTATTGATGCGCTATCCGCTCTGGCGTTCAGCTGTTTTCGTGTCTGCATTGGTGTGGCCGCTGCTTTGGTTGTACCAGGCCTGGCAGGATGCGCTGGGGCCTGATCCCGGCAAGGTGCTGGTCGACAGGTTGGGGTTGGGGGCACTTGTTCTGTTGCTCATCACATTAAGCCTGACGCCGCTGCAAAAACTCATGGGTTGGGCGGGGTGGGTAGCTGTCCGGCGACAATTGGGATTGTGGTGCTTCGCTTATGTGGTTCTGCACTTGAGCGCCTATCTGGCTTTTATCCTCGGGTTCGACTGGTCGCAGCTTGGTGTCGAGCTACGCAAGCGTCCGTACATCATTGTCGGGGCCATGGGTTTCTTGTGTTTGCTGTCATTGGCGTGCACTTCCAATCGCTACAGTCAGCGACGGCTGGGAGCTCGCTGGAAGAAGTTGCATCGCCTGGCTTATCTGGTTCTCGTGCTTGGATTGCTGCATATGCTCTGGATCGTGCGCGCCGATCTGAAGGAGTGGTCGATCTATGCCTCTATAGGTGCATTGCTATTAGTGCTGAGGCTGCCGCCGCTGGCCCGTCGAATCCCGCGTATGATGGCCAAAAAGGGCTCTTCTGCCAAAAAGGCGTAATTAGTGGTTGACGGCAGATTCTGGAGG
>NZ_AKJF01000048.1 GCF_000282475.1 Pseudomonas sp. GM78
GCCGGGGTGTGGCTGGTGGGGTCGCCACCTATCTCTAAGTCCTTGATTTTACAAGGATTTATCAGCAAAAAAATCTCGAAGTGTTACAGCGTTTAGGTACACCAAAGTGGTGCACCTGGAGCGGCATATTATCGTGCTTGCATCAATCCCTCCACCGTACGACAGCGATCCAACTCCCGACTATTGCATTTCGCACCAACTCCAAATGCCCACGCCCGTGGCGGAAAGGGCAAAGAGCATTGGAAATATGTGCTCTGTAAACCATGGCGACAGGAATAAATTTTTAATGAAACCGGCTACCCGGCTGTAAAGGATGACTAAGCGATGGGGTGTTATGCGGTTTAGGTAGCCATCCACGGTGCAAAGGTTTCCGTTGTCAGCCTCATAGGTGCATCGAAGTGTAAAGCGCACCACGCTTGATCTTGGGTCGCCGTTCATCTCGCCTGTCGGCCCTTGAGACACCTCATAATCCATGCGACCTGCTGGATAAATCTTTATATCTTTGGAGGTTTTGTGCTCTGGGTTTGCATTGAAATGCTCCATTGCAGAGCGGGTGTTTGCTCGGCTATATAGGGTTTGAGTAATGCGAATTAATGTTCGTTCGTGATGTTTCGTTGCAGTTTCTCCCTGATCCGCCCATTTAGGTGGTAGATGTTGAACGAATCGGAAGAAAAAGTAGGCGTTGGCGACTGAAAGTAGGAGCCAGGTGTCGTGAGTGTTGGTCGTAAATTTTATCGAATTGCCGAGGATGGAAAGCGTACTCATCTCGGCCTTGAAATACCAAAGCACCAGCAGCAAAGTGGAAAAGGCGAGCAAGAAGCTGCGTGCCTTCTTGAAGCTACCTTCATCAAAATCTGTTCCCATTACACCGCCCCCATTATTGAAACGCTATGATAGCATTTGGCCTGTCTACGAAATTGAGTCTAGGCACAGGGTAGGAGAAGTGGCATGAGCAGGGTTGAGACTTGTGAGAAATGCGGTTCTGTTTATCACCTAACAGGAACTCACGTTCCGTTTCGAGATAAGGATTCTATCGACTGCGACGTCTGTGGAACGAAGCTGTTCAGTTGGAACGGATCAACTATGTGGGAGGCGGTTCTGAAAGTGCGCAATCAGAATCACCTCAATCGAGTCGATTAGACCTTCTGGCTCCCGCGATTGATGACTGTCATGGCGGGAGTTGTCGCATCTGTAATTCAGTCTTCGTGCCGTCTGGAGTCTGGTTTCGAATCGACCGTCTGTAGACCTTAACCTACACGCGTCCGATTTCGCTGATCTGAAGAGGACAATTTAACTGAAGCGAGCTCGACGCGCGTATCCAGCCTTCAGCGTCCTTGAGTTTTGTAGGCGTATTCTATACTGTTTATGCATACAGCTGTTGGTGCTTTACAGAGCTGGCAGCGTTGAAGATTGAACAAGAAGGGTCGAAATGGACACTGAGTGACATCGCTCCCTGGTCGGTCGTGTGTGGTATCGGCACTGGGTGATCAATGGGCTATAGTGGGCTAACGGAATGGCCTTCGGTCACAGTCTGTGGACGAATTTGGTCCGAAGAATATCTACTCTATAGAGCGCACATGAATTTAGATATCGAGTCATTAGCCCGCGAGATGACTGGAGAAATAGGAGAAGCCTTGCTCTTAGATCTGAGCAAGGCCTCATGGGACCAGTTGAAGTGCAATGAGATCAAAGATCTTGGGATTTCATATGGATCTCACCAAGGACTAGTTAGAACCCGACATGAGGACAGGTCGGCAGTCGCGCAAATATCAGCAGCCAATGGAGAGACCTATCTCGTTGCTGTTGTATGCGATGGTGTGGGGGGCTCAAAAAACGGTGATTTAGCTGCTTCAATCGCAGTTGCGACACTTTTTTCTGAGCTTTCACGTATCAAGACGGCACTTTCAGGAGAACAAGTCCTTTCTCATGTTATTCGTAGAATGGACGATAAAGTTAGGGCCTGTTTGTCCGGTAGTGGTTCGACAACCGCCAGCATTATATTGGCGACGTCCGCTGGCGAATTTATAGGTGCCAGTATCGGTGACAGTAGAATTTATACATGGGACCCTGCCAAGGATAAGAGGCTCAAGCAGGTAAGTGAAGATGACACTCTTGCGAATGAAGCCAAAAAACTAAACTTACAAGATGTATCTGCTCTTGCCCAAAAAGGGCTGCTGGCAAGCCTTTCACAGGCAATCGGCGAGTCAGGTCGCGAATCTATAGATTTAAATATAAATGTAAATAGATCTGAAGAGTTTTCAAGGTCAGTAGTTTTGTGCTCGGACGGTTGCTGGAAACATGATTCTTTAGGTTTTGAGTTGGTTGTGACTAATGCCAAGTCATCAATTGAGGCTAGTAGGAGAGCTCTCGCGTTAGCAAATTGGACTGGGGGAACTGATAATTCTTCGATAGTCGTAATTGAAGATATCTCCAAATTGGTTGAGTGGTGTGTGAGCAAGGCGACAAAAAAAACCAAAAACACGAATTTGGATGTTTGGCTAGCAGACCAAAGATTTTCGTTTTTTATAAACTATGTATTTGCTGGTCGTCATGCGGAACCGTCACAGCCTGCGTCAGAAAAAAAGCCGGCTAAAAGATACGGTCGCTCCAAACAAAAAAGCGAGGTTGAGCCCCCTAGACAGATGGACTTAGTGGAGCAAACCGAAGCAAAAAAACGTCAACGATCGATTGTCCGTCCCATGATTGAAATCAGCGTGGACTCATCAATGGATAGTGAAGTCGACCATAAACAATAGTAAATGGAATTAGTATGTTACCTGCACGATATGAATCATTGCCTGAAAATCCTCAGTTTGGCGGTTTTGGTGCTATCGAAGTTGTTCATGATACATTCTTGGACAGACGTGTAATTTTTAAGTCGATGCAAAGTTTAGCGGATAATGATCAATTGCTAAACGAAGTTAGGCATTTGTCAAGTGCCCGCTCGCGTCATGTTGTAGAAATTTATGACGTCGTTTTCAATGAGTATGGGGTTGCGGAAGGCATTATCATTGAGCAATTGACTGGAAGAGACTATGGTAGCTTTCATTTAGAAGCGCCTGGCAATATTTATGGCTACATCAAAACCCTATATCAAATTGCTACAGCGCTGGCTGATCTTCATGAAAAGGGTATCGTTCATCGCGATTTAAAGTTAGATAACTTTAGAGATTCGGCGGCAGGAATTTTGAAGCTTTTTGATTTCGGAATTTCCACGGATGATCCCGGTTACTACACAATAAATAGCAGGGCGACTTTAGTTTATGCAGCTCCGGAGTTCTGGGGTGCTGATGTTAAGATTACTTCAGCGATGGATGTATATGCCTTGGGAGTTTGTGCCTGGGCATTAGCGAAAGATAAATTCCCACCTGAGCTTCAGCAGCGCCCGCCGCAGTCTCTTAGTTCGGTCTCTTCGATACAGGCTGCTCTTCCTGAGCTACCCGTAGAGATCGCTTCTATGGTGGACTCTTGCTTAAGCGTTGATCCGAGTCGTCGTCCAAGTGCACGGCTGATTAGTGAGTTGTGCGCGCGCTACTTGGTTAAGAATCAGCATCGAGGTCTGTTTGTGGTTGGTCAGAAGTCCATCTACGAATTGACGCACCAGAACCGCAATGTAAGTGTTTCTCTAGGGTATCTTGGGGGGGTGCGAGTTGACTATGACGGGCTAGATTTCGAAGTTAAATCTGTTACGGGCGATGTCTATATAAATAACAAGCCCCTTCTTCCAGGTTCGAAGCTTTCCGAGGCATGCGTGTTGACTTTCGGAAAGCCAGAACTTCGTTATAATCGCGAATGGGTCAATTTCTCATCGTCTCGTCCAGAGGTTGTGTTATGAGTAATGTGTTTTCTCCTAATCAAATTTTGGCTGGGCGGTATGAAATTATCAAGTATTACGCTGCAGGCGGGATGCAGGAAGTCTATATCGCGCGAGATTTGGCTCTGGATCGAACGGTCGCTTTGAAAACTCCAAAGGCTGGGGTCGTAGATAGAAGATTCAGGCGTGGAGCTGAGATGGGGGCCCGTGTCGTCCATCCCAACGTGGCTGCTACTTTTGATTACTATGAAGACGAGAAAATAACTTTCTTGGTCGAAGAGTTTGTCCCGGGCAGGGATCTAGCCAAACTTCTTGATGACGAATTTTACTACCTCGACCCTGGCTTGGCGGCCCATATATTACATCATATGGCCAGAGCGCTGAATGAGGCCCATCGAGTTGGTATATGTCATCGGGATCTAAAGCCCAGCAATATAATGACATCTGGAGATCCGGGTGTCGCTGCGTTGAAACTTACTGACTTTGGCATCGCTAAGCTTGCAGAGTCTGAAATTGAAGCAGAGATGAATCTCTTTGATGAAGATGAATCCACATTAACTACGTCAAATACATTGCTGGGTGCCGTACCTTATATGGCTCCCGAGTGTTGGGTTAATTGGAAGGCCGCTGGTCAGCCAATGGATATCTGGGCGTTTGGGTGTATAGCTTATCAATTGCTGGTAGGGTCTCCTCCATTTGGCATGGGGCGAGCAGCGATTTTCAACGTCGGTCGATTATCATTTACGGGAGTAAATCTCGAAAAGCCTAAGTGGTTTAGCACTCATAAAGTGACTGAAGTACTGGAAGAAGATCTCTGGAAAATCATACAAGGATGCTTAGCTTTAAATCCAGACGATCGTCCAAATGCCTCGCAGATAGTGGAGGCATTTAACCTGATCTGTTACGCCTCTACGGATCGAAAAGTTGGGTTTGTCAGCGATTTCAAGATTAACTATGCTGATGGTGGTACGGGAAACTTCGGATTTATCAATGATGGAGCTGGGGAATCTACGTTTTTCCATAATACCGTTTTTTTTGGAGATCAGCCTGCTGCTAGAGGGCAGCGAGTGAGCTTCAGTAGGTACCCGGGAGTGCCAAATGCTAGGTGCTCTCCTGTCCTGTTATTGAAGCCAAAGGCTATTTAGATCTTCGTGGAGGGCAGGTGAGTTGCACTCGCCTGCATCCCGCCGAGGGTGAGGTAGCCATTTTTTTCTTAAACTAATCTATTGGTCGTAAGCCATTTTTGACTGCCCTGATACCAAAACTTTTTAAAATTTGCACCTGCTCTAGAGCGAATATCGCCATTCAATCCGTCGCGGAATATAGGGCGGATAATCTGGCAGGTCGGCGGATTCCCGTACGGGGTGGGTCGGTACTTAACGCCGTTCCCGTGCCACATCGCCGTCAATAGCTACAAATTCAGAATATCACGGTACTAGAAACCACCCGTTGGTGGGTTATCTCAAGCTGGGGGGGATTTACAGAGTCAGCTCCCTCTTGATGCGATAAACGGTTGCAATGCCCACGTCTGCAATCTTGGCAATTTCCTCCGCGGTGATGCCATTCCGCTTAAGCAAGCCCGTTACTTTGTCCCACTTCGCTTGATTCCGCCCCTTGCCCGTTGGTTTCCACTCCGGTTCTGCCGCACGCTTATTCTCCAAACCTTCCCTAATCCGTTGCACCCGTTTTTCCTGGTCGAGGCGGGCCATGGTTGCCATCAGATCCAGCAACATGCTGTTGATTACTTCCATGATTTGACCCGTGATGCCCTTGTCCTCAACCATCATATGACTGGTGGGCAGGTCAGCTACCACTAGGCGAAGTCCCTTGACCTTGATGGTTGACTTGAGGGTGTCCCAATCGGCTTGTGAGAGGCGACTCAGACGATCTACCGATTCTACCAGCAGCACTTCACCCTTCTCGGCAGTATCCAACAGGCGCATCAACTCAGGCCGGTTGAGTTTGGTGCCACTGATGTTCTCGGCGTACACACCTGTTATTTGCAAACCCTTGTCGGCAGCGAACGATTCCAGTGCGACTTTGGCCCGGTGGGCATCTTGATCCTTGGTTGATGCACGCAGGTAAAGATGAGTATTCATGACCTACTATCCTTTGCTCTAAGAATCGATAGATCAATGATAATTGAATCATATGGCTATCTGCAATAGTCATTTGATAGTGATTTTGAGAGTGATGCTGGGCTACCAGACTTGTCTACTTCTTTGATAGGGCTTCCTGTCCTCGGTCGGCATGCACTTGTGTGCCAACCCGGTGGAACGCGGCGTCTATTCTCCAAGTCAAGATAGAAATAGGTCGTATACATCGCTCGCGGCACAAGGCTTTTTTATACGGGGACTTCATTCAGATGCTGGAGCGTGAATGCGAACCCAGAAGTAGGGCCACTATTATTTGCCTGCGTACTGGCAGGGTCCTTCTTGTCCGCAAAAAGGGTGGCAAGTGGAATTTTCCAGGTGGTGTTATTAAGGGGGCCGAAAGGCCGCAAGAGGCCGCTGTAAGGGAGTGAAGAGGCTTGCCTACGTGGTCATGTTCTCCATGCCCTTTGCACAATCCGGGTTGGCGGTACGATGCACACGATTAACCTGCCTGAAAGTGATAAAGCAAAACCAGGTAACGAGATCGTCGCGTGCAAATGGATCCACCGGAGTAAGCTCACCGGTTCGATGCTCAATCCTTCTGCTGCAGCGTTACTGGCGATGGGGCTGCCTGCTCTTTCGGCGTAGCTGGGCACGCTTAGTCATCGTTGGCTGGCTGAAACCTAGCGCCACTCATCTCTACAAGCCTGCCCAGTGCCGGCTCCACCACGCGATCAGAATTGAGCAACTGACCAGCTATCCGCATTACAGTGGCTAAGCGTTCAGTTTGACCGGTTTCTGCCAGCCAGGATGCGAGGATGTGAAGTGTCTCGCAAATGGCAATCTGGTTTCTCCATAGCTGGGTCATTGCTCTGGTGGTGCAAGCATCTACTTCCCTATACATATCTGCGTCCCTTCGCTTTGGTCATCGCAACCATTCAGGTTTCCAGGCTGCGTAGACCTCACTCCGCCAAAAGTCTCTTCTCTACTGTAGCGTCGGTCAGAGCCCTCATCCAATTAATCACGTACTGTACGGACCGGACA
>NZ_AKJF01000049.1 GCF_000282475.1 Pseudomonas sp. GM78
ATGTAGAGCGAGAATGGGCCGCTGGGGGCCGGTAGCCAATTACTTTCCTTGTCCTTGCCGGGCGTCTTGGTGCCGGCATAGAGCGTCAGCGAGCCGTCCGTGTTGTATTTGAGATTCTTGTTCTTCGTGCCCAGTGAATTGCGCTTTAGCGCGTTGGGATGAAACAGGTGGACGTCGTTGTATAACGTGAGCGACCAGAAGCCCTTGACCGGTGGCAGTTGGCCCTTGCCAAAGGTGATGGCATAGGTGTTGTTTCCGTTGAGTTGCTCGCCCTGGCTATCGTTGTCCGTGTAGATATATTTCGTCTCTTCCGGGCGATTGTCGTACATGTTCGACTTGGCGGAGGCGGTCCGGTTGAGGTAGTCGGTTCCCCATTGAGCATTGTTCACCGGCGAATTCCAACCATTGCCGGCGGCACGACCGTTGTTGCTCCACCGCAGGAACGGCGAAATCATTTCGTGCTCAGCGCCGACAGCGGTTGCCTTGAGCGCTTGCATGATTTTCGGGTCCTTGGCGGCTGCGTCCAGCACACTGCCGATCCAGTTATAGAGGGCTTCCTCGCCTGGCAGTGGCGGCACGCTTTTCATCACCGCAGGTAGTTCGTCGAAGAAGGTTTCCGGGTTCACCCACGAGGCCTCCCCTTTGCCGGTGGTCTTCGGCGTGGGGAAATGCGGTAGCTTGCTCCAGTCCTTGGACTTCATCTTGCCGTCGAACTCCGACAACGGGTAGTAGACGATCTGGCTGATCACCGGCTGGACGGCTTTTTGGTCCTCAACGCTGCCATCGATGAAGATACGCGGAACGACAAAGGCCAGCGACGTGGAGGAGCGCACCACTGCCGTAATGCCGGCTGGAGTTTCGCCCTTCCAGTTTGGGCCGACCATCATGTAGAAACCGGGTTGGGTGCCATAGGCCTTACCGATCTCG
>NZ_AKJF01000050.1 GCF_000282475.1 Pseudomonas sp. GM78
CGCTGGTACGCCAGTCGCCGATCCTCAGCCACCCGGTGTTCAACCGCTACCACTCGGAAACCGAGCTGATGCGCTACCTGCGCAAGCTGGCGGACAAGGACCTGGCGCTGGACCGCACCATGATCCCGCTGGGCTCGTGCACCATGAAACTCAACGCCGCCAGCGAAATGATCCCGGTGACCTGGGCCGAATTCGGCGCCCTGCACCCGTTCGCCCCGGCCGAGCAAAGCGCTGGTTACCAGCAACTGACCGATGAACTGGAAGCGATGCTCTGCGCCGCCACCGGCTACGACTCGATCTCGCTGCAACCGAACGCCGGTTCCCAGGGTGAATACGCAGGCCTCTTGGCGATCCGCGCCTACCACCAGAGCCGTGGCGAAGACCGTCGCGACATCTGCCTGATCCCGTCGTCGGCCCACGGCACCAACCCGGCCACCGCCCAGATGGCCGGCATGCGCGTAGTCGTGACCGCCTGCGACGCCCGCGGTAACGTCGACATCGAAGACCTGCGCGCCAAGGCCATCGAGCACCGCGAGCACCTCGCCGCGCTGATGATCACCTACCCGTCGACCCACGGTGTGTTCGAGGAAGGCATCCGCGAAATCTGCGGCATCATCCACGACCACGGCGGCCAGGTGTACATCGACGGCGCCAACATGAACGCCATGGTCGGCCTCTGCGCCCCGGGCAAGTTCGGCGGCGACGTGTCGCACCTGAACCTGCACAAGACCTTCTGCATTCCCCACGGCGGTGGCGGCCCGGGCGTCGGCCCGATCGGCGTCAAGTCGCACCTG
>NZ_AKJF01000051.1 GCF_000282475.1 Pseudomonas sp. GM78
AAATAAATCTGTCCCCTTTTCCGTCCCTTTTCCGTCCCCTTTTCCCTATTATCCGGACTACTAAAGCGCGTCAACACCGGATTAAACGCCCTATACCCATTCCCCGGCAAATTACATCCCGTCACCGGGTCCGGCCGCTCGCCGTTAAACCCGAGCAGGCTGAGTAGCCCGCTTTCCACAGAGTGGTGGCAATAGGCGAATAAGCGATGGGTAGCGGGGGATGATTGGCCTTGACCGTCTGCAGCACCGAACGCTGCTGATCGGTGGCCAGCAGCGCGGTATCAGGTGCATCACCCTCAGTTCGGTCGAGACCTTATTGAGTTAACTAGACTTTGAAATTGAGTGAATCTCTCGTTGAGAGCATCCATGATCATGTAGAGCATTTCTAATTCATTGACCGCTTGTTCGAGTGGGCTTGCGCGATTTTGCATATGGTTTCTGGAATATATGGTCGTTCGCGGATTCTCGAGATTCGTCCTCAGTGTGGGAACTACGTTCCTGGCCCTTTGCGAGCTCGCTACCCTCTCATTTAAGGTATCGTAAAGCCTTTGATCTGCCGCTGAGCGGATATTGGGACGCTTCAAGGAATCTCCCGCGACTCGTCCCGTGGATGACGAGGCCATTTCTTTTGTCGCCGGGTTTTGGCTATTTAATTGCACATTTTTGGTAGCGTTGCGTTTTACCCGATTTCGGGTGTTTAGGGTTCCGCGTGTTAAGTTGTTATCTATTGCGTTATCAACAAATTCCTGTATTGCGATACCTGTTGATCTTGGTCGTATCTCAAATAAATTCAAGCTTGGAGCCAATCTCACGTGACCCGTTGGGTCTGCGAAATTCACCGGATCTCCAGAGCAATACATATAGGTGTTCGGGCCTCCCTCCCCAAACGGACTCGAACTGTCCGGACTATTAAATCGCATCAACACCGGATTAAACGCCCGATACCCATTCCCCAACAAATAATGCCCAGTCACCGGATCCGGCCGTTCGCCGTTAAAACCTAGAAGGCTTAGTAACCCGCTTTCAGCAGAGCGGTGACCATAGGGCGAATAGGCGATGGGCTGCGGTAGATGATTGGTAAGCGCTCCATGAACCCCA
>NZ_AKJF01000052.1 GCF_000282475.1 Pseudomonas sp. GM78
ATCTCCAGTGGAATCTTGCCCGGGTTGCGCAAGCGGTGAACCGAAGCGATCGGAATGTAGGTCGACTGGTTTTCAGTCAGCAGGAACACATTCTCATCGCAGGTCACCTCAGCGGTACCGCTGACGACGATCCAGTGCTCGGCACGGTGGTGGTGAATCTGCAGCCACAGGCACGATCCCGGCTTGACCGAATAGTTCGAGCCTAATCCAACTTAGCATGCTCAGCGGTAATGGGTGAGTGGTCCTTCCCTAATCCAGCCATGCTATATCTCGGGACATAGTAGTTAGGTGTGATATATCCATGGGTATTAAAAGAATTTCTGGTTGCGCTCAGGGTGTATGGATTTCATTGTCAACTAGCAGTTCTGTTAGTGGAAGAGTGTATTAGATTGAGTTATGTTGTCGCTGCTGTTTTTATTTTTTATAAGTGATAAGGAGTTGGTCATGGTTGAGCAAAATAGGTTTCTCGGTATTACTCTAGAGTCCCGTGAGGAATGGATAACTATACGAGCATTGGAAGATGTGAAATTGCGGTCGTTGTCCCCTATTTTCGATACGACGCAACCAGGCTGGGATATTCCGATATCGCAAAAGTGGAGTGTTGGGGGAATAAAAGTTCAGGTGAAATTGATCAAGATGGATATTTTACCGCCCCCTCTACTCTGGGGACGGTAATTGTATCTTGTCACGCAACTTTTGGTTCCTCTCCGGATATGACTGGGTGGGTTGTAATAGATGTAATTTAAACTGGAAAGCGCCAAAACCCCCGCCCAACCCACTGCGGA
>NZ_AKJF01000053.1 GCF_000282475.1 Pseudomonas sp. GM78
AGGGACTCGCCGTAAGGGCGAAACCATAAGTGGCCGTTACCGCAGCAATGGATATGCCCCCGATCCCTATTACAACCCCATGCTTAAGTGAACAGCATTACGCATCGAGCGGGGCTTCGTGCTTATTCCAGCAACTGCGAAAAGTCGGGATGAGTGGCCCGATAACCCAGGTTCCTGTCGATCCACGCATTCAACTCATTGACCATGACCGGGGCTTTACCCGGGTAGCGTTCGAGGATTGAACCCAGCACCTGTTTGATATCGGGAATTGAAAGCAGGTTACGCGTTTGTATGTACTGCCCGATGAAATGGTCGAGTTGGTAGTGCTCTGTCTTTGTAAGATAAATGCACGCCAGACTCGCGACTTGATTACTTGTAAAATCGTCGCGCAATTGGAGTTCTCTGCAAGGCTTGTTGTATGGAATTTCCTTAGTTGCTGACTCTTTGGTCAACTGGGTATACCACTGGAAAATACGGCGCGAATCCTAGCCTCGGCACTGACAATTGTATGTAAGTGCATGACGTTGTCTGACAAGCGGTGGGAGCATCAAAGTGCCATGTTTTACGGGTGTTCATGCCTTCAAAGCGTCAATCAACCCGGCCCCCTGATTCCTGACATTGCCCACGGCTTTATCGACCCGGTACCACTCAAAAGCATCACTGTCTTCCCCCTGTAGCAGCACCATCTGTTCGGCACGCTCCCTGGGTGTCGCCGGGTCCAGCCATTCGCGTGCCAGTTCTGCGTTGAACACCACCGGTCGGCGATCATGCACGTCCAGCATGCCGCCCGCGCTATCGGCGGTGATGATGACAAAGCCGTCATCGTCCCTGGGGGCTGCACCGCCCACCGGGAATTGCCCGATCGCCGCGCAGAAGACCGGCCCCTGGTCACGTCGGCGAATCAGCCAGGGTTGTCGCGTGCCATCCCCGGCATCGACCCATTCGAACCAGTTGTCCACCGGGCAGATGGCGCGATGGGGCCAGATCGCTCGAAAGAACGGGCCGTGGGCGACTTTCTCGACGCGCGCATTGATCGGCGCCGCGCGATCCTTCGCCCAGTGCGGTCGCCAGCCCCAGCGCTGCGGGTCGGCGTGCAGGCCATCGCTCTCCAGGTGCAACAGCGCAAGCTGGGTGGTGGGTGCGGCGTTGTAGCGGGCCAGTGGCTGATCGCCGACGTGGTTGATCAAGGCGTCGGGAATGCTTAGCACCGCCACGAAATCGTGAATGCCCCGGTATTGCGACAAGCGTCCGCACATCGATCGAACCCTCCGTTTGGAGTGTTCAGCATAGAGGTTTGAACCCAGGGGCGGGTGTCCGGCAGAACGCACTCTGTCGAGTCGCTGTTGCTGCGCAAACACTGAGCGCAACGGGTCATGAGCTTATGCGCAAAGGGTATTTAAAGTTTTTTATTAAGGCCTTTATGGTCTAAAGAAATGAACCTCAAGGAACCTCTGGATGAACCTGCCCCGATTGCTGCGCGGTCTGTTGACCAGCGCCCTGTTTGCCGCACCACTGGCCTACGCCAGCGAACCTGTTGTCCTGCATGTCGGTGATCAGAACTACTACAACATTCGTGCCTCGGTCGAAGCGTCCGGCGTGTTGAAAGGCGCGCCCTATACCGTCGACTGGAAACACTTCCAGGCTGCCGCGCCGCTGGCCGAAGCCTTGAGTACCGGTGCATTGGACCTGGGCTTTCTGGGCGATTCGGGGTTTCTGTTCCTGGCCGCCAAACAGGCGCCGGTGAAGCTGATCGGGGTATCGCGGCAGAACCCGGACACCATTGCGTTGCTGGTGCCCAAGGACTCGCCGGTGAAAACCATCGCTGATCTCAAGGGCAAGAAAGTCGCCTACTGGCCGGGTGCCTGGAGCCAGCAACTGACCTTGCGCGCCCTGGAACAGGCCAACCTGCCGCAGGACTATGTCGACTTCATCAAGCTGATGCCGATCGATGCGGCCGCTGCGTTGCCCCAGGGTAGTATCGACGCCTTCCCGGTCTGGGAACCGTACATTTCCCAGCAGATCCTGTTCTCCGGCGCGCGGCCCATCCTCACCGCGAAGAACCTGATGCCCGGCCTGAGTGCCATCGCCGCGTCTACCCCTTCGATCGACAGCAAGCGCGAAGCCATTGCCGACTTCCTCGGGCGTCTGAAAAAGGCCCGGGCCTGGGTCGATAACCACACTGACGAATACGCTGACCTGTGGGCGAAGAAGGCCAATCTCGACCAGAACGTATCCCGCCACTGGTTGCGCCAGGCCCACCTGACCGTCGGCCCGGTGGACGCCCAGGCTGCCGGGGATCTGCAGCACACCGCCGACTTCCTGTTCAAGGTCAAGGCACTACCGGCCGAGCTTGCGACCGCACCGATCATCGATCATTCGTTCCAGCAGGCACTGGCGAACTGAACCCCCGCCTTGGCGAGCGGCGGAACCAAACACTGTGTACCTTATCCAACCTCGGCCCGCGGCTGCGCGGGTCATGGTCTGGTGCAAGGCAAAACATGAAACAGCTGTTCAAGATTCTATCGGTGTTCGCCATGGCAGTCGGTCTGCTGGGCTGTATCGCCGCACCCATTGAAATGACCTCGCAAACCGAACAGGCGTTGCGCACGCAACCACCGATCCGCTTTTTGCTGACCTTCGACGATGGCCCCAGCGCCTCGAGTTTCTGGAACCCGACCGAGACCGTGCTCGACAGCCTGGCAATCAATCCTGTGCAACCCGGCATCAAGGCGGTGTTTTTCGTGCAGACCCGGGCCCCGCGGGCCGGCGCCAGTGAAATCGGGCTAGCGGTCATGCACCGCGAGCGCGATGCCGGGCACATTCTGGCCTTTCACACGGCCACGCCTTCGCACACCAATCATCGCTCGCTGGGCGCGCAGGAACTGGAACAGGCGCTCACCGACGGTTGTGCCGACATCGCCGCGATCACCGGTGCACCGCCGACCCTGCTGCGCCCGCCATTCTGGAGCTACGACAAACGCACCTTCGCCGCTTACCAGCAGCATGGCCTGCATGTGCTGCTGACCGACCTGAGCGCCAACGACGGCAAGATCTGGGGCTTCAACGCCAGCCCCCGGCGCCGCGCCCATATGCTGCGATCGATGTCCGAAGTGCGCGAACGCATTGCCCGGGGCGAGCTGCCAGTGGTGGACGGGGTGATTCCGGTGGTGGTGACGTTCCATGACCTCAATCGCTACACCGCGCGGCACACTCGCGAATACCTGCAGATCCTTCTCGACAGCGCCCGGGCGACGGGTGTCAGGACCGCGCCATTGGCGTTTTATGACGATACTGCCGCGCTGCAACGGGCCGCCATGGCGCGTACGCTGCGCGACAGTTCACAGCCGGCGCAGTTGCCGGGGATCTGGAACTGGATCTGGAAAGACAATAGCCATTGAACAAAGGCTGCAAATGCGAGGCAGTTAACAGTATTGACTGGCGCAGAATCGGCAAATGGCGTCTATTCTCTTCGGATCCATTCGTTCAACTGCCACGGAGGCATCGGTCATGGTTCCCGTTTCAGTCCTTTGCAACATTGTCGAGTCCGGTTTTGAGCCCCTGGCCTGCGAATGTACCGAGAGCGGCGGGCTGCTGCGGATCGAGGTCTATGAGCCCGCCAGCGGGCAAGTCAAGTTGATGATTGCCGGTGTATCGATCGAGGAGCTCACCAGCGTGCGTGCCATCTCCGACTTTATCGGTGAATTGCGCGCCGAGATGAAAGCCGGGCGCCGGGCATTCGCTGGTTGAACATCGCACCTCTGTAGGAGCTGCCGCAGGCTGCGATCTTTTGATCTTGCTCTTAAAAATCAAAAGATCGCAGCCTGCGGCAGCTCCTACGAGGACGTGATCGCCTGTGGCAGCAGCTCGTCGATCATCCGCAAACAATGGTTCAACCCCGGCGACACGTCGCCCACCCGCCGACTGAGAATGATCGGTGAGGTGGCGTTATCTTCCAGCAGCGGGGTGAAACCGATGTCGTCGCGGTGCAGCAGTTGCACCGAGGCCGGCACCAGCGTGATCCCTATCCCGGCACCCACCAACCCGATCGCCGTCTGCAGCTCGTTGGTCCATTGCGCGATATGGATGCTCACCCCATAGGATTCGAACAGCGCGATCACGTGGTCGGCATAGCTGGGGCGCGGGTTACCGGGGTACAGCACGAAGGGTTCCTTCGCGAGGTCGCGCAGGCTGACGGGGCCGGCCAGCAGCGGGTGACCGGCGGGCAGGGCGGCCACCAGGCGGTCTTCGGTGAGCACAGTCTGGACGATGGCCGGGTCGTCGATGCGGATGCGGCCGAAGCCGACGTCGATGCGCCCGGCCTTGAGCGCCTGTACCTGCTGCAGCGTGGTCATCTCCGACAGCCCGAGTTCCAGTTCCAGCGGTTCGCCGCTGCGCAAGCGGCGGATCAGTTGCGGCAACACGCCGTAGAGCGTCGAGGGCGCAAAGCCGATGCCCAGCCAGGTCTTTTCCCCGAGGCCAATGCGCCGCGTGTTGTCGCAGACCTTGTGCAACTGGTCGAGCAGGGCGGTGGAGTGCTCATGGAAAAAACGCCCGGCGTCGGTCAGCTTCAACGGTCGGCCACGCTCGAGCAGCATCACCCCCAGTTCATCTTCCAGTTGCTGGATTTGCCGGCTCAAGGGCGGCTGGGCGATGTGCAGCCGTTCGGCGGCACGGGTGAAATTGAGGGTTTGAGCCAACACCTGAAAGTAACGCAGGTGACGCAGTTCCATGGAGCCTCCGAGTGCCGAGCGCTTGCATACCTTCAGGGTATCAAGCCAGACCAATTCTATATTGGCCGCCCGGAAAAAGCCGTATGAGAATCAGGCCCAGAACTTCAAGAACCTGACGGGTATCGAAATGCTTGCTACAGCCATTGAATCGATCGAGACGATCATCGTCGATCTGCCGACCATCCGCCCGCACAAGCTGGCGATGCACACCATGCAGAACCAGACCCTGGTGGTCATTCGCGTGCGCTGCGCCGATGGCATCGAAGGCATCGGCGAAGCCACGACCATCGGTGGCCTGGCCTATGGCAACGAGAGCCCTGACAGCATCAAGACCAACATCGACAAGCATTTCGCACCGTTGTTGATCGGCCAGGACAGCGGCAATGTCAACGCCGCGATGTTGCGCCTGGAGCGCAGTATCCGTGGCAATACCTTCGCCAAGTCCGGCATCGAAACCGCACTGCTGGATGCACAGGGCAAGCGTCTTGGCCTGCCGGTCAGCGAATTGCTCGGCGGGCGCGTACGTGACTCGCTGCCCGTGGCCTGGACCCTGGCCAGCGGCGATACCGAAAAGGACATCGCCGAAGCGGAAAAAATGCTCGACCTGCGCCGCCACCGCATCTTCAAGCTGAAGATCGGTGCCGGCGAGGTCAATCGCGACCTGGCCCACGTGATTGCGATCAAGAAAGCCCTCGGCGATCGCGCAAGCGTGCGGGTCGACGTCAACCAGGCCTGGGACGAAGCCGTCGCCTTGCGCGCCTGCCGCATCCTCGGCACCAACGGCATCGACCTGATCGAACAGCCGATCTCGCGCAACAACCGCGCAGGCATGACCCGCCTGAATGCCATGAGCCCGGCACCGATCATGGCTGACGAGTCCATCGAGTGCGTGGAAGATGCATTCAACCTGGCGCGCGAAGGCGCAGCCACGGTGTTTGCCCTGAAGATCGCCAAGAATGGTGGTCCGCGCGCCGTGTTGCGCACCGCCTCCATCGCCGAAGCGGCCGGTATCGCCCTGTACGGCGGCACCATGCTCGAAGGCGGAATCGGCACCATGGCTTCGGCCCATGCCTTTGTCACCCTGAACAAACTGGCGTGGGACACCGAGCTGTTCGGCCCGCTGCTGCTGACCGAAGACATTCTCAGCGAGCCGCTGGTTTATCGCGATTTCGAGCTGCACGTGCCCAAGACCCCGGGTCTGGGCCTGAGCCTGGACGAAGAACGCCTGGCGTTTTTCCGTCGCGACAAGACATCCACCATTCATCAAGCCTGAGGAGAGCATTATGCTGTTCCACGTAAAGATGACCGTGAATTTGCCGGTCGACATGAACCCTGAACGCGCCGCGCAGCTCAAGGCCGACGAAAAAGCCCTGGCCCAGCGCCTGCAGGACCAGGGCAAGTGGCGTCACCTGTGGCGCATCGCCGGGCTCTACGCCAACTACAGCGTGTTCGATGTCGACAGCGTCCAGGAACTGCACGATTTGCTCATGCAATTGCCGCTGTATCCGTACATGGCGATCGAAGTCACCGCGATGTGCCGGCATCCTTCGTCGATTCGCGAGGATGACCGCTGAACCCAGCCTGTTCAGTTCGCCAAGCCAATAATTACAAGATGAGGAACCTGTAAAATGAACGTCAAGATTTCCCACACTGCCGAAGTCCAGAAATTTCTCGAAGAAGCCAGCGGCCTGCATAACGATGCCGGTGATGCGCGCACCAAAGCCCTGATCTACCGCATCCTGCGTGATTCGGTGAACATCATCGAAGACCTCGCCGTCACCCCGGAAGAGTTCTGGAAAGCGGTCAACTACCTGAACGTGCTGGGTGCACGCCAGGAAGCCGGGCTGGTGGTGGCCGGTCTGGGCCTGGAGCACTACCTCGACCTGCTGATGGACGCCGAAGACGAGCAGGCCGGTAAATCCGGTGGCACCCCGCGCACCATCGAAGGCCCGCTGTACGTGGCCGGTGCACCGCTGTCCCAAGGCGAAGCGCGCCTGGATGATGGCGTCGACCCTGGTGTGACCCTGTTCATGCAAGGCCGTGTGTTCAACACTGCTGGCGAACCCCTGGCGGGCGCCATCGTGGACGTGTGGCACGCCAACACGGGCGGCACCTACTCGTACTTCGATGCTTCCCAGTCGGAATTCAACCTGCGTCGCCGCATCGTCACCGACGCCGAAGGCCGCTACCGTTTCCGCAGCATCGTGCCGTCGGGCTACGGCTGCCCACCCGACGGTCCGACCCAGCAACTGCTCGATCAACTGGGCCGTCACGGCCAGCGTCCGGCGCACGTGCACTTCTTCATCTCCGCACCGGACCATCGTCACCTGACCACCCAGATCAACCTGGATGGCGAGAAGTACCTGCACGACGATTTCGCCTACGCCACCCGCGACGAGCTGATCGCCAAGATCACCTTCAGCGATGACCAGGCGCGTGCAGCGCAGTACGGTGTCAGCGGTCGCTTTGCGGAAATCGAGTTCGACTTCACCCTGCAGTCGTCCGCCCAGCCTGAAGAACAGCAGCGCCACGAGCGGGTTCGTGCACTGGAGGACTGATTGTCCTGATTCACTGTAGGAGCGAGCCTGCTCGCGATGGACGTCAACGATGACGCTGGGTACCTGACACCCCGCGGAGTCCTCAAGTCCATCGCGAGCAGGCTCGCTCCTACAGGTTACATTGTGAAATGACCCACAGGTCAGTCCACTGATACACCGCAGCAAGTACTGCCTTAGAATGACCTGATGCACCCTATAACAACAACGAGAGTGACCCGATGATGCAAGCGCAACTGTTGAGTCAGCGCAGCACCGTATTCGACCATGCCGACCCCTACGCGGTGTCGGGCTACGTCAATCAGCATGTCGGTAATCATTGCATCCTGATGCCTCGCGCCGGGCACCCCCTGGCCAGCCTCAATCATCGCAAATTCGCCAGCCTGGACCTGTGCCGTATCAGCTACGGCGGAAGCGTTCGCGTCACCTCGGGCGCGTTGGAAACCATCTATCACCTGCAAGTGCTGCTGCAGGGCAATTGCCTGTGGCGCGGCCATGGCCAGGAACACTACTTTGCCCCCGGCGAATTGCTGCTGATCAATCCCGACGATCCGGTCGACTTGACCTACTCCGACGATTGCGAAAAATTCATCCTCAAGGTTCCCACGTCCCTGTTCGAGTCCGTCTGCAACGAGCAGCGCTGGCGCTATCCGGGACAAGGCGTGCGGTTTCTCGAGAACCGCTACCAGCTCAATGAGCTGGAAGGCTTCGTCAACCTGCTGGCGATGATCTGCCAGGAGGCCGAAGCCACCGAGCAGATTCCCCGGGTGCAGGAACATTACGCGCAGATCATCGTGAGCAAGATGCTCAGCCTGATGAAAACCAATGTCAGCCGCCTCGAACTCGGCTCACAGGCCGCCACGTTCGAAGCGATTGCCGATTACATCGCCAGGAATCTCAAGCAGGACATCGACAGCGAAGAGCTGGCGCGCCATGCCAGCATGAGCCTGCGCTCGTTATATGGCCTGTTCGAACGCAACGCGAGCACCACGCCAAAAAACTACATCCGCCAGAAACGCCTGGAACGCGTCAACGCCTGCCTCAGCGACCCGACCTGCAACGTGCGCAACGTCACGGAGATCGCGATGGACTACGGCTTCCTGCACCTGGGACGGTTCTCCGACAGCTATCGCAAGCAGTTCGGCGAGTTACCATCGGATACCCTCAAGCGCCGCCACTGAAACCGGCACATTGATGTTGCCTCCTCTGACGCCATCGCGAGCAGGCTCGCTCCCACACTGGATCGCGTTGCCCCTGTGGGAGCGAGCCTGCTCGCGAATAGGGCGGTACGGTCAACATTGGTGTCGCTGACACAGCACCATCTCCCTGCACAAAACGGATAAACCTCTGCACCCCGCGGATAGTCCGCCCCATTGCCCCGTCCTAGCATGAGCCTTGCCTGAACAATAACAATGGAGGCGGCGGCCATGACCCTGCGACCTGAATACCTTGAGTCCCTGCTTGAAGACGATCCAGAGCAGGGCATCTATCGCTGCAAGCGCGAGATGTTTACCGATCCGCGCCTGTTCGATCTCGAGATGGAACACATCTTCGAAGGCAACTGGCTGTATCTGGCGCACGAAAGCCAGATCCCCAACATCAACGATTTCTACACCACCACCATGGGGCGCCAGTCGATCTTCATCGCGCGCAACAAGGACGGTGTGCTCAACGCTTTCATCAACGCCTGCAGTCATCGCGGCGCGACCCTGTGCCGGCACAAGTCCGGCAACAAAAGCTCCTACACCTGCCCGTTCCACGGCTGGACCTTCAACAACTCCGGCAAGCTGCTCAAGGTCAAGGACCCGGCCAACGCCGGCTACCCGTCGAGCTTCAACTGCGAAGGCTCCCACGACCTGACCAAAGTGGCGCGCTTCGAGTCCTATCGCGGTTTCCTGTTCGGCAGCCTCAAGGCCGATGTAGTGCCGCTGGTCGAGCACCTGGGCGAATCGGCGAAGATCATCGACATGATCGTCGACCAGTCCACCGATGGCCTGGAAGTGCTGCGCGGTTCTTCCAGCTACATCTACGAAGGCAACTGGAAACTCACCGCCGAAAACGGCGCCGACGGTTACCACGTCAGCTCCGTGCACTGGAACTACGCCGCCACCCAGAACCAGCGCAAACAGCGCGAAGCCGGTGACGAGAACCCGACCATGAGCGCCGGCAGCTGGGCCAAGCAGGGCGGTGGTTTCTATTCCTTCGACAAGGGCCACATGCTGCTCTGGACCCGCTGGGCCAACCCCGAGGACCGTCCGCTGTACGAACGTCGCGACGAACTCGCCCAGGACTTCGGCAAGGCCCGCGCCGACTGGATGATCGAGAACTCGCGCAACCTGTGCCTGTACCCCAACGTGTACCTGATGGACCAGTTCAGTTCGCAGATCCGTATCGCCCGGCCGATCTCGGTCAACCGCACGGAAATCACCATCTATTGCATCGCCCCCAAAGGCGAAAGCGACCACGCGCGATCGAGCCGGATTCGTCAGTACGAAGACTTCTTCAACGTCAGCGGCATGGCCACGCCGGACGATCTGGAAGAGTTCCGCTCCTGCCAGACCAGCTACCAGGGCAGCGTCACCACCTGGAACGACATGTCCCGTGGCGCCGAGCACTGGATTGAAGGCGCCGACGAGGCGGCCAAGGAAATCGACCTGCATCCGCTGCTCAGCGGCGTGCGCACCGAAGACGAAGGCCTGTTCGTGCTGCAACACAAGTACTGGCAGCAGACCATGCTCAAGGCCCTGGCGGCCGAGCAGTCGAAACTGATCGCCGTGGAGGACGTGCAATGACCATTTCCTATGAAACCGTGCGCGATTTCCTCTACCGCGAAGCGCGCTACCTCGACGACCGTCAGTGGGATGAGTGGCTGGAACTGTACGCCCCCGACGCGACGTACTGGATGCCGTCCTGGGACGATAACGATGAGCTGACCGAGGACCCGCAGCGGGAAATCTCGCTGATCTGGTACGGCAACCGCACCGGCCTTGAAGACCGCATCTTCCGCATCAAGACCGAGCGCTCCAGCGCCAGCGTGCCGGACACCCGCACCTCCCATAACATCAGCAACATCGAGCTGCTCGAGCAAGCCGACGGAATCTGCAAGGTGCGCTTCAACTGGCACACCCTGAGCTTTCGCTACAAGACCGTCGACAGCTATTTCGGCAGCAGTTTCTACACCCTCGATGTGCGCGGTGAAAACCCGTTGATCAAGGCCAAGAAAGTGATCCTGAAGAACGACTACGTTCGCCAGGTCATCGATGTTTACCACTTGTGAGGCAGCCGTCATGACCCATTCCATTGCGTTCAATTTCGAAGACGGCGTCACCCGGTTCATCGACGCCAATGCCGGCGAGACCGTGGCCGATGCCGCGTACCGCCAGGGCATCAATATTCCGCTGGACTGCCGTGACGGCGCCTGCGGCACCTGCAAGTGTTTCGCCGAAGCGGGCAGCTACGATCTGGGCGAGGAGTACATCGAAGACGCCCTCAGCCCTGAAGAGGCCGCGCAGGGCTTTGTCCTGACCTGCCAGATGCGCGCCAAGAGCGATTGCGTGGTGCGAGTGCCAACATCTTCGGAAGTTTGCCGCACCCGCCAGGCCAGCTACGACGCCACCATCAGCGCGGTGCGCCAGTTGTCCGACAGCACCATCGCCCTGTCGATCAAGGGCGAGTCCTTGAGCAAACTGGCGTTTCTCCCAGGCCAGTATGTGAACCTGGGCATTCCCGGCAGCGAACAGACCCGCGCCTATTCCTTCAGCTCGCTGCAGCGCGACGGTGAAGTCAGCTTCCTGATCCGCAACGTGCCTGGCGGCCTGATGAGCAGCTTCCTCACCGGCATGGCCAAGGCTGGCGACAGCATGAGCCTGGCAGGTCCCCTGGGCAGTTTCTATCTGCGCGATATCCGTCGGCCATTGTTACTGCTGGCGGGCGGCACCGGGCTGGCGCCGTTCACCGCGATGCTGGAGAAGATCGCCGAGCAGGGCAGTGAACACCCGCTGCACCTGATCTACGGTGTGACCAACGATTTCGACCTGGTGGAACTCGACCGCCTGGAAGCCTTTGCCGCACGCATCCCCAACTTCACCTACAGCGCCTGCGTGGCCAGCCCCGACAGCCAGCACCCGCTCAAGGGCTACGTGACCCAGCACATCGCACCCAAGCATCTGAACGATGGCGACGTCGACGTCTACCTGTGCGGCCCACCGCCGATGGTCGAGGCGGTCAGCAAGTACATCGGCGAGCAAGGCATCAAGCCCGCGAATTTCTACTACGAAAAATTTGCTGCCAGCGCGGCGTGAGGTTTTCTCTCCATGAACAGATTTCACGAAAAAATCGCGCTGATCACCGGCGCGGCCCAGGGCATCGGTCGGCGCGTAGCCGAGCGCATGGCGACGGAAGGGGCGAAGCTGATCCTGATCGATCGCTCTGAACTGGTGTTCGAAGTGCAGCAACAATTGGCCCCGCATAGCCAGGTCCTGGCCTTGACCGCCGACCTCGAGCAGTACGAGGAATGCAACCGGGTCATGCAAGCCGCCGTCGAGCGTTTCGGTCGACTCGATGTGCTGGTCAATAACGTCGGCGGGACCATCTGGACCAAGCCGTTCGAGCATTACGAGGCGTCGCAGATCGAGGCCGAGGTTCGTCGTTCGCTGTTTCCGACCTTGTGGTGCTGCCATGCGGCATTGCCGTTCATGTTGGCGCAGGGCAGTGGCGCGATCGTCAACGTTTCGTCGATCGCCACCCGCAGCGTCAACCGTGTGCCCTACGGCGCGGCGAAGGGCGGAGTGAATGCGCTGACCGCCTGCCTGGCATTCGAAACAGCCGGCCGCGGTGTTCGGGTCAACGCCACCGCACCTGGCGGCACCGAAGCGCCGCCACGGGTCATTCCGCGCAACAGTGCCGAGCAGAGCGAGCAAGAGAAGGTCTGGTATCAGCAGATCGTCGATCAGACCCTCGACAGCAGCTTGATGAAACGCTACGGCACGCTGGATGAGCAGGCCGGCGCCATCCTGTTCCTGGCCAGCGATGAGGCATCCTACATCACTGGCATGGTCATGCCGGTAGGCGGTGGCGACCAGGGCTGAAATGCGCTGACTACAAGCGACGCTGAAACGCTCTGAGGATTCGCAGCGTCGCGTCGCTGGGGTTCAGGTTGCACACCGCGTCCAGCGGGTACCAGAGGCAATCGAAAATCTCGTTTTGCGGCCGCGCCTGATCGGGGTCCGGCAACGATGCTTCGTAGACATGGTGTCGGGTGCTCCCTGTTTCCAGCTCCATCAGGTACAGCATGTCGTCGGCGCCCAGCCCGGTTTCCTCCTGCAACTCGCGCAGGGCGGCATCCTGCGCGGTCTCGCCGCGTTCCACCTTGCCGCCGGGCAACATCCAGCGACTCTTGGGCTTGCGCACCAGGAGAATGTGCCGGTCGTGCTCGCAGATGACGGTTGCGCGTACTTTCATGGGTACTTTCAATCCAGGTTGTCACAAGACTGTAACAAAAATGCAATATTCGGGCCGCAACCCAATGCAGGTTTCCTGGACATTTTGAACCGCACAGGTGTCTAAAAGTGCAATCCCGCTGCGCCAGCCCGACTCGACGTCCGGTCGGCCTCTTCACGGCAGGGGGGTGTAAGGTAGGCAAGTCAACCCTGTGATCACTGCCAAGATGGAGGTGACTATGAGCGTTCCGATGTTGAACAAGATGCACATGAACGGTTATGACGTACTCAGTGTGAACAACGGCCCGTGGCGGGTCTGCACCCAAGGTGACCGGCTTGGCTCATTTGCCAGTCGCGAGGAGGCGTTGGCTTTTGCGGCTGCGCTGCCTGGTTACAAGGCTCGTCAAGGTAAGTCTCGTAATCAGCAAGCCACGTGAGGGCCCCGTTCAGCAGGATTGGGTGCGGTAACGACGGCCTATGGTTTCGCTCTTACTGTAGGAGCCCGGCTTGCCGGCGAAGGCGTCCTGACGGCCAATGGGGATTTTGTTGACTGAGTACATATCCATTCCTGCGGTAA